>URJJ01000006.1 GCA_900548185.1 uncultured Opitutales bacterium
CGGACTCGGGCGGCGATTCATGCCACAAGATGCGAAAGCATCTTAGATCCAACGGCACATTGTCAAGGGTTGCACTCCGCCCCACACAGAAGATAACGCAACCCGAGCCATTGCCCGCAGCAATACGGCAAGCTCACAGAAAAGCCGCCCGGACTCGGGCGGCGATTCATGCCACAAGATGCGAAAGCATCTTAGATCCAACGGTACGTTGGCAAAGGTTATACTCCGCCCCACCCAAAAGATAACACAATCAAGCCATTGCCTGCGGCAATGCGGCAGGCTCACAGAAAAGCCGCCCGAACCCGGGCGGCGATTCGCGTCACAAGATGCGGAAGCATCTTAGATCCAACGGCACATTGTCAAGAGTTGCACTACGCCCCACACAGAAGATAACACAATCCGAGCCATTGCCTGCGGCAATGCGACAGGCTCACAGAAAAGCCGTCCGGACCCGGGCCGCGATTCGCGCCACAAGATGCGGAAGCATCTTAGATCCAACGGTACGTTGGCAAGGGTTATACTCCGCCCCACACAGAAGATAACGCAATCCGAGCCATTGCCTGCGGCAATGCGGCAGGCTCACAGAAAAGCCGCCCGGACCCGGGCGGCGATTCATGCCACAAGATGCGAAAGCATCTTAGATCCAACGGTACGTTGGTGGGCTAGGAATTTTTGGGGAAGGAATCCTTCAATGTGACGGAGCGGTTGAACACGGGGGATTCGGGTCGGCTTTCCTTTGAATCGGGAGTGAAGTAGGCCATGCGTTCAAACTGTATGGGGTCCCCTGGTTTTGCATCCTTTACGGAGGGTTCGGCAAATATGCGGCATTTGACGAGCGAATCCGGGTTCAGGAAGTCCTTGAAGTCCTCTCCTTCGGCGAGATCCGACATATCGGCCTTGGTGAAGAGCCTGTCGTAGAGGTTAGCAACGGCCTCCACGCAGTTTGATGCGTCGACCCAATGTATGGTTCCCTTTATCTTGCGGCCGTCGGGCGCATTGCCCCCCCGGCTTTCGAGGTCGGCAGAGCAGACGACTTTTACAATCCGCCCGTCCGCATCCTTTACGACGTTTACGCACTTTACGATATAGCCGTAGCGAAGGCGCACCTCGCCGCCGGGCTTCAGCCTGTGGTATTTGGCCGGCGGATTTTCCATAAAGTCGCCCCTTTCGATGTAAAGGCGCTTTGAAAACGGCACTTTTCGCGTTCCGGCTGACGGGTCTTCGGGATTGTTTACCGCGTCGAGCCAGTCGGTTTTTCCTTCGGGCCAGTTTTCGATTTCAACTTCCAGGGGGTCGAATACGGCCATGCGCCTGAGGGCCACGGCGTTCAAATCCTGGCGGAGGTGGTATTCGAGAAGGGCGAGGTCTGTCAGGCTGTTAAATTTTGTGACGCCGACTGCCTCGCAGAAATTGCGTATTGCGGCTGCGGTGTAACCCCTGCGGCGCATACCGGCGACGGTCGGCATGCGCGGGTCGTCCCAGTCGTCCACTATTTTTTCCTCGACGAGCTGCTGGAGCTTGCGCTTGCTCATCATGGTGTAGGTGAGGTTGAGGCGGGCAAACTCGTACTGGCGCGGACGGATTTCGAGCGAATTTTTTATGGAAGTATTTTCGATGAACCAGTCGTACAGCGGACGGTGCACCTCGAATTCGAGGGTGCAAAACGAATGGGTTATGCCCTCGATTGCGTCGGAGAGGCAGTGGGCGAAATCGTACATCGGATAGATGCACCATTCGGTTCCGGTGCGGTGGTGCCTGTCCTTTTTAATGCGGTAGATGGCGGGGTCGCGCATGTGCATGTTCGGGCTTGCCATGTCGATTTTTGCCCTGAGAACGTGGCTTCCCTCCTCAAATTCCCCCGCCCTCATTCTGGAGAAGAGGTCGAGGCTTTCTGCGGCGGGCCTGTCCCTGTGGGGGCTGGGGGTGCCGGGTTTTCCGGGGACGCCGCGGCATTCCTTGAACTCCTCGCTTGAAAGCGTGCATACGTATGCCTTGCCGGCCTTTATGAGTTCGACAGCCAGTGAGTAGAGGCGCTCGAAATAGTCAGAGGCGTAAAACAGGCCGCCGTTCCAGTCGAAGCCCAGCCAGCGGATGTCCTCCTGAATGGCCTCGACGAAGCGCGTGTCCTCCTTGGAGGGGTTGGTGTCGTCAAAGCGCAGGTTGCACTTGCCGCCGTACTGCATCGCCGTCCCGAAATCCAGACATATGGCCTTGGCATGGCCGATATGCAGGCATCCGTTGGGTTCGGGTGGGAAGCGGGTGTGGACATGCGACGGCTCGAAGCCGGCGGCGATATCCGACTCCACTATCTGCGCGATAAAGTGCTTGGAATCTTCGCTCATAATATTGCTAAAAGGCAGATTATTTTGGATTTCCGGGGCGGCTCGTCAATTTTTATAATCAAAAAAAGTTGCCTTTTGGGGACGCTTTGGAAAAATCCGCCGCATGAATATTGCAAGAATAGTTCTGGCGGCTCTGGCATTGGCGCTTCTGGGCGCCTGCACATCCACGGACGAGCACGGGGTTGTCGTATCCAAAAGCTTCCTCGTATGCGCCCCTGCGGCAAGCCCGGAAGCCGGAGCCTGAACCGCAAAACATCTCCATGACAAAGCTCGAAAAGGCCGACTTCATACAAAAGCGCCTGGACGCGTTGTACCCGAGCCTTGAAATTCCGCTCAAGCACGGCGACGCCTTCACGCTCCTCGTGGCGGTCGTGCTCTCCGCCCAATGCACGGACAGGCGGGTGAACGAAGTCACCCCCGCCCTGTTTGCCCTCGCCTCCACTCCGTCCGAAATGGCTGCGCTGCCCGTGGAGCGCATCAGGGAAATCATACGCCCGTGCGGGCTTTCAAACGCGAAGGCGCCAAACATTTCAAACCTTTCAAAGATAATCGCGGAGCGCTTCGGGGGCGAAGTTCCGGCGGACATGGAAGAGCTTGAGAGCCTTCCCGGAGTCGGGCACAAGACGGCGTCGGTAGTAATGATGCAGGCCTTCGGCGTGCCGACCTTCCCGGTCGATACGCATATACACAGGCTTGCGCGGCGCTGGGGGCTCTCCAGCGGAAAAAGCGTCGAGCAAACCGAAAAGGACATGAAGAAGCTCTTTCCCAAAGACAGTTGGCCGCGCCTGCACCTCCAGCTCATCCATTACGGCCGCGAACATTGCCGCGCACACCTTTGTAAGACCAGGGAGACCATGTGCCCCATGTGCCTCTCCCTCGGGGCCAAGCCCGAAAAGCCGGGGAAATAACCACGCATCAATGCCGCAGCAAGGCACATTCCGTGCAGCGGGCAAATCGGGCACTTTTCCGCCAGCCCGGTTTACCGGCGGCAAATCGGCGGCATGAAATCGGCGCCGAAAGCAAGGGAATAACACAAAAAAAGCGCCCGGCATAAAGCGCGGGCGCCAAAGTCATCCAAATCAGTTTCCGGCCGGCCGCCTGCGCCAGACGGCAAAGACGAACGCGAGAAGCCCGAAAGCCGCAGCAAACGCGGAAGGCTCCGGCACAACCGAAACTTCGGCATAAAGAATCTTGTTGTCGCCCGAGAGGAATATGCGCTCGAAATTGACGCCGTCCCCGTCTTTTGTCTGCAAAACGCTGAGCCAGTCTTCAAAGGTCGCGTCGCCGGAAAGGCCCTTGAGAAGAGACTCGGTGGAGGAAATGAGGGATACGTAATAGGTGCCTTCAGAAAGGAAGCGGGTATCGACGTTGCTGAAGTCGAGCATGAGCGTGCCTTCAAAAGTCTTTGTAAACTTGCCCGCCATAATCGCGTCGCCGAGGTTTGCCGAAATTTCGGAGCTCAAGTTGGACTCGCCTATGAGGAAGTTCACCGAACCGGACTGCGTGACCCTCACTTCCCAGGAGCTCGTGAGCGCCGAAGCGCCGGCGGCCACAAACTTCCCGGACTCGTCGAAGCCCCCGAAAGTCAGGCTAGTGGAGCTGTTCTCCGCAAGGGCGACATCGCGGTTGCCGCCAATCTGGATTGTGTTGTTGCCCTGCCCCGCAATGGTTGAACCTTCGCCGAAAACCGAAACGCGGTTCACGGCATTCGCATTGTTGCGAACTTCCATGAAATAGCTTTTGAAAACCCCGCCGTTTGAAACTACGAGCGCAGCCTCGCCTGCCGTCGCCTCAAGGCGGAAAGTCTTTCCGCCCATATCGATTGAAGAGCCCGAACCGCTCACTTCAAACGTCATCTTGCTGCCGGCGGCATTGGGATTCGTATTCCAGTCGCTCGTGGCGGTGGCTGTGGCGGTTTTGCCGTCTGAATTCTTCACGGTGAAGAACGAGCCGTCGCCGACCGTCGAACCGCGCAGTTCGCCGAACCCGCCGCTAAACGAGGCGTCCTCTACTGCAATATTGCTGTATCCGCCGCTGCCCCATGCGATGGAGGAGGCGTCCATGGCGGCCCCGTCTTTGATGTTTATGTCGAGGCGGTTCTGGTACCAGAACTGCGAATTGCCCGTCAGGGTGAGAACCGTGCCGGAGCCTGAAATGTTGAGAACAGAAGTCTCGCCCGAGTTGAGGTAGCCGATGGAGGTTATAGTGGCCGACTCCGTGAGGTCGACGACGACGCCGTTTGAAAAACGCACGGTGTCGGAGGCTCCGGGGATGTCCCCGGGATCGGTGCGGCCCCAGGTCGCCGGATCGCTCCAGTTTCCGCTTTGGGCCGCGTCGAAATTAGCGGCATAGGCCGCCGGCCATGCGGCCGCAAGAAGGCATAGTTTTGCTATATTGTTTTTCATTGGGGAAGGTATTGGTAAGGTTGTTTGGAATCGAACACCCGCAGGCGGCAGGCGTCAACTTAAAAAGGCGAAATACATATCAAAAAAGTTTTTGAAGCGCACAAGGTTAAATCTACCGCCTATCCTCCGGGCGCGCGTTTCCAAAGCTCCGAAAATTGCCGCTCAATAAAAAGGCGCAAAACGCCCGGCGCCCCCGGGTGGAGCGCAAAGCAAGCCCGAGCAAATCCGCATTGCCCCAAGCCCCGGCGCGGCTCCCCCCAAGCCGCAACGAAGCTTCCCGCCCCGCGCTCCACGGCTTGCCTGTTCAAAAAAAGGGGTATGACATGGATAAGGAAACGGAAAGCGGATTCTGAAATGGAGTTTTACGCGGATAAGCCACCCGCTAAACCTGCCGCGAAACGCTGCCTGATTTTTCGTTTCTTTCGGAGGATTCCAATCTATGCCAGCCCCCCAAAAAAAACGGCGCGGGAAAACCCGCGCCGCAATGCCCCAAGGCCGCGTCCCGCACTAGGCGGTGGTGGCCATGAGAAGCTCCATAATCTTCTTGGCGGATTCCGGTATTACGGTTCCGGGGCCGAAGATGGCGCTTGCGCCGTGCTCGTAGAGGAATTCGTAGTCCTGGGCAGGTATGACGCCGCCTATGATGACCATTATGTCCTCGCGCCCGAGCTTTTTGAGCTCCTCGACAAGGGCCGGCAGAAGCGTCTTGTGGCCAGCCGCAAGCGAGCTGAACGCGACGACGTGAACGTCGTTTTCAACGGCCATTTTCGCGGTTTCCTCGGGGGTCTGGAAGAGCGGCCCGATATCGACGTCAAAGCCCATGTCGGCATAGGCGGTCGAAACCACCTTGGCGCCGCGGTCGTGGCCGTCCTGGCCCATCTTTGCGACGAGTATGCGGGGCCTGCGGCCCTCCTTTTCCTCGAACTTTTTGATGAGGTCGGCGACCTCCTTTACGGTTTCCATATCCTTGCCACCCTTTTCGAATTCCCTTTCATAGACGCCGCTAATCGAGCGTATCGTAGCCTTGTAGCGGCCGAACACCTTCTCGCAGGCCTCGGAGATTTCGCCGAGGGAGGCGCGCGCCTGGGCGGCCTCGACGGCAAGGGCTAGCAGGTTGCCGTCGCCGGAACCCGCAACCTTCGTTATTTCGTCGAGGATGCGGCGCACCTTGGCGTTGTCGCGCGAAGAGCGGAGTGTGTTGAGCTTCTTTATCTGCGCCTCGCGGACAGCGGTGTTGTCTATCGCAAGAATGTCGAGGGGCTCCTCGTGGGCGAGCCTGTACTTGTTGAGGCCCACTATCGTCTCGCGCCCGCTGTCTATCCTCGCCTGGCGGCGCGCCGACGCCTCCTCGATGCGCAGCTTCGGGAGGCCCGCCTCGATGGCCTTTGTCATGCCGCCGTGCTTTTCGACCTCCTGGATGTGCGCCCAGGCGCGCTCGTAGAGGGCCTTGGTGAGGCTTTCGACGTAGTACGAACCGCCCCAGGGGTCGATTACGCGGCAGATGCCGGTCTCGTCCTGAAGGTAGAGCTGGGTGTTGCGGGCGATTCTTGCGGAGAAGTCCGTGGGCAGAGCTATCGCCTCGTCGAGGGCGTTTGTGTGGAGGCTCTGGGTGTGGCCGAGCGCCGCGCCCATCGCCTCGATGCACGTGCGGGCGACGTTGTTGAAGGGGTCCTGCTCGGTGAGCGACCATCCGCTCGTCTGCGAGTGCGTGCGCAGGGCCATGCTCTTGGGGTTTTTCGGGTCGAACTGCTTTACAATCTTGGCCCACAGCATGCGCGCGGCGCGCATCTTCGCCACTTCCATGAAGTAGTTTTTGCCGATTGCCCAGAAGAAGCTCAGGCGCGGGGCGAAGTCGTCAACCTTCAGCCCGGCCTTCTCGCCCTGGCGCAGGTATTCGAGGCCGTCGGCCAGCGTGTAGGCCATTTCCAGGTCCGCAGTGGCGCCCGCCTCCTGCATGTGGTAGCCCGAAATCGAGATGCTGTTGAATTTGGGCATGTTCTTTGAAGTGTAGGCGAAGATGTCGCCTATAATCTTCATGGAGGGCGTCGGCGGGTAGATGTAGGTGTTGCGCACCATGAACTCCTTGAGGATGTCGTTTTGTATGGTGCCCGTAAGCTGCTCAAGCTTGCAGCCCTGTTCGAGGCCGGCCACGATGTAGAAGGCGAGAATCGGAAGCACGGCTCCGTTCATAGTCATCGACACCGAGACCTGCGAAAGCGGAATCTGGTCGAAGAGGACCTGCATATCCAGTATCGAGTCGACTGCAACGCCCGCCTTGCCGACGTCGCCTATGACGCGCGGGTGGTCGGAGTCGTACCCGCGGTGAGTCGCGAGGTCGAATGCTATCGAAAGGCCCTTCTGGCCGGCCGCGAGGTTGCGGCGGTAGAATGCGTTCGACTCCTCGGCGGTCGAAAAGCCCGCGTACTGGCGGACGGTCCACGGACGCACGACGTACATGGTCGCATACGGGCCGCGCAGAAACGGAGCGATGCCCGCCGTGAAGCCGAGGTGCTCCATACCCTTGTAGGCATCCTCGGTATAGAGCGGGTCGACGTCGACCTGCTCCATGGTTTCGGTTATGAGGTGCTCCAGCGTCTTGCCGGTGCGTGCCTCAATGTCCCTGCGCCATTCCTCCATCGTCATGCCCTTCTGCGAAGACGGGTTGAAGGCGATTTTTGAAAAATCCGGATTCTTACTCATTTTACAAATCCTCCTGCTGTTATATTACGCCGAGATCCGCGAGAAATGCCTTCAGGGTCTCGTAGTTGTTGCTCTTTATGCTTATGTCGCCGTCGAGGCCCGCCTGCCTGTACGCCTCGGCAAACTCGGGGGCTGGAACGCCCGCAAGCATCACCCTGGCGTCCGCGCGCGCGGCCTTGAGGGCCTTGGTCACGGGGGCGACGAGTTCGGGGTACGTGGCGTCCGTCGAGCATATCACCGCATACTTGGCGCCGCTTTCGGCGAAGGCCGCCGCAGCCGAATCCGCGTCGCCGAAGCCCTTGGGGTAGACGACGTCGAAGCCGCCCACCTGGAAGAAGCCGCGAATGAAGTCGGCGCGCGCCTTGTGCTGGACGAGGGGGCCCATGGTGGCAAGGAACACCTTGGGGCCTTCGCCGCGCTCGGCCTTGTAGGCCGCGCTCGCGTTTCTGAGCGCCTCAAAATGCTCGGCCGCCCTGCGGATTTCAAGCGCAGGGGCGGAGGGCTTTCCGCAGGAGCAGGAGCACATCTCCTCGCAAATGGCCTGCACGCTCGCGCCGGCGCCCGCCGCTAAAATCATGGCGTCCATGAGTTCGGAGCCCTTCTTTCCCTTGAACTTCATATCGATGATTCTGCGCGCGTCCGAGACTTCGCGCATGCGCCGTTCCGCCACCTCCTTGCAGCGGCAGGGCTGCTTTTCAAGGGGCTTTTCCGAGAGGTTCGCGTAGGAGTTTGTGCCGACAATCACGCTCCTGCGCGAATCGTACAGCTTCCTCCGCCCGGCCGCAGTCGCCGCGACAGCCTTCTGGACCATGCCGTCCATTACGGCCTTTTCCATTCCCCCGGCCGCCTCGATTTCCGAGAAGAAGCCCCACGCCCTGGCGGCGATTTCCCCCGTCAGGCTCTCCACGAAGAACGAGCCGCCCGCAGGGTCGACTACGTCGCAGAGGTTGCACTCCTCCTGGAGGACTATCTGCTGGTTGCGGGCTATCCTCATGGAGAATTCGTCCGGGCGGCGGACTATCTCGTCAAAGGGAGCCACTGTCATGGACTCCACGCCGCCTATGACGCCCGAGAAAGCCTCGGTGGTGGTGCGCAGCATGTTGACGTACGGGTCGAACACGGTCTTATTGTAGAGCGCGGTGCGGGCCGAAATGCGCATTTTGCGCGCCTCGTCCCCTCCGCCGAACTCCCCGACTATCCTGCTCCACACAGAGCGGGCGGCGCGGAACTTGGCGATTTCCGTAAAGAAGTTCGAGCCTATCGAGAGCCTGAAGCGCACGAGCGGCGCGGCCTCGTCTATAGACATGCCGCGGGCGAGCATTTCGCGCAGGTATTTGACGGCGGCAGCAAACGCCGCCCCGAGCTCCTCGACGGCGCTGGCGCCCGCGGACGAGTAAGGGAGGGTGTCTACGCCAATCGCGCCCATGGAGGGCATGTTCTTTGCGTTGTAGGAAGCCACGGCGAAAATGCGGTCGTAGGCGCACTCCATGGAACACGGCAGAGTCCCGGCGGCCGCGAGCTCCGAAATCGGGTCGAAATAGAAGCCGCCCGACAGCTTTTTGCCGGGGAAGGCCGAATAGAGCATTGCGGCGACTGCCGGTGTCGCAGGGCCCGCCCAGACGTTCAGGCTCACGGATTCCGCATCCACGCCCGCCAGGGCCGCCTCGAGGTCCGACTTAAGCGACGCGGAAAGCCCGCGGCAGCCCACCTTCGGGCCGCCCACCGCGTCGGCGTCCAGCCCGGCGCGCGTGCGCTCGTCGAGCACGAGCTCCACGGAAGTCTGGCCCTTTGAAATCGCGTCCTTCACCTTCCTGTTGAACTCGGCCGGCTCGGCCGCGTAAAGCTCCTGGGAAATGAGCCAGGGGCGCGCGCGGTATCCGGACGCGTCGATGCCGCGAACGTAGTCGCCGGAACCCGGAAGGGCGGGCGCGGGGCCCGCGTCTGAAGCGTTGTATATCGGCTGCAAAACTATGCCTTCTGGCGTTTTCGTCAGCATTTTTTTGTCGAAGGGCGCGCCCTTTAGCAGGGCTTCCGCCTCTTTCTTCCACTCCTCGTAAGTCGGGGCGCGGAACTCTCCGAATAGCTTGTCTTCTTTCATTCTTTGGCTGTATTGTTTTTTAGGATTAAATCCAGTTCGTCCGCCCTGCCCTTGAAGGCGGGGGGCCTCTTTTCAAAAAAGGCGCGGATGCCCTCCTCGTAGTCGTCCCCGTCGTACACGGCGCGCCGCCACGCCTGCATTCGCTCGAACCGCTCGGCCGAAAGCGAGGCGCGGGCCTTCATTATCAGGGAAAACTGGCGCTTTATGGCGCTCATCGCCAGGACGGAGTTGCCGCGCATCTTGTCGAGGAGCTTTTCATTCAAAACCTCCATCAGCTTCCCGGAGGGGGCGACGTAATTTACAAAGCCCATGTTGTAGGCGTCCTGCGCGGTTATCGGGGAGGCCGTGAAAAACATCTCCTTGGCCTTGTTGAGGCTCATGGCGTTTACAAAGTGCATTAGCCCCGAAGCGTTGTAGGGGATTCCGATTTTGGCGGGGGTTATGGCAAAGGTCGCGTTTTCGTCGGCCACTATCATGTCGCAAACCGTGCACAGGTCGCAGGCCCCGCCCCACACGCCGCCCTCCACCAGGGCGATGACCGGCACGCGGGCGTCCTCAACGGCCCTCAGCAGATGCTCCATCGGGACCGAGTACGACAGCGGGTCGCGGCTGCGCTTGGGAAGCTCCGAAATGTCGTGGCCCGCGCTCCACACCCTGGAGCCCTCGGGCGCCCTCAGCACTATCGCAAAAATATCCTCGGAGGCGAGGGACGCGAAAGCGTCCACCATCTCGCGGCAAAGGCGCCCGCTCAGGCAGTTAAGCTTAGAACCGCGCATCTCCAAAAATGCGACGCGCCCGTCCACGCGGCAATCGACAAGTTCCATAAGGCAAAAAACGGCGCCCCCGCCGCCCCTCTCACCAGGCAACAGAAACGCATCGAAATCCAAATATCCCACATTCCCCCCCCTTCGTCAAACCTTTTTAAACGTTTCCCCAAAACCCGCCGAAACGCAGAAAACGCGCCGGGCTGCCGGGATGCCGGATGCGCGCCGTCCGCTGCGGCCCGTCCCCCTCCAAGGCCCCTTCGCGCAAGAAACGCCCCCTGCCCGGCGTGCCGCAGACGCCACGCCACGGAGGCGCCCCGGCGGCAAAAACCTTCCAAAAACCGCCCCAATATAAAAATTAGATTGAAAAAAAGCCGAAAACCTGAAAAAGTTGACCGCGTTTTAAGTCTGCATGCCTCAAACGGCCTTCTTGGCATATGAACTTATTTGTAAACAGGGCCGAGGGAACTTGGAAACGCAAAGTTTAGGCGCAATGCAGACGGCGGCCGGACACCTCGTGCGCGGGGATGGAGCGAGGCCGCGGACAAGCCGGCGGCGCCCGCCCCGCAGACGGGCGAACGGGCGCGCAAGACCGGGCTTAACATACAGCAACCATGCAAGAGAATCCCCGCGCGCACCGCAAAACACATCATGGAAGAAAATACCGAAAAGAACGAGACGCAGACGCCCGCACAGGAAATAACGGAAGTCGAAAGCGTCTCGGTTGAAGTTGTCACGGCCGAATGCGAACAGACAAAGGCCGCCGAAGCCGAATGCCCCTGCGAAAAATCCGAAAGCCCCGCAGAAGCCTGCGCCCAGACGGAAAGGCAGAAGCCGCGCAAGAACCGCCGCAACAAGGGCGGGGCGTCAAAATCCTCGTCAGCCTCCTCCGCCGCCACGTGCGGGGAAATAGAAGACCCCTCCGCATTCAAGGAAAAGCTCAGCGGAAGCCATCTGGAAGGCTATGAAGGCGGCGAAGGCTCGCCCGAGGAAGATTTTGAACGCAGGGGCGAACGCAGGCCCCGCCGCGAGCGCGGGGAGCGCGGGGAAAGGGGCGAACGCCGGGAACGCAGGGGCGGACGCTTTGAAAGGGACCGCAGGTTTTCCAACGAAAGCCGCGAAGATGAGGCTCCGGCCGGAGCTCCGGCGGAAGGCGAGGCCGCCCCGGAGGCTGCGGATGCGCCGTCCGAAGAGGGGGAATCCCGCTCCGGGCCCGCTTTTGAAAAGCCCGAATTCAAGCCCCGCGCAGTCGAGGTTTCGCTCGACAAGCGCCCGAGCACGAGGAGGGAGCAGCCCAAGGCCGACTTCATTTCCTACTCGAGCGTAGAGGAGCCGAAAATCGGCATCCTCAACCGCATAAGGCGCCTCTTTGCCTCAATTTTCAAGAAGGAGAAGCCGGGCGGCGCCAGCTTCCGCAAAAACCGCAAGGGCGACTACAAGGGGCGCAAGGGCGGCGACCGCGGGCAGCGCAAGTTCAGCAACTCCAAGGGCGACTTCAAGAAGGGCGGCCAGCGCGGGGGCAGAAACTTCCGCCCCAACGGCAGGCGCCCCGAAAGGGGTTCGCAGAGGCAGGGACGCCCCGAAGGGGGAGCCCCGAAGCAGCCGTAAAGCGCAGCAGCCCGACGCCCCTAAATGGACGCGATGCGAATAAAGGGCGGCGCGCGCCTCCGCGGCACGGTATCCGTGTCGGGGGCAAAAAACGCGTGCCTGCCAATGTTTGCCGCGGCGCTTCTGACAGACCAGAAGTGCGTCATAAAAAACGTGCCCGATTTGAGCGACGTGCGCTTCATGGCGCAAATCGTCGCCTCGCTCGGGGCGTCGGTTTCAAACCCGAGGCCGGGCGTGTGGGAGATAGAGGCAAAGAACGTCTCCCCCCGCGCGCCCTACGACCTCGTGAGGAAGATGCGCGCCAGCATCTGCCTGCTCGGCCCGCTTGCGGCCAGAATGAAAAAGGCAGAAGTTTCCATGCCCGGAGGCTGCGTCATAGGCGCGCGGCCGATAGACCTGCACATAAAGGGCCTGCGCGCCCTCGGATGTTCGGTTGAAATATCCGGCGGCTACCTGAACGTCGACGCGCGCCGTATGCGCGGAACGCACATATTCCTCGGCGGCCGCTACGGGAGCACCGTCACCGGGACGGCGAACATACTGATGGCGTCCGTCTCGGCCCCCGGCTCAACCACAATCGAAAACGCCGCATGCGAGCCGGAAATCGCCGACCTGTGCCGGATGCTTGTGAAGATGGGCGCGATAATAGACGGCATCGGCTCGCCCACTCTTGAAATTACCGGCGTCCCGCGCCTGGGGGGCGCGGAGCATTCCGTCCTCCCAGACAGGATAGAGGCAGGAACCTGGCTCATGGCGGCCCTTGCCACCAGGGGAGCGGTCTCCGTAAAGGGCGCCGTAAAGAAGGACCTGGCCGCCATGCTCGACATTCTCGAATCCGCCGGGGCGGTTTTTGAATACAAGTCAAAAAGCGAGATAGCCGTGAGCGGCGAGGGCCTGAAGCTCAGGCCGGTAGAAGCCATAACGATGCCCCACCCGGGATTTCCGACTGACCTTCAGGCGCAGCTTACGACGCTCATGACGCAGGTTCCGGGAATCTCGATTGTAACCGAGAGGATTTATCCGGAACGCTTCATGCACGTCTCAGAGCTCATGCGCATGGGGGCCGACATAGCCCGCGAGGGCGCAAGCGCGATAGTGCGCGGCAAGACGCCTCTTTCCGGCGCGCCCATAATGGCCTCCGACCTGCGCGCCTCCGCCGCCCTGCTCATAGCCGCGCTGTGCGCCAGGGGCGAGACTTTCATACAGCGCATATACCATCTGGACAGGGGCTACGAAAATATCGACAAAAAACTCGCCCTGCTCGGGGCGTCCGTCGAGAGGATAAAGGACACCGACCTGCCCGAGCTATGAATTCCCCGCGGGGGCCGGGCCGCCTGACGCGCGCAAAAGGCGGCGGCAGTCAAAGCCCGCGAAATGCCCGCGCGCATTGCAGCCTCGCCGCACCGCCCGCCTCTTACGGAAAATTTTGCAGTATGAGAATAAGGAAAACCGTTTTCGCAATCCTCGCATCGCCCGCTGCAACCCTGTGCGCAGCCGCGCTCTTTGCCGGCATATCCTCCGCCCGGGGCGCTCCGGCGGCGGGCGGGGCGCAGGGGATAGTCGAGAATATCGCGTCCGCTTCCGGCGCGTCCGTCGCAGTGGCGGCAGTCTGCGAAGGGGAAACCGTTGCCTCCCTGAACGCCGGAATGCGCGTCCCGCTCATGAGCGTATTCAAGTTCCACACGGCGCTGGCATACCTCGACATGCTGTCGGAGCGGGGGGAGGACGCCCTCGGGAAAATCAGGGTGGAACCCGGCGACCTCCACAAAAACACCCACAGCCCGATGCGCGACAAAATGCCGCCGGACGGGTTTGAAATTTCCAGGGCTGACCTGCTCCGCTTCATGATATCGGAAAGCGACAACAACGCCTGCGACATCATAATAAGGGAGTGCGGCGGAACCGGCGAAATAATGCGCAGGCTCGAACGCCTCGGCGACTGCGGGGACGCGCGCATATCGGCCGACGAAAACTCCATGCAGCTCGATGTCGAAAACCAGCGCCTAAACACCGCGACGGCGGAGGGCTGCGCGCGCCTGCTCGGCCGCTTTCTAAAAGGGGAGATACTGCCGCCCCGCTACGCCGGAATACTGAAAAAGGCCCTTGAGGATTGCGCGACAGGAAAGGACAAAATCCCGGCGGGCCTGCCCGAAACCGCCCCATCCGGACACAAGACCGGCTCATCGTCCCGCCTGCCATCCGGAGTGAAAATAGCCGACAACGACCTCGGATTTGCCGAGCTTCCCGACGGGAGAATCCTCTGCATCGCAGTTTTTGTGACAGATTCCAGACAAAGCGACGCGAAAAATGCGGCGACAATCGCAGAAATCACCCGCGCAGCCTGGGCGGACGCCTCACAAAACATGAAAGGCGCAACTCCCGGTGCGGCGCAGAATTCAGGCGCCGCGCGGGATTGAACACACTCCGGATTGCCCTCTTAAAAAGCCCGGCAAATAGGCCCTGAAAAAACGCCTGCCCGCACTATGGCAGCCCGCAACCTTTCGCATTGCGCGCCCCGCTACGCGCATAAACTGCATTTGCGCCCCAGCCTGCGCCCGCATTCAAGACGCGCATTTGCGCAATGCGTCCCCAAAGCCGAACCTGCCGCAGGGGAATCTGAAGCGGCCATGCCAATCTTTCGGACGCGGACGGGCCCGCCTACCCTTCCCCCCAATCCAGCCTTGCGGATGCAAAAAAACAAAGAATTAAAACCCGGACGCCCAAGGCCGTGGCTGGCAGGCGGCAGACCGTCGTTTTCCATTTACCGCCCCCTGCCCGAAAAATAATCCCCCCACCCTATCGTGGCGTGGAGCGAAAACCACAGATTAAAATCTGAAAAACCCAATATAATTCATTAAAAATCATCAACATACAACCCTTGTATTATATTTTTTCTTTTTGGATTTTAAAATATCTGTATAATTTTTAATCTAAAATTTGAGAAAAAAAATGTTCGGTTTTTTACGCATATATGGATGACATAGATAAAGATATACTTTACATATTTATTGATGAGGCGGGAAATTTTGACTTCAGCGCGAATGGAAGTAAATATTTTATGATTGGCTCACTGGCAAAGCGACGACCCTTTGCCGCATATAACGAGCTGGTTAAATTGAAATACGATATAATCGAATCTGGGCTGGAAATCGAATATTTTCACGCAACCGAAGATAAACAAAATACGCGTGACAAGGTTTATGAAATAATAAAAAGAAATCTGATTGGATGTAAAATTGTCGCAACAATTATTTCAAAAAATAAGACAAATCCAATCATGCGCCCTCCCGAAAAAATCTATTCAGAACTGTTGGGGCACAGTATAAGAAAGACGCTTGAATTAGAGAAGGTAGAAACCATAAAAGAGGTGATTATCTTTACGGACAGCATTCCGGCAAAACGACAAATGATGAAGAAGGCAATAAAGACGACGCTCTCAAGAATGTTGCCAGACACTGTACGATACCGTATATATCATCATGCATCAAAATCTAATTTGGACCTTCAGATTGCCGACTACTTCACATGGGCAATTCAAAGAAAATGGGAACGAAACGACGCGCGCTCTTACGCGCTTATAAAAGATGCAATACGCTCTGAAACGGATTTGCTTCAACATGAGCTCACAACATACTACTAAAAAAATGACCTCCCCTGCTATCCTTTCGGAAGAACTCCATGAGTTCTTATCACAGGGGAGGAACCTTTTTTAAATTTTATTTGTTGGCAACAGAGAAATCGGAAAATTTTGAAAAATTCAATAAGAAAATTAATAAAAAACAGCAATCTTTAATCCCGCCCCCAAACGCTTCGGGCGGCATGTCTGATTGGGCGTCCGCAGAATAATTTCGGATTAAGCCCGGCATTTCCAAGCAAAATCGGCCCCCCAAAAAAACGTCCGCGCAAAGTGCGGGCGGCAAAAAAGCCGAGACGGAAACGCAGCCGGCGCGCCCCATCCGCGGCCTTAAAAACATGCGCCATGCAACCGGCGTCTCAAAGGGCGGAAAGGCCCCTTTCGCCTGTGCGGATTCTTACGACTTCGTCGACAGACCAGACGAAGATTTTTCCGTCCCCTATCTTTCCCGTCTGCGCAGACTTCATTATGGTCGCGACAACCTTCTCAGCCAGGTCGTCCGGGACGCATATGTCCAGCACGAGCTTCGGCAGCAGCTCGCTCGTGTATTCGCTGCCGCGGTAAATTTCGGAATGCCCCTTCTGGCGGCCGAACCCCTTGACTTCCGTTACAGTCATGCCTTCCACGCCGATTTCCGCGAGGCCGGATTTGACTTCTTCCAGCTTGAAGGGCTTTATCACAGCTTTTACCATCTTCATATGCGAAATATTGTTTGACCTTCGCGCCCAAAGTGCAAGTTTTTTTGAGAAATACCCGCCATGCGGACGGCAAATGACATAAAGGGCGAACTGAAGGCGCAGGCGGGACGGCTGGGCTTCGACTCCATGCGCGTCGCCCGCGCCGAGAGGGTTGACGAAAGCGTCGCAGAAGTTTTCCGAGGATGGCTCAGGCGCGGCATGGCAGACGAAATGGGCTACCTTTCGCGCAATGTGGAAAAGCGCCTCGACCCCGGGCTTCTGCTGGAAGGCGCGCGCTCGGCGCTGGTCTTTGCCGCTGGATTTTTCAGACCGTCAGGCGAGCGCAGGGTCGCGCTTTTCGCCCAGTCCGAGGACTACCACGCAGTGCTGAAGCGCAGGCTTTTCCGCGCGGCAGAACCCCTGGAAAGGCTCGGCTTCAGGCAGAAAGTGTGCGTGGATACGGCCCCACTCATGGAGAAGTACCTCGCGATAAAAAGCGGCGTCGGCTGGCTCGGGAAAAGCTCGCTTGTGATAACGCGCGAAAACGGGCCATGGCAGTTTCTGGGCGTGATACTCACCACCGCCGAAATCGAGCCGGACCCGCCGGTAAAAAACAGGTGCGGAACCTGCCGCAGGTGCGTGGACGCGTGCCCGACGGGCGCCCTTTCCGCAGTCCCGCCGCATGTCGTCGATGCGCGAATATGCATTTCAAACCTGACGATAGAGCGCAAGGGCCCGCTTTCAAAAGCCGAGATGGAAATGGCAGGCGGCAGGATTTTCGGCTGCGACGAGTGCCTGCGGGCCTGCCCTTACGGCAGATTTGCAAAAACGCCGAAAATCGGGGAATTCCGAAGCACGCTGTCGCTTCCGGAAAACGCCTCACCCGAGGAATGCGCGAGGCTCATCGCCTCTGAAAGAGCGCAAAATTTGATCCGCCGTCCGAAATAATCCGGCACGGGATTCCGTAGGTTTCCCCGAGTAAGCCCGCGTCCATAGCCTCCCGGGCAGGGGCGCAAGCCGTCACCCGGCCGGACTTCATAAGCGCGATTCTGTCCGCGTAGGCGGCCGCCAGGTTCGGGTCGTGGAGGACAGCGACGACGGCGCAGCCGCGCGACGCGAGCGAACGGGCAGCCGCAAGGATGAGGTGGGCGTGGGCGGGGTCGAGGCCGGCGGAGGGCTCGTCGAGAAGCAGGAGCTTGCCGGAGCATTCCGGCCCTATCTGGGCGAGGGCGCGGGCGAGCTGCACCCGGCGCTTTTCGCCGCCTGAAAGGCGCGTGTAGAGCCTGCCCTCAAATCCGGAAAGCCCGGCCAGGGCCAGGCATTGGCGCGCGATTTCGACATCGGCGCAGGAGGCTGAAAAGCCGCCGTAAACGTACCTTCCAAGGAGCGCCGTCTCAAGGACGGTCGAATCGAAGCAGAATTCCGGCTCCTGTTCGAGGACTGCCCTTATCTTTGCAAGGCCGCGCGGCGAGTATGAGCCGACATCCCGCCCGGAGATTGCAACCGAGCCCGACGACGGCCTCTCAAGGCCGCTTGCCACCTTTAAAAGCGTGCTCTTTCCGGCCCCGTTTGCCCCCAGAACCGCAGTGAACTCCCCTGAGGCCACGGAAAGCGACGCCCCGTCCAGCACCCGGCGCGAGCCGTAAGAAAACGATGCGTCGCGAATTTCAAGCATTCCTCGCCCTCCGGAGCAAAAACATGAAAAACGGCGCGCCTATCAGGGCGGTTACCACGCCTATCGGAACGTTGTCCCCGGGTGTGAGCAGGCGCGAGGCCAAATCTGAAAAAGTGACGAGACAGGCCCCGCCCAGGGCGCAAAGCGGAAGCAGCCTGCGGTTGTCGGGGCCAGAGGCGAGGCGCGCCATGTGCGGAACCACCAGGCCGACAAAGCCTATTATGCCGCAGATTGAAACGGACGCCGCAGTGAGCGCGGCCGCGCAAAACATGGCGAGAAACTGAAGCCTGTCCGCGTCGGCCCCGGAGTGGTAGGCGCCCTCGCGGCCGAGAAGAAGCATGTTGAGCCCGCGTGCGTTTGCCATCAGAACGCCCCACGCCGCACAAGATATGGCAGCAGAAAGGGCTATCCCGCCCCACGAGCAGTTGTCGAGAGAGCCGAGGGTCCAGAATATGAAGCCCTTCAGCCCCGCCTCGCGCGCCGAATACATCGCAAAGCCGACCAGAGCCCCGCAAAACGCGTTCACCGCTATCCCCGCAAGCAGCATTGAAAACGCGGAAACCCTGCCGTTTATGCGCCCCAGGCGCCATATCGCGGCCGCAGCCGCAATGCCGAAAACCATGGCGCCCGCCTGTATCGGCAAGAGCGCCGACGAAAATACGCAGACGGAGAGGGCCGCCCCCAAAGCCGCGCCGGAGCTTACGCCCGTTATCGAGGGGTCAGCCAGCGGATTTCTGAAAAGGCTCTGCATCGCGGCCCCCGCAGACGCCAAAGAGGCCCCCACCAGCGCCCCCGCCGCGAGCCTCGGGAGCCTTATGTGGAATACGGCGGCGGAGGCCGTCTCGCTCCCGCCCATGCCGGACAATACAGACAGCACCTCCCAAAATCCGAGTTTGAGGGACCCTGTGCACATCGAAAATGCGGCCAGTGCCGCCAGCGCGAGCGCAAGGGCAATGAAAACCGCCGAAAAGCGCAGCCTCACCCCCGGCCTCCGGCTTACCGCCTCCTCGGCCCGTAACTGCGCATCGGGGCGCGGCGCGGGGGAAGCTCGGTGTTGCGCATGCGGTAGACGATGCGCGCCTTTTCGATGTCCTGCGGGGTCATCTCCATCTTGACTCTGTCGCCGACCGTGAGCTTGATGAAATTCTTGCGGAGCTTCCCCGAAATGTGGGCTAGCACCACGTGGCCGTTCGGCAGTTCGACCCTGAACATTGTGCCGGGAAGAACCGACACCACTTTACCTTCTACTTCTACGCAGTCTGACATTTAATATATTGATATTTTTACGCTAATTCTTTCTATTTGTGTTTTTTATACCGCCCTAGTCAAGAAATTAAGCGCGATGAACGATAAAACGGTCCCCGAATGCCCATTCAGCCCCATGTACCCGTCGCAGCTCGAGCGCGGCGACGAATTTTTCATGAAGCTCGCCTACAACCGCGCGCTCAGGGCCTGGAAGCTCGGAGAGGTCCCGATAGGGGCCGTAATCGAATACGGCGGGGAGGTCGTCGCCCAGGCGCACAACATGGTGGAGACCATGGGGGACCCCACCGCGCACGCGGAGGTGCTGGCAATAACCCAGGCGGCGCGCGCAATCGGCGACTGGCGGCTCAACGGCGCCACGCTCTACGTCACAAAGGAGCCGTGCCCCATGTGTTCGGGGGCGTGCGTTATGAGCCGCGTAAGCCGCGTCGTTTTCGGCGCGCCGGACCCCAAGATGGGCTTTCTGGGAGGGGCTGCGAAATTTCATGAAATGTCCGGGCTTAACCACAGGGTGGATGTTGCCGATTGTGTTTTAAAGGACGAGTGCGCGGAACTTCTAAGGACGTTTTTCGCGCTCAAAAGGAACATAAAAAATTTAGAGAACACGGACGAGAGCGATGACATTTCAGGCTAAAACGACAATACTTGCGCTGGCCCTGTGCGCGCCCCTGTTCGCGGGAGCTCAAACACAAGGAAATACAATGAAATACGAACTTCAGCCCCTGCCCTACGCCCAGAACGCCCTGGAGCCGTACATCGACGCGGAAACCGTCATGTACCACCACGACAAGCACCAGGCGGCCTACGTGGCAAACTTAAACGCCGCCCTTGAAAAGGCGCCGGAATTCAAGGCGCCGGCCTGTCTGAGAGAGCTGGTTTCAAATCTGGACAAGGTTCCCGAAAGCATCCGCACCGCGGTTCGCAATAACGGCGGCGGAGTCTGGAACCACCAGTTTTACTGGAACGGCTTCACCCCGAAAAAGACCGAGCCCTGCGAAAAGCTGAAGAAGGCAATCGACAAGGCGTTCGGCTCGTTCGACGCCTTCAAGGAAAAGATGACGGCGGCCGGGCTCGGCAGGTTCGGCAGCGGGTGGGCGTGGCTTGTGGCCGGCCCTGACGGCGAACTGGACATAGTTTCCACCCCGAACCAGGACGCCCCGCTCATGGGCCCTGCCGCCCAGACTTGCGGGAGGACCCCGCTTCTTTGCATAGACGTCTGGGAGCACGCGTACTATCTGAAATACAAAAACCTGCGCGGCGACTACCTCAAGGCGGTCTGGAACATAGTAAACTGGGACGAAGTCTGCGCCCGCTACGACAAGGCGCTCGCAAAGTAGGGCCTTTTAAAAATTAACCCCAAAAAGGGCGCGCGGCAGGCACAGTTCTCCGCGCGCCCGACTTTTTTACGGCTGGCTCTAGCCGAAAAATCACCGCTTAGGGGAGGCCCGCAGCACGAAGCCGCCGTCCCGGGCGATTTTTATTTTCAGCCTCCGGGAGGAGTCGGACTCAAACGCCTCGCGCCTGAAATCCGACGCCTTTTTCCCCGCATTGCGCCCGTCCCTGAAAAGCTCAACATCAAGCTTTACCCCCGCCGGGAACAGCTCCGAAAAATCCACCTCCGCCTCGCGCTCCGGCGCCGAAACGGCCGCGACGTACCAGTCGTCCCCGGAGCGGCGCGCCACGACCGCGTACTCGTCAATCCGCCCCGAAAGCGGCTTTGTTTCGTCCCATACGGTCGGAATGCGCCCGATAAACGAAGCCACGTCGGGCTCCTTCTCGTAGGCCGTAGGCGAATCGCAGAGCATCTGCACCGGCGAATAGTACAGGACAAACAGGGCCATCTGGCTAGCGCGGGTGCCCAGCCCCATGCGTATTCCGCACCCCGGGCGGAACTCCTTTTCCTTTACGTTCAGCATGGCCCCGGGCGTAAAGTCCAGGGCGCCTGTCATCATGCGCGTAAACGCAACGTTCAGGTCGTGCCCGATTGTGAGGCCGCCGGACATGTTCGTATATTCGTTCCCGCGCACGCTCTCGTAGCTGAGGACGTTCGGATAGGTCCGGCTCAGCCCGTTGGGCCGGGAGCAGCCGTGGAAGAAAACCACGAGCCCGTTTTCGGCCGCAGCGCGGGCCACGGCCTCGTAATACTCGTTTGCAAGCTGGTCGTCGCGCTCTATGAAATCGACCTTCAGCCCCGCGACGCCGAGTTCCCTCATATAGCGCATGTTGTCGGCTATGTCCTTTTCAACGTCCTTTGCGGCGGCCCAAAGCAGGAGCTTTACGCCCTTTGATTTCGCATATTCGGCGGCGGCCCTTATGTCAAACGACGACTTGCAGCGGCGGAACCACTGCGGGCCGTCCGCAACTCCGCCGGTTCTTATCCAGCCGTCGTCAACCAGCGAGAACTTCAGGCCGAAGCGGGAGGCGAAATCGATGAAGTATCTGACGGTATCCATGTTCACCCCGGTCTCGAAATCCACGCCCTCCAGGAACCGCTCGTTCCACCAGTCCCAAGCGCACGTCCCGTAGGGTATCCACGATACGTCCCCTATGCGGCAGGGGCTTGCGAGCCTGTAAACGGCGTCGCAGTCCAGGAGTTTTTCGTCGGAATCCGCAAAATAGACGATGCGCCACGGAAAGTCGCGCGCGGCGGAAGTTTTTGCGATGAAGTCCTCGGTTTCCGATATTTTCCAGACCCTGCCCTCATGTTCCATTTTTTGGGGGTACTTCGACCATATCCCGCGCGCGAATCCGCCCTCCCGGTCCCAGGCGACGCGCAGGCTGGGATACGAAAACACGTCCGACTCCAGGACTGCCGCCTTGAAGCCGCCGAAATCCACCAGAAACGGCAGCGCGCTCGCGTATTTTTTTGAGAGGTCCGAAACGGCGCCCTTGATGCAGACCGCCTCGAAGTCGGAGCGCGTCCCGTCCGTGGGCTGTATCCACGCCCCGTTCCCTGCGGGGAATCTCAACTGCGAGGTCTCGCTTTTCACCTCCATCTCCCCGGGGCCGAAATCCGACCTGAAGCGGTAGGCGAAGGCGTCGTCGTAAAGGCGCAAAACCAGCGACCACCCGCCCCCCTCCGGAAGTATCTCGAATTCGCGGCACCTGTCGGCAACCTCGCGCCTGAAGTAAAACGGAGACTTTATTTTCGCGTCCACGTCGCGCCCTGCGCAAGATTTCAGCCTCCACTTTCCGCCGATTTTCCCGCGTGAGGTATCCATGCCTATCTCGCAGTTTTCCATTACGGCCGTCCCCTTGAATTCGAGCCTGTCGATTTTCAGCGCGTCGCCGTCGGAGAGCGACACGCATACGCTCCCATCGGGGGATTTTAATACAAGCGGCCTTCCGGAATCCGCGCGGGCCCCGGCAAACGGGGCGGCGGCCGCGCAAAACGCGGCGATGATTTTCAAGGTTTTAAACATATGCGGGAAAGATTCTTTTAGACTTTCTATTATCATCCCAAACATCTTGCCATGCAACAAAAAACGCATGGGCGCAACGCCCGCCATCCCCGCCCCTCAAGCCCTAGCATCAAAGCGTCCCGCAGGAGGCAAACGCATGCGCTAAGTCCGTGCAAGGATTCGCGCCTCCGCGCGTACCCCGAGTCGCGCCCCCAGGAGCCGCGCCGCCGCGCGGCAAGACCAGGCGGGGCTTCCATCCAAAATAACACCGGCTTTCGCCCGCAAAACCTGAAGCCAGCCGAAAGGCACGGCGCGCGCCCGCCCCCGGAAACTGCGGCGCGAGCATCAAAAAACGCTCCGGAGGCACGCGGGCAAAACCTTTCGAAAATCCCCTGCAAAAGGGCCTCGGGAGCGCATCCCCGCAGCCGTGTGGCGGAGGCTATTCGTAGCGCAGGGCCGTGATGGGGTCGAGGCGCGCCGCCCTTATAGACGGATATATGCCCGACACGATGCCGATAGATATGCTGAAAAGCAGGGCGTACAGCATCGCGTTGAAAGGCACTGTCATGTGGGGCGCGTCGAGCGGTATGCGCAGGATATAGACCACCGCGATGCTAAGCCCCATGCCCAGAAGCCCGCCCAAAAAGCTTATCACGACTGACTCGGCGAGAAACTGTATGAATATGTCGGACGACCTCGCGCCGAGCGCCTTCCTGACGCCGATTTCGCGTATTCGCTCGTTTATGACGGCAAGCATCACGTTCATTATCCCGATGCCGCCCACCAGCAGGGATATAAGCGCTACTCCGCCCAGCGACACCTTCATCTTTATCTCGCGCATCCTGAACTTCTCAAGCTCGGCCTCCCCGGTTTTTATGTTGAAGTCCTGAATGCCGTTATGCATCTGGTTCAGCGTGTTTTCAACCTGGGCCACGGCGTCTGAAAGGTACTTGGCGTCGCCTACTTTCATGTAGATGCTGTTCACGCCCCGGTCGCCGCGGTAGCGCATCGCGGCCGTCGTTATCGGGATATAGATTAGCCGGTTTTTGTGGCGCAGCACGTTGCGGTTGCCGACCATGCGCTCGTACTTTTTCAAAACCCCTACAATCTGGTAGAGCGACCCCCTTATGCGGACGAACTTGCCGACGGGGTCCTCACCCGGCCCGAACACGATGTCCGCATACTCCGCGCCGACGACGGCGACCGAGGCGTACGACTGCATGTCCATTTCGCACAGCGACCTGCCGCGCTCCACTTCGAGCTGGCCGATGTCTATGTTGTCCCCGAATATCGCAAACACGGGCATCCACGTGCGCCCCCTCTTGCCGCGGACGCGCTCGTGGCTGACGTAAATCTGGGGGCTTATGTACTCGATGAGGGGCACGGAGTAGCGGATGGCGTACGCGTCGTCGATAGTGAGCCCCTTTGAAAGGGATGCGATGTCGGCCTGCTCGTCCGGCACGTCCTGGCGATCGACCTGTATCAGCTCTATGCCGCCCATCTCCTCGAACGCCTTGCGCGACTCGTAAAGCATGTTTTCCACCACGCTCATCATGGCGACAAGCGCGGCGCAGCCGAGGACGATGCCGACCATCGAGAGCATCGAGCGAATCTTGTGGGACCATATTTCGCCGAGGCCGTTGGTTATCCCCACAAAGAAGTCTATTACGATTTTCACCGCGCGGCCCTCCCCTTCTCGGTCAGGGAATCCTCCACTATGCAGCCGTCGCTCATGCGTATGACGCGCCTGGCGGACTTGGCCACGTCAAGGTCGTGCGTCACCATGACTATTGTCTGGCCGTCCGCCACAAGCTCGTCGAAAAGCTCCAGCACCTTCCTGACGTTTTTTACGTCCAGCGCCCCCGTGGGCTCGTCCGCAAAAATCACGCGCGGGCGGTTGACCAGCGCGCGGGCTATCGAGACGCGCTGGCGCTCGCCGCCCGAAAGCTGGCTTGGGATGTGGTTTTCGCGGTGCAGCATCCCCACCCTGTCCAGGGCCTCCCTGGCGCGCTCAAGCTGGCCCGACACTTTCTCCCGCGAATACGAAAACGGGAGCATCACGTTTTTTATGACGCTCAGGCGCGGCAGCAGGTTGAAGGTCTGGAACACGAAGCCGATGCGGTTTGAGCGGTACCACGCCCTCCGGTTTGCGGATATGCGCGATACATCCGCGCCGTCGAAGAGTATCGTCCCGTCGGTCGGGGTGTCCATGAAGCCCAGTATGTGCATCAGGGTCGATTTGCCGGAGCCCGACGCCCCCAGAATCACGGCGTAGTCGTTCTCGCGTATCTGGAGGTCCACGCCCTTGAGGGCGTAGACGTCCTCGTCGCCCAGCCTGTATATTTTGCGGAGCTTGCGCGTTTCAAGAATTACGGGGCGGTCGTCCATTGCCGCGCTATTCGGACTTTTCATCCGGAGAAGCTCCGGAGTCCTTGAAGTCCACGATTTCCTGGAACGGGGAAAGGTTCTTTTTAGGATACGACAGCGCAATGACGTCCCCCTCTTCGAGGCCGCGCTTTATCTCGACGTAGCGGATGTCGCTTATTCCGGTTTCAACCCGCCTCTTCTCCCACATGCCTTCCGCGTTTTTGGCGAACACGTAGCGGACCTTGCCGTCGGAATAGACAGCGGAAAGTATCACGGCGCAGACGTTTTCGGCGCGGCTTACGGGAAATTCGATGTTGGCGCTTATGCCGGGCCTGACGCGGCCGCCGACGGCCTTGAAGGCCACCTTCACGGGGAACACGCGGATGTTGTTCTCGTTCTTTGCGTAGGGGGACATCGAGATTATCTCGCCGTTGAAGGAGAGGTCTTTCATCGAGTCGAAAGTGATTACCGGGGTAGAGGCCCCGCCGCTTATCTTCTCTATTTCGATTTCATTGATTTTCACCTCGACGTACAGGTTTTCGAGGGAGCTAACCTTCATGAGGAGCGTGCCGTCGTTCACCGAGCCCGCGCCGACGATGACCTGCCCGGGGTTCAGCTCCATGTCGGTGACGGTGCCGTCCTGCGGGGCGCGGATGGTGGTCTTTGAGAGGTTGTCCTTGGCCTTTTCCCACTCGGACTCCTTGACTTTTAGCTGTATTTCGGCCTTGCTCATGCGGGTTTTTGCGTCGTCGTAATCCTTGGCGATGGCAAAGCCCTTCTTCATCAGCTCCTCCTGGCGGGCGAAGTCGCGCTTTTCCTGCTCCAGCGTGAGCTTTTGGAGGTAGTATTCGTTGTTGGCCATGGACTCCTCGGACTGGGGCGAAGTCTTGTCCAGCTCAAGCAGTATGGTCTTGGCCTTCACAACGTCCCCGTTTTCCACGTATATGGCGGAGATTTTCCCGCTTATTTCGGAGCGTATCTCGGTGCTTACTATCGGCTGGACGAAGCCGGTCGCGGTGACCTTCTCCTCGATGTCGACGCGCTTGACCTCGGCGGTCGGCGTCTCGTCGCGCGCCTCCTCGGCCCTTATTTTCATCACGTACTGGGCGACGTAATAGGTCATTACGCCCACGGCCGCCAAAACCACTGCTGCTATGAAAAACTTCTTCATGAAAAAAATCCCTATTCGTTGCGCGCCATGTTTGAGGGCGGAAGCTCGTATTCGCCGAGCGCCCCCCAGTTGAATCCGTGGCGCTTGAGAATCGTCCCGTCCAGGCGCGAGAGCTTCGCCTGGGCGAGTATGACCGCGTAAACGGCGTCGAGGTAGCGCCGCTTAGACTCGTCGAGGTCGCGCTGCGACTGCAACACGTCGCGGAAAGTCGTCAGGCCGACGTCGTAGAGCGCCTTCTGCTGGTCGAACGACTCCACGTTCAGGGCCAGCGTCCTGGCGGCGCTCCGCCTCGACTCGATTCCAGATTCCAAATCCCGGTACGCCAGGCGCAGGTTCATCATCAGGTCCTGCCTGATGTTTGCGAGGTTCACGTGCGAGCGGCGCAGTCCGAGCATCGCCTTGGCCTGCCTCGCCCTCTCCTCGCGCAGCCCCCACGGCAGAATGACGTCCACCCCGGCGTTCCACGAATACCCCCTCGCGTCGGTCGCGTTTTTATACGAATCCAGATAAGTGCCGTCGCGCCCGAGCACGGAGCCGCCCGCGCGTATGTTGAGCGTGGGGTTCACGTTGTCGTCGGCCACGGCCGAGTCGATTTTGGACTGCTCGACGGCCTCAAGGGCTATCTGGAGGTCGAGGTCGAAGGCCAGCGCCCCGGAGATAACGCTGCCGAAGTCGGGCATCTCGATGTCGTCCTGCGGAAGGACGGCGACCGAAAACTTGGGGTTGTTGTCGAACTCCAGCCTGCCGAACGAGCCGAGAAGCTCGTCGTTGTTTTTTTCGATGAGCTGTTCGGCGGAAATCATCTGCTCCTCGGCCAGGGCCAGGTTCGCCTCGGCCTGGAGGACGTCCTGGCGGCGGATTATGCCCACAGCGAGCTTTGCCTTGTTCTCTTCCAGAAGCTTCTTTGCAAGCTCTAGATTGCTCTTTCGCAGGTCCCTGAAGGCGTAGGCCGCCGAGAGGTTCCAATACGCGACCTCCGAGTTCAGCACGGTATCCAGAATCTGCTTTTTAAGCTCGAGCTCGCTCTGCCTCTTATACGAGCGGGCGAGGGCTATCGGGGCGAGGTTCACCACGGTTCCGGCCCCTTTCAGGAGGGGCTGGGTGGCCTCGAGGCCTATGTTTGCGCCGAAGTCGGGGTTCAGGAGGCTGTAGGTTGAATTGGACCACGAGCGCGAAGACGAGGTGAAAAGCCTCAGCGAAGCGCCGGTTGAAATCTTCTGCTGAATGCTGAAGTCGTAGGAAAAGTTGTTGCTTTCGGGTATGGGGGAGCCGTCGAGGCTGGAGGTCGCGCGGGCGTCGCGCCTGTCCTTGTAATCGACAGAAAGGCTCAGGCGCGGCTCAAATACGGCCTCCTGCACCTCGATGTCCTGGGCCTTCATCTCCGGGTCGTAGCGCCTGTATATAAGGCTCAGGTTCCCGCGCATGGCCGAGTCTATCGCGCTTTGCAGCGAAAGCGGGGTCTTTTTTCCCGCTGCAACCTGCGGCGCGGGATTTTTTACAATGCTCGGCGGCAGAAGCCGCGCGTCGAGCACGCCAACCCCCTTCGGGTCGGCCGCGGCCTCTAGAACCTCCCTGGCCTTCTGTCTGGAAGCCTCCACAGCCGCCGCTGCCCCTTCCGCCCCCGCAGAAGCCGCATCCGCGCCCGCGCAACGCAGGCAGGCGGCAACGCATGCCGCCGATGCCAGGACAGAACGTCTGAAATTCCCCATAAACATATATAAAGAACAAGTTATATTTCAGCCCGGAAAATCCGCAAGACCTTTTTGCCAAAAGGGCGTTTTTTTTCAGAAACCCTCCCCTTTCATTCCCGCCGGGGCCGAACTAGGGCGTTGACATTCCCGCCCCTTTTTGGGAAATTCAGGGTTTTAATTCAAGAAACAGGAGACACAATGAGCAAAGAGATAGAAGAATCGTGCGATTTCAAACTGGACTTTTCCAAGCTTAAAAAAATCGCCCAATGCTCCGAAGACGTGATTCCCGCAATCGCCCAGTGCGCAGACTCCGGCGAGGTGCTGATAGTCGGCTACGCAAACCGCCTCGCCCTCGAAACCGCCCTGCGCGAAAAAATGGCGACCTTCTGGAGCACGTCGCGCAACGAGCTTTGGATAAAGGGCAAAACCAGCGGCGACTTTCTGGAAATAGTGGACATCCTCGTAAACTGCGAGCAAAACTCAATAGTTTACAAGGTCCGCATGAAGGGCAAGGGCTCCTGCCACACTAAAAACGCCGACGGCACCCCGAGGCGCGGCTGCTACTACCGCAGGCTGGTCGAAAAGGACGGGGCGCTCGCGCTGGAATTTCTCGAACAGTACCGCTGACAGCGCGCCGCGCCGTCCG
The DNA here is from genome assembly GCA_900548185.1 of uncultured Opitutales bacterium. Classification (GTDB taxonomy): domain Bacteria; phylum Verrucomicrobiota; class Verrucomicrobiia; order Opitutales; family Intestinicryptomonadaceae; genus Intestinicryptomonas. The sequence continues at coordinate 28,443 of URJJ01000006.1, forward strand.
GGACAGCCCAGGCGGCGCGCCCTTTTTTAAGATTAAAATCGTTGCAATTTGCGCGCGCGGGAATAAAGTGTGCCCAATATAAACAATACTTTCACTATGAAGTTCAAAATTAACAAGGAACATTTCTCGACCGGGCTGAAGCAGGTCTCGAACGTCGTAAGCTCCAAGCCGCAGATGCCGGTGCTAAACAACGTCCTGATAAAGGCCGAAAACGGCAAAGTGCTTTTGACAACGACGAACCTCGACCTCGGCATACGCTGCTCAATAACCGCCGACATTGAGGAGGACGGCGAAATCACGCTGCCGGTCAAGCGGCTGGAAAAAATCGTCGCAAGCACCCCCGAAAAGGAAATAACCGTCGAAAGCTCCGACGGCCAGACCGCGAAAATCCGCTCCGGCCGCTACGAGGCCCCGAGGTTCAACGGCCTGAAAAGCGAGGACTTCCCCCCGCTGCCGAGCTTTGTAAACCAGCATTCGTTCGAGCTCAGCGCCTCCGAACTCGCGACGATGCTGCGCTCGGTCTCCTACGCGCAGTCAAACGACGAGAACCGCTACATCCTGAACTCCGTCTATTTCAACTTCGACGGCGGCAAGCTGACCCTAGTTGCGACCGACGGGCGGCGGCTTGCCCTCATCGCCCGGGACATCCCGATGCAGGACGGCGACGAAGGCAGCATAATTCTCCCGGCCAAAACCGTTGCGGAACTTGAAAAGCTCCTCGCCCAGGGCAAGACAGTCAAGATTTCATTCAACGAGCGCCAGGTTGCGTTCGACATCGGCATGGGCGAAGACTCCGAAGGCCGTGGGCTCGTGGGCTCAATATACCTGGTCTCCAAGATTGTCGAGGGCAGCTACCCCAACTACAAGCAGGTAATCCCCAAGGAAACCGACAGGCGCATAAAGCTCGAGCGCGAGCTGGTCTCCGAAACGGTCCAGCGCGTCTCAATCATGACCAACGACAAGCAGAACTCCGTAAAGCTCAGGATTTCCGAAAACTCCCTCGAAGTTTCCGGCCAGAGCGCGGAATTCGGGGAGTCGCGCGAGACGATAGACGTGGAATACTCGGGCCCCGAAGTCCAGATAGGCTTCAACCCCGACTTCCTCTTAAGCCCCCTGCGCAACCTGACAAAGGACGAAGTATTCTTCGAGTTCAAGGATGAAATGAGCCCGGGCGTATTCAAGACCCTCGACAATTTCGTCTGCGTGGTGATGCCCCTCAGGGTGTAAACAGGACGAAAGACCAATTCGCAAATTCGCGCGGAAGGATTGGATTCCTTCCGCTTTTTTTGGCAAAATCGCCCCCATAACCCCCACCGCAAGCCGGCAAAAAATGCGAAAAAAACACGATTTCCCGCCCGCCCAAAAAAGAGTTTGTTTTAGGATAAAAAAAGAGCCGCATAAATTAGAATTTCACTGAAAAAACGAAAAACCTGCGGCATTTCGCAACAGGCCAGGCGAACGTTCCCTTTGCGCAAAAAACCATATGCATTCATGGGCGGAAAGCGGATTTCACCCTCCAATCCGCGTGCGTCCATACCCGCCCCAACCGCCCAAAGTATGCGCCATGCGCATTCCCGTTTTGGGGATGCCCCGATTCACGCCCTCCCAGACATCCGACACGCCGCTTCCTCCGCACTGCGGCCATTGCTTCAAAAGAGCGGCATTTAAAACTCAGGCGTAACATCGCATCAATCGCGCGCTATTTCTAAACTTCCATTCCGGCGCGGCCGCCTGCAAGGCTCCGCCATGCAGAGACTGTCGCCATTTGCCTTGCAAACCCGTTTGTTTCACATTCTTTGCAAAAAACGCCGCATCCTCCAACCGCCACAGGACACGCCTTCCCATTCCCGCCCTCCTTTTACAGTTGCCGCGAAAGCGCACAGCCGGAGCTTCCCGGGCGGAAGACAATCGAATGCGTTATTTACAAGACGCAATCCTCCCCTTTGGGAGAATTGGCATAAAATAGAGCGAAGCGCAAAAGGGGATAGACCGCACGCTGCGGAATCCCCGCCCAAGAGACTGATGTTTTAAATTATTTTTTAATAAAACCCGGCAAAGAGAAATTTCCCGCCCGTGCGGAATTTTAAAGCGGCAAAAAAGTCCCTAAAAACTGCATAAAAAATAAGGGGCTGGCATAGATTAAAACGCCCCGAAAGAAACGAAAGAGCGGGCGGCGTTTCGCGACAGGTTAAGCGGGATTTTTCCCATCCTCGTAAAATTTCATTTCAGAATCCGCTTTCCGTTCCCTTATCTATGCCAGGCTCAAAATTAATCCGCAATATCGCGGCAGCCTCCCGTAAAAAATGCTACAATGAATGCTTGAAACGCAAATGCGCCATCCGCGACCGCCCTGCCATATTTATTTGCGGTGCTTTCCCCTTTTATAGAATCGAAGCGTTGGAAATACGGAAGCGAATGCGCAGAATGCCAGAGGCATCACAAATCCCACAAAAAAATATCCTCAAAATGCGTATATCGGCGTATCCCAATCCATGCCCTCCCCCAAAAAAATCCGCATAGCCCGGGCGGAAGTCCCGCAATATATAAAATGTGGCCTCCGGAAATTCCGCGATAGCATATTCTAATATGGAACGTTTTTTCGCTCTCGGCATGAAAAAGCTCTCCCGGCTGCAAATGTGCGCGATTTTGCAAAACCGCAATTCTCAATATAAAATTTCGCACAGACCTCGCAAGAGCCTCCAGAACGCCCCACGCTATCCGCGAGAAGAGAGCCTCATCTGCAATAAAAATGGCGCAGGAAAAATTCCTGCGCCAAGATAAAATATTCCATCCGCATCGGGAGCGCGTCCCCCGCCCCGGAAGAACCCCTCCTTTGGCGGCCGCGCCCCGGACGCAGGGGCTTACGCCCTTCTACGCCAAAAAGCAAGGATAACCGCCGCCGCGCCGAACAGCACGGCGCATACGCCGGGTTCAGGAACGTAAGTCATGCCGAGGACGATAGAATCGTCAACCTTTCGGATGTCGGAGATGTCTGCGGCCTCCCAGTTTTCATTTCCGGCAAATTCAAATTCCATGAAGTCGGAAAGCAGCCCCTGGAGCGCGGTGTCGTCAAGAACGGAGAAGTCGTACTCGGCGCCGTTAAAGACTATCGAACTGAGGGAATCTATGAGAATAATGTCAATCGTATCTCCAGCGCTGAGCCCAGCCACCGCGCCGAGCTGGGAAGCGTCTATCGAAAACGTCTTTGCGGAGTCTGCGATGTTTACCGTGAGCTTTGATATTGAAAGCATCGCCGTGGAAGCCGCCGCCTGGATGTTGGAATCGAGGCCGAACACCACGGAATTTCCGCTGTTGGAAGTGAGGCCGTTTGCGTTTTCAACTTTGAAATTCGCCCCGCTTTGAATCCTGAGGCTGCTGGTGCTGCGCGAATCGTTTACGACATTCAGCGTGACGGCATTGGAGACGACAAGCTGGGAGCCGACATCCTTCAAGACTATGCTTGCGTCATAGCCTGTGCCGACATTTGTGGCGAAGTCGCGGGCCTTCAAGTATCCGCCGTCTGTCACATTCAAAGCAGCCTTGCCGGAGAGGCCGGAATTGAGCCCGGTGTTCCCCAGTCTGATCCACGCGCCGAAAGTCGCGGAGCCCTGGACATTCAGGGTTCCGACCGGGGCTGCGTCGCCGCGGCCACCGACGTGGAAGTCGTTGACGCCGCCGAGGGTTGCGCCCTTCATGACATTCACCGTGCCGGTTCCGCGCCTCACTTCAAAATTCATCTGGCCGTTTTCGGACTTGGAAAGCGAGCCTTCGTGAAAATTGATGACGGTATTGTTTGCAATATTGTCCGCCAGAATGAAATTCAGCCCGCCTGCCCCGGTCTTTACAACCGTGCCGTAAAAATCGACAGTGTTTACAGTTTCCGCCGAAGGGGAAGCCATTTTGAACTCGGCAGACTTGGGGTTATTAAAGGCTATGGTGGAGCCCGCTTCAACCGTCATGCCATAGTTGCCGGTTGTAATATTGCCCTCCGTAGTGAGCGTGGCGCCGTTTGTGACGGTCACGTTTTCGGTCAGCGTATATCCGGAATCAGGCCAGGTTTCATCGGCGTCGATGGTAACCGCATATGCCGATGCGGCAAAGACCGACGAGGCTGCAATGAGTTCATATACAATTGTTTTCATGGCAAAATATGTATTGGTTTAGATAAGAGACTAGGCCGACTTTCGCTTGCGTCAAGAAAAAATCTTAAACGAATGAGGAGCCTTCCGGCCGCCAGCGATAAAGCCTACATGAGAACAACAAGATGCCACACACAAGCCCCCCCCGCCCTGCTTGAAAAATTCACGCCTCCCATCAAAAGCCCCCAAAAAAAACCGCCCGCGCTCAAACATGCAATCCCCATACCCCGCACACTCATCCAACGGGGGCATTTCCCCAAAAACAAAAATATTCTGCATGGGGATGAAACGGGACCTCTTTCCAAGTTATTTTTCATTTATGAGCGAATTTCATCCCGAAGCCCGCTTTCAATTCCCGAATCTGGCCCCCCCAAAAAAATTAAATCCGGCCCCATTCCCGCGCTCCACCCCGCCCTGCTCCGCAAGGCTGCCCTTGCGCCGGAGCAAAAAAAGGCGGAATCCCCACGGATTCCGCCTCAAAAATTATCCCTGAAAAACTACCTGTTCGTCGCTTCGTCGAGGATGTCGCCGAGGGACGTGAGGTCCTGATCCTTGCGGATTTTGTCGAATGCGGCAACTTCTTCAGCGAGCTTGTCGGCGTCGTACTGGGCGGCCTTTATCGAAAGACCTATGCGGCGTTCGTCGCGGTCGATTTTGACCACGCGGGCCTTGACGGCATCGCCAACCTTGAGGACGTCCTTGATTTTTTCAACGTGATCTTCGGATATCTGGCTGATGTGGACGAGGCCGTCGATGTCGTTCTGGAGTTCGACAAACGCGCCGTAGTTCGTAATCTTCGAGACCTTGCCCTCGACGAGGTCGCCAATCTTGAAGATGGAGTCGATTTCTTCCCAGGGGTCGACGGAGAGCTGCTTGAGGCCGAGGGATATCCTCTGGTTTTCCGGATCCACGACGAGGACGATTGCGTCAACCACGTCGCCCTTCTTGAGGACTTCGGAGGGGTGGTTTACCTTGCGCGTCCAGCTCATGTCGGAGACGTGAACCATGCCGTCGATGCCCTCTTCGAGTTCGACGAACGCGCCGTAGGTCGTCAGATTGCGGACCTTGCCGGAGACGTGGGCGCCGACCGGGTAGTTGTGGACGGCCATTTCCCACGGGTTTTCCTCAAGCTGGCGCAGGCCGAGGGAAATCTTCTGCTCCTCCTTGGAGATGTTGAGGACAACCGCCTCGACTTCGTCGCCGACCTTGAGAACTTCGGAGGGCTTGGAAATGCGCTTGGTCCAGGAGAATTCGGTGATGTGCACGAGACCCTCGACGCCGTCTTCGAGCTCGACAAACGCGCCGTAGTTGACGAGGTTGACAACCTTGCCCTTGACGCGCGCGCCGACCGGGTACTTGCGCTCGATGCCTTCCCAGGGGTTCTGCATGGTCTGCTTGAGGCCCAGGGAAACGCGCTCGCGCTCGGTGTCGACTTCCACTATCATGACGTCGATTTCCTCGCCCACCTTGAGCATTTCGGAGGGGTGCGAGATGCGGCCCCAGCTCATATCGGTGATATGGAGGAGGCCGTCGAGGCCGTCGAGGTCCACGAACGCGCCGTAGTCGGTTATGTTCTTCACGACGCCCTTGCGGATGTCGCCGGCCTTGATGCTGGAAAGGAGGTTGCGGCGCTTTTCCGCGCGCTGCTCTTCGATGAGTTCGCGGCGGGAAACGACGATGTTCTTGCGCTCAAGGTTGATTTTGACGACCTTGAAATCGTAAGTCTGGCCCACGTACTGGTCGAGGTTTTTCGGGGGCTGGATGTCAATCTGCGAAGCGGGGAGGAAGGAGTCCACGCCGATTGAGACGATGAGGCCGCCCTTCACCTTGCCCTTGACGCGGCCGGAGAGGATGGCGCCTTCGGAGCAGGTTGCGAGGATGTTTTCCCAGTTCTTCTTCTGCTGGGCCTTGTCGTAGGATATTACGGGATTGCCCTCGCGGTCCTCGAGCTTTTCGAGAAGGACTTCGATTTCCTGCCCTATCTGGAGGTCGTTTACGTCCGCAAATTCGGACACGGGCACGACGCCCTCGCTCTTTCCGCCGATGTCAACTACGACTTCATTCTGGCGGATTTCGATGATTTGGCCCTTTATGATGGAGCCCTGTTTGAGATCGGCGAAGCTGCTGTTTGCAAGCAGTTCTTCCATTACGTTGCTCATTATTTTCCTTAATAAACGCCTCGCCGGACACCGTGTCCGCCGGGCGGGTTGAGGTTTTTTTTTATATTCGGCCGGGCCCGCACCGTGCGAACCCCGCGCCCTTTCCGCGCACAATCGCCCGAAAAGATAAAGGATGTTGATTTTGATGCGCCAGAGGCTGTTGGCAACAAAAAAATCTCCAAAAAAAACGCCCCCGCCTTCCCCGCCGAAGCGCCCCTATAAGGGCCGGTATCGGGCGAATGAAGACGTATGCGATGCAGACTGCGGCAAGCCCCCAAAAAAAAAGGGCGCGGATTTGCACTGCGCCCCAAAAGAGTCCAAAAACAGAAACCTAACCTCAATTCCTCGAGGATGCCCCCCTGCGGCGCGCCGCAAAGAGGAGGGCAGCAAGGCCGAATACCGCCGCGAAAGCCGCAGGTTCCGGAACGGTGCTCGTGTAGTAAACCTTCAAAGCCCAGGAGCCGTCCTCAAGCTGCTCCTTGACGAGGCTGTACTGGTCGCTTTCGTCGCGCGTAATCCAGTTTACCTTGTTGTCGAGGAAGTTCTGGTCGATGTTCCAGGCGGCGAAGTTCTTGTTAGCGGCAGATGTGATTATCGTCCAGGAAGTGTCCTGCGCGCCCACGAGGCCCGTGAAGTCTATTTCGAGGAACGAACCGCCCCAGCCGAAGTAGGTGTCAGCCCCCGTGATATTTATGGCGGAAATGCCGTCTGTATCGAACTGGAAGGCCAGGATGCCGCCGCGCATGTCGTCCAAAGAGGCGTCGCCGGGAGCCCAGGTGCGAAGCGAACCGTTTACGTTGATGGTATTGCCGCCGCCCTTGACGATTATCTTGCCGTAGCCGGCGTAGTTGGCGCCGCCGCCGCCGAACTTCAGCTCTCCGTTGAAGTTGTAGGTGTTGCCTTTGCCGCCGAGAGTCAGGACGCCGATGGGGTTGCCGACGGAATTGTCGTGGTTGCCGACGGAAGTCACGCCGTTTATGGTAATGGCGTTGTTTCTGCCCTCGAAGTCGACATAGCCTTCGCCGCCGCCGAGATTCGAATTGCCGCTGATATTGAGGGAGCTTCTGACGTTAATCGTATTGTTGGAGCCGGTTACGCTGAAATAGCCCTTGCCGCCGTCGGCGTACTTCCAGACGCCGTCGGTTTGGGCCGAACGGCCGGAGGCGACGTAGATATAGCCAGTGTCAATGACGTTATTGTCGCCGCTAAGGGAGAAGCGGCCCTCGCCGCCGTGTATATACCAGGAGGAGACAATGGAGATGCTGCCCTCCATGCGGAGCTTATTGTTGGAGCCTGTGATGTCGACCGTGGCCGTGCCGCCGTAGAGGTTGCTGACGTTTGCGATGTTGATGTCGTGCGTCCAGATGTCGTTGTTTTCCCCCTTGACAATCATTCTTGCGTCGCCCTGGGACTGGCGTTCCTGCCAGGCTTCGTCGCCGCTAATCTGCTGCAACTCAGTCCCCACGCTTATGGAGCCTATCCTGCCGTCGCCCTCCATGTCGCGGACGAGCGTGTTGCCGCCGAACACGAGCTCCGAAATGTAGGAGTCGCCATAATCGACGTTGGCGTCGCTGAAGCCGAGGTTTATGCCGGCGTTATTCGTATAGCTTATGATGTTGCCGTTTTCGTCGCGATTGGTGTTGTGGCCCAGGAGGAGTTTTGAAACGTTGTCGGCGTTCGTGCTCGACACGTGGAAATACGCCTTCCCGTTATAGACGTAGCCGTGGCCGGAATTTCTTCCTATATATATACGGCTGTCGGAGCTGTAAGTATTGCCCTCGCCTTCGACAACGATGCCGACTTCGCCGCTGTATATGCCCCTACCGTCGTCGACAAAGACATTGTATCCGTCGAGGTTGGTATTTTTCGCAGTATAAATAGAATTGTTCTTGCCGCCTATTATGATTACGGAATTGCCGGAATCCTCATTCCTGCCGTAATAGGAAGAGCAAAGGTCGCCCCCGACCTTGAAATGCGAATTTTCGCCGACAAACCTGATGGTCGAATTTGCCGTAAAGCCGCTTCTTTCATAGACGGGCATAAGGTCGATGTTGCCGGAGAAGGTGGCGTTTACGTTGTCGCCGATTGTCATGACGGCGTCCTCAAAATTCTCCGTGTTGCCGGAAAGAACTGCAGGCAGGATTTTTATCCCGCCGTTTTTGAGCTCAATATTGAGGTTCGAGACGTTCATCTTGCCGCCGAGCTCAATATTGTTCGTGTGGAGTATGAGATTGTTTAAGGGATTGCCCTCGCCGTCGAGCGCGCCGCTCATGGTGAACGTGCCGCCGCCTTTAATTGAGAGGCCGTTCCCGACGCGGGCAGTCTGCGTGACGCCGTTCTTGTCCACGTAGGTTTTGGTGTCGCCGATTATGATGTCGGAATTGGTTACCGTCATTTGCGCGGTGGTTGCGATGCGGTCGCCGCCGTCGCGGTTGAAATTGCCGCCGACACGGATGCCGCCACCCGTGGAAGTCGCCACCTGGCCCGTCCCGGATGGGTCGTCGGATATAGTTATCTGGCCCATCTTTATGGTGGAATCCGTGACGGTGAAGTCGCCGTAGTTATATATCCAGCTGTTGAGCTTGGTGAAGTTCGTGTGGTCCAGCACGAGCTTGCCGGCCTCGCGGGCCACAGTATCTCCCGAACCGTTTACGAACTCAAAAGCCCCGTAAATATTGAAGAAGGTGGTTTTATCAACCCAGTCGGTATATTCCGCGCGCGTAGTCTTGCCGTTATTTACCTCGCTTATTCCGGCGTTTATCGTCACGCGCCTGTCGGCGGTTCCCAGAAAATTCATGTCGAGGGTGCCGTGCAGGCGGCCATTGCCCGTCAGCGAGAGCGTCGCCCCGTCGTCCACGATTAGGGTTGAATTGCCGTCGGTATTGATGTCGCCCGAAAAATTCACCTTGGTGTCGGCGCCCGTTATGCGCACCGTGGCGGCAAACAGCTTGTTAAATTTATACATGTTGAAGAAGCCGTCGGAATCCAGGTAATTGGCCGGGATTTCGTAGCCTTCGCCGCCTATCTGGACGCTCGCAGCCTGCACCTTTATGCTGGCGCCTGAAAAATCCTGCGTATAGGAAGGAGGCTCAATGATGTTTCCGAGTTCGTCGCGCTTTGGCGCAATCGGGATGACGCGCAGGGATTCGTCGGTGATGTCCTGGAAGCCCCCCCCGGATTCCACGCGCGTGTAGTTCTTTGCGTCAAAGAGGCTGAGGTAGCCTTCGCCCTCCTTGAAGCTGTCCGGGGAGCCGTTTGTCGGCAGGGGGGTGGAAGTCTGGTTCCAGATGGCCCACATGCCCAAAGTTGACGGGTCGGCCGTCGACGGGTCGAAGGACGGAGCCGGTTCCTCGTCCTGTGCATTCGCCAAAACCGCGGCGGCGGAAAACGCGGCGGCGGCGGAAAGTTGCAGTAGTAGCTTTTTCATGTTATGCGCTTTGGTCAGGTGGTTTATGTCGTGCAGGAAAGAAATTTCTTCTTTACTTTTGAAATGAAAAAAACACCTCAAACGATTTCAGTCAAGCCATAAAAACGTATGGACAGGCACATACGTTCCATTGAGGACTGCCATTCAATGCCAGAACCTCCCTCCGCGCCGATAAAACAAAGCATTCCCGCCCCGCCTTCCGCGATTCGGAAAGCTTGCGGAAAAAATCCAGCAAATCCGTTTCCGCCCGGCCCGGCCGTGCGAATTGGCGCGAAAGGGAGGGGAGTTAAACGCCCCGCCCTCCCGCAGGGCCCGTCAAAAAAGCACAAAAAAGGCGCGGATTTCTCCGCGCCCTCAAAAGTTCAAATCAAAACATGTAATATCAATTTCTGGAAGAAACCCTCCTGCGGCGCGCCGCAAAGATGAGGGCCGCAAGGCCGAATACCGCCGCGAAAGCCGCAGGTTCCGGAACGGTGCTCGTGTAGTAGACCTTCAAGGCCCACGCGCCGTCGCCGAGATCCTCCTTTACGAGGCTGTACTGGTCGCTTTCATCGCGCGCAATCCAGTTCACCTTGTTGTCGAGGAAGTCCTGGTCAACGCTCCAGGCGGCGAAGTTCGTATTCGAGGCGGAAGTGATTATCGTCCAGGAAGAATCCTGCGCGCCCACGAGACCCGTGAAGTCTATTTCGAGGAACGAGCCGCTCCAGTTGAAGGTTGTTTCGGCCCCGGTTATGTTGAGGGCGGAGATGCCGTCTGAATCGAACTGGAAGGCCAGAATGCCGCCGCGCATGTCGCCCAAAGAGGCGTCGCCGGGCGACCAGGTCTGGAATGATTCGTTGACGTTGATGGTGTTGCCGCCGCCCTTGATGATAACCTTGCCGTAGCCGACGTAGTTGTCGCCGCCGCCGCCGAACTTAAGCTCGCCGTTGAAGTTGTAGGTGTTGCCCTTGCCGCCGAGGACCAGGGTGCCGATGGGGGGGGTGGCGTCGGGGTCTTCTTCGTTGAGGACCGCCCCGTCGTGGTTGCCGACAGTGGTCGTGCCGCTCACCGATATGACGTTGTTTCTGCCCTCGAACACAACGTGGCCCTCGCCGCCTGCAACATCGCCGCGCCCGTTTATATTGAGGCCGCCCATGCTGAAGGTGTTCCCGGAACCGGTCAGGTTGATATAGCCCTTGCCGCCGGTGGTGCGGGTCCAGACACCGTCATTGTTGTCATTCATGCCGGAGCCGACAAACACGCCATTTTTCACTTCTATGACGTTATTGTCGCCGCTTATATTGAGGTAGCCCTCGCCGCCGTGCATCCTGTTGGAAGATACGATGTTGATTTCGTGTTCCATGCGCAGGATGTTGTTAGAGCCTGTGATGTCGACCGTGGCCGTGCCGCCGTAGAGGTCCGCTACGTTGGCGATATGTAGGCTGTGCATCCACAGGTCGTTGTTCTGGCCTTCAACAATCATCCTTGCGTCGCCGTAGAGCTGGCGTTCGGGCTTTTCCTCATCCGAGCACTGCGCGCCGGTGCCGATAGTTATGTTGGCAATGCGTCCGACGCCTTCCATGTCGCGGACGAGCGTGTTGCCGCCGAACACGAGTTCTGTGACGTAGGAGTCGCCCCAATCGGGATCGGCGTCACTGAAGCCGAGGTTTATGCCGGCGCCGTTATTGAACTGCATGCTGCCGTCTTCGTTCGTGCCGTAAACATAGTTGCCTTCCGTGTCCGTCTGCGGGGTATTGTCTTCATTGCGCAGATAGTTGTGGCCTATGAGAATCTTTGAGACGTTTTCGGCATTCGTGCTTGAAATGTGGAAGTAGGCCTTGCCGTTCTGGCGGTAGCCGGTGCCGTCGTTGCGGCCGAGGTGTATGCGGTTGTCGGAGCTGAACACATTGCCTTCGCCAGCCACGATTACGCCCGCTTCGCCGCTGTATATGCCGGCATCCGAAGGATTCTCGTTGATTCCGATGAAGCCGTCAATATTGGTGTTGGAAGAGGTGTATATGGAGTTGTTTTTGCCGTTCATTATTATGACGGTATTGCCCGCATCATAATTCCTCCCGGTATTCGGGGTCGCGATGTCGCCGCCAAACTTGAAGTGGGAGTTCTCGCCCGTAAACTCGATGGTGGCATTTGCAGTCAGCATCGTTTTTTCGTAATCCCGCTCAAACATGGAAATGCCGCCGCTGAAATTGGCGTTCACATTGTCGCCTATCGTGAGTTTTGCATCCTCGAAGAACTGCGTCTCATCCTGCGATGAAACCGGACGCATGCGGAGTTCGCCGCCCACTTCGACGTTCAGGTTGCTAAGGCTCATGTTCCCGCCGACCTCGATGTTGCCGTTTTGCAGCTTGAGGTGGTTGAGCGCATTGCCCTCGGCATCGACTTTGCCGTTCATGATGAACGTGCCGCCGCCCTTTACGCGGACATCGTTAAACCAAGTGGAGGTGGTCTGGGTATCCCCGTTTGCGTCAACCCAGTCCTTGCTTTCGCCGATAGTGATGCTGGTATTTGTAACGACCAGCTTGGATTTGTCTGAAACGTGGTTGCCGTTATGGTCGAACATGCCGCCGACTTCGATGCGGGTTTCGTTCCCCTGGCCTATCTGGCCGCCTATCGGGTTCCCCTCGCCGTCAACTGCGTCGGAAACGACCACCTGACCCAGCTTTATTTCCGAATCGGTGACGTTCATTTCACCTGTAACAATCAGGTGCCCCGCCTTCTTCCAGAGATAGGAGCCGTTTGTGATGTTTAGCACGCCCGCATTGCGGATGGTCCCGTCGTCCTGCTCGTATTCGCCGAATACGCGCATTTCGTTGCCCTCGCTTATCCAGTTTGTGGCCGACGCATTCAGGGTGCCGTCGGAGTTTACATTGAAGGCCCAGCGTTCGTTGTAGTCGGTATAGGAGAGGTTCATGGTCTTGCCGTTATCGACCGAATTGAACCTGCCGTTGAAAGTCACCCGGTTGTCCTCAGTCCCCAGGAACGTGCAGTCTATGCCGCCGTGGAGGGACTCTTTCATGGTGAGCGTCGTCCCGTTATCCACAATCAGGCGGCTGCCGCCGTCGGACCAGATATTGTCCCCGAAATTGATTTTCACGCCGGAGAGCCTGATCGTGGAATTGTAAATCGAGTCAAACTTGTAGATGTTGAACACGCCGTTTTCGTCGAGATATTCGGAGGGGACTTCAAACCCCTCGCCGCCTATCCACACGGAGACATTCTGAAGCTTGATGCGCGCCGTTTCAAAATCCGGCGGAAGCTCGCGGGTTGCGGGATCCACATTAAAATGATCCCACTTGTAGCCGGAATCGGGATTCGACGGGTCGTTAAGCACCTGACGGCGAGTGTAATTGGCCACATCAAAAATATTCAGGTACCCCTCGCCCTCGACAAAATGCTCCGGATTCGCCCCAGAGGGCAGTTTTACGCCGGGAACACCCGGGGAGCCTTCAGGATCCTCGTCCGAGGGTTCGCGCGGATTCTCTTCCCATTCCTGATTCCAGATTGCGCGCATGAAAGGCTCCGGTGTCTTTTGGACCGGCTCCTCTGCATCCTGCGCCGAAACATAGGCCGGGGCGGAAAGTACGACCGCGGCCGCTGCGAGTTGCAACAATAGTCTTTTCATAATTCGTAGTGTGGTGTTTTAAACTTAACTGTGATTGACGGGGAGGGGTGTGTATAAAAATTTCAGGCGCATCCTCGGAAAGGCCGCCTTAAATCTTTTGAATAAAAATATCCTCCCCGCCCGCTCTTTGTCAAGCTTTAACCGCCATTCCGGGCAATCTATTTTGCTATAAATCAAAATCTTATTCCGCGCAGCCAAAATCCGGGCAAAAAATGTTTTCTCACACATTTGAGAGGTTTGATTTACATATAAAACCAGCATTCAAAAAACAAACACTTACAAAATTGACGAAAAAAATTTTTAGCACTTTTTTCAAAAAAGTTTCGGTACAGTAATAAAAAATGGGTCTGGCACAAATAAGGAAACGAAAGGCGGATTCTGAAATGGAATTTACGCAGATGAGCCCCCGCCTGACCTGCCCAAAGGGTGTCCGCTTTTTCGTTTCTTTCGGGGCGTTATAATCTATGCCCCCCGGGAGGAATGCGGGAAGTCAAAAATTTTGAGTAACTTACAAAAAACGCCCAGCCCAGCCACCCACGCCCCGCAACTCCTTGCAAAATGCTGAGCTTGCCGCAAAGGCGCCCGCCCAATGTATCGCATTGCAAGACTTGAGGGGAAGAATCGAGCGTTTGAGGGGAAAAGGCTTGATGTTTGGATATATTCCCGCGTCTTGCGGAACACGACCACGGGCAGTCCGCCTTATCAGGCAGCCGATATTGTTTTCCACGCCAGGCCCAGTTTTCTTTCAAATGTTCGATTTTTTGCAGGCTACCGGCCCTGGCGGTGATTTTTTTCTCAAAACAAATCCCGAAAACTCAAGCCGCCCGCCCCTCCCTGTTTTGGCGGATTTTGCGGCTTTCGGCGGTTCATCAAAGCTTTTTAGTAAAACCACCAAAAACCCGGAAAGCCCCCATCGCAAAAAAACTCTCAAAAAATGTCCGTCCTGCGACAAGCGCCTCCCTCCGGGGCGCATAAAAATACCCAATCCCAAAAAACGGGCAAAAAAAAGGCGCGGAACTGAATCCGCGCCCAAAAAGCCAAACCTCAAGGCTAATTCTTTGAAGCGTCAAACTTCCTGCGGCGCGCCGCAAAGAGGAGGGCCGCAAGGCCCATCAGCGCCGCGAAAGCCGCAGGTTCCGGAACGGTGCTCGTGTAGTAGGCCTTCAAAGCCCACGAGCCGTCTTCCAAGTCTTCCTTTACGATGGAAACGATGTCGCTTTCATCCCTCAGGATTTTCTGGACGAGGCTTTCGTCGAGCGCCCATTCAGTGGCGGTATCGCCCGTTATCAGCACGTATTCCTGATTCTGCACGGGGCCGACGACCTTGCTGAAGTCCACAATCAGATAGCCGTCATAGGCGAAATTGCCCGCGACATTGAGGGTCGTAACCCCGTCCATATCGACCTGCCATTCCATGATGGCGCCAACCATGTTGTTGAGGTCCTTGACGGAGTCGCTCCAACCCTGGAAGTTCTTCGTGACGTTTACGGTGTTGCCGCCGCCGCTGAAAATCAGCTTGCCGTGGCCGCCCTTGTATTCGGTGCCGCCGCCAATCATGAGCGTGCCGAAGGTGATGGTGTTGCCCTTGCCGGAGAAGGTGAGTTCGCCGATGCCGCCAGTCGAGCGGTCGTGGTTGCCCACCCTCGCATCGCCGGTTATCGTAACCTTGTTGTTCGTGCCGCCGAATGTGGCATAGCCCTCGCCGCCGTCGATGTCGCCTGCGGAATTGACCTTGAACTGGCCGGTAACGGTGAGCTCGTTATTGGAGCCGCCCATCACGAAGGTGCCGAGACCGCCCGTCGAGCGGTAGGACTCAACCACGATATCCTTGCCATCCTCGTCCTTCGCGCGGACCCAGTTGCCGGACTCGTCCTGCACCATCTTGTAGAAGTTGCCATTTCCCATGTTGCCGACAAGCAGGTCGCCGCCGACGGAGAGCTTGTTGCCCGAGCCGTCATAGGTGACGTGCGCCTCGCCGCCTGACATGCCCCAGTTGGAGGCGATGGAGAGGTTCTTTGCGATGCTGAACACATTGTCAGAGCCGGTGAAAGCCAGCGAGCCGGTGCCGGCTGCGGTGTGGTTGCCGTTGTTGACCTGGGCCTGCCCGCCGATTGTAACAGTATTGCCGGAACCTCCGAACGTGGCGTGCCCTTCGCCGCCCTGGATTGTGCTCACCCTGTCGGCGTCTTCGGAGTGGATCCGCATGTCGCCGGTGACAGTGAGGGTGCTGTTTGTGGCATTCATCACAAACGTGCCCTTGCCGCCGTCAGACTGGTAGGAGTTTTCAGTGTCGAGAATCCACTGCCCGTTTTCGTCGCGGAGTTCCTTGCCGTCCTCGCCCTTGAGGTATACGTTGTCGTTTGTAGTGTTGCCGACCTTAAAGTTTTTGGTTTGTACGGAGTTATTGGAGCCGCCATAGGTGAAGGTGGCCTCGCCGCCGTGAACCGCCTTGGCGCTCATGACGCTGATGTCATTGTTTATAAGGAGTTTGTTGTTCGAGCCCGATATATCCATCACGCCGTATGCTTCGCCGTAGAGGTAATTGCGGGAGAGGACATAGAGGTTGGTAGCCCATATGTCGTTATTGTCGCCCATGATCTTGAAAGTGGCAAGGCCGCTCGTATTCGGATCGCCGTATTCGTCCTGCGTTTTGCCGTCGATGACATCCCCGTTGCTGGAGCCTACGGCTATCGAGCCTATCGCAGCTTCGCCCGAGATGTTGCGGACGACCGTGTTGCCGCCGAAGATGAGCTCCGTCTCGTAGTGGTAGTCCGGATCCTCGTCAAAGTAGGAATTGTTGTCGAGGCCCAGGTTTATGCCCGCATTGGAGTCGTTGCCGAGGAGGATGTAGTTTTTGTTTTCGGCATTTGTGCCGGAAACGTGCATATACGCCTTGCCCGAAAGGAACACGACGTCCCTCGCCCCATCGCTTCCGCCGATATCGTTGCGGCCCAGATGGATTCGCTTTACGCTCTTAAACGTGTTGCCTTCGCCTTCGACAACGATGCCCACAGAGCCGCCGTCTACCGTAACGCCGAGGCCATTGTCGTATTTATAACCGTCGAGGTTTATATCGCCCGTAGCTTCGAGGGAATTATTCTTGCCCTGCATCACAATGGAGAAATCGCCGCCGGTGCGGTCGCTGATATTGACACCAATGCCGGCGCCAAGCTTGAGGGTGGAATTTTCTCCGCTAAAAAGCAGTTTGCCGGAGCCATCCGTCATTTGCGCATGCCCGAAGCCGATGCCGCCGGAAGCATTCCACGTGACGTTGTCCTTTATTTCGAGAACCGCATTAAATTCCCCCATCGAAGGATCGTAAACGCCGCCTGTAAAGCAGTCGATATTGATGCTGCCGCGCTTTTGCTCAATATTGATATTGTCAACAATGACCTTGGCGTCATTTCGGACATTCATATTGCCGGAAATCCAGTCCAGATTTCCCGTGGATTTGTCCAGGCTTCCCGTTATGGAAATGGTACCGCCGTTAGCGTCTACATTGACCTCGTTATATTTGACAGCCCCCGTATCGTCCTCATATTGAAGCCCCCAGACCAAGTCGGTATTGGTTATTGAAAGGCTTCCGCCGCCCTTATAATAATACCCGGAAGTAATGTCCTCAATAGAACTGCCGTTAAAGACATTCATGGTGATGTTGCCGTGCGTCTTTGTCCACGAGGAGTCCGCCAGGGAGAATACGCCGGCATTCTTATCTATAACCCTCTCGCCGTCAACCGTTTTGAGGGTAACCGCCTGGATGGTAAAGTTGCCGGTGGAATTCTTCCAGTTTACGTGGTCCATCGCGACATTTGCGTTCTGCCCGACTTCCACATTGTTAAGGCCAAGCTGGTCCCAGTCAACATAACTCCAGTTCGCAACCCCGAACTTGCCAACCTTGCCGTTAAAGGAGACACGCGCGTCTTCCGTGCCCCTAAAGTTCAGGATGAGGTTTTCAGCCGCTATGTATGCCCCCGTATTTACAATATTCACGGTCGCGCCGTTTTCGACGTTGAATTCGGCGTTATATCCGTCGGCGCTGAGGCCGTTTATGAACGTCATAACCATGTCGGGACCGGTAATGGTCACCTTCGTATTGTAAAGCCCGGACCACTGCTTGACGACAAAGCCGTCATAGGTCTTTTCGGGATCGACAGGGCTGAATCCCTCGCCCTCCGGCTTCCAGCCCGTCTGCCACAGCCCCGCAGCCTCGACGTCCGCCTTTGTAATCGGGTCCAGCCAGACATGGTCAAACTTGACATTGGTGTTCAAAAAGTCCGGCAGAATCCTTTCGTCTTCAGGGATATCATACCATGTATTATCCCCGGAAACCCTGTAACGGCACCATATGTACGGGTCGAACAGATTGGCCTCGTTGGAAGTCATCGAACCGTTTTTGTTTGCGCCCCACAGGGCCACCTTTGAGGGGTCGAAGGGCTCGGTCGGCTCTTCTTGCGCAAACAGCGGCGCTGCACCGGCAAAAAGCGCGGCGCACGCGGATAATTGCAGTAATAGACGTTTCATATCACAGTATATTGGGGGTTAGACAGATCTGGCAAATTGAAAATGCGTTTCGTATTTAAGCGCATTCAGACGTATATACCCCGCATGCATATTGTCAACCCATTTAAAAGCTTTTCCAAAAAATCCGGCACAAAATAGCCTAACTAAATTAAAACCAACAAGATAAAATTTAGAAAAACCTCCTCAAAAAAGCCGCCTCAAACGTTTAAATTAAAAATACCTGCACATAAATTACGTTTGAGAAACGGCGTTTGACATATAAAAGCAAAAAAACGTTTGCAAAAAATCTCAAACGTAACTTCAGCCTAAAAAAGCTGAAACCTCCTTTCAAAAACGGTTCGCACCCCCCCCAAAAAAAGCCGGGCGCTGCAAAGTCCGCCCGCCGCAGCCGCCCCGCATGAAAAAGACCGCATGCGCCCCGCGCAATCCATAAAAAAGCGCCCGCAGGCAAAGCCGCGGGCGCGCCGGCGGGCGCAATGGCAGGCGCCTAGGACTTGCGCATTATTATATTCTTATAGTCGCTTTCAAATTCCCCAAAGGCCTCCTCGGATATGGCGTCGGGATGGCTGAGGATTAGCATCTTCTGGTCCTCGTAGCCGGGGATGTAAATTTGGGAGATGTAAAACGGCGTGGCCTTGAAGCCCACACGCTCGTAAAAATGCAGCCGCCTTATCGAAACCTCGTCAACCGGCGGGTCGATTTCCAGAATGCACGGCTTGCCCGCCGAGCGCACGAATTCCGACAAAAGCCTGGTCCCAATCCCCCTGCCGCGCAGGTTCTGGCCCACCGCGTAGTGCTCCAGAAATATGTAGGACGGAAAAGTCCAGTAGGAGTTGAGGGCCGCGATGTCGCCGCCGAAAGTCCAGACCTCCTGCGTGTACCGAGGGTCGGAGAGCGCGATTTCGTGCAGGGCGGCGGTGCGCCGCTCGTAGGCGGGGAAGGAGGCGTCGTAAAGTTTTATGAAGTCGGCAAAGAGCCTGTCTGAAGGGGTCTTTATAACGGACTTTTGAAGTTGTGCGCTTTTCATTGGATTTATATTATCGCAAATTTTCGGAGTATTGAAAGCGGAAAAATCCGGCAAAGCCCGGACTGTCCGGGCCCTCCGCAAAAAAGCCCCCGCCTCGGCGGGAGCTCAATGCGTCCGAAAACTCACTCCCAGTCCATGCCGATGTCCATCCATGCGCTCTGGTGCACGAGGGCCCCGGAGGAGATGAAGTCCGGCCCTATCGCGCCGATGAGGGGCAGGGTCTCCAAAGTCACGCCGCCAGAAGCCTCCGTCCAGGCCCTTTCGCCCGCCATTTCAACCCCGGCCTTCAGTTCCTCCAGCGTGAAATTGTCGAACATTATCACGTCGGCCTCGGCCTCCAAAACGTAAGGCACCTGGGCGAGCGAATCGACCTCGACTTCAACCGCGCAGTCCGGATTGGCGCTTTTTGCGCGGCGCACGGCATCGGCAAGAAGCGGCCCAGAGGCAGAACCGGAGGCCGCCAGATGGTTGTCCTTGAGCATCACGCGGTCGAAGAGGCCCATGCGGTGGGTGTAGGCTCCGCCGCATGCCACGGCGTATTTTTCGAGGGCGCGAAGGCAGGGGGTGGTCTTGCGGGTGTCGAGTATTTTCGAGCGGCTGTCCCCGAGGGCCGCGACATAGCTGGCAGAGAGGGTCGCAACCCCGCAGAGGTGCTGGAGGAAATTCAGCATCACGCGCTCGGCCCTTATCATCGTGCGGGCGGGGCCGGAGATTTCGGCTATCGCATCCCCCTTCGAGACCTTTGCGGAGTCGGATGCAAGGGCCTTGACGGAGCATTCGCCCTCGCCGTCGGCGCGGGAATAGACGCCGAGGATTATGTCGAGAAGCGGAAGGCCGCAGACTGTCATGTCGCGCCGGGCGACAAGGAAGGCCCTGCCGGAGGAGTCCGGGGTGAGGGTGTCGGTCGTTATGTCGCGGCCGTCCGCGGGGCGGCTGGCCAGGCCGAGGCCGGCGATGTCCTCGTTCCTAGCAAGCCCGACGAGGGTTTCGAGGTAGCTCTTGTCGATTTCGCCCCAGGAGAGCCTGCGGACGAGGTGTTTTTTAAATCTGTCGTTTTTCATGAAAATGCAGTTCGCGTTTTTTTCAGATGAGGCGTGCGCGGGGAGGCTAAACGTAGAATTCCTCCCTGGCCGCAGCCTGGATATTGAGCGACATCGGTTTGCCCTCCAGCCCCGAATGCTCCCACTTCCACACGCCTCCGGCGGCTTCCACAAGCGCGAGTCCAGCCGCCACGTCCCAGAGGTTTATGCGCCGCTCGTCGTAGGCGTCGGCCCTTCCGCAGGCCACCCAGGCGACGGCAAGTGCCGCGCTTCCGCACATCCTGACCTTCTTGAACTTGGCCATGCGGTTTATGAAAAGGCGCAGGTTTTCCTCGGAATAGTCCGTGTTGCTAGGAAATCCCGTCATTATTACGGCCTGGGATTCCGAGCGCGCCCACGCAGGAGAGACCGGCGCGCCGTTCAGGCGCAGAGGCAGGCCCTTGCCGCCGCTGAAAAGCTCGTCCCTTGTGAAGTCGTAAACGGCCCCCGCAAGCGGGGTCATGCCGCGCATGAGCCCTATCGAGACGCACACGCCGGGGATTCCCCGCAGGAAATTGTAAGTCCCGTCAATGGGGTCCACGACCCAGTACGGCTCGTCGCGCCCCATGAGCGACGCATCTCCGCCCTTCTCCTCGCCCACAACCGCGATTCCGGTATCCTCAAGGAGTCCGCGTATGAAGACTTCGCTCTCGACGTCCTCCTGCAATTTGACGTCGTTTCCGGCGTCCGAATTCACGCGACGCCCGCCGATTCCGGCCAGCCTGCGCCCGGCGGCGAGGGCCGTCTTGGAGGCGGTTTCAAGCATTTCAGAAATTTCCATAATTCCCCTGAAGCATGCGCGGGGGCGCGCGCCTTGCAAGCATTTTTAAGGGCCTGCCGCCCCCCGGGCCCGCTCCGGGGAATTGTTAGGAACCCGTTAAATGGTCGCGCGCGTTTTTTTATTGGCTTGAAAGGGCGCTTTTACGATATTCTAATTTTCATCATGGGCAAAACAGAACAGAAGCGGCACGCGGAGCCGGAAAAATATCCGTACTTCAACAGGGAACTGAGCTGGCTGGCCTTCAACCGGCGCGTCCTGAACCTCTGCTCGAACCCGAATTTCCCGCTCCTTGAGCGCATGCGCTTCCTTTCGATAGTCAGCTCCAACCTCGACGAGTTCTTCGAGATACGCGTGGCGGGGCTCGTCCAGCAGATAGAGTCCGGCGTGACGGGCGCGGACTTCGACGGCGTGGGCCCGAGGGAGCTTATAAGGCGCATAAGGGCGCAGGCGCTCGCGATGGTCGCCGACAAGTACAGGGTTTTCTTTTCTGAAATAAAGCCCGAGCTTTCCAAAAACGGCATATTCATAAAAACCCCCTCCGAGTGCTCGCGCGCCGAGAGGGCGTGGCTTGAAAAATACTTTACGGACAACATCTACCCCGCCCTCACGCCGATGGCCGTGGACCCGGCCCACCCGTTCCCATTCCTGAAAAACAAGGGGATGTACGTGATGCTCAGCATCGCCAGGGAAGACGTGAGGCGCGCCCCGGCGGAAACCGCGATAGTCCACGTGCCGCCGATTCTCTCCAGGATAATAAGGGTCGAAAACGGCAGGGAAAACGAATACCACCTGCTGTTTTTAAGCGACGTCATAAAGCACTTTTCAGACAGGCTCTTCCCGGGGTACAAGGTGCGGAACAAAGCCATATTCCGCCTCACCCGCAACTCCGACCTCTACATCGACGAGGAGGAGACGGAAAACCTCCTCAAAACCATCGAAAACGAGCTGCACCGCCAAAAGAAGGGGGCCGCCGTGCGCCTCGAGGCGGAAAGCTCAATGTCAGAGACCAACCTCCGCCTGCTGCTCGGCGCGCTAGACCTCGAACCGGAGGACGTTTACAAGGCAGACCAAAGCCCCATGAGCATGCTGCGCCTCTGGGCCGCATACGACCTCATAGACCGCAGGGACCTGAAATTCCCCGCATTCAAGCCCCACCTTCCGGACGGGTTCCGCGAGGGGCAGAACATATTCGACACAATCGACGCTTCCGACCGCCTCCTGCACCATCCCTACGAAAGCTTCGACCCGGTGGAAGACTTCATCGCAACCGCCGCCGAGGACGAGTCCGTATTTGCCATAAAGCTCACGCTCTACCGCACAAACAGCGACTCGCGCATCCTAAAGAGCCTCAAGGAGGCCGCCCTCAAGGGCAAGCAGGTGACGGTGCTTGTAGAGCTCAAGGCGCGCGGCGACGAGGAAAAGAACATCCGCTGGGCAAGGGAGCTGGAGGAGATGGGCGTCCACGTCGTCTACGGGATAGTTGGGCTTAAGACCCACTGCAAGATATGCCTTATCGTCCGCAACTCCGGCCAGGGGGGCATGAGGCTTTACGCCCACATCGGCACGGGCAACTACAATTCAAAGACGGCGAAGGCCTACACCGACCTTTCCTACTTCACCTCCAAGCGCGAGATATGCGACGAGGTCGCAAGCGTGTTCAACACCCTGACCGGCAAGGTCGCGGCCCCGTCGTTTAGCCGCCTCATAGTGGCCCCGTTCTCCTTCCACGAAAAATTCGCGGAGCTTATAAGAAACGAAATCAAAAACGCAAAGGCCGGAAAGCCGGCGCGCATAATCGCAAAGACAAACGCCATTATCGAGCAGTCGATGATAGACCTGTTCTACGAGGCGTCCCGGGCCGGGGTGAAGGTGGACCTCATCGTGCGCGGGATATGCGGCCTTGTCCCCGGCGTCAAGGGCGTGAGCGAAAACATCACCGTGCGCAGCATAGTCGGCGTCTATCTGGAGCACAGCCGCATATACTACTTTGAAAACGGCGGAAGCCCGCTTGTGTACGCGGGCTCGGGAGACCTCATGCCGCGCAACATGTTCAGGCGCATAGAATGCATATTCCCGGTCGAGGACGAGGCCCTGAAGTCCAGGATTGTCGACGAAATCCTCGCGGGGCTTCTGCGCGACAACATGTTCGCCGACCTCCTGCACTCAAACGGTGCCTACTATAAGAGCGCGGAGATGAAGGCGCGCGAACCCTTCTCCGCCCAGCAGCACTTCATGGATTTGAGCCGGATGCGCGAGGCCGGGGAAATCTGAAGCCCCGCCCCTCAAAACGTCGCCCGCAGACGGCCCGCCGATAAGAAACGCCCGCACCTCCCGCAGACGGAAGGCGGCATCGCCTCGGCGCGGACGCGAGCGCGCAGAAAGCTTTCCGGGATGCGTCCGGCGCCCCGCCCGCACTTCGGCGCAGGCGGGGCCATCCCTCACATCCTGTGGGTCGGGTTCGGCCTTCCGGGAGTCAGGGAGACGAGCTCCGCAGGCGACATCTTAAAGCCGCCCTTCGCAGCCCCCCTGAGCGCGGCGCGGACGCACTTTTCCAAATCGCGGTCGCGCATCTGCACGCGCGCGTTCAGTATCATGAATTCGCCTGAATCGCCGCAAGGGGCGAGCTTGCGGACGCAGGTTTTGGAGCTTAGAGAAGTGAGGTTTGCGCAGTAGGCCCTCCCGCCGAAACGCGCCAGGGCCTTCACGTGGCCCACCTCGGCCCCCCTCTTTGCAAACTCCCCGCGCAGGGCGGAAAAAAGCCCCGCAACGGCGGCGCGCAGATTCTGCCGCGCGCCCTTTTCCGGCTTCAGCGCGACCTTCGCGTTGAGCCATCCGAGCACGGCCTCGCCGTGCGCGTACCGGTCGTAGTCAACCTCGATTTTCGACGCCCCCGAACGCTTTCCGGAAAGCGCAATATCAAGCCATTTTTCGACATTTTTTCCGGAGAATGCAGAGGCGCAAACAACCTCCGCCCCGCCGGAAAGCTTCCCCGCAAGCGCCGCAGCTTTGCGCATTTCACAAGCGCTGAAGGCGTCCGACTTTGCGCACACCACAAAGTCGGCCTCGCAAAGCTGCCGGCCGATTATGTAAGCGGCGTCCGGGTCCAGGCCGGACTCCCCCTCCGAAAATGCCGCTGCCGCGCGCTCCGGGTCCAGAAGCACCCCGAGCGGGGCGACATCGAAGCCCTTCATGAGCTTTTTTATCGGGCGCACCACGGTCGAGGCGAGGTCGGTGCAGGAGCCAACGGGCTCGGCCAGGATGACATCCGCCCCGGCCCCGGCGAGCGATTCCGCAGCCTCCGCAAAGCCCTGGAAATTGCAGCAGAAGCAGGAGCCCGAAACCTCGCGCGCCTCAAAGCCCGCCTCAAACAGGGCCGTGTCGACGAGGTTTGCCGCCTGGTCGTTTGAAATGAGGCCGACCTTTGCGCCCCGGGCCGAGAGTATTTCGGCGGCGCGCAGAAGCATCGTGGTTTTGCCGCTTCCAAGAAAGCCGCCCAGCAGTATTATCTTAACCTTCCTTTTCATTTTTTCCTTTCAAAATCCCGTAGGCGAACGCCCCCGCCAGCGCGCCGGCGACGGGCGAGAGGACGTACACCGCAAAAAAGCCCCCGCGCGGCCCGGGAATCGCCTCGGAACCCCAGCCGCACATCCACGCAAAAAGCCTCGGGCCGAAGTCGCGCGCCGGGTTGAATCCGGCCTGCGTGAGGGGGGAAATCACGGAAATCAATACGCCGACCCCCAGGCCTATCATAACCGGCGCGAAGGCCGAGCCCGGAGAGGCGCCGTTGCGGGAGTCGGTCAGCGCGAATATGAAAAACGCAAGAAACGCAGTGCCTATCGCCTCGCCGAACATGGCGGCCGCCATCGGCACGCTTTCGGGGCTCCACCCGAGGGCCTTCGCCATCCCCGGATTTGGGAAGTACTCCGCGTAAACCATCGCGCTCATGTGGCTGCCGGCGCCCCCCCTCACGATGGAGTTGGCGGCCTCGTACTCCGCAATCAGCCCTGAAAACATCCAGTAAAGGACGGCGGCCGCCGCAAAGGCGCCGAGAACCTGGGATGCAATGTAGGGGACCACCCTGCGCTTTTCAAACCCGCCGAATGCGGCGAACGCTATGGTTATCGCGGGGTTGAGGTGCGCGCCGGATATTGCGGCGGTGGAATATATCGCAAGCGATATGCCGAGCGACCATATGACGGCAATCTGCCAAAGGCCCGCATGGGCCCCCGCGAGCACGCCCGCATGCAGCGAGCCCAGCCCGAAAAAGCAAAGCACGAAAGTTCCTGCAAGCTCTGCAAAATATTTCCGCCCGTCCGACTTCGAGATTTTAAACGGATTCATCCCGCCCCCCGCGCTCCATAAATTCGAGGGTCTTTGAAATCTGATCCCTGTAAGACTCCAAACTCGCCCTCCAGTTTTCAAGGCACCTGCGCCCCGAAGCGGTTATCCTGCAAACCTTCCGGGCCGGGCCTTCCCCGCATTCCCTGAGGCTCGAAGAAACCCTTCCGTCCGCCTCAAGCTCCTTTATGGCGCGGTAAACCCCGCTCAAATCGACATCCCGCCCGAACACCCCGCAGGAATTCAGGGCGTGCGCGACAGCGTAGCCGTGCATCGGCTCGCGCGCGAGCATCGAAAGCAGAGCGGGCTTCAGCAGCTTCGGAAGGTTGGCCCCCTTGCACGAACATTTGACTTTGTCCATTATATGACTTGCTCCAATAGTTGTCCGAATAAATGCGGGCGGGCATGGAACCCGTCCGTTTCCGATAAAAATCCTTAAAGGCCCGCGATGCCTTAAGGCAAGATTTTTCTTAAAAAAAACGCACTCGCTTGCGGGCGACGCAAGGCGCGGGGCGACGGGCGGCAGAAGCCGGCGCACGCATTCCCGCGCGGCGCACGCAGCCAAAAAAAACGGCGCAAACCGGAAAGGGAGGCAGAGAATCTGCCCCGAATTTCGCCTTCAAAAAATGCGGTTTTCCTGCGCTTCCCGCCTCATGCAGAAACCCGCCCGCTCTTTCGCTTCCGCCGGGGCGCGCCGACACCGCCCCCCAATATATGCCGGCACAAAAAAGCCGGGCCGCCATTCGCGCCTTCCGGCGCGCCCGGCCCGGCAAACAATGCCATAGCGGGCGTGCAGCGCCCGCCGTCAGGCGTCCTTTTCAACCCAGCGGCCGCTCTCCTTTATGAGGGCGACGAGGCGGTCGATTGCCTCCGCCTGCGGTATGTTCACGGCCACGCACTTTCTGCCCTTATAAAGGTTTATCTTCCCCGGCGCGCCGCCTACGTACCCGAAATCAGCGTCCCCCATCTCGCCCGGGCCGTTTACTATGCAGCCCATTATGCCGATTGTGAGGTCCTTGAGGTGCATGGTGCGCTCCCTGATTGCGGCCGCCGTCGACTGGATGTCGTAGAGCGTGCGCCCGCAGCTCGGGCATGCGACGTACTCGGCCCTGCTTTTTCGCGCCCGCGCCCCCTGGAGGATGGCGAGGCACACGTCGGCGTCGCGCTCGGGCGAGCCGGAAACGGACGCGGAGGCGATGTCGCCGATGCCGTCTGTCATGAGGGAGCCGATGTAAATGGAAGCCTCGTTCAGCTTCGAGTTTTCGGAGGCGCCGGGGTTCACGCACTTGGAGTCGTCAAACTTCAAAAACAGCGGGCATTCGATGCCGAAATCGCGCATGAGGGCGGCGAACATGCGCGCCTCGCCCACGGCGTGCCTCCCCTCCGCAGGGGCGGGCGCAACCAGCGCGATTTTTCCGGGGGCGGCCGATTTTATGACATCTGCAAAGCCCTTGAGGCTCCCGCAGGAAATCTCCGCGGCGACCGCCCCGCCCTTTTCAAGCTCCGCCCGCAGCTCGTCCGGGCGCGAGAATTTCGCGTACCTGAAATCCCCTCCGCCGGCGGGCGAGCCGTCGGAGTTGAATGAAAATTCCGCCTTTTCAGCCGCGCCGCCGAATACCGCGACTGCGGGGGGGCGTCCCGCGCCCACTTCGACGGACGAAATCTTTACGTCGGCGCACGGCCTGCGCGTGTACGAATAAAAGTCGATGCCCTCGGCCACCTGGCAAACCGCCTTTTCGGCCCTGATTTTATCGACCAGCGAGGCGAGCTCAACAGCCACGGGAACCTCCTCGACGGGGTCCTCCGTGAGCGAAACCCTTATGGTGTCGCCTATCCCGTCGAACAACAGGCCGCCTATGCCCATGGCGCTCTTTATGCGGGCGTCCTCGCCGAAGCCGGCCTCGGTCACGCCGAGGTGCAGGGGAGCGTCGAAGCCCTCCTTCATCATCATCGACACCGCAAGGCGGTAGGTCTCGGTCATTATGCGGGTGTTGCTGGCCTTGAACGAGAACACGAAGTCGTTGAAATTCATGTCGCGGCAGATGCGGGCGAACTCGAACGCCGCCTCGACCATGCCCAGGGAGGTGTCCCCGTAGCGGCTTATTATGCGGTCGGAGAGCGACCCGTGGTTGGTGCCTATCCTCATCGCCCTGCCGAGCTCCTTGCAGCGCGCGACGAGCGGGGCGAACTTTTCGCGCACCTTTTCAAGCTCCTCGGCGTAGAGGGCGTCCGTGTATTCGACGGGGGCGGTCTTTTTCTTATCGCTGAAATTGCCGGGATTCACGCGGATTTTTTCGACGTGCTCGACCGCCTCCATGGCCGTGGCGGGCAGGAAGTGGATGTCGGCTACGAGCGGGTTTTCAAACCCGGCCGCCCTGAACTTTTTGGAGATTTCGCCGAGGGCGCGCGCGGCGTCGAGGTTCTGCGCGGTGAGCCTTATTATCTCGCAGCCGGCTTCGGCGAGCTTTATGCACTGGCCGACCGACGCGGCGACGTCGCACGTCTTGGTGTTCGTCATCGACTGGACGCGGACCGGGTTTGAGCCGCCCACGCCGACGCCGCCGACCATGACTTCGCGCGTCCTGAAGCGGACGCAGTTGAACCTTGATATGCAGTAATTGTCCATGATTTTTGTGCTATTTGAATTTTATCTCGCCGAGCGAATACGCGCCCTCGACCTTCGCGGCTGCCTCTTCGCGGCTATCCCCGCGCCAGCGCATGACGTCGAAATAGACGACGTAGAGCATGACGCCCAGAAAGAAAAGCATGAACGCCCCCTGGAGCCCCGCCACAACCGACTCCGGCACCGGGCGGCGCATGAGCTTCCCGACCGTCGCTATCAGCATGTGCCCGCCGTCGAGAACCGGGATTGGCAGTAGGTTCAGTATCGCAAGGTTTATATTTATGAGGACCACGAACGAAAGCACCAGCGATATGTCTATGAATGAAAACCCGTACATCACGCGCCCTATGCCTATCGGGCCGGTGAGGTGCCTCAGGCCGATGTCGCTCGACGGGTTTACGAGGCTTGCGAGCGCCCCCCATGTTCGCCCGACGTTTTCCACTATCTGCTCCCACACGGACGGGTGGAGGACGACGCGCTCCATGGAGACCGCGTAGCCCAGCATGTTCCTGGACGCCGGGGGGACGAGCGAAGCCGAGGCGCCTCCGGCGAGCACGACTTCGCGCACACCCATGCCGTCGGGGGTGGAAAAGAGCATTTTCACGGGGGCGTTTGCGGACGGAGCCGGGAAGAGCTCCGCAGCGTCGGAGAGGCTGGAGACGTCGCGGTCCCCGACCTTCACGAGGATGTCCCCGGGCGACAGCCTGGCAAATTCCGGGCCGCCCCCGTCAACGGAAAGGATGCGCACCGACCCGGGCGAGGAAAACGCAAGGGGGTCCGCCCCGGGCCGCGTGACGCACACGAGCCTGAGCTTCCCGCCCCCGTCTGCGGAAGACACGGCGCAAAGCGGCCTTGCAACCGCCACCCTCCTGGGCTCGGCCTCAAGCCGCATTCTCGAATCGCCGCGCAGAATCCCGAGGCTCACGGGCCGCGGGGCGCCCATTTTTTCAAGAAGGCCCGCAATCTGCATCTGCGAGTGGATTTTCTCCCCGTCCAGGGCTTCCACAACGTCGCCGGGCATGAGGCCGGCCTTTTCGGCGGGGGAGCCTTCCATAACTTCGGAAACCCTCACGGGAGACGCCGGGAATATTCCAAGCATCCTGATTTCGTCGCCGGTTTCGACATTGGTTTTCACGAGAGTCGGGGCCGCCGAAACGTCCATAACCTCTCCGCCCCTCCTTATCTTCAGGCTGGCAAGCGGCGAGCCGTCCGGGCTGCGGCCCGAGCCCATGGCGACAAGCTCTGCGATGTGCCCGAAATTCTGCGCGGGGGAGGAGTCCACCTCGAGGATTTCGTCGCCCGGCCTTATCCCGGCGGCATACGCCGGGGAGGGAATTTCCACGCCGTCCGGGGAGATTGTCTCAGGAACCCACCCGACGACGGTCGTATTCTGCGCGGCGGGCGAAGGCACCCCTGCAACCCACACGACGGCCGCGATTGCCACGGCGAAAAGCACGTTGAAAAACGCCCCGGCGGCGGAGACTATCATCTTGTCCGCATATGAAATCTTCGGCAGCGTGCGCGCCAGCCTCTCCTCCTCGCCCATGTCTTCGCCGCTGCGGCCCGAGCCGCCCTCGAGCCTCCCCATGTCGGCAAGCTGGGGCAGCGCCACATAGCCGCCGAATGGGAGCGCCGAAATCCTGTATTCGCACCCGTCCCGCCCCTTCCAGGAGAAGAGCTTAGGGCCAAATCCTATGGAAAACTTCAGGACTTTCAGCCCGCGCCACCTCGCAGCGAGGAAGTGCCCGAGCTCATGCACGAATATGGAGCCGCCGAAAAACACCACCATTACGGCCAAGCCCCAGGCGCTCTGGAAAATTTCCGTGTACGGCGGCATCAGGAGAGGCTTTCAACGGTTTCTGCGGCCCTGGCGCGCGCCTCCGCGTCGGAGTCGAGCAGCTCCTCGATAGTGGCCGCCTCGCGAGGCGAAACGGCCTCCAGCGTCCGGCCAACCACCCTTGGGATGTCGAGCCACGCTATCCTGCCCTTTATGAAGTTTGCCACGGCGACCTCGTTGGAGGCGTTGAAAACCGCAGTCGCCACCCCGCCCGCCCGCAGGGCCGAAAATGCGTGGCCGAGGCACGGGAAACGTTCCGTGTCGGGCGGCGCGAAGTCGAGGCAGAGGGCCTTGGAAAAGTCCACGGACTCCAGAATCTGGACGCCGCGCCCGGGCACGAGGAGGCTGTGCTCTATCGGGAAAGTCATAGACGGGGGCGCCATGTGCGCGAGAATCGAGCCGTCGCGGAAGCGCACCATCGAATGCACTATGCTCTGGCGGTGGACAACCACCTCTATCTGCTCGGGGGATACGCCGAACAGCCACTTGGCCTCGATAACCTCCAGCCCCTTGTTTGCGAGGGTGGAGGAATCCACGGTCACCTTCACGCCCATGTTCCAGTTGGGGTGCTTCATGGCGTCCTCCGGCCTTATGCCGCGCATCTGTTCGAGGGTGTAGTCGCGGAACATCCCGCCGGAAGCCGTTATTATGAGGTTTTGTATGTCCTCGCCGCGCTCGCCCTGGATGCATTGGAAAATCGCGTTGTGCTCGCTGTCCAGCGGGAGCATTTTCACCCCCTTGCGCCGCGCGGCCTCCATCATGAATTTCCCGGCCATGACGAGGATTTCCTTGTTTGCAAGCGCGATGTCCCTGCCGCGCTCGATTGCCGCAAGCGTCGGAATGAGGGCGTCGGTGCCGACCACGGCCGCGACGAGGGTGTCGAAGCCGTCCATGGTGGAAATTTCAAGAAGGCCCTCCGCCCCGCGGTAGAGCCTGGCGCCCCCGAACTCCCCCGCGCATCCGGCGGCTTCGGCGAATGCCCTTTCGTCGGACACGGCAACGTGCCTGACTCCGAATTCGCGGGCGATTGCAGCCAGCTTTTTCCAGTTTCTGTTCGCGGCGATGCCGACAAGCTCCAGCCTGTCGGGATTTGCCCTCACGACTTCGAGGGTGCTGTCGCCGATGGAGCCGGTGGCCCCCAAAAGGACAATCTTTCTTCTCATATCAAATCAAAGTGAAGCAGCATGGGCGCGACAAAAAGGCCAAGAAAGGCGGCGAGCGGGCCCGTGAGCAGCAGGGAGTCCGCCAAATCGAGCGCCCCGCCTATGCCGGGGATTGTGGCTCCGGAATCCTTGACGCCGGCCCTGCGCTTCAAGACCGACTCCAAGAGGTCCGACACTATTGCGGCGGCCCCCATGAGCGCCCCTCCCGCAACGCCCGAGGCCGCAAGCGCCCAAAACGGAACCTCCTGCGGGAGCAGGCCCCTGAAACCCGCAAAAATCGCAACCGAAACGGCGGCGGAAAGCATTATTCCACCCGCAGCCCCCTCCAGCGTCTTTTTGGGGCTTACGGACGGGGCGAGGCTGCGCCTGCCCATGAGCATGCCAAACAGGTATCCGCCGATGTCCGAAAACTTCGCGGCGGCGACCCCCCATACGGCGAGCGCCAGGCCCGCGTGTTCCAAACCCGGAAACGACACGGCCACGACCGCGTACCAAAGCAGCATGAACGGCACAAAGGCGGCCACACACAGGGTAGGCAGCGCCCTTTTCATCGGAAAATCCGAATACGGGTCGGCCAATACGGAAACTGCGGCGGCGGCGGCCACAAACGAAAAGGAAAGGCCGGCTGCTGCGGCGGCGGCCATGCCGAAGGCGGAGGCCGCCTCAACCGCGCAGAACATGAAAACGGCCGCCACTGAAACCGCGCAAAACGACGGCCTCAGCCCGCATTTCCTGAGCAGCATGCACGCCTCCCACGAGGCCGGTATCGAAAGCAGGAGCATCAAAAGCGAAAAGCCCGTCGGCCCCCCGAAAAAAATTACGCATACAAGTAGGGCCCAAAGGGCCAGCGTGCTGGCGGTTCTCTTTAGCATTTCCTATTTTTTCCCAAGCTGTTCCGAGGTGAGGCCGTAGCGCCGCTCGCGCCTTGCGTACTCGTCGAGGGCCTTGCCGAATTCGGCCCTGTCGAAATCGGGCCAGTAAACGTCCGTAAAGTAAAGTTCGGCGTACGCCGCCTGCAACATGAGGAAGTTGCTTAGTCTCATCTCCCCGGAAGTCCGTATGAGGAAGTCCGGGTCGGGGATTCCGGCAGTGTCGAGGCTGTCGGCGAGATCCCCCCAGGAGGGGTTCGCAACGCCCCGGGCGCACATTTTGGAAACGGCCCTGACAAGCTCGTCGCGCGAGCCGTAGTTTAAGGCAAGCACGAGGTTTCCCCTGGAAAACTGCGCGGTTTTTTCCCTCAGGTCGCCAAGGGCGCGCACGCAGTCGTGGGGGAGCTTTTCGACGTCTCCTATTGTGCGGAAGCGTATCTGCCTTTTTACGAAGTCCTCCCCGTACTTTTTCAGGGAGGACAATAGCAGGCCCATCAGCGCCCCCACCTCCTCCTTCGGTCGGTTCCAGTTTTCGGATGAAAACGCGTAAAGGGTCAGAAACTCTATCCCGCGCTCGAAGGCTTCCCCGAATATTTCGCGCACCATCTCGGCCCCGCGCCGGTGCCCCATGATGCGCGGGAGGCCGCGCTCCTTGGCCCAGCGGCCGTTGCCGTCCATTATTACGGCGACATGCCGGGGGGCGCGAGGAGTGTCCGCGGCGGCGGAAGCCGAACTTTCGCTGCGTTTTGCCATCTTTAAAACAATCCCTTCCAAGCAATACCATTCGCCCCCCTTTTGCAAAGTAATTATTATACTTTTTTCCGCCAAGAATATGGTTGATTAGCGGGGGCGCCCCTGTCAAAAATTCCCCAATGAAAAAATTTGCCATATTTGCGCTGGCGCTTGCGGCGGCGTTTGACGCCCCGGCCCGGATAACCGCATTCGGGGACCTCGCCGAGTACGGGATAAGCCCCCTCGGCACCGGAGACCCGCTGGACGTAAACCCGCACACATGGCGCGTGTTCACGGAAATGGACGGGGCGAAGATGCTTGGGATAGACGCGGAGCACACCACCCTCGTCAACGCCGAATACTACACGTCTTTCGTCCAGGAGGGCATGAAGACCGGCGAAAACCTGTTTGCGGTGTCGCTTTCAGACAGGGGGGAGTTCTTCGGGGGGGACGGCTACGTCGACCTGGCGGCGCTCATGCCGGCCGAGGGTCGCAGCGCCCAGCAGTACAAGTTCGCAGGCGGCTGGAAATACAACCTAAACGACTACGTCCACGTGGATTTGGGCGGGACTTTCACATATGCCACAAAGCGCGTGTGCGGGCCGGGCATACCGGGGGCCGGAATCACATTCTACGGCGACTTCTACGCGGGCGTTATACTCGACGTCGCCGCCACGCCATTTGTGTACTACATGTATAACCCCGACTTCGACGCCCAGAAGATAATGGCGGGCATAAACCCCGTCATCCCCCTACGGAAGGTGTTCGGGATTAAAAACCTGTCGCTTGAAATAGAGGCCTACTACGGCTACGTCGCCTCCAACCGCTGGACGGGCGACAACCGCGTAAACGGCTCCTACGTCAAAAATTCCTACGGCTTCGTCCAGGCCGAGGCATCCTTCGTATACGTCCACAACGAAACCTGGCGCTTCTCCGCAGGGGGCGGCTACTCCTACAATAACGACGGCTCCGGCCCCGCCGGCATAGACCAGGGCCCCAACCACAACTCGTGGTTCACGACCTCCGTCGGCTTCTATTTCTGAAGATGAAATCTGAAAAAAACAAACCTGGGGCAATCCTCCTCCTGGCAGCCGCGGCCATTTCCGCAGCGGCCCTCTCATGCGGGTGTTCCGGGACGGGAAGCCCGTCCGGCACCATAATGGGGGTCGACAGGAATTCCGGGGATGAAATATCATACGTGCGCACGCGCCACATCGAAGACTGGCAGACGCGCACCATAGGCGAAGCGCTGACCGGCGAGGAATTCACGCACGGCAGGCTCACACTGCGCTCTCAGCCCGACTCGCGCGAGGGGATGTACTTCTTCGTGATGATGGACTGGGGCCCCGACGACATCGCCCTGGGATGCACCATAGACTTGTATGTGGACTCATCCGCCACGGCCAAGGTGCGCAAGTACGAATTCGCAGTCCCCGAAACCTCGTCCGTCCTGCGCGAGATAGTCCTCGGCTTGACGGGTTCCGACTGGAAGGGCCGCAGCGAAAAGGTAAACGCCTGGAAAATCGTGATAAAAACCCCTTCGGGCCGCACAATAGCCCAAAAGCAGTCGTGGCTTTGGAGCATTGAAGATGGCAAGCTGGACTGAATTCCGCCCCCTGCCCGCATCGCCGCACTTCACCCCCGAGGACTTTGCCGAGACCCTGGACGGCGGCCAGTCTTTCCGCTGGACCCGCATTGACGGGGGGGCGTTCGAGGGCGTTTTTGAAAAGACTGCGGCCAGGCTCGCCCTGAGGGAAGGCAGGGTGTTCGCATCGTTTCCGGAATGCGCCGACGCCGAACGGGCCATGGAAAGCCTCGGGCTTTACCTCGACTGCGGCAGGGACTACGCCGCAATCGCCCGCGCCCAGGACGACCCGAGGGCGCTGAAAGCCGCGCGCATGTACGGGACGCTGCGCATACTCCGCCAGTCCCCCGCCGAGGCGATAATGTGCTTCATATGCTCATCCAGCAAGCGCATAGTCCAGATAAAGCAGTGCGTCGCGCTCCTTGCGCAGCTTCTGGGAGAGCCTATACCCGGGAGCGGCCACAACGCCCTCCCGTCGTTTGAAAGAATCGCCGGCGCGCCTGACGAAACCCTGAGAAGCTGCAAGATAGGCTTCCGCGCCGCCTACTTGAAAAAGACCGCGCAGAAAATTTTAAGTGACCGGTTCGAGCCGGAGTCGCTCCGCCAGATGCCCTACGCGCAGGCAAAAAAATACCTTCTTTCCCTGCACGGGGTCGGAGAAAAGGTGGCCGACTGCATCCTGCTATTCGGGGCCGCGAAATTCGAGGCGTTCCCCGTGGACACGTGGATATCCAAGACGATGGCCGAACTCTACTCCCTCGAAAACCCCAAGTCCGCCAGGGAGTTTGCCGCAAAAAGGTTCGGCCTCCACGCGGGCTACGTCCAGCAGCTTCTCTTCGCCGCCGTGCGCAAGGGGGCGGACCTCAGGTAGCGGGGGCCTTTCCCGCAGCCGGGGAAGGCCGGCCGGATGCCCAATGCAAATCCCGGGCGCCGGACGCCAAAATACGCCCGCCGCCGGCGCGCGCCCTCACGCGGAGGCGTTTTCAAGGAGCCACTCGGAGGCGTCCCGGGAATTTTTGGCGGAAAGCATCAGCCTCAGCATCTTCGCGTCCTCCCGGGTCCGGGCAACGACGTCGGGGCGGGATATGCACTCGGAAATCCTGCGGGCTATGTCGGCGGGCTTCGCGGCGCCCTGTATGAATTCCGGCCACGCGGGCCTGTCGAGCAGGATGTTTGCTATCCCGAGGTATTTGACAGACACAAGCAGCCGCCCTATCGCATACGTGAGGGGGTTTGCGATGTACACTATCGCCCCCGGTATGCCCTCCAGGCACGCCGAAAGCGAAATGGTGCCCGAGCTCATCAGCACGGCCTTGGCCCCTATCCTGCCCTCCGAGGAAATCTTCACAAGCTCCACCCTGCCGCGCAGGTCCGGGCGCCTTTCAAGCGCCCCCTCCAGCACCTCCAGCACCGCCCCGCTCGGATACGGCACGACGGCCCTCTCGCCGGGCAGGAGGGCCAGGGTTTCAAGCATCGCGGGAAATATCTTCCCCACCGCAATCCTGCGGCTTCCCGGCAGGAAAAGGAGAGGCCCCGACCTGTCGAAAAAGACCTTTGAAGAATACCTTCCCGACATGAACGGATGCCCCACGAATTCCGCCTTGAGCGAAGTGTCCGCATAGCACTTGCCCTCAAACGGGAATAT
The DNA here is from genome assembly GCA_900548185.1 of uncultured Opitutales bacterium. GTDB lineage: Bacteria > Verrucomicrobiota > Verrucomicrobiia > Opitutales > Intestinicryptomonadaceae > Intestinicryptomonas. Next base: position 63,990 of record URJJ01000006.1, read on the forward strand.
GACGGCCAGAGAATCCAGAAGCTCCGCCATCTTAAACCTGCGCCTCGCCTTCCAGGCCCATATCTGGGGGCTTATGTAGTAGGCGAGCCTGACGCTGCCGCCGCCCTTGACACTGATGCCGGCCTTTCTGAGTTCCGAGGCCACATGCAGGTTGAAGCCGGGGTAGTCCACAAAGCAGACGGCCCGGGGGCGGTACTCCCCTATCCACCTGACGACGGCGGCCGAGAGCCTCTTAAAATGCGAATAGTTCTTTGCGACCTCCACAAGCCCCACGACGGAGTGCCTGGTCATGTCGTACAAAAGCTGCGCGCCCCGGCGCTTCAGGGCCCTTCCCCCGAGGGCGCACACGCGCAAATCGGGGTTCCTTTCGAGGGCCCCCTCCAGCATGCGGGCGGCCTGCTCATCGCCGGAATGCTCGCCTGCTATTATCAGCACGTCGCACTTTCCGTCCTCCGGCGGGGGGAAGTCGAAATTTTCTCGTCGGCCGGGCATCAGCGCTTCAGGAGGTTCGGGGCTATCTGCCTTGTGACTTCCAGCGCGGTTTCGAGCGCGAGGCTGCCGAGGTTGGCGCCGACCTTCGGCATTTTGTTGTTTATTACGCAGTCGGCGAAACTGTCCAGCTCGCTTTTAAGCGGCTCCTGGCGGTCGAAGGGCACCTCCACGCGCTCGATGCCACCGTCCGCCACCCGGACGAGGTGGCCGGACTGGTTCATGAAATCCAAAGACATGTATGCGCCAGGCTGGAAAACCCTTATCTCACGGATTTTCTTCTGGCTGACGCGGCTCACGTTCAGGTTTGCGACGCAGCCGCTTTTGAAGCGTATGCGGGCGTTTGCGATGTCCTCGGTGCGGCTCAGCACGTTGACGCCTACCGCCTCCACCGATTCCACCTCGGAATTCGCAAGCTTCAGCACGATGCCTATGTCGTGTATCATGAGGTCCAGCACGACGCCGACTTCGGTCCCTCGGATATTGAAGGGCGCGAGCCTGTTTGCCTCGATGAAGCGCGGGGAGGAGACGTGGGATTCCATGAAGCCCATGACGGGGTTGAAATGCTCGATGTGGCCGACCTGCACGATGAGGTTTCCGGCGCGGGCCTTTTCCATAATGAGGTGCGCGTCCTCCACGGACGTGCAGATAGGCTTTTCTATAAGCAGGTGGCAGCCGGCCTCAAGCAGCGGGAGGGCGACCTGCGTGTGCCTGTCGGTGGGCACGGCGATGCTGAGCGCGTCGGCCTCGCGCGCGAGGTCGTCTATGGATGAAAACGCGGGGCAGCCGCATTTTGCGGCGATTTCCGCCGCGCGCTCCGGATTCGCGTCATAAACCCCCACAAGCTCGGTCTTGTCGAGTTCCGAATAAATGCGCGCATGGTGCTGGCCCAGATACCCCACGCCCACGACGCCGCAGCGAAGCTTCTTACTTTTTTCCATATGCAGAAACGTTTTAGCCCGCCCCGCACAAAATACAAGGCAATTCAGGCCCCGCCGCAAAACGCCGCTTAAGGGATGGCCTCGGCCGCCTCGTCCTCAAGCCTGGCGCCGATGTTTTCGAGTATGGACTCTTCGCTGTTGAAGAAATTGAGCGGCCTCAGGGCGAAGGAGATTTTCGGGTTTTCAAAGGGGCCTGTCATGTCTATCTGCACGACGCTCGCAAGCGGGTTTACCATGCTGAAAATCTGGGAGACGATGGGGGTTTTTATCGAGGCAAACGGGGCGAAAATCAGCTTGGCGTTGAGGTCGTCTTTCATGAAGTCGTACCTCGCGCGCCCGCTTATCCTGGCCGCAGGCCCGGTTACAACGAGGTTCGGGAACTCCGCGACCCCGGAGGATATGCTGAAGTCGGAGCGCGCAAAATCCAAATCGAACGCCCCGACGGGGAGGCCGAGGGAGGAGGTTGCGCGCGATATGAGGCCGAGTATGTTGATTTCAGCAAGCTCCTCATTCTTGAGCGACGCCGAGCCGCCGCCCGCAATCGAGGCCCCGTCGTCCACAAATCCCGACAGCCTCGCAGAGCCGTCCACGACGCCCACGTCCCCGGGCTTAGGCTTCTGCGCCGGCTCTTCCGGAGCGTCCTCCCCGGAGCCCAGCGACTGGAGGAGGCGCGTAAACTTATGCTGGTCGGCCCCCGACACCGCGATGTCGGCTTCAAACCAGTCCTTCCCCTGGCGCTTTGAAAGAAAGAGCGTCCCAGACCCCTTGCCGCCGGCGCATCCGAACGACATATCGGCAAGGCTTATGTCGTCGCCCTTCATGTAGGCGCGGAAGCGGAAGTTTTCAAGGTCGAACTTGCCGGCGCGCGTTAGCCCTGACGCAAAGTAGTCGAGGTTTAGCGAGTCCGGCGCGTCGGGGTATTTGGCCGGGTTTGGCATGAACAGGGTGAGCTTCAGTTCGGGAGGGTTTTCAAAGTCCAGTATCTCCACAGCCTCCGCCGCGCGCTCTCCGCCGAGGGCCAGAAGTTCGCGCCTGTCGAGCGTGGAGACAGCATAGACGCGGTTTTCGTCGTACGAGGTTATCCGGTGGTCGCCGTAGGTCCAGTCGAGGGCGCCCGCAAGCTTTCTTGCGCCGTTTGCGACCCGGAGGTTCAAGAGCGAAATGCGCGAGGGGTTGACCCACACGTCGAGCGACGCCCTCTCAAACTCCACCCCCCTGTATATGCCCCCGTCCGCGTTCACATGGCCGAACACATACATGATTTCGGGATTCCCCCACGTGCCCTCCACGGATATGTCCGCATACGGGAACGCCCCCGGAGCGAACGAAAAATCCGAGAAGACCTCCCCCCACCACTTCTCCATGAAATGCGAAATGGCCATCGGCCTTAGCGCGCCCGCAAGGAGGAAGCGGTAGTCGTAGGTTTTCAGGTTCTGATACACGTCCCCGCCCATCGTCCACCCCTCCTTCGAGATGACGACGACGTCGCGCGCCCAAAATACGCCGCTTTTTGAATCGTACTCAAGCCCCCCCCATGCGGAATCGGTCTCGACCCCGAAAAGCGCCGCGTTTTGAACGCCGAAAAACGCCCTCGCCGAAACCGACGGCTCCGCGCCCAAAGACACTTCGACCCTACCCTGGAGCGAGAGCCCGGCGCGGAAATCGAACATTTCAAGCTCGCTTATGCGGGGGATGAGGCGGCATTTCAGGATGTCCCCCACGCTGAGGTCCGAATCAAATTCGGCGGAAAACGCCGCAGCGGAACCCGAAAGCCTGGCCTGCGCAAATCCATTCCCGACCCTCGCATACGCCAGCGCGCCGTCCACGAGGTCCGACGCTGAAAGGCGCGGCTTCGAGACTGCGGCATAGGCTATTTCGACCCCCTCGAACCCGGCCCCGGAAACCGACGCATAGGCGTCTGAAAGCGACATGTCGGAGACGTCCGCAAGGCCGCTTAAGGAAACCGCTCGGGCCCGGACGCCGAATCCGGACTCTAATCCCATCGCCCGCGCGTCCACAAAAAAGCCTGCGGGATTTTTTGCGGAGTCGTAGGCGGCAAACGCGGAAAAATCCGAAACCAAAACCCGGTCTCCCCCGTCCCCGAATGAAAGCGAATCCGCGTAGGCCCGCGCCCGCGCCCTTATCTTGCCCCCTTTTTCTATGGAAAACTCCGCAACCACGGCGGGCCGGGAGGCCGCCGACAAAGCCTTGTGGAAGCCCTCCGCGCGCATGCATATTTCATTCAAAACCCCGGCTGCGGACTTTTCCGCTCCGCCGCCGGAGGGGCGGCCGCTCCCGGCGAGCGCCGCGAGGGCGTCCAAGTCCGCCGTTCCGCGCAGCGAGGCGCAGAGGGGGCCGGAATCGAAATGCGCCGAGGCGAGGTCGAGCCTCCTGCCCTGGCGGACCGCTTCGAGGTGGAGTTTCTCAAGGACGGGCGCGGAGGCCGTCGTCGCGTATCCCGCCCCCAGGCGCCCCCCGGACAGGGAGAGGCCGGAAAATCTGAATTTGCCGCAGAGCGCGGAGAGCACGTCAAACTTTACGCAAACCCTGTCCGCCGAAAAGAAGTCGCTTTCGGAATCCTCAAAACCCGCCTCGATGCCGAATACCTCCACAAAACCGTCGAGGTCCAAAACCATGCGGTCGGCGCCGAGCCGAATCCCCCTGTCGGAGGCGGTTTTGAGAATTTCCTCCCGCAGAAAGTCCGGCGCATCCACCGACCATCCCGACGCAAGGCCGCCCGCAAGGAGCGCCAGAAGCACAAAAGAGACAAACAGCGCGCAGTTCAATGCAAACAGGCCCAAGCGGCCCGCCTTGAAAAAAAGCGCCCTAAAAAATCCGGGGACTCCCAAATGCTTCACTCTCCAAAACCTCCAAAAAAACGCGGGAGAGGGGAGGCGCCCGCGCGCGCCGGCGCTACTTCGCCCCTGCCGCCGCCTCAGGGGGAAGTACCGGCTGGGGCGGGGGCGTCTTCAGGATTATCGGCGGATCCGCCTCTATGGTAAGCTCCGATATGCTGTCCACAAGCGATTGCGGGAGCTCAAACACCACCCCCGCCGCGGCGCTTCCGCCGTACTGGAGCGAGCCGGACACCCTGTCCGAAAACACCCATGAACGCGTCTCCGACTTGTCCCCACCCGTTCCCGGCATCTCTATGTCAGCCGAGAGCCTGTATTTCCAGGGGAATTCCCGTCCGCCCGCCGAGGCGCCCTTTTCAGAAAACGCCTCTTCGAGATACCTTGCCACCACAAATTTCCTAACCGACTCCACGACCCTGAAGGCCGCTATCCTGCGCTTTTCAGGCAATGGTTGGAGGGCGCGGGCCCAGTCTCCGCCGGGCGCGGAAAGCTCAAAGAATGTCTTGCCCGTCGCGACATCCGAAAGCGCCACGCGCAGCACCTGGGCCTTTTCAGGCAAGACATTGAACATCCTGGACTTGCAGCTTAAAACGTCGCTTGGAAGGTTCTGCATGACGCTCGGCAAAATGCCGTACACCGGTGCGTCCCCAGCCATTTTGGCATAGCGCAGCCTGCCGTCCGGCCCCGCGAACTCGGCGCCGACTATGAGGGTCTGGGAGGAGCCGTTGGCCTGCCGGAGCATGATTCTGCAAGCCGGCGGGTCGAAGCCGAATTTCGCCGACTCCTCGCCGGGGGCGTCCGTGACAAATTCCCTGGCGCGTATCTGCTTCATTCGAGAAATTATGGAGTTTACGATGGCGTAGTCGGCCGTGACTGTCTCCATTGCGCCTGCGGAATTTTTCCCGATGGCGTCCCACACGCCGCTGTCGAGCTTCTTGAGCTTTACGGAGGAGGACGGGGTGGAGATGTCGATTTCAACGCAGTTTACCTCGTCGAATTTCAGGAAGGCCTTGTCGCGCAGGGAAGTCTGGAGCCGCCCGAGGTTTCTGAACATTTCAGACTCGACCAAAAACACGGTCGGGTTGTCCTCAAGGCGCGCATACTGGAG
>URJJ01000007.1 GCA_900548185.1 uncultured Opitutales bacterium
TGTCTTAGGGTCTCGTGGGCTCGGAGATGTGTATAAGAGACAGGGCGGGCGTCCGGGGGCAGAAAAATATTGTAAAAAATGTCAAAACTCCCTCTAATATGGCGCGAATGTAAAGAAAGGCCCCGATTATGAAAACTGCCCTTATTCTCGCCGCCTGTGCGGCAATGACAATCTTTTCCGGATGCTCCAAAAAGGCGGACGACGGCGTGACGGAGCTTAACATGGGCTTTTTCCCGAACGTCACCCATGCGCAGGGGGTCATCGCCTACCAGATGTCAAAAGAGGGGCGCGGATGGTTTGAGGAGAGGCTCGGGGACAAGGTTAAGATAAGCTGGACTTCCTTCAACGCCGGCCCCAGCGCGATGAACAGCATCTACGCGGGCGCGCTCGACGTCACCTACGTCGGCCCCAATCCGGCCATAAACGCCTTCATAAAGTCGGGCGGGCAGGAGATACGCATACTCGCGGGGGCCGCCGACGGCGGGGCGGGGCTTGTGGCAAACCGGAAGCTCGGCATAAAAAGCCCGGAGGGGTGGAAGGGCAAGAGCATCGCCACCCCGCAGTTTGCCAACACCCAGGACGTTGCCTGCCGCGCGTGGGTCATCGCAAACGGCATGACTGTGAACCAGGGCGCGGGCGGGGACGTCAAAGTCATCCCCACCGCCAACCCGGAGCAGCTCGCGCTGTTTTCGCGCGGGGACATCGACGGGGCGTGGACCGTTGAGCCGTGGGTGTCGCGCCTCGAGCGCGAGGGCGGGGGCGAGATGTTCTTCTTTGAGAAGGACGCCGTGACAACCATACTCGTCTCAAGCGCGGGGATGCTGCGCGACAAGCCGGAGCTTGTGGAAAAGATAAAGCGCGCGCACGTGGAGCTTACGGAGTGGATAAACGCCAACCCCGAAGAGGCCCGGAAGCTCGTGCTGAAGGGCATTGAGAGCCTCACGCGCGCCAGGATGGACCCCGCGCTCGTCGAATCCGCCTGGAAGCGCATAACCTTCACCCCCAAGCTGAACAGGGCGGGCATTGAAAAGTTTGTGGACGACTCCATATCGTGCGGCTTCATAAAGGAGCGCATGGACATGTCCGCCCTCTTCCCCGCCGAACCGGCCCTTTAATATGGAAAACCTTCCGATACCGAATTCGCACAAGGTCGCCGCGGAGCTCAAAAACGTGGCTCCCTCGAAGCTCGTCGTGGACCGCGTCTCAAAGTCTTTCGAGGGCAAGGGCGGCGCGCGCTTTGTCGCACTCGACAATGTAAGCCTGCATGTGGAGGAGGGGCAGTTCGTATGCCTCGTCGGCCCCAGCGGATGCGGCAAGAGCACGCTTCTCAATCTCATAGCGGGCCTGGACGCCCCCGACTCCGGGACTATATCCACAAACGGCGTCCCGGTCTCGGGCCCCGGCCGCGACAGGATGATGATGTTCCAGGAGCACGCCCTGTTCCCGTGGCTGGACGTCATGGGCAACGTCATGTTCGGGCTGCGCCTTAAGCCCAACTTAAACGACAGGGAGCGCAGGGAGGTGGCGAAGTTCTACCTGCATCTGGTGGGCCTTGAGAAGTTCATGCATTCCGCCGTGCACGAGCTTTCCGGCGGGATGCGCCAGAGGGTCGCGCTGGCCCGGTCGCTCGCGCCGAACCCGACGGTGCTGCTCATGGACGAGCCCTTCGGCGCCCTCGACGCGCTGACGCGGGAAAACCTGTACGGCGACCTCCAGCGGATATGGCAGCAGCGCAAAAAGACGATTGTGTTCGTGACGCACAACATCCGCGAGGCGGTGTGCCTCGGCGACCGCGTCGTCCTCTTTTCCCCGAATCCCGGCAGGATACGCGAGGAGTTTGAGATACCCCTCCCCCGCCCGCGCGACATAAATAACGGCAACCTGTCCGAGATATCCGCAACGATAACCGCCGCCCTCAAGCAGCATCTCGGCGCAGCCGCGGAATAAGGCCATGAAAAAGATTTTAAGCTACGCAAAAAACAACCTCCTTGTCCCCTTTTTGGGGATGTGCGCCATAGTGCTTGTATGGTACCTGTTGTACCGCGCCAAAATCTGGGCCCCGTTCGTGCTCCCCTCCCCGTTTTCGGTGGGCGAGTACCTGGAGACGGCGACGCTCTCCGGGGTGCTCCCGGCCGCCGTGTGGGTCACCCTCAAGCGGCTGATAATGGGGTATGCGCTGGGGCTCATGCTCGGCGTTCCGCTCGGGGTTTTGTGCGCCCGCTCGCGGGTGTTCCGCGACACCCTCGGGCTGCTTGCCCTCGGCCTCCAGGCCCTGCCCAGCGTCTGCTGGGTTCCGCTTGCAATTCTCTGGTTCGGCCAGAACGACGAGGCGATGCTCTTCGTGGTCCTCATGGGCACCATGTGGTCGCTTCTGATAAGCACCCAGCACGGCGTCATGAGCATACCGCCGATATACATACGCGCGGCGCGCACCATGGGCTCAAAGGGGATGCACACGTGGCTGCGCGTGATAATGCCTGCGGCCTTCCCGAGCATCGTGGGGGGCATGAAGCAGGGCTGGGCCTTTGCGTGGAGGTCCCTCATGGCAGCCGAAATATATGTGACCATCCTCTCCGGGGTCGGCGTCGGCCAGCTTTTGCACTACGGGCGCGAGAACATGGACATGTCGCAGGTGATTGGCATTATGATTGTGGTGGTTGCAATCGGGCTTCTGGCCGACAAGATACTGTTTTCGCCGTGGGAGCGCATGCTAAGGAAGCGCTGGGGTCTGGACGTCGGCAACGGCTAGCCCCGCCACCCGCCGCTGCGGGCATCCCTGAAGCCCGGACGCCTGCGCCCGGGCCTTTTTTTCGCCCTGCGGCGCGGAATTCTGGAATCCCGGGGCGGGCGGGGATTACTGTAATAATTCAAATGTGTTGAAAACGCGCGCGGATATGCAGATTTTGCGTCCATGACTTTGGCGAAAACGTTTTCAGCACTTCTCTTTTTGTCGCTTGCGTGCGATTTCGCCTGCGGCGCGCCCGAAACCACGATGCGCCCCGCCGCGGAAATCGCCGCGGAAATGGGAACCGGGTGGAACCTCGGCAATTCCATGGAAGTTCCCGGCGGTGAGGAGCGTTGGGGGAATCCGCCGGCTGCGAGGGAAATGTTCGAGGCTGTGAAGGCCGCCGGCTTCGGCTCCGTCAGAATCCCGTGCGCGTGGCGCTCGTTCGCGGACGGGGAGGGCAACATAGACCCCGCCCGCATGGCGCGCGTAAAAGAGGTCGTGGACGACGCCCTGTCGTGCGGGCTGTACGTCGTCTTAAACATCCACACCGACGGCGGCTGGCTTGAAAAAAACTGCACGCCCCGGGCGCGCGCCGGAGTGGAAAAGATGCAGGCAAAGCTCTGGGGCCAGATATCCGAAACCTTCAGGGAATACGGCGACAGGCTCCTGTTTGCCTCCGCAAACGAGCCGTCCGCAAAAGATGCCGAAGCTGCGGGCGTCCTGAGGGGCTACCACCAGGTTTTCGTCGATACGGTGCGCGCCTCAGGCGGCAACAACGCAGAAAGGTGCCTCGTAGTCCAGGGGCCGGAAACGGACGCCGAAAAGACCCTGCTTTTTGACTTTCTCCCGCGCGACCCGTGCAAAAACCGGCTAATGGCGGAATTCCACTACTACGGGCCCTACTGGTTCGGCCTGTGCCCTCAAGACGGCGAGGAGCCGTGGGCGAAGGTCAGATATTTTTGGGGGCGCGGTTTCGAGCATCCGGATATAGGCGGGATAAGCCGTTTTGACAGCGGATGCGACGAGGAGTTTGTTGACGGGATTTTCGCGCGGCTGAAGGAGAAGTTCTGCGACAGGGGAATCCCGCTTATTCTCGGCGAATACGGCGCGACAAGGCGCAGTCTCGCCGACGCGGCCCTTCAAAAAAAGCACGACGCCTCCCGCGCCTACTACTATTACTATATAACAAGGGCCGCGAAGCTCTCCGGGGCCGTTCCCTTCTCATGGGATAACGGCGTGCTCGAAAGCGAAGGCGAGACGTTCGCCCTTTTCGACCGCCGCGCCGGGATGAAAGTCTGCGACGAGCCATGCGTCCGGGCCATACGCGACGCGGCCCGCGACGCCTCCCTCATGCTCCTCGGGGCCGGGCCGTCAAACGAGGGGAAATACCGCTGGCATTGATTTGTGAAAGGCTTTATGAAATACACCATTGGCGCATTGATTTTGGCGGCCCTGCCGTCCCTCCTCCCTGCCGGAACCTACAAAAATCCGGTTCTGCCAGGCTCCTATCCCGATCCCAGCGTGTGCAGGGTGGGCGATGACTACTATTTGGTAAACAGCAGTTTCCAATATTATCCCGCAGTGCCCGTCCACCACAGCAAAGACCTCGTCAATTGGAAGAACATAGGGCATTGTATCGACCGCCCCTCGCAGATTCCCCTTCGGGATGTCGGGGCCTGGACGGGCATCTACGCGCCTTCCATACGCCATAACCGGGGGACGTTTTACATGACAACAACGCTCGTCCCCAAAGGCGGGAACTTTTATGTGACGTCTGAAAACCCGGCGGGCCCGTGGTCTGATCCCGTCTGGGTTCGGCAGGGGGGGATAGACCCGGACATATTTTTCGACGACGACGGTAAGGTGTATTTCCTTTCCGCAATGGGCGGCGCTTTCCTGAGCGAAATCGACATAAAAACCGGGGAGCTTAAAACCGAGCCCAGACAGATTTGGGCGGGGACCGGCGGCCGCTATGCGGAAGCGCCGCACATCTACAAAAAAGACGGCTATTACTATCTGCTCATGGCGGAGGGCGGAACGGAATACGGGCATATGGCCACAATCGCAAGAAGCCGCAGCATATACGGCCCATATGAGGAAAACCCCGCCAACCCCATTCTCACCCACCGAGGCAGGGAAGGCGCCGCAAGCCCCATCCAGTGCGTGGGGCACGCCGACTTTGTTGAGGCGCACGACGGCTCCTGGTGGGCGGTGTTTCTAGGCGTCAGGCCGCAGAACGGGATGCACCACCAGACGGGGCGCGAGACATACCTTGCGCCCGTTTCATGGCCGGAGGGCGGATGGCCCGTGGTGAACAAAAACGGGACTGTCTCGCAAGTCATGGACTGCCCGACCCTTCCGCCCGCAAAAGTCCAGCCGAAGCCTCCGCGCGACAACTTCGACGCGGAAAAACTTTCTGCGGAATGGAACCACATCTGCATACCCGATGCCGAAAACTACTCGCTCTCCGAACGCCCCGGATTCCTGCGCATGTATGCATCCGGCAGGACTCTCGACGAAAGCGGCTCGCCGAGCTTTGTGGGGCGCAGGCAGCAGCAGAACAAATTTTCTGCAACGGCGGCCCTGGATGTTTCGGCCCTGGAGCCGGGTTCGTCCGCCGGGATTACCGCGTTTAAAATCGCGGGATCCCATTACGACCTCGCCGTGAAAAACAGGGGCGGAAAAAAGTATGTCACGGTGGATTACAGGCTCCCGTACATACATTCTCCCCAGCCTGAAATTCCGCTTTCCTCCGACAGGGTCTGCCTCCGCATCGAGGGCGGAAACGGCCTTTATTCCTTTTTCTTCTCCGCAGACGGCAAGTCGTTTGAAAAACTCGGCGACATGGATGCAAAATACATAAGCACTGAAACCGCCGGCGGATTCACCGGAGTCATGATAGGCTTGTTCGCCCACAAGGAAAAATCGCAGGACAAGCCGTCCCGAGTAGATTTCGACTGGTTTGAGTACAGGGACTCGTATCCGGAAGATTAGTTTGAAAAGGCCCGCCGCATTCGCCCGGCCGGCGTTCCAGCGGGATTTTTTCCCGCCGCCGCCGTCGGCGTACACAATCTCAATATGCCCAAGCATTTCAGATTAAACGGCAGGCTTACTTATTAAAAAGAGACAGACATAAATTAGAATGCCCCGAAAGAAATGAAAAGCCAGGCAGGATTTTTCCTGTCCCCGTGAAATTCCATTTCAGAATGCGCTTCCCGTCTCCTCGTCTATGTTAGACCCTTATCAAATACACTCCTGATTGTCCCTGCCCAGCGATTGCCGCCAGGCAATGCGGCGAGACGAACCCACAGCCGCCCGGATCCGGGCGGCGCACGTCGTACCAAGATGCGCGAGCATCTTAGATTAAACGGAACGTTTACGGAACGTTGGAGGTACGCTTTTTTACACTTATTAAAAAGTGATTATCAAATACACTCTTGATTGTCCCCACCCAGCGATTGCCTTCAGGCAATGCGGTGAGACGAATCCACAGCCGCCCGGACTCGGGCGGCGCACGCCGTACCAAGATGCGCAAGCATCTTAGATCCAACGGTACGTTGGCGGTACGTTGGTAAAAAAGTTATAAAAAAGCTTTACAGGTGTAAATTCCGGCTTTTTATTAATTGGTTTTCTAATAAAGGGAAAAATGCAAAAGACAAAAAAATCGATAGTAAAACGCTTCAAAGTTACGGCGTCGGGCAAGCTCCTGCGCCGCAGCCCCGGCAAGCGTCATCTGCTGCGCAGCAAGTCAGTGAAGCAGAAGCGCACCGCGGGCCACGACAAGTCCGTGACTCCGGGTGTCGCCGCCAACATGAAGAGGGCGATGCCTTTCGCGTAAGCGGAGGTTGAAGCAGAGAACAAACCGCGTTGAAAGGGTGCAATCGGCGACCCCCAGACCATAAAAACAAAATAAGAACATGCCAAGAGTAACAAACATTGTCAGCACGCGCAAACGCAGAAAGCGCGTAATGAAGACGACCAGAGGCTATTTTGGGAACAAGTCCCGCCTCTACAAATTCGCCAAGGACGCGCAGATGCACGCCGGCGTTTACGCATACCGCGACCGCAGGGTGCGCAGGCGCGACTTCCGCTCGCTTTGGATAGCCAGGATAAACGCGGCATGCCGCGTGCGCGGCCTCAAGTACAGCGTATTCATGGCCGAGCTCAAGAAGGCCAACATCGAACTCGACAGGAAGCAGCTCTCGGAGCTTGCCATCAATAACGAAGCCGGTTTCGACGCCCTCGTAAAGCAGCTCAACCTCGCAAAATAGGCTCGATTCATTTTTTTAAGCGCCGCATTGTAAAGATGCGGCGTTTTTTTTGCGCTCGCAGGCGGATTTGCCCTGCCAAAAAAGGCAGGGGGGGCGCCGGGCGGGCGTCTATGAAGCTGGCAGACTTGCCGGAATGCGCAAAAAACGCCATCTTCCCGCTTGAGATAAGCGGCGGAGAGGCTGCGGCCTGACTGCGGGGCGGGGGTATTTTTAGACTGGCCGGCATCTGCGGCTCCCTTGCTGCACGGGGGAATGAATGGGCGCCCCGGGGCGGCTTTCGCAGAAAAATCCGCCAAAAAAGGGGGAGGGCGGGGCGCAAAAAGTCCGGATGGCGGAAAAGGGCGCAAACGGCATGCGGGCATGCGCGCCACCCCGCCGCCAAATTTTCCTTCGAGCGCGCCCGCACAGGCTGAAACGCAAAGTCGCCGCCGCCAAAAATGGGTCTGGCACATATGGGGAGGCGGAAATCGGATTCTGAAATGAAATTTTGGGCGAAAGGGGCAAAATCCCGCCCGGCCTGCGGCGAAAGACCGCCAGATTTTTCGTTTTTTCGGGGCGTTCCAGCCTATGCCTGTCCCCCAAAAATAATGGCGGCGCAAAAATAAAATATTGTTGAAAACACGGTGGCTCTGCTATTTTGTCGAGGAGTTTATGAAAAAGATTTTGATTTTACTGGCGGCGACGGCCATTGCGCATGTGCATGCCGCCTTCGGACAGCAGGCGGAGGCGCCCCAGCCGCAACCCCAGGCGCCCAAGGCGTCGTCGAGCTCATACAGGCTGCGCCCCATGGACGTTATAACCATGACGGTATTTCAGGAGCCGGAGCTGACAAATGTGGAAAACCGCATCTCCACCGACGGCACCATCACCCTCCCCCTCATTGAAAAGGTGAACGTGGCCGGCCTCACGCGCCAGGAGGCGGAGGACAAGATAACGGAACTTTACAAGAAGGACTATTTTGTAAATCCCTACGTTTCCCTGACAATACGCGCCTACGCCAAGCAGAGCTGCTATGTTATGGGCTGGGTCAACATGGCCCGCGAATACGTGTTTCCGGACGAGGAGGGGGACAACATGACAATAACCAAGGTCATAGCCGGCTGCAACGGCTTCAGCCCCAGGGCGAACCGCACGGACGTTATGGTCCGCAGGAGGCTCCCCAACGGCAAGGAGGAAATCTACAACATCGACGTCAAGGAAATCCTCCGGAACCGCGGCGCGGCCGACTTCCCGATTAAAAACGGCGACATAATCGAGGTCAAGGAAGACATATTCTAAGGCCGGGGCCCGGAATCAGGCAGCACGAAACAAGGCGGCGGACACCGTCCGCGCACGCACTTTTACAATTTACAAAAGATGAGCGAAGAATTTAAAAACGGCGAACAGCAGCAGGGCGAAAACGCGCCCGTAAAAAAGATAGTCAAGAAAAAGCGCGTATCCACCTTCGCGGGCGGAACCGGCTCCTCCGGCTACGGGTATGGCGGGGGATACGGGGGCTATGGCTACGGCGGCGGTTATGGCGGTTACGGGTACGGCGGGGGCGGATACGGCTCCGGGTACGGTTCTTACGGCTCCTACGGGACATACGGCGGATACGGCCCGCAGTCCCAGCCGATGGGCGTGGAGGCTGTCAACCGCACCTTTGCGGACTACCTGCACATCCTGTACGAAAAGAAGATGTTCATCTTCGTGACCTTTGCCATCATATTGGCCGGCATAATGCTGTACACTTTCAAGGTAGAGCCCCTGTACGAGTCGGTTTCCTCCATTCAGATTCTCAGGGACGTCGACAGGCCGGTCCAGGACGGCACCAACATGCGCAGCCAGCTCATCCAGAACACCGAGGACTTCCAGACGCAGATAAAGCTGCTGGAGAGCGACGAAGTGGTAAACTACGTCAAAAAGCAGCTCAAGCCCGAGGAAATTTCGCGCCTCATGGCTCCGTACAAGGACATGATAAGCTTCGGCATGAAGATATCCGAGGAGGCCATCCTAAAGCGCAACCGCAACATCGTGCCGGGCAAAATGTCCCTCGTTGTTTACATAAGCTTCATGCACCCCGACAAGGAGATAGCCGCGCGCGTGGCAAACCTGTACGCTACGCAGTTCATCGCGTACAGCCGCCACACGAATTCCCAGGAGATGCTGATGATGATTGACAACCTCCGCGAAAAGACCGCCCAGCAGGACGCCAAAGTGCGCGAGCTGGGCGTCAAGCTCGCAAATTACAGGGAGGAATACAAGGCGATGAGCCTCGACCAGCGCGTCGACATGCTGCAAAAGGAGCTCGCCGACATCACCACGCAGCTCGTCCAGGCCAAGCAGTACTACGAGCAGGCCGAAGCCGAGCAGCGCATAATCGAAAACTTCGAGCGCGAGAACAAAAACATGTGGGAGATTCCGCGAATCGCCCAGAACGGCCGCGTCGCATCCATACTCCAGCAGAAGTCGGCCATAGACGTCGACATAGCCCAGTTTGAAAAGCGCTACAAGGCGAAGCACCCCAAGATGGTCGAACTGTACCGCAGGCGCGAACAGCTCGTAAACGAGTTTAACGCCGCCATCGACTCGGCCGTCCAGGAAATCCGCACCGCCTACGCCCTCGCGAAGAAAAACTATGAAAACCTCCAGAAGAGCCTGAGCGAAAAGACGGCCGAAAGAAACGAGCTGAGCCAGAAGGCGGTCCCCTACGAGGCAATCCAGCGCGAGGAGCTCGCCGCCAAGACGCTCCACCTGTCGCTCTCCGACCAGATGAACAAGCGCCTTGCCGAAGTCAACCTCATCCCGCCGTCGGCCAAGATAATAGACATGGCCTACCCGTCGCTCAACCCCGCATACCCCAACTACATCCTCAATTCCGTAGTGGGCGTGGTCGCGGGCCTGCTCGGCGGCATCGGCATGGCGTTTCTCGTCGCATTCATAGACGACCGCGCCAAGAGCGCGCACGACATCGAATCCGTAATCGGCATACCGCTTCTTGGCGCAATCCCAAGAATCAAGCGCCTCAACTCCTCGGAAAAGGCGCAGGTTTCCGCCTCGAACGCCGACCGGGGGGCTGCGGAGGCGTTCAGGGCGGCGCTTTCCGGAATAAAGCTGAGCCCCCTCGGCAAGAACGCGAAGGTGATTCTCTCAACTTCCACAACCCCGTCGGAAGGCAAGTCGTTCGTCCTTTCAAACCTCGCCTTCACCGCCGCGATGAACGGGGAAAAATGCATAGTGATAGACGCCGACCTGCGCCTGCCCGCCGTGGCCAAAGTTCTGGACATAGAGACGGACAAGGGGCTTATCTCCTACATAGAGGGCAAAAACACGCTGGAGGAAAGCGTCATAGCGGAATACTTCCCCAACATGGACGTGCTCCCCTGCGAAAAGCGTGTCGGCAACCCCACGCAGATACTCAACAGCGAAGCGTTCATCGCCATGCTCCAGGATCTCCGCACCCGCTACGACAAAGTGTTTATCGACACGCCCCCCATCGGGGTTGTCAGCGACGCGTTCTCAATCCTGCCCCTCGTTGACGGCATCGTTTACGTAATCAAGTTCAACGCCGTCAAGCGCAAGGTCATCAAGCGCTACGTCAAGCGGCTGCTCGAATCCAACATTCCGATTCTCGGAGCCATCATCAACATGGTCAACGCCTCCGGCGCGGCCTCCTACAACACGGGGTCGTACTACAACAAAAGTTACAGCAACTACTACATCGAACCGCCCTCGGAAGAGGTTTCGGAGACCGAAGAAGGCGATTCGGACGCCCAGGAAAACCCTGAGAACCGGTAAAATTCAAAAGGCGGAGGCGGCAAGACGCTTCCGCCTTTTTTGTCCCGCAGCGCAAAAAGGCGCAATCCTTGCAAAATCCTGACACTTCCCTCGCATTTGTGCAGCACAATCGCGCAGCCTCCCGCAAAAGGCGAGGGAAAAACGCCTCCGCGCCGAACCAATCCGCAAGCTCCCTCACGGCCGGGCTTCGGCTGCGGCAGGCCCGCAAAGCCTGAAGCCGCGCAAGCGGGCCCGGCGGGCATCCCGCAGGAATTTCCCGCCGGAGGCCGAGAACACGCAAAAAAAACAGCGATATGACGACTTTCAAATCCATGTTCAAGCTCGCCGCACTCACTGCGGCGACAGTTTTGATTTCCTCATGCTCCTCCACGCCCGAAGCGGGAAGCGCAGAGAAAGTGGAGATGGGGGTGATGCTCCCGTTTACCGGCGCACGCGCCGACATCGCAAACATCGTGCGCCGCGGGATGGAGACGGCCGAAGCCGAAATAAACTCGCAGAACCCGGAAAGGCGCCTTTCCCTCGTGTATGCGGACTCCTCCGAAGGCCGCTCTGCGGAATATCTCAGGGCCTTTGAAGAGCGCGGCGTAAAAGCCCTGCACGTCGGCCTGGGCAGCGAATCTGCGCTCTGCCTTGAAGACGTCGGGAAATTGGAGGGGACGCTTGTAAACTTCGCCTGCGCATACCCGCCCGCCGCAGTCCATGTCAAAAACGCGGTCCGGATATTCCCCAATGCGGCCGAAGAATGCGAAGTCATGGCAAAAACCGTCATGGCCTCGCCCGACAGGGAAAAGAGAATCGTCATAATGAGCGTGGACGACCTCGCCGGAAAGAGCGCGGGCGCATACATGAAATACGAAACCGGAAGCATGGGGCTTAAAATGTTCAGCGACGTCTATGGAGACGGAGAGAAAAACTTCGACATCTTCGCCGAACAGATAGTCCGGCTCAACGCAGACTACGTGATGCTGCTAGGCTACGGCGACGCCGAGGCGCCCATGCTGGAAAGCCTCAAAAACAAGGGCTTTGAAGGCGTGTTTGCCGCAAACTGCGGCCCGCGCCGGAAGGACGCCGGAAGCTCCGGAAAAATCGCGGCATACGCCGTGAAAACTCCCTTTGAACTCGGCCTGGATGAAAACCCGCAGCGGGTTCGCTTCGCCGCAAAATACCGGGAAAAATTCGGCGAAGCCCCCTCGTGGCCCGCAGCATACGGCTACGACGGCGTGATGCTCTTGTGGCGCGCCATGGAAAAATCCGGCTGGAACGCCGAAGCCGCCCGCAAATCCCTGCTGAACTCAGTCCAAAAAGGCGCCGCCGGAAATATAAAAATCGACGAATCCGGAGACTCAACCTCCAGCCTAAAACTCATACGCATCCCCCAATAAGCGTTCCGCTTAACCTAAGATGCTTGCGCATCTTGATACGGCGTGCGCCGCCCGGGTCCGGGCGGCTATGAGTTCGTCTTACCGCATTGCCTGAAGGCAATAGCTGGGTGGGTACAATCAAGAGTGTGTACTAGGGTTGTCTAAATTAGAGGTTTCCTTTTAATGAATAAGAGTTCCATTTCCCGTATCGCTTGGTGGATAACGCAAAGCAAGACTCCAAATAAAGTGGCGTCGCGGTCGATTGAATCCATTTTATTATTCGCAAGAAATTCTTAACTTAGAGAAATTCAGATTATATTTTTCCGCGCCTTCCATTTATGTTTTACTTGCATTTTCCAAAGCGTCGCCTTCCCTTGCCGAAAAAAGATTCTGTAATCGGCGGTTTGGAGCTCACAAAAAATGCCATCTCGATTGTTCACGTCCAGTGTACACTCTAGATTATACCAATCCCATGCACACCCCTGATTGTCCCCACCAAGCTATTGCCTTCAGGCAATGCGGTAAGATAACTTCACAGCCGCCCAGACTCGGGCGGCGCACGCCGTACCAAGATACGTAGGCATCTTAGATTAAACGGAACGTTGGTGCGCGTGCATCTTAGATTAAACTGCACACTCTTTTATTCATAAAAAAGCGATTCTCAAATCTACTCTTGATTGTCCCCACCCAGCTATTGCCTTCAGGCAATGCGGTAAGATAGCTTCATAGCCGCCCGGACTCGGGCGGCGCACGTCGTATCAAGATGCGCAAGCATCTTAGATCCAACGGTACGTTGGTTAAACGGTACGTTTATTCCATGATTTGCGTTCAGGTTCCGGGATGGGGACGGCCCGGGCTTTCATTTTTATGAGGGCCGGTTCGGCGCGAAGGTGTTGGAATGCCTTTGCGTTGTAGGAGCTGCGCATATTGGCGGACGACTGGATTTCGATAAAGTCTTCGTCTGATGCCCGCAGGTAGAGGCGGTGTTCGACCTGGCTGCCTTCGGCGTCGTTATAGACGTAGTTTGAGAGCATTTTCACGAATCTTTCGGCGTGGATTTCGGGGTCTATAACCCAGTCGCACCTCTTGATTGCCGAGTTTGCCGCAGACGCCATGGGTTCAATCGACTCGCCGTTGAACTTGACTTCCCCGCCCGCGTCGGAGCGGCATTCTCCGACGACGCACACGCACTGGCCGTCGATGATTGAGTCGGCGCACTTTTCGTATGCGGAGGGGAAGAAGTTTATCTGTCTGGTCTCGCCGCGCCTGCCGGATATTGTGAAGTACGCCCAGAGGCGGTTGTCCTTTTTGGTTATGCGCTTTACGACGTTCGACACCACGCCGCACACGCGGAAGCGGTCGCGGGATATGCGCCTTACGAGCGCCTCGTCGGGGATGTGCTCGAGCGCGTCGTCCAGGCCGGCGTACTCGTTCATAGGGTGCCCCGACACGTAGAAGCGCAGAAGCTCCTTTTCGTGGAAGAGCTTTTCGGAGACGGGCATTGGCGGGGCCGACATGTCGATTACAGACGAGCGGTCTTCCGCCCCCCCATCCGGGGAGGCCCCGAGGAGGTCGAAAAGGTTTGTCTGGCCGGTTTCGGAATCCTTGCGCAGGTCGCCCGCGTGGTTCATGACAGCGTCGACGCTTGCAAGCAGCGGGCCGCGGTCGATGCCGAACGAGTCGAACGCCCCGGAGAGTATAAGGCTTTCCATGACGCGCTTGTTGACGTTCACGCGCTCTGCGAAATCGACGATGTCCTTGTAGGGCCCGTTCCGGTCGCGCTCCTCTGCAATCTGGCGTGCGGCGGCGTCGCCGATGCCTTTGACTGCGGCGAGGCCGAAGCGTATGGAGCCGGCGGAATTTGCGAACATGAAGCCCTCGGCCGGCTTCCATGCAGGGTCGATTATCGGGGTGAAGTTCTCGCGCGATATGTTGATGTCGGGGCCCAGCACCCGTATGTTGACAGCCTCGCACTCCTCGATGAATTTCGACACCTTGTCCAGGTTGCCAAGCTCGCTTGAGAGCACCGCCGCCATGAACTCCACCGGGTAGTTCGCCTTCAGGTATGCGGTGCGGTAGCTCAGCATGGCGTAGGCTGCGGAGTGGGACTTGTTGAAGCCGTACTGCGCAAACTTTTCAAGTATCGCGAAAATCCCCTCCGCCTCGGCCTGCTTGATGCCGTTGAACTTTTCGGCGCGGCTGACGAAAACAGCCTTCTGCTTAGCCATGACTTCGGGCTTTTTCTTGCCCATTGCGCGCCTTAGTATGTCTGCTTCGCCAAGGGTGTAGCCGGAAATTATGCGGGCGGCCATCATGACCTGCTCCTGGTAGACGAGCACGCCGTATGTTTCGGCGACCAGGTCCTTCAAAAGCGGGTGCGGCACCTGGATTTTGGAATGGTCCTTCTTGCCCTCGATAAACTGGTCGATGAACTGCATCGGGCCGGGGCGGTAGAGGGCGATTAGGGCGATGATTTCCTCGAACACGCTCAGGCCGATGCGGCGGCACAGGTTCTGCATGCCCTCGCTTTCGAGCTGGAATACGCCGGTTGTAATGCCGCTGTTGAGGAGCCTGAACGTGGAGGGGTCTTCCAGGGAAATCTTTTCGACGTCGAACGACGGGTCCGAGCGCGTGCGGCGGACGTTTTCCTGGGCGTCGAAAATGACGTCGAGGGTTTTCAGGCCCAGGAAGTCGGCCTTCAGCAGGCCGAGGTCTTCGGCGGGGGTTTTGGGGAACTGCGTGGTGAGCGTCCCTTCCTGCATCATCATCGGGATGAGGTTGTCGAGGCGCTGGTCCCCGATTATGATGCCGCAGGCGTGCTTGCCGGTCTGGCGTATCATGCCCTCAAGGGTCTTTGCCTGCGTGAAAATGTGCCGTGCGGCGGGGTTTGAGTCGACGTACTCCTTTAGCTCCGACGACTTCTCGTAGGCGGAGTCAAGGGTGATTTTCAGGTCGTCGGGAACCTTCTTTGCGAAGGCGTTGGCCTCGTCAAACGGCATTGAGTTTACGCGCGCCAGGTCGCGTATGACGACTTTCGCCCCGAGGGTGCCGAAGGTTATGATGTTGGCGACCCTGTCCTTGCCGTACTTTTCGCGCACGTAGTCGATGACTTCGTCGCGGCGCTTCTGGCAGAAGTCCACGTCGAAGTCCGGCGGAGAGACGCGCTCGAGAGAGAGCATGCGCTCGAAGAGAAGGCCGAAGCGGAGCGGGTCGATGTCGGTGATTTTCAGCATGTAGGCTATCATGCAGCCCGCGCCGGAGCCGCGCCCGGGGCCGACGGGGATGTCGTGGGAGCGCGCCCAGTTTATGAAGTCGTAAACTATCAGGAAGTAGTCCACGAACCCCGCGCCCACGATGATTGAAAGCTCGTAGTCGAGCTTGTCGCAGAGCATCTTCGCCCGGTCTTCGCCCTCGCCCTCGGCGGGGACGTAGGCGCCGGGGTTGTCGTAGTCGACGCCGTAGCGGGCCATGAGCCCCTTCTTGCAGAGGTCGAAGAGAAAGAGGCCGTTTTTCATCAGGTTCTCTCGGTCCCCGGCGGACAGCGAAAAGTCGGCCTCTTTGCCGTTTTGGGAGAGCACCTCGTTCTTTTTCACCACATACAAATCGAGGATGCGGTTGAAGTTTTCCTCGTCGCGGTCGTAGGTTATCTCGACCGGCTTTTCGTACTTGGGATAGTGGTTGACGTGCATGGGGATTTTGAGGTCCACCATGTCGGCCACGACAAGGGTGTTGTCCAGAACCCCGTCCAGCTCCCCGAGGGCCACGGCCATTTCGTCGCGGCTCTTGAGGTAAAATTCGTTGCAGGGGTACTTGAGCCGCTTCTCGTCGCTTATCACCTTCCCGGTCTGTATGCAGAGCATTGCGTCGTGCGCCTCGGCGTCGGCCTTATAGACGTAGTGGGAGTCGTTCGTGGCCACCGCGCGCAAACCGAACTCGTCGGCAAGCTTCATAAGCCCCGGGATAATCTTCTTTTGCGGGGCCATGAAGTGGTTTTGCACCTCGATGAAATAGTTCTCCCTGCCGAACACGTCGACGAACCTGGCCGTCGCCTCGCGGGCCCGCTCGTAGTCCGAATAGAGCAGGTACTGGGATGCCACGCCGTTCAGGCAGCCGCTGAGGGCGATTATGCCCTTGGAGTACTTTGCGAGCGTCTCAAAATCGACGCGGGGCTTGTAGTAGAGGCCGCGCATGTAGGCCTCGCTGGATATTTTGGAAAGGTTGAGGAACCCCTCGTAGTTTTTGGCTATAAGGGTCTTGTGAAAAATCTGGTACTTCGGGAAATTTTCGGGGCGGAGCATACCCTCGTTGTTTTCGACGTCTGAAATGTCGTCGGTGCGCTCCGTATTGCGCTTGGGGCGGTCCTCCATCCTGTGGTCGTAAATGAAGTATATCTCGCAGCCCACCAGGGGCTTTATTCCCTTGGCATTTGCGGCGTTGTAAAAGTCGATTGCCCCGGACATGTTGCCGTGGTCCGTCATGGCGACTGCCGGCATGCCGAGCTCCTGCACGCGCGCCATCAGGCGGTCGATGCGGCTGCACCCGTCGAGAAAGCTGTGGTCCGTATGTAGGTGAAGATGTGCGAAGTCCATGCGTCCCTGAAATCCCTGTCGAAAAATTTAATTGGGCAACATAATAGGCCCGCCCGCGGGGGCGTCAAGGCGCATCGCAGGGGAGCGGCTTTTGCGCCGCCCGAAGCGGCGGAGAACGGCGGCCCGGCGGGCGCAATCCCCCTGTGGAGCCGGGCGGCGGCCTACTTTGCCTTGGGCGCGCTCCAGGAGAGCATCAGGTCTATGGGCTCGCGCGCGCGGCCGATTATCGTGGGGTCCACCTCAATCTGCGGGGACATGTCCCTCAGGCAGTTGCGCACCTTTTCGAGGGTGTTTTTATCCATATGCCTGCACCGCTGGCAGTCGCGGCCCGCAAGCGGCGCGGCTACGAAAGTCTTTTCCGGAACCTCCCTGCGCAGCCTGTGTATCATCTGGAAGATGGTGGCCACGATTATCGTGTCGGAGGGGTGCTCGCGGGCCCACTTTATCATTTTTTCCGTGCTGCACACCTCGTCGCAGACGTCGCGCACGGGCTTGGGGCACTCCGGATGGCAGACGACCGGCGCGCCGAGCCGCTCGCGCATGGCGGCGATGGGGCCGGGTGTGTATGCCGCATGGGCGCAGCAGCAGCCGTCCCAGAGAATCATTTTGCGCCCCGTCATCTCCTCCACCCATGAGCCGAGGTACTTGTCGGGGGCGAAAATTATTTTGCGGCCGGCGGGGATGTTTTTTACGATGTCGACGGCGTTTCCGCTAGTGCAGATGACGTCGCTCAGCGCCTTGACCGCCGCGCTGCAATTTATGTAGGAAACGACGAACGCCCCCGGATGGGCGGCCTTGAAAGCCGCGAGCTCTTCGGGCGCGCACGATTCCTCCAGCGAACAGCCGGACGACGCGTCGGGAAGGAGGACGGCCCTGCCGGGGTTGAGAATCTTCGCGGTCTCTGCCATGAAGTCCACGCCGCAGAACACGATGGCGTCGGCGTCGGTGTCGCGGGCGCAGAAGGAGAGGCCCAGGGAGTCGCCCACGAAATCCGCCACCGCCTGGATGTCCTCGTCAACATAGTTGTGGGCGAGTATCACGGCGTTGCGCTCCTTTTTGAGGCGCAGTATTTCGCGCTGCATGCCGGTAAGTTCGCGCGCGGGTTCAGACGAATAGGGCGGGAATATTAAAGGCTTCATTATGGCAGGAAAAATTGACAGCAGCCCCCGCCGCGGTCAATCTTCTTATTTTCACAATGGAGCACGACCTCGCCGCAAAAGTCGCCCTTTTAAACGGGATGGACCCCTTCCTCTCCTACCGGATTCCGGAGGCGATGCGCGGGCTGGTGCGCGAGGGCTCGATGGTGCGCGTGCCGCTGCGCGGCGGGACGGCGGAGGGGGTCGTCATGGCAGTCGGGCCGGCGGACGAGTCGAAGTTCCGGCTCCGGCACCTGGCGGGGCTGGTGCAGCCGCAGAGGGTGCTCACCCCCGACCTGCTGAAGCTCGCCGTCTGGATGCGCGACTACTACTGCGCGGGCCTGCAAAGCGTGCTGGAGTCCATGATACCGGCCGCAGTGAGGTGCGGCAAGGGCTCTATGAGGCTGAAGGAGGTTTCCATCGCCCGCAGGCTCGGGGAAGACGAGATGCAAAGGCTCGAGCGGCGCGCGCCCGTGCAGGCCAGGCTCTACGGGGCGCTGCTCCAAAACGGGGGGCCCATGCTGCGCGCGGCCCTCCTGAAAATGGCCGGGGCGGCGGATTCGGCGGCGGCCGCCCTGATTGAAAAGGGCGTGTTCGCAGAGGCCGAGCGCACGGTCGAAAGGGTGAGCTATGAGGACGACGCCGGCTCCGCCGAAAGGGTCGCCTCCTCGCCGCACGAGCTGAACTCCGAACAGGCGGCGGCACTCGGCGGGATACTTTCTGCAATAGGCTCGAAAAAATTCGCCGCACACCTGCTCTACGGCGTGACTGGCTCCGGCAAGACGGAAGTTTACATGCAGGCCATGCAGCGCGTCCTCCAGGACGGCGGGAGCTGCATATTCCTCGTCCCGGAAATATCGCTTACTCCGCAGACTGTCGGCAGGCTGCGCTCGCGCCTTGGGGGCCTGGGCACGGAGCTTGTGGTGTGGCACAGCGGCCTCTCGGACGGCCAGAGGCTGGACGCGTGGAGGGCGCTTGCGGAAGGCAGGGCCAGGGTCGTGGTGGGCGCGCGCTCATGCGTATTCGCCCCGATTGAAAACCCGGACCTCATAATAGTCGACGAGGAGCACGACGGGGCCTACAAGCAGGACAAAACCCCGCGATACAACGGGCGGGACGTCGCGGTGTACAGGGCCCACCTGGCGGGTTCGACGTGCGTGCTTGGCAGCGCCACCCCCTCGCTCGAAACTCTCTACAACGTCCGCCAGAAGAAATACGGCATGAGCCGCATCGCCGCCCGCATAGACGGCGCCTCCCTCCCCAAGGTCGTTATAGCCGACATGCGCCACGAAAAGCCGGGGGCCATGATTTCAAACCTCCTTGCCTCCAAGCTCATGGAAAAGATGGACCGGGGCGAGCAGGCGATGCTGTTTTTAAACAGGCGCGGCTATTCCAAAGTGTACGAATGCCCTGACTGCGGGGCCGTGGAGGAGTGCCCGCACTGCGCCGTGAGCCTCACGTGGCACAAGTCCGAAAACACGGTGAAGTGCCACCTCTGCGGCTTCCAGAAGCGCGCCCCGGCCCGCTGCCCTAAGTGCGGCTCGGCCGACGCGAAATGGAAGAGCCACGGTACGCAGAAAATCGAGGAAATCGTGCGCGCCATGCTGCCTTCCGCGCGGATAGGGCGCATGGACGCCGACACGATGAAGAGGCGCGACGACTACCGCCGGGTGCTCGCCGATTTCAGGCGCGGCGCCCTGGACATTCTGATAGGAACCCAGATGATAGCCAAGGGGCTGGATTTTCCCAGAGTCACGCTCGTGGGGGTGGTAAACGCCGACATAAGCCTGCACATGCCCGACTTCCGCGCGGCCGAGCACACCTACCAGCTCATTGTGCAGGTGGCCGGGCGGGCCGGGCGCGGGGACGCCCGCGGGGAGGTCATCATACAGACGCGCTCCCCGGAGGCCGCCCCCATTCAGTACGCGAAAAGCGACGACATGGAGTCCTTCCTTGAGGAGGAGTTGGCAAGCAGGATAGAGTACGGCTACCCTCCGTCAACCCGGCTGGTCCGTCACATATTCAAGTCAAGGAGCCTGCAAAAGCTTGAATTTTACACGGAGGAATGGGCGAAGCTCGCCGAGCGGGAACTCGCGGACGTGTGCCAGATACGCGGCCCCGTCCCCGCCCCGGTGGAGCGCGCAGAGGACTTTTACAGGTGGCAGATATGGTACTTCTGCCAGTCGGCCTCGGCAGTCTCGTCGAGAATCGCCAGAATGAGGGAGGCGTTCAAATTCGACCCCGAAGTCCAAGAGCTTCTTGACGTCGACCCTTACGACCTGTCATAATCGCATTTTCAGGCAATCAAAATTATATCGCCATGCAAAATTCCGATATGAAAAACCACATGCTTCAGATTTTTAAGACAATTCTCCCGCTCGCCGCCCTCCTGCTGTTTTCCGCGTGCGAATCCGTGCGCCCCCAGCCGGACAACTCAGCCCTGCTTGCCGTGCGCGCCGAAAACGGGACGGTGATAGACGTGCGCACCCCGTCGGAGTTTGCGATGGGGCACCTGCACGACGCAAAGTCCATCCCGCTCGACACGCTCGACGCCGAAATTGAGACCGCCGTCCCCGACAAGAACACGCCGATAGGCGTCTACTGCAAGGGCGGCGTGCGCGC
Source organism: uncultured Opitutales bacterium (assembly GCA_900548185.1). Classification (GTDB taxonomy): domain Bacteria; phylum Verrucomicrobiota; class Verrucomicrobiia; order Opitutales; family Intestinicryptomonadaceae; genus Intestinicryptomonas. Next base: position 20,485 of record URJJ01000007.1, read on the forward strand.
GAAAACGGCGAGAAACATGCTGCTTAACATGGGCTACAAAAATGTCCGAAACCTCGGCGGATACGAAGAACTGAAACTGTTGGAACCCGCATCCGCACCTAAAAGGCAGTGAGCCCCGCCCACTTCCTCCCCGCCGCCCGCCTGCCATTGCCTCCCAATACGCCCAACGCCAACGTTCCGTTGGATCTAAGATGCTCGCGCATCTTGGTACGGCGTGCGCCGCCCGAGTCCGGGCGGCTGTGAGTTTATCTTACCGCATTGCCTGAAGGCAATAGCTGGGTGGGGACAATCAGGAGTGTATGTTGGGGTAGTTTTATCTGGAGTGCATTTTTTTGGGGGGGCGACTTTTTATAAACAAGTGTTTTGTAAGCGTACCTCCAACGTACCGTTGGATCTAAGATGCTTGCACATCTTGGTACGGCGCGCGCCACCCGAGTCCGGGCGGCTGTGAGTTCATCTTGCGCATTGCCTGACGGCAATAGCTGGGTGGATGCAATCAAAAGTGAATTTGATAGTCTTTTTTATAGGCAAGCGTACCGCTTAACCTAAGATGCTCGCGCATCTTGGTGCGGTGTGCGCCGCTCGGGCCTGGGCGGCTGTGGGTTCGTCTCACCGCATTGCTTGAAGGCAATCGCTTGATGAGTGCAATCGAGAGTATGTGCTGGGATTTGAATAATCGAGCATTTCGGCTTATGGCCTTTAAATTTGCCCGGCTTGTCATATAATTACCTCATTGTTATTTCCGGAGTGATTGCGCGGATAGCGCAAAAAATGACGGCCCGTTTCGGCATCTCTTCAAATTCATGCACGGGATTCAAATCCACCGGTATGTGCGGCGCAATCATGGCGGCGGAGGCGGAACAAGGCGGGAGTGTTTCCCGCATTTGCTCCATCTGCAGATGTCAGCCGGAAAGTTTTCAAGGACCGAATATGCAGGCAAATTCCCTGTTTGCTCTATCGATATATGCCGCCAATCCCTTCATCTGACTTTCAAATCTGGCCTTTCGCGGGCTGCGCGGATTGGCGCAAAAAGGATGAAAAAACGGATTGCGCCGTTTCGCGGGGGGGCGGAATTTTCTTCCCTTTCGCGGATTTTGGCGCGAAAACCGCCGTTTCATGTTCGGTTCTGACCCGCGCCCTTAAAGGCGGGCAAAGCGGATTCGGCTGGATTTATGCCGGGTGCGAAAGGGTAGCGGGAGCGCGCCTTCCAGCCATTCCGGCCGTTTTTTCATAGGCTGCAAAAAAAAACGCCGGGCGGCATGTGCCGTCCGGCGTTTTCAAAATTGCGCGGAGCTATTCCTGCGGCTGGGGCGTCATGCCCGGGTGTGCCGCCTCTTCGGCATCCGGTTTTCCCGGCTGCGCGGCATCGGCGGCGGGTTCGGCCTTCCGTCCGGGTTCCTTCGAGTGCGCCTTGAGCACGTCCTCAAGGGTCGCGGCCTTTCCGGAGACGATGTCCTTCACCGCTTCGCCGTCGATGGTTTCAAGCTCTATGAGCGCCCGGGCCATGAGGTCGAGCGCGGGGCGGTTTGAGGCGACGATTTCGCGTGCGCGGGAAAGCTGGCCGTCTATGATTTTCTTTATCTGGTCGTCTATAAGCTGTGCGGTCTTTTCGCTGAAATGCTCTTCGCGCGCGATTTCCTTGCCAAGGAATATGTGTTCCTGGTTTTCTCCGAGGGCGATGGGGCCGAGATCGCCCATGCCCCAGTCGCAAACCATTTTGCGCGCTATTTTCGTGGCCTGCTTGATGTCGCTTGCGGCTCCGTTTGTGACTTCGCCGAATGCGGCCTCCTCGGCCACGCGCCCGCCGAGGGTGGAGCATATCTGGTCGAGCAGCCTGCCCCGGCTTTCGGTGAGCACGTCCCTCTGGGGCAGGAACATGGTGGAACCCAGGCTCATGCCGCGCGGGATTATCGTAACCTTGTGTACGGGCATTGCACCCTTGTCGATGGAGCACTGCACGAGCGCGTGGCCCGCCTCGTGGTAGGCGATGAGCTTCTTTTGGTCGCCGTCCATGACGCGCCTGCGCTCACGCCCGTAAAACACCTTGTCGCGCGCCACCTCGATGTCGTCCATGGAGACGGTCTTGCTGTCGCGCCGCGCGGCGGTTATTGCGCCCTCGTTCAGGAGGTTCGCAAGGTCTGCGCCCGAGCAGCCGGGGCAGAGCTTTGCGACCTTTTTGAGGTCGACGTCAGGCTCCAGCTTCACTTTGCGGGCGTGTATTTTAAGAATTTCCTCGCGGCCCTTCGCGTCGGGAAGGTCTATCACCACCTGCCTGTCGAATCTTCCGGGGCGCAGGAGGGCGCTATCCAGAACGTCGGGGCGGTTTGTGGCGGCGATTATGATTATGCCTTCGTGCCCGTCGAATCCGTCCATTTCAACCAGCAGGGAATTGAGCGTCTGCTCGCGCTCGTCGTGCCCGCCGCCCATGCCGGCGCCCCTCTGGCGGCCGACTGCGTCGATTTCGTCGATGAATACGAGGCACGGGGCGTTCTTTCTGGCCTGTTCAAACATATCGCGCACGCGGGCGGCGCCCACGCCCACGAACATTTCAACGAAGTCGGAGCCGCTTATCGAATAAAACGGGACGTTGGCTTCGCCGGCTATTGCGCGCGCAATGAGGGTTTTGCCGGTTCCGGGGGGGCCTACCATGAGGATGCCCTTGGGGATTCGCGCGCCTATCGCGTTGAATTTTTCGGGAGTGCGCAGAAAGTCCACTATCTCCGCGACCTCCTCCTTGGCCTCGTCGCAGCCTGCCACATCGTCAAATGTCGTCCTGTCCTTGTCGGCCGAAAGCAGGCGCGCGCGGGACTTGCCGAAATTCATGGCGCTTTTCCCGGACATCTTCATCTGGCGCGCGAATATGAAATACAGGACGCCTATTATAAGCAGCGCCGGCAGTATCGTCATAAACAGGCTCATCCACACCGATCCCGCAGGCTCCTCGTCTATCTCCCACGGGGCCGTGGACGAGGCGAGCTTTTTGTAGTAGTCTTCGGGAATCCTGCCGTTGAAAGAGAAGGCGAGCTCCCTGGGGGTGTTTTCGGGGGCGCCGTCCCTGCCGTACAGGGGGTTTTTCATCGTGCCGTGGACGGAGTACCAGTCCTGCCCGGCGGTCGGGTCGCTGCGCAGCGTGATCTTTGTGATGGAATCGTCGCTTGCCGCATTCATCAGCTCCTTGATTGTGAATGCCTGCCCCCTGGAGCCGGCCGTATCCGAAAACATCTGGAAAAACACCACGGCTGCAATCAGCACAGCCCAGACCATGAGGGTTTTGGCCTGGCCTCTCGTCGGCCTGAAGTTTTTCCTGTTAGGTTCTTTTTCCATGAGAATTTCGATTCCCCCGCCCGGAGTGCCGCGGCGGCGGAAATGTCGTTTTTTTATATTGGCTAAAATTCCGATAATTGGGAAGCGGGGCGATAGGTCAACAATATTGCGCGCCCCGGCCCCTTGAGCCTGGCGCGTTCGGCGGGCGCGAGTGTCGGCGCCCAGAGCGGCTCCCCGGAATCCATACAGACAAGCGGAAGGGACTTTCGTTTCATTTTCGGAGTTTTTTTGGAGGACATCATGTCTTTGACAAGCCTCGCAGACTTCGAGCCTATGGGCGCGTAGGCGTCCCCCGGGCGCGGCGGGCGCGCAGTCAGCGGGAAGAAGGCCGCGTCGAGCCACGCGTTTGCCGACTCGTCCACGAGGCCGCGAGACACGGCCCCGAAGCCGTCCCCGTTCAAATCGGCAAATTCCACCCTGAGCGAAGCCCCGCCCGGAAGAATGTTTTCGCCCTCCGCAAGCCTGACCTCAAAATTTTCGGGCATGGACTGCGCGTAAAACTCCATCACCCCTGAGCGCGGGTCGTAGCATACGAACCCGCTTCCCGCGCTCGTCTTGGCGTCCTCCCCTCGGAGGCATTTGCGCACGAACGCGTCGGCGGCCGGGGGCCTGACAGCCGACGCGTTTTCGGCTGCGAGCCTCACGAGGCACCTGCGAAGTATGGCGGCCTGGCCGGAACCGAAGGGCGAGATTGCGAAGGCCCCGCCGGGCAGGCGCGAGACGTTTTGCCAAAACGCGCTTTCAACCAAGTCCGCGTCCTCTTCAAGCAGGGCCCTTGCGCGCGCCGCCCCGTCCGCGAACCGCCCGCCCGAAGCCTCCTGCGCTGCCGGCAGCACGGAGTTTCTCATCCGGTTGCGCAGAAACGACGTTCCGAAATTTGACTCGTCCTCCACCCATCCGAGCCCCTCCGCGCGCAGCGCCGCCCTGATTTCCGGCTTGGAAAGCGAAAGCAGCGGGCGCAAAAACGTGAGGCCGCCCACTTTTGAGACCGGGCGCGGGGCGCACATGCCCTCAAGCCCCGAACCCCTTGAAAGGCGCATCAGGGCGGTTTCGGCGATGTCGGTTTTTATATGGCCCTGCACGGCAGTCGAGGTCCCGATGAGGCCGCACGCCTCGGCGTAGAAGCGCATTCTAAGCTCCCTGAGGGCCCCTTCTGAAACGCGCGGCATTTCGGAGTCGCGCCTGCGCGAAACGAATTCAACGCCCAGCTTCCGGCAGAGGCTGCGGCAGAATTCCTCGTCGGCGTCCGCCCCCTTGCGCACGGCGTGGTTGAAGTGCATGGCAGCCGTCTTTTCGGCTCCGCACACCGCGATGCACGCCGCGAGGGCGAACACCGAGTCGCTGCCGCCTGACAGTGCCACGGCCAGCTTTTCGCCGCGTGAAGCCGCGGCCTTCATGGCGGCGAGTGCGCGGGGTTCCAGAAGGCTTTCGTCAAACCTGCTTTTCTCAGTTTTTTCTTTCATGGTTTCATGCGGCCGCAGCCATAAGTATTCCGCCGGCGGACACCGCGGGCATGGCGGCCCACTTCCACGGCCCGGGGATTTTCGGCGCCAGAAGAAGCGACGCGACTATCGCGCATTCAATCGCAAACGCGGCTCCCCCGGAAATCCTGACATCTATGACAAGCCCGGTTTGCGCCCCTGCCTCCGCGCCTGCGAGCATGAGCTCTGCAACGCGCGCCGCAGCCCAGTTTGCCCAGACCAGCGCGAAGTGGGGCAGCGCCATGGCGAAGGCCCCGGCTGCAACCACCGCAGTCGCCGCCGCGACGTACGGGAGGGAATAGGGCACCGAAAGCGGGGCTATGTATCCGAAATAGTGGGCGCTGAGCGGCGCGCTTACAAAAAGCGCGGCAACGGCTATCGACAGGCCCGCAAGCGCATAGCGCAGGACCCGCCGCGCTGCGCGCCGGAAAAGCGGCGGCCTCCTGAGCTCGAATCCGCGCCGCTTTTCCATCTCGCAGGATGCGAAGTCGCAAAATTCCACCGCGTACAAGAGCAGGGCGGCGACCACCGAGTAGGAGAGCGCAAACCCCGCGTCGAACAGGTCGGACGGGTTTGCCGCAATCGTGAATACAAAGGCCGCCACGAGCCCCGCAAAAGGCTTCGGCTTGCGGGCGACGGCCCACGCAGCCCATACGAACGCTATCATTATAAACGCCCTCATGGCAGACGGGCGCGCCCCGCATGCGTTCACATATAAAAACAATAGCGGCAGGCACGCGGCGGGCTGTATTTTGCGGGGCACGCGCAGGGCGTTCAAAACCCCGAACAGCACGGCGGCGAGCATCCCGACATGAAGGCCGCTCACCGCGAATATGTGCATGGTTCCGGTCGCGGCAAAGCCCGCTTTGGCTTCGGGGGAGAGGAGGCCCTTGTCCCCCAGAATCATGGCGCGGTATGCGCGGGCCCCTGGAGAGTTTTCCCCCATGATTTCGGGAAACTGGGAGAGCCTTTTTACGATGTATTCCCGGCACGCCGCATAGAGGCTGTAAGGGAAGCCTCCCTGCGAGGCATTGACGCTCCGCGCGGAGGCTTTGAAGAATATGCCGCAGTTTTCGAGGTACTCGTCGAACCCCCCGCCCTCCGCCTTGTCCAGCGGGCGGACTATGAAATTTCCGGTTATCTCGCCTCCGCGGGACACCTCCCGGCCGTCCTTTGCGTAATACCACACATTCCCGCCGCGCATTTTTGAGAAATATCCGGGGGCGGAAATGACTTTGGCGACGCCGTAGGCAGCCCCCTTTGCGTTGATGTCGCACCTCTCCACCGCGAGCGTCAGCCCGCATTCGCGCGCGCACCAGTCCGGATAGGGGTTCTGGCGCGCCCCGTAGAGGAAATACGCCGCCGCCCCGAAGAATGCAAACGCATAAAATGCGAGCATGGCCGCCCTCGGCCTTGAGCAGGCCGCAAGGTTTGCGACGGCGGCCGCGCAGGTTATCGCGGCGACTGCCGCAAACCCTCGCGCCTGGCCGGGGTCCGGCATGACGCGCGCTGCGGCAAATCCGAGCGCCATCGGGACTGCCAGGCGCAGCAGCGGCGCCTGCCTTCGCGTGCGCGAAGCAACGCCTAAGTCTGTGAGAAATTCAGGCAAGTCTTTTCGGGGATGGATATTCCAAATTTTTTACGGCGCCAGTAAAGAGGATTTTTCGCCAGTGTGGAAGCCCCGATTTTCCGCCTCCCGATTTGCCCCGCAAGAAATGCCCATGCAAACCGAACGGAAAACTTCTGCGCCGTTTCGTTTTTCACTCGCCTCTGCGTCCGCATGCCGCATGGCATTTTGCATGCCGCCGGAACGCCGCCTCCCCGCCACATTCCCATTTTATATAAAGTCGAAAACATTTCCCGCATCCGTTTCCGCTTCCCGCAACCGGCTACAATGCGCCGCAATAAATGCACAGCCTCGCAAACCCTCCCCGGAATGCGAGAATTTCAGATGAAACAGCGCGCTTACTTATTAAAAAGCGACACCCAAATTCTCTCTAGATTATACCGACCCAACCACACTCCTGATTGTCCCCATCCAGCGATTGCCTTCAGGCAATGCGGTAAGACGAACTCACAGCCGCCCGGACCCGGGCGGCGCACGCCGTACCAAGATGCGCAAGCATCTTAGATTAAACGGTACGTTTAAGTTTCATGTAGAGGCGGTAGCATGCGGTTATGGGGAGGAGTTTCAGGGCGAGCATCCAGAGTTTGTCGCGCGTGCTTTCCGGGGTGAGGAGGTGGAGGAGTTTGAGCTTTCTGACGTTTTCCGGGGGGGCGCTGTCCAGTTGGGCGAGGAGGAGGCGACGGCTGAAATTTTTCGACGGGCACTGGGGGGAGTGTATCCATGTAAACCACCTGTATTCGAGGGGGAATATCCGGCAGTCGAGGGGGCGGCTGGAATAGGCGCGGCACCCGCATGTTTCGGGATTCCAGAAAACGCATCGGTTTGAGGCGTCCTTGAGCATTTTGTAGGCTCCGATTTTCTCGTCGAAGGTGCAGAAATTGTCGGGGTCTACGATTTTGCGCAGTTCGGGGGAGGATAGGACCGCCATGCGCATCGCGTCCGCCTCTTCACGGGTCAGGACTGCCGAGTAGGGGAGGCCGGCCATGCAGCACATGCTTTTGCAGCTTACGCAGTCGTTTTTCATTTTTAAGGGGTGAGTTATAGATTGTCCGGGGCGGGGGCATCAAGGCTTATGTTCGGCCCCCGCCTTTTTTCCGCAGATTTGGTGAGCCTTGTCCGGGGCGCGGATTTTTTGCCTGATTTTATGCCGAGACTTCTCGACAAGCGCGCCGCGTTCCGCTTTATATGTGTGGTATATTCGGCCCGGACGGTTCCGCCTTCCGGGAGCATCCCCCGCACCAGATCCGGTTTTGTGAAAGCGCGTTCCAAGTCCGGCCCGGCAGGTTCGCCAGCCGTGCTGTTTTCCGCCCTCTTCTTTCTAGTGGAGGGCTCCAGCGCTTTGGCTCTCGCGGCGGGGGAGGCGATGTTCGTTTCGGGGGTGGGCGTTGACGGCGTGCCCGTTGCCTATGTCGCCCTGCTTTTCGTGATGCTTGCGGCGATGGGGGCGGCGTCCTGGGCCCAGGCGAAATTCCCCATGGAGCGGGTGATGGCGGGGCTTTTCAAGGTATTCCTTGCTTTCGCCTCCGCCCTCTCGCTTTATTTTGCGGCGTTTCCCTCGGGCGGGCCGTGGGATTTTGCGATGCTTTACGCCCTGAAGCTCGGCTCGGCCGTGTGGATGTACGCGGCGTTTTCGCTTTACTGGAATTTTGCCGACGAGCATTTCGGGGTGCGCGAGGGCAAGCGGCTCTACCCGGTGTTTTCGGCATTCGGCTGCCTCGGGGCGGTTGCGGGGGCGGGTGCAGTGTTTTCTTTTTCCGAATACCTCGGGGTGCCTGCCGGTGCCTTGCTCTGGTTTTGGGCGGCCTCGATAGCCCTCGCCCTTCCCCTCTCCGCAAGGATTTCCAGATGCTGCCCGAAATCGGATTCGGGCGCGGCCTTAGATGCGGCTTCAGCCGGGGTTTTCAGGATATTTTCAGACAATGTCAGGGCCGTCTCAAAATCCCGGTACGTGCGCGCGATACTTCTAATGTACGTCGCGGTAATCGCGGCTTCGGCCATAATGGAATACTCCGCCCTCTATGCCTTTTCGGAATGGTCGTCGGGCGGGGAGGACGGCGGCCAGGCGGCCCTCGCCTCGCTTTTCGGGGCGCTCGGCGTGGCGGTCAACGCGTTCAATATCGTTGTGAACCTGTTCGTGTTCGGCGCGGCGGTTTCGAGGATTGGGGTGCGCAACATGGCGCTTTTGCAGCCTCTGCTTTTCATGGCCGGCTTCGTCTGGCTTTACGCGTCGTTCGGGTTTGCCGCGGCGGTTTTCGCTTTTTTCCTTTACAGGGGCACGCTTGAGAGCGTCGATGCAAACAATGAAAACCTCATGATTTCAGTCATGCCCGGCCGGGTGCGCCAGCAGGTCCGCCTCGCGGTTGAGTCCCTCGTAGTTCCGCTTGCGACGGCCGCAGCCGGCGCGTTCCTCATGGCGTTTGCGCACGGTCAGGACGGCGGCGCGCCGCGCATTTCGGCCCTGTTTCCCGGAGTTTCGGGGCTTTCGCAGAAGGGCGTGGCTGCGGCTGGGTTTGCGTGCGCCGCAGCGGGGCTTTTCTTCGCCTTCAGGGCGAGGGGGGCCTATACGGCTGCGCTTGCCGGAAACCTGCGCTCGGCATGGGTCGATTTTTCCGAGCCGTTTGAGGACATGTGCGCGCGCCGCTCCGGCGAGCCGATACCTGACGAATTTTTCCGCGCGGGCAGCCCGTCCCGCATGAGGGCCTTTGAGGCCGAGGCCGCGTGCCGCCCGCTTTCTGCCGTGCGCCGCCTGGCAGACGCTGCGGGGACTTTCGGCGCGGGCGATGTTGCGCGGGCCGCCGATATTCTCGACGGGGCCCTGGCCCGGTGCGGCGCGTCCGCACCCGAGGCGGCCGGGGCGTTTGCCGCGGCATCCGCCGTAGTGCCGGAAATGGCCGCAGTTCTGGTGCGCCGAGGGGCGCTGGGGGCCGGGGCTTTCGCCCATGCGTCCGCCCTCGCGGCGTCCGGGGGCGGGAATGCCTGCGCGCACGAAAACGCGATTCCGGGCGGGGAGCCTCCGCCCGTCTGCGCGGCGGAACTTTCGAGGCGGTTCGGAGACCGCGACGCGCAGGTCCGCCTCGTGGCCCTCCGCGCATTCTCCAAAATTGCCGGCGCAGGCCATTTCGCCCTGGCTCCCGAGATTGCCCGCCTGTTCGGGGACTCCGGGCGAGACGCGCGTGCCGCGTGCCTGGAATGCCTCGGGCGCATCGGCTCCCCGGACTGCATCGCGCCGCTTTTCGGCGGGGTCGGCGGGCTTTCGGGGCCGTCGGGGCGCGCCGTTTTGGCGCTTTTAAAGTCGTTTGGAAAACCGGCGGTTCCGCAGCTTTTCGCCGTGGCGGGCTCGCCTGAATTCTCCTATTCCGCCCGGGGAATATGCGCGCAGGCGCTCGCCGCTGCGTTTCCGGCCCAGCTTGAGATTCTGTCCTCCGAGGCCGCCGATGCGGATTTGGAGCGCGCGCGCGAATTTGCCGGATTCGAGGCCGCGCTCCGGGGGCCGGGCGGCAACCCGCTTTTTGCTAGGATTTGCGGGGAGCGGAAAATCGAGGCTGCGGCTTTTGTAATAGGGCTGAGGTCCCTTTCCGGGTCGGTTCCCCCGGCTGACATGGTCGTGCCCGCGCTGCTTTCAAAAAACCGCAGGGAGCGCGACAACGCCGCAGAGGCTTTGGAGCAGGGGATGCCCCGCCGCGAACTCCGCGCGGTTTTGGAAATCCTGCACGGCGGGCCGCCCGCGCGCTCCGGAACGCGGGGCGCACTCTCCCGGCTCGCGGAGGGGATGGCCCGCAGCCCATTTGACGAGGAGTTTTTCGCCGCGTGCGCCGGGATGCTTTCCCCGGAGCTTGCGCGCGCCGTGTGCGGCAGGCTCGCGCGGCAGGGGCAGGGGCCGTCTCGGGACGCCCTCGTCGAAATCCTGGACGCCCTGGCGCGCTCTGCATCGCGCAGCATGGAGGGGCGGGGGCTTCTGGCCCACGAAAGGCTGGACGCGCTCGCGCGCTGCCCGCTCTTTGAGGGCTTTGAAATCCGGGCCTTGTTCGAGCTTGCGCTCAGGGCTTCGCCCCGGCCGGGCGGCGGCGGGGAGGGGCGCGCCGTCGCGGTGTCCCGGGACGGCGGATGGAGGTTTTGCAGCATTGGGGAGGCCGCATGCGGGGAGGCAGAGGCGGCCCTGTCTGACATATTTGAAGTCGCGGCTGAATTTCCAAATGCGGCCGCCGCGCTTTTCCTGAGGGGAGGTCTCCGTGAAGGTGCCGCTTAGAGCTTTTGTTTCGGCGTTTGCCGTGTCGGGCCTCGCGGCGTTCTGCGCGGCTGCGGCCTTCGTCGTACACTCGCACGCCAGGGACGCAATTTCCGACGCCTTTGCCGAGAGGATGTCGGGCATCGGCAATGTTGCGGCCTCTTTTTCCGATCCGGCCGAACTCGGGGAGATATTGGACGGGGCTTCCGCCTCCTCCGATCCCGCCGCCTGGGCCCGCTCTTCGGCCCTGTATGCAAAATACCACGCGCCGCTTTCCAAAACCATGAGGGACACCGGGGCGAGCTTCCTGTACCTCTTTTTATACGGGGGCCCTTCCGACATCGAATACGTGGTTGACGCGACCCCTATGGACTCTGAAATCTGGGCCCCGCCCACCGGGGCCGAGGAATCCGCCCCCGAAGACCTCAGGGAGGGGCTTTTCCACGCCTTTCGCGGCGAGGGCGGCGCCACCGGCGTTTTCGATTCCGTCCAGTGGGGCCTCATGCGCTCGGGAACCTATCCGGCGGGGCGCGGCGGCCGGAATTTCTTCATGGCGGGCGTGGACGTGCGCGCCGAAGACATCCGCGAGCTGTCGCGTGCGGCCGCGCTCAAGATAGGGGGAGTTTTTGCGGCGCTTTCGGCGCTTGCGCTCCTGCTTTCGGCGGCGCTCTCGGGGGCTGTGTCGAAGTCGGCGGCAAGGCTTAGGCGCGCGGCGCTTTTGGCTGCGGCCGGACGCTCCCCCGGCGCGGGGCCTGCCGGGCTTTCCGGCGAAATCGGCGGGCTTGCTTCGGAGCTTTCAAAGAAATGCGCCTCGGCCGATTCCCGTATGGCGGAAATTTCTTCCTGGACTTCCGCAGCCGCCGCTTCGCGCGCGGCGGAGGCCGCCGCCGGGGAGCTTTCGGGCGGGTTTGCGGGGCGCGGCTTTGACCTCTCGTTTGAGGACTGCGGCGGGGAGATGTGTGCGGCGTGCGCGGAGGGCGGAATGTTTTTCGCCTTTTCCGTCCGAGGCTTGCGCGCGGAGCCTGCGGACGCGCTGAGGCTTCGCGCGTTTCGGGAAGCCGTCGCCGGGCTTTCCCGCCGCCCGGACTGCCTGCGGGCCGCCGCGCCGTCGCCTAGCGGTTCGTGCGCGGCGTTCGATTCCCGGGGGAGGCCCGTTTTCGCCTGCGGCGCGGGCGTCTCGGCCGATTTTGAATTTTCGGAGGGCGGGGCGGTCGCGCGCGCCGTATTTTCCTTCGCCTGCGGCGGCCGGGCGGAGCTCTTTGCGAAAGGGGGCGGGCTGTGAATTTTTTTGAGAGGTATCTGGCTCTGGCGCGCGTTTATCCGTTTTCCGAAATTCCCGCGGGCGACGCCGCGGCCATTGCAGGCGAATGTTTCCCGCATTTTTTTGAGCCGGGCTCCGTAATCGCCGAAGCCGGGGGGCACGCGGCGCACCTTTTCATATGCGTGGGCGGCGGAGTGGAGCATGATGGCGGCGGAGCGGCCCGCCCGGTGTTCCCGGCGGAGGCCCTGCTCTTGAGTGGGCCGCACCCGGAAACCGTCCGCGCAGGCCGCGCGGAAGGGGCGCTTTGCCTCGTCCTTGCGCGCGAGAAGTTCCTGTCGGCCGCGCGCGGGTGCCCGGCGATTCTTGCGCTTATGGCGCGGGCGGAAAGGGGGGCGGAATGAGGCTTGCGGCGAAGCTTGCATTGTCGTTTGCCGCATTGTTTGCGGCCTTCGGGGCGGGGATTGGACTGCTCGATTTCAGGGTGCGGGCCGAGGGCGCCGCACGGGCGGCTGTGGGCAAGGCTTCCGGGGCGGCGGTCGCTGCCGCAAATTTCGCCTCCTGCGACGCGTCGTTCGCCTCCCCGGAAAATCTGGCCGCCGCAGCCCGCAGGGCCGGGCTCGAAAGCCTGCGCGTGTTTCCGGCGGATGGCGCCCTCGGAATGCCCGCCACCTCGCACCCCTCCCGCGAAAACGGCTTCCGCGCCTCGTGCGTGAGGTTTTCCGGGGCGAACATGGAGTCCGGGGACTGCGCCGCTGAAGCAGTTGCCAAATCCGGCGCCCTGGAGCGGCTGGAGTCGGGATTTGCGCTGCACGCGGCCGCGTGGACCTTTTCCGGGGCGGGGTTCGGGGGGCTGCTCGGGCTTGCCGCCGCCGGGTTTGTGCTGCGCGACATCCGCAGGGACCGGGCGAAAATGGACGATGGAAACGCCGAATCCCCCCCGCCTGTCATTTCTGAATTTGCAGACCTCGCGGACGTTTTCGGCCTCTTCAATGCGGCCGTGCGCGGCAGGTTCGGGCGCGCCGGGGCCTTTGTGGGCTCGGGTGCTCCGGCCGCCGCTGAAGACTCCGCCGCCCCGCTTTTGGGGGATGCCATGCCGCTTTCGTTTGAATCCGGCGGCCTGCGCGCGTCTGCGGAGTTCGTCGGGGGCGTCTTTGACGGCAGCTTCTTTTCGGAGTGCGGGCCCGGCGCCTTCGCATTTGGAAGGGTGTCGGGAGGGCGAGGGGCGCTCGCCCTTGCCAGGGCTTCGGCATGTGCTGCGGTTTCCCGCGCCCTGGTTCTGGCGGGAAAGCCTGCGGCGGAGGTTTTCGGGGCCGTCTCGGAAGCCTTCGGCGCCGAATCCTGGAGCCTTGTGCGCCTGGAGGGCGGGTGTCTTTTGCGCGAAAGCTTCGGGGCGGGGGGCGCCTCCTGCGGGCGCATTGAAAACTTTAAAAGCGCCCTCTTTTCGACTGCCGCCCTGGGTGCGGAGTTCGAAGGCTATTGCTCCCTTGGCATCGGCGGGGAAGGGGGCCCTCTGGCTGAAATCGCCGCCGCGTTCGGGCCGGGCGGGGCCGGCCTTGCAATATTTGCCGAAAGGATTTATGAAGAAAATATCTAGGATTTCGATAAGCGCGCAGGTGTTCTTCGCGCTCCTTACGATAACGCTTATAATGTCTGCGGTCTTTTCCCCGTACGGCTTTTACACGAACATCCATTCCATCAGAAAATCCGTCGACGAGAGGCTGAAGGTGGCCGTAAACGGCGTGCGCGAAATCATCCCCGACGACTACCACGACAGGCTCGCGGAGGGGAGGGTCTCGCAGGCGGAGTACGACCTGCTGCGCGGCAAGCTCAGGGATTTCAGGGAGCGCATCGGCGTCACGTACCTTTATTCGATGGCCCAGGGGCCGGACGGGAAAATATATTTTACGCTCGACCAGCTCTACGATTCGCCGATGTGCGAATACCTCTCCCCAAGCCCCGATACGCTGGAGGCTTTCAGGACGAAAAAGCCGGTGTTCGCCCAGTGCACCGACGACGAATTCGGCCTTGTGTCGCGCACCGTGCTCCTGCCTTTCACGTCGCCCGGGGGGAGGTTTTTTGTAGTGGGGGCCGACCTCAACGTGAGCGAGGTCCGCCCCATGATAGTCGAGTCGCTGCGCGACTTTTTGTTTCTCATGTGCATAGGCGTAATTCTCGTCATGGCCGTCACCTTGGTTCTCACAAGGCGTATATCGGCGCCCATACGCGGGCTTTCCGTGTTTACAAAGAGGCTTGCGGACAGCAATTTTTCGCCGGAAATATCCATGGAAGCCGACGTTCCGCGCGCCTCAATCCGGGCCTCGGAGGTGGCGGCGCTCGCCGACAGCATAACCCTCATGCGCTCGAAGCTCGAAGAGTACATTGAAAACCTCAAAAGCGAAATGGGGGCGCGCCAGCGCGCGGAAAGCGAGCTGAAAATAGCCGGGCAGATACAGGAGAGCTTCCTCCCCGGAGCGGAAATCCGCGAGTGCGGGATTTCAGCCGGGGCCGCGATGAAGCCCGCGCGGCAGGCCGGGGGCGACCTCTACGACTTTTTCCCGCTCATGGACGGGCGCCTGTGCCTCGCGATAGGCGACGTGTCCGGCAAGGGCATGCCCGCCGCGCTCTTCATGGCCCGCGCCATGACCCTCATACGCTCCGCCGCCAACATATCGTCGGACATATCAAAGATTGCGCGCTTCATGAACGACGCCCTCGCCGAAAACAACGAATCCTGCACTTTCATAACGTTTTTCATCTGCGCCTTCAACCCCTCAGACGGCATCCTCGAATATGTGAACTGCGGGCACAACCCCCCGTTTCTGCGCAGGGCCGGGCGCGCGCCCGAGGCGATGTCGCCCAGGGTAAACAGCATCCTCGGCGTTTTCGAGGGCGCAGAGTTCGCGGCCGAAAGCGTCGCATTCGCGCCCGGGGACGAGCTTGTGTGCTACACCGACGGCGTCACGGAGGCGCAGGATTCCTCCGGAGGCTTCTACGGGGACGGCAGGCTGGAAAGTCTGCTTGCGTCCATGCCTCCGGATTCGGAGCCGGGGGCTGTGGTCGGCGCGGTAATGGCGGATGTCGCAGCCTTCTCCGCCGGGGCGGAGCAGAGCGACGACATAACAGTCCTGGCATTCAGGCGCGACGCGTGATTTTTGCCCGCGCCGCCCGCGCAGGGCGTCCCGTATGCAAAATGTGACGGCGCCGGCCCCCAGAGAGGGCCGACGCCGCGTTTTATGCCAAAACTAGGCGCCCCGCCCCCTTAACCGTCCCACTGTGCGGAGCGCCTACGCATATATAGACGCTTCTATGTGGAAATTATTACGATTATTTTTTGCAAAAATAAATTTTGGGTCTGGCACGGATAATGGAACGGAAAGCGGATTCCGAAATGGAGTTTTGCGCGGAGAGGTAAAATCCCGCTTGAGCTTCCGCGAAACGCCGCCCGATTTCTCGTTTCTTTCGGGGCGTTCCAATTTATGCAAGCCCCTAAATTTTTGGGAGCATTTGCGCAGGCCCGCCCCAAAACCCGGCCGTCCGGAGCCGCAGCGGGCGCAAAAGCGGCGGCCCCTTTCTCGGGCCGCCTCCGGCGGATTTTGCCGTATGCGCGGCAGCCTATATTTTTCCGGGCAGGAACTCCTCCTTGTAGGGGTATAGCGAGCGCAGGAATTTGTCCGCCTCCGGCCTGTTTTTGAAGCGCATTGCCGCGGAATCGTATTCCAGGGTTTCGCCGGGGAAGAAATTTGCGGCGAGCCCCAGGAGCACGACCTCCGTGAAGTCCGCCGAAAAATCCGCAATATTGGAGCCCGGCTGGATTCCCTTCAGGCACGCCTCCATCCATTCCACGTGCGGGCTGGGATTGGGGCGGGGTATGGAGGGCTCTGGAAACGCGCGGTCTGCCATCATGCTCTTCATCCGGGAGTCCGGGGATATTCTGACCCCTCCCCCGTAGGGGTTGTTGCAAAACACCGTGTTCTTCGTGCCGACTATTATGGAGCCGTTGGCGTTCTTTTCGATGGTTTCCTGCGGCACGCCCCGCACGTCCCGGGGCCTGTTTTTAAAGTCGTACCAGTATAGGCGGATGTTTTCACCGCCGGGCTTCAGCGGGGCGAACTCGTAGGTGACGGAGCATTCCTGCGGCCATGAGAAGTCGTTGAATTCTGAGGGCTTTCCGGAGACTTTCAGCGGGGCGCCGAGGCCGAAGGCCGAGTAGCCGAGGTCGAGGAAGTGGCAGCCCATGTCGCCCAGGGAGCTCGTCCCGAAGTCCCGCATGCCGCGCCACTTGAAAGGCATAATCATCTGCGAGTAGGGCTGGTCGGGCGCGACGTTCAGCCAGAGCTTCCAGTCCAGCCCTTCCGGGGCCGACTCTGCGCCGGACGGCCGCTTGAGCGCGCCCTGCGCCCACCATTCGGGCACGGGCCTGTCCGTCCAGTGGTGGATTTCGACTATATCGCCCAGAAGCCCGGCCTGATGCCATTCGCGCACCTTTCTCCAGCCGTCCCCGGCGTGGCCCTGGTTGCCCATCTGCGTGATTAGCCCGGTCTTTTTGGCTATCCTTTTCAGCTCCCTCGTCTCCCAGACCGTGCGGGCGAGCGGCTTTTCGACGTATGTGTGCTTGCCGTTTGCCATCGCCCATGAGGCGGCCGGGTAGTGGGCGTGGTCGGGAGTTGCAACAAACACCGCGTCTATGTCCCGGCCCATCTTGTCGAACATTTCGCGGTAGTCGTGGAATTTTGCCGCTTCCGGGGCCTTTGAAAATGAATCGGCCGCCCGGCCGAAGTCGGCGTCGCACATGGCCACTATGCGCGCCCCGTCGAACTGGAGTGCCCTGTTGACGGCTTCCGTCCCGCGCCCACCGGGGCCGATTACGGCCACATTGAGCGTTTCCGACGGGCCCCTGGCGCGTCCGGCCGCCCACGACGGCAGTATTGAAAAAAGTGCGGCCGACGCCGCGGATTTTTTTATGAAGTCCCTTCTTGATATGGCCTTTGGCATGGTTTCACCTGTCGCGTTTTTTCCGCCGGAAGCGCGCCCGCAGCATATGGCTGCGGCTGGCGTGCAATCTCGCGCAAATTCCGGCAATACAGGCACAAAGGCTAGGCCGATTCCCCCGCGCTGTCAAACCGGTATTTGGAAAAAATTTGCGGAACGGATTGACTTTCGCGCGCGCCCGGGGGATTCTCGGCGGGTGAAAAGATGCGCGGACTTCATCGTTTCGGGGATTTTCGCCCCGGTTTTTATCGCCTTGTTCTTCGCGGTTTCAGCCGCCGCGCGGGAGCCTGTCAGGATAGCCTGCGTGGGCGACAGCATAACAGACGGCTTCGGCCTCGCCAATCCCTCACAGGACGCGTGGCCCGCGCTTCTCGGCGAGATGCTGGGCGGAGGCTTTGACGTGCGCAATTTCGGCTCGAGCGGCAAGACCCTCCAGAAGAGCGGGGACCAGTCTTATTGGGACGAGCGCAGGTTCCGCCAGGCCCTGGACTTCAATCCGGACATAGTCATAATAAAGCTCGGCACGAACGACGCCAAGGAGGCGAACTGGCGCGGCCCGGAGAATTTCAGGGCCGACCTCGACGCCATGATTGCCGAATTTGCGTCGCTTCCGTCAAAGCCGCGCATCGTGCTGGGCCTGTGCGCGTGGGTGCGCCGCGACTCCATCGGAATCGCGCGCGAGAGGGTTGAAAACGGCGTCATCCCGGTCGTGCGGGACGCCGCAAAGAGGGGCGGGCTGGAAATTCTGGACTTTTATTCAATCCTGAAGGGCCGCCCCGAACTGTATTGCGACGACATACATCCGAACGAGGCGGGCGCGCTCCTCATGGCCGAGTCCGCATACGCCTTCCTGACGGGCGGCAGGCAGGCGCCCAAGGTTCCAAAAATCAGGGGGAAGAAGTCGGATTTTTCCGGCTTTTCGCGCTTCGATTTCCAGTTCCGCTTCCGGAACGCCTCGCTTTTCGTCCCCAAACGCCCCTCCCCGGACGGCGCGTGGGTCTGGGCTTTCACCGCCCCCGGCGACGGCGCGGCCGCAGATTATGCGGGTCTTTTGAGGCGGGGATTTTACATTCTCCACACGGACGTGGAAAGCTGGCTCGGCAATCCCGGTTCGGTGAACTGGGGCATGGAGGTTGTGAAATACTACTCTGAAAACCTCGGCCTTTCAAAAAAGCCCGTCCTTCTGGGGGAGGGGGCGGGATGCTTCTTCGCCCTCAACTTCGCCGCGGCCCATCCCGAAAACGCCGGGAGGGTGGCGCTCGTAAATCCTCCCGCCCCGATTGCGTCCTGGGCAGCCGAAAGCGCCTCCAACATGGAAAGGCTCTTGAGGGAGTGGCATATTGATGCCGGCGGGGTCCGGAGTCTGGAGGGGCTTGAAATGAGGAATTTCGCGCTTCTTGGAAAGGCCGGGGTTCCGGTTCTTGCGCTTTGCTCAGAGTCCTGGAGCGGCGCCGCTTCCGAAGCCGCCGGGGCCTACGGGGATTCCGGCGGATTCTTCCTCGCGGCCGTTGCGGGTTCGCGCCGGGTTCTGGGGCCGGGGGCTGTTTCGGCAGTCGGCGGACTCTCCGCAGTTGAAAAGGGAGGTGCGCTCTTTAACTTCCTTTCGGGCGGGGCGCGGCGCGGAAAGTAGTGCCCAACATGTTCTGCGGGCGTTTTGCGCGCGCCGTCGGGGGCGGGCGGACGCTTCGGCGCGTCAGGGGTTTTTTTGGAGCTTCGGCGGCGCAAACCCCGCATAGCGCTCGGCGTCCGCCCTGCGCGCATCTTCATATATGGAAAAGCTCGCCGTTATCGTGTCGCCGGAGCCGTCTTTGAACGGGAGCCAGTCGGACAGTTCGCCCCCGAATGTCCCGTCGCGCACGGCCGGGGAAATGTCGGCGTTTTCCCGCTTTGTGCGGTTGTGCCGCGCCGACTTGCATGCGTCCGGGCAGGATTGCACGCTTTCAGCCCATTCGGCAGGCGGAATGTCCGTCGGAGCTTCAGGGGAGAATTCCCCGCCGCCCGCTTCCTGGCATGACTCCGCTTCGCCCGCAGGGTTTTGAAAAATCAGTGTGGCGCGCCCTTCTGGAATATAATCCCGGGTTCCGCCCGGGAGTTGCGCTATGGCGCTGCATTGAAGGGCCGCGATGGCGCCCGTTTCGCGGGCGCATGGCGACGGTGTATCGGAGGCGCATGGGAATGCGGTGTTTGCGGCCAGAGCGGACGCGAGAATAAAAAGTCTTTTCACAATTTGCCGTGGATTTTGCGCTGCGGCGCGCCCGGAGTGGGCCGCGTCTGCAATGCGCGTATGTTCTAATCGTCCGGCGAGGGCGAAAAGTAATATGAATGAGAGACGCCGCATGGATTAAAATGCCGCAGAGGGTCGGAAAAGCGGATGGCGCCGTTTTATGGACAAAAGATGCGCCATCCCCACGTCCGCGCGGGCAAATTCCGCAAAAATAAGGTTTCCCCTCCCGAATCCGCGCAGCAAATGGGGCATGGAATGAGGATTTTCAAATCGGGCTTCGAGCAGGCCAGCCCGCGTTTCATCGCAGAAACCCTGCGCCTGCGCCGCGCCAATGCTTGCCCTGCGCCTGGCCGCAGCTCCGGGACCTAGAAGAGCATGTATACTGCGGCTATAACCGCAAACAGGGCAAAGAGGCAGCAGTTGCAGCAGCCGTTGGGGTTTGACGAAAATACAAACGGCCTCCCGGCTCCACCGAATGCGGGCCTTCCGGGGCGGGGGGGCCGCGCGAAGTCGCCGGGTTCTGGGATGTCCTCCCGGGATGGCGCGGGAGTCTCTATTTCAACGGCTTCAAGCTCAATCACTTCCGGGTCGATTTTCGGCCCGGGTGCGGGATTTTTGCCGCCTTTTTCAAAATCGTCCATTGTTTTCAATCATAGAAAACGGAAATCGCTTGCAAAGGTTTTTTTTGAGGTTTTATTTTACTAAAATGAACAGCAAAACCGGGCAGGAACACCAGTGGAAATTTTTCCGTGCGGGCGGGGTCTATCAGGCTTCCATACAAAGCGGTGCGGACATTGCGAATATAGGGTCGCTCGACCGCAAGCTGTGGGCCGCGCTAGCATGCCCGACGCGCGGGGTGTTTTTCGACGAGAAGACGCTCGACATACTCGATTCGGATTCCGACGGCAGGATAAGGCGCGAGGAGGTCGTGGCCGCATGCGAGTGGGTCTGCTCGCTGATAAAGGACCCCGACACGCTCCTCGAAGGTTCGCCTTCGCTCCGGCTTTCCGGGATAGACGATTCATCCGAGGAGGGGCGCACCCTGCTTGAATCGGCCCGCGAGGTTCTAAAGGATTTGGGCAAGCCCGGGGCCGATGAAATTTCGGTGGGGGACTTCGCCGACGAAAAGAAGATTTTTGCCGCCACCGCCTTCAACGCAGACGGTGTCATAACCCCGCTTTCAACCGACGACGACGCCCTCAGGGCGGCGCTCGCCGACATCGTAAAGGTCATGGGCCCCGTCGCCGACCGCTCCGGTCTCGACGGCGCAAACCTGGCCTCCATATCGGGCTTTTTCGACAGGCTCTCGGCTTACGCGGCGTGGGCGGCGCGCCCCTCTGAGGATCCCTCAATCCTCCCCTACGGCGGCGACACGGCCGCACTCTACGGCGCCTACTCCGCCGTCTGCGCAAAGATAGACGACTATTTCACGCGCGCCGAGGTGCTGCGCTACGACCCCTCGTCCGCCCCCGCCGTCAACGCTTCCGCCGACGAGCTTTCAAAGGCCCTCGCCGGGGAGGTCTCCGCCTCGGCCCCCGCGCTCGCCGCCCTTCCCATTGCAAGGGTGTCGGCCGCCGACTCGCTCGACCTTTCCTCCGGCGTAAATCCGGCCTGGGCCGAAGCCGCCTCGGCGTTCGTCTCCGGCCCCCTCGCGCGGGCGGGGGGCGGGGCTGTGCTCTCCCGCGCGGCCTGGGCCTCGATGAAGTCGGCTTTCGCGCCCTACGCCGCATGGACGGCGGAAAAGGCCGACGGCGGAATTTCGGCCCTCGGCCCGGACAGGGTTGCGGAGCTTTTAAAAACCGCCCCGCGCGCCGCCCTTGAAGCCCTCGTCGAGCGCGACATGGCGGTAAAGTCCGAAGTGGAAAACATCGCCAAGGTGGAAAAGCTCGTGAGGCTCAACCGCGACCTCTGCGAGCTCCTCAACAATTTCGTCAGCTTTTCGGCTTTCTACAAGCGCGGGGGGGCCGCCATGTTCCAGGTCGGCAGGCTGTATATCGACCAGCGCGCGTGCGACCTCTGCATAAGGGTGGAGGACGCCGCAAAGCACGCGGCCCTTTCTCCGCTCAGCTACATGTACCTGGTTTACTGCGACTGCTCCCGCAAGGGCGAAGCCGCGTTTTCGATAGCCGCCGCCGTCACTGCCGGCGACTGCGACAACCTCATAGTGGGCCGCAACGGCGTGTTTTACGACCGCTTGGGGCGCGACTGGGATGCGACGATAACAAAGATAGTCTCCAACCCGATAAGCGTGCGCCAGGCTTTCTGGTCCCCCTACAAGCGTTTCATCGCCTGGGCCGGGGAGCAGATTGCAAAGCGCGCCGGCGCCGCCGACGCCGACGTCATGAAGAACATGACTGAAAAGGCCCCCGCTCAGGGCGGGGCAAAGAAGATGGACATCGGCACCCTGGCCGCGATAGGCGTCGCAGTCGGCGGCGTCACTACGGCTTTCAGCGTGGTCTTGGGCGCGCTCGTCGGCGCCGGGATAAAGCTTCCGCTTTACATCATAGGGGCGGTGCTCATGATTTCCCTGCCGTCCATGGTGATAGCGGCCCTGAAGCTCAGGCTCCGCAACCTCGGGCCGCTTCTCGACGCGAACTCCTGGGCCGTCAATACGCGCGCGAAGCTGAACATGATGCTCGGCGCGTGCCTGACGCAGTCGGCGAAGCCCCCGCGCGGGTTTTCCAGCCTGAAGGACCCGTTTGAAAAGAAGCGCTTCCCGTGGTTCTGGGCTGTCGCGGGGGCTGCGGTTGCCGCCGCGTGCGTGTGGTGGCTCGCCGCCGTCCACGGCTTCGCCCCCAATCCGTTTTCGCGTGCTCCGGCCGCTTCGGCTCCGGCGGCGGCTTCCGCCCCCGCGCAGGCCGCAGAAAAGGCTCCGGCTGTTGCGGCTGAAAAGTAGTGCTGGAACATGCCTTATGAAAAATCCGCAAATCTTTGCGGATTTTTTTTTGTCCTCATAAATCTGGGTGCGGATTCTGCAATGGAATTTGCCCGCTATAATTGCGCTAAGCCGCGTAATTTGAGATGCGTGGTTTGGCTCTTCGCTTCTTTCGGAAGGCAGCTTATGCCGCCTTTTAAATTCTGTATTTTCGCCATTCGGCGAGGGCGGGGGTAGCGGCGGGCGCGAAGGCGTTTTTTTTACCGAAACGGGGTCTGCGCCGCCCGTATACCCGCCCCGTCCGCCTTGGCAGGGGCTGTGGTGTTTCCGTTCGGGGGCGGGCCGCGACGCCTCGGGAAAATGGCGCGCGGCGGCCCTTGCAGGAGGGGGCGCGCCTCGCGGGAAGCTCGCGGAAATCACCGAGCTTCTGCCGCACTGTGCGAGGCTTTCGGGCAGCCCGCTTGCGCCGAGAATTTACGGCTACGAAAACCACCCGGAACGCCCATCCGGCCCGCGCGCGCTGGAGGCTGTGCTGAAGGCGGCCGAACGCCTCGCCGAAGGCGCAGCAGCCGGGGCCGCAGGCCCGGCTGCCTCTACGCCGCGCGAACAGTCGGCGGGTGCAAAGCCGGATGCTGGCGCGCCGGACGGGGGAAATCGTCATGCAGGAGGGGAGGGGGTCGCGTGAAGCTCAATGTGTCTTTTTGGGGGGGCATGGGCGCTTTGCCACGCTTGTTTTGCAGGCGGCCTGCCGAGCGGGGTTTCGGCTGTAAAAACGGAGCCCTCTCAGCAGGTTCTGGAGAGGCTGGACCCGTCGTCGGCCGACTGGGGGCGCGTGTTTGAAAAGATTCCCGAAAGGGAGCGTGCGGCATTCGCATTCCACATATCCGGCGCCAGTTTCGGGGCCGTCGCAATAAGGGGGGATTCTGCGGAAATCGTGCTGGAGCCGGAGGATCGCGGCGTTGAAAGCTTTCGCGCGGAAATTCCGGCGGGGCTTGCGCGGACTGTTTCGGAGGTCTTTCTTGCCGAGTGCTCCGGCGCCGAAACGGGCGTGCTCGATTTGGGCTTTGACGGCAGGGTCTTTTCCGCGTTTTCAAAAGGCGCGGGGGGATTGTGGAGCGGCGGAAAAGTCTGGAGCCCGTCCGTATCCTCGCCTCGCCTGCTCGCGCTCTCAAAAATAATGCGCGGGCTCGCCTTTTATGCGGAGAATTCTTCCGAATCTGCCGGCTCCAATGCCGACACGAAAGCGGATTGCGCGCGGGTTCTTGCATATGTGGAAAGGCTCGCGCTTGAAATGCGTTCCGGAAAGATTGCAGGCGGCAGGCCGCAGCTTGGAGAACTGATGGATTTGGGGGATTTCCGGGAGCCTTGAGCCCGGGCCGCGCGCCGGCATGGGCCGCCTTGCCCGGGCCTGCAAAGCCCCGCCGGGCGGCTTTGGGAAAACCCCAATTTTGCATGGCGCAGCGCCGGCATGGCGGATTTTTTTGCGCTACGGGGCCCGGCTGCCATGTCTTTTGGCGCATCTGCAAAAAGGCGGGGGCTTTCGTATGCCGTTGCCTGCGGCCTTCCAAAAAAAAGCCGCGCCCCCGTTTTGCGGAAAGCGCGGCGCTTTTAATGCGAAATCCTTACGAGAGGGCTTCCGCGCTCTTTACGAGCGATGCGAAAGAGTCCGCCTTGAGGGCCGCCCCGCCGATGAGGCCGCCGTCGATGTCCTTCTGCTTGAGAAGTTCGTCGGCATTTTCGGGCTTCATGGAACCGCCGTAGAGAATCTGTATCTTCTCCGCAGCCGCTTCGCCGAACATGCCGGCCAGCACCTTGCGGATTTCAGCGTGGACTTCCTGGGCCATTTCGGGGGTGGCCGTCTTGCCGGTGCCGATAGCCCAGACGGGCTCGTAGGCCACGACCACCTTGAGGGCGTCGGCTTCGGAGAGCCCGTCGAGGCCGCCCTTGGTCTGGGACGAGACGACGTCGATGGTCTTGCCGGCTTCGCGCTCTTCGAGCGTTTCGCCCACGCAGAGGATGGGCTTGAGCGACGAGGCCACCGCGGCCTTGACCTTCTTATTAATGAGGCAGTCGCATTCCTTGAAATACTGGCGGCGCTCGCTGT
Organism: uncultured Opitutales bacterium; assembly: GCA_900548185.1. Lineage (GTDB taxonomy): Bacteria > Verrucomicrobiota > Verrucomicrobiia > Opitutales > Intestinicryptomonadaceae > Intestinicryptomonas. The sequence continues at coordinate 44,595 of URJJ01000007.1, forward strand.
GGCCGAGGATGACGTAGGAGCAGTGGAGCTCGCGGAGCATCGAGGCCGAGATTTCGCCCGTGAAGGCGCCGCTCGCCTCAAAGTACATGTTCTGGGCGCCGAGCTTGACGTTCGAGCCGCCTATGGCCTTTTCGACCGATTCCAGCGACGTGAAGGTGGGGCATACCGCTATGTCCACGGAGCTGACCTTGCCGACTGCCTCGACCACGCCCTTGGCGAGCGCCGCGGCCTCGGAGGAGGTCTTGTTCATTTTCCAGTTTCCCGCGATGAAATATCTGCGTGCCATTATTTTTGTCCTTTCAATTAAGCTTGTTTGAGTCCGCGGCCTATTTGCCGCACGAGCAGGCGCAGCCCTTGTCGGAGAGGGAGACCACTCCGGGCAGCTCCTTGCCTTCGAGGAATTCCAGCGACGCGCCGCCGCCCGTCGAGACGTGGGACATCCTGGGGGCGAGGCCGCTCTTGTTCACCGCCGCGACGGAGTCGCCGCCGCCTATGATGGAGATGCCGCCGTTTTCCTTGACGAGCGCAACCGCCTCGCAGACGCCGAAGGTGCCCCTGCTGAACTTTTCCATTTCAAAGCAGCCCATGGGGCCGTTCCAGACTACGGTCTTTGCGCTCTTTATGGCGTCGGAGTAAAGCTCCACGGTCTTGGGGCCTATGTCGAGGGCCATCCAGCCGTCGGGAATGTCCTGGCCGACAACCTGAGTGGCCGCGTCGGGGTCGAACTTGTCGGCGGCGATATTGTCGACGGGAAGGAGGAAGTTCACGCCGAGCTCCCGGGCCTTTTCCATCATTTCCTTTGCGTAGCCGAGCTGGTTCTCCTCGCAGAGGCTCTTGCCGATGTCGTGGCCCATGGCCTTGAGGAAGGTGTAGGCCATGCCGCCGCCTATGATGAGCGTGTCAACCTTGTTGAGCAGGTTCTTGACGACCGCGAGCTTGTCGGAGACCTTCGCCCCGCCGAGAATCGCCACGAACGGGCGGACGGGCTTTTCGACGGCCGAGCCGAGGTATTCGATTTCCTTTTCCATCAGGAATCCCGCCACGGAGACGGGGATGTACTTGGTGATTACGGCCGTGGAGGCGTGCGCGCGGTGCGCGGTCCCGAAGGCGTCGTTGCAGAACACGTCGCCGTATGAGGCGAGCTTCTTTGCAAGCTCCTTCTGCTTTTCCTTGAGGGCGGCCTTGCGGGCCTTGAAGTCCTCGTCGCTCTCGCCGTCCTTCTGCTTGCACTTGGCCTGCTCTTCGGCGTGGTAGCGGGTGTTTTCGAGCATGAGTATCTCCCCGGGCTTGAGGGCCGCGGCGTCCGCGTCGGCGCCGGCGCAGTCGGGGTTGAACTTCACGGGCTTTTCAAGGAGCTTTGAAAGGTAGTCGGCCACGATTTTCATCGTGGTGTCGGGCGTGATGCCCTTTTCGTCGGGGCGGCCCATGTGGGACATGAGGATGAGGCTGCCGCCCTGCTCGAGAACGTACTTGATTGAGGGGAGGGCGCCGCGTATGCGGGTGTCGTCCTTGATTGCGCCGTCCTTGACGGGAACGTTGAAGTCGACGCGCATTACGACCTTCTTGCCCTTGAGGTCGATGTCGCGCAAAGTTTTCTTGTTCATTGTAAGTCCTTTTTTTTGGGTGAAAAAAAATTTCCTTGAGAATGGCCGCTTTTGGGGCCTTTGCAACAAATTTCTCAAAGTTTTATTTGGACGGACCCGCCCGGCGCGACTGTTTTTTCCGCCGTTTTGCCGGTCTTTCGGGAGGCCACCCTCACCCTCGTGCCGCCGTTTGCCCGGGATAGCTCCACGTCGAAGTCGTCCCCGAACGCGCGTATGCGCGAGAGTTTCGCCCCCGCCCAGCCGCCGGGCAGGCCCGGGCGGATTTCAAAGCTCCGAAACCCGGTGGGGCGGATGCCGAATATGCCTTCGCTCGCTATCCTGCAAAAGAGCGCGCTCTCGGCCGAAAGGTGGCGTTTGTCGCCCTCGGGAAATGCCTCTATGGCGTAGGGGACGTGCCCGCCGAGAAGGCGCTTGGCGGCGTATTCCGCCAGGGCCCTGGCCGCCCCGTCCGCCTTGCCCGCCGCAAATAGGCCGCGCAGGGCGTAGAGGTAGGTCCTGTCCCAGTAGTTGTTGCACGTGCTGGACTGGACGAGCATGCCGTCTTTTGTGAGGAGCCGCGGCGAGAGCAGGGCCTCGGCTGTGCCGTCCGCCCGGTCGAGGATTCCCATGCAAAGCGGTATGGCTATCCAGGAGCGCAGGACGTCGTTTCCCTCGTAGTACCTGTATGTCTTGAACCCTTCGACTTCGGCTTCAAAGTGCCTTTTTATGTTTTTGCGCATCTCAGCCGCCCGCGCGGACAGCTCCCTTGCGGCTTTTGCGTCGCCCAGCTCGCGCTTGAGGTGCGATGCGGAAACCAGCGCGTCGTAGTAGAGCGACGACGTGCACAGGTTGGCGTCCCCGGCCGGGAAGCGCAGCTCCAGCTCGTCGCAGTCCGACCTGACGACGCCGCGTTCGTCGAGGTTTCTGCGGCAGTATTCGAGGCACCAGTCTATGAGCGGCTCCAGCTCCCCGGCCCTGGCGGCGTCGCCGCAGGCGAGCGCAAGCCGCCCGGCCCCGTAGGCTATCATGGCGGCGTCGCCCCTGTCGCCCTTGCCGTTCCAGGTGATTTTCCCCTCGGCGGTTATGGCGGAGGGTATCATTTTGTAGTCGGGGCTCATGTGCCTTGACCAGAGCGCGAACATGTTGAAGGCGGCCTCGAGCGCGTTTTTGTCGCCCAGGAAGGGGAAGAGGGGGCTTGCGTACTCGGCCTGGTCGTTCGCCCAAAAGCCCATGTAGTAGCGCCCGCCGCCCGGGCAGTGCATGAGGCCCGCGCGCGTTTCAAAGACGCTTTCGGCCGCGCGGATTTTCGCGAAGGCGAACATCCTGTCGATGGCGGGGTCCGGGGTTTTTAGCGTCAGGCTCTCGCCGAGGCCGCTTAGAAAAACGCGCCTTTTTGCGATTTCTGCCCGCGCGTCCGCCTCGGGGTCTTCGCCGTCCGGTGAGGCGCAGATTGTCATCTGGAACCTGAGCGTGCCGTTTGGCTCCAGCCTGAAGCCGCCGTGCCCCGAAGTCTTGCAGACGGCCTTGTACCTGCCCGAGTCGCACAGCCCCTCGTTCGGGCGGGCGACTATGCAGATTTCAGGAATTTCGACGTTTGCCGCCGAGTCTCCGACGTTTTTTACCTCTATTGCCTGGCATATCGCGGCCTTGTCCGGCGACGGGGCTATTTCGCGCGAAATTTCCAGCCTGCTTTCCCCGTCGAAGCGCTCCTCTATTCTGAGGACCCCGTCGAAGGTTATCCTTTTGACTTTTGCGCGCACCCTGTTGGGCGTGTCCCTGACCGCCCCGAAGCGCCCCGTGTTTGCGAGCTTCAGCGGGTCTATTGCAAAATCCCTTATGAAAGCCGACTCCATCAGGTTCGGCTTCATGCGAAAGGACGGGAAAACGGCCCTGACGCTCAGCTCGAGCTCCCCGGCGGCGTCTGCGCCGTAGTCGACTATCGCCGACGCCTTCAGGCCGCTCATCTCTATCCTGTCGCGGTGCGCCTTCCCCTTTTCAGGCTCGAAGGCAATCGAGCCTTCGTGCAGCTTCCAAATCTCTCCCTCCCCGAATGCGAGGGCGCCAAACGCCATTGCGGCAAGTGCGATTATTTTTTTCACTGCAAACCCGACTACCCTGTTTTCTCCGGGCAGTCAAACGCAAACCGGCCCCGGCGCCGCATTCCGCGGGGGCCGGGTGCGGACAAAAAAAGGCGGCCCGCAAAACGGGGCCGCCCTTTTTTAAAGCGTTCAGCCTACTTGCTGATGACGCGGGCCATTTCGAGAACCTTGTTCGAATAGCCCCATTCGTTGTCGTACCAGGAGACGACCTTGACGAACGTCGGGTCGAGCTGGATGCCGGCCTTGGCGTCGAAGATGGAGGTCTTCGGGCAGTCGCGGAAGTCGGTGGAGACGACGGCGTCTTCGGTGTAGCCGAGGATGCCCTTGAGCTCGCCTTCGGAAGCTTCCTTCATGGCCTTGCAGATGTCTTCATAGGAGCAGGCCTTTTCGAGTTCGACGGTGAGGTCGACCACGGAGACGTCGGAAGTCGGGACGCGCATGGACATGCCGGTGAGCTTGCCGTTGAGTTCCGGGAGAACCTTGCCGACGGCCTTGGCCGCGCCCGTGGAGGACGGGATGATGTTCTCGAGGATGCCGCGGCCGCCGCGCCAGTCCTTCTTGGAGGGGCCGTCAACGGTCTTCTGGGTTGCGGTGGCGGCGTGCACGGTGGTCATGAGGCCGCGCTTGATGCCGAACTTGTCGTTGAGAATCTTGGAGATCGGGGCGAGGCAGTTCGTGGTGCAGGAAGCGTTGGAGATTATCTTCTGGCCGGCGTAGGTCTTGTCGTTTACGCCGTAGACGAACATCGGGGTGGCGTCCTTGGAGGGGGCGGACATGATGACCTTCTTGGCGCCCGCCTTGAGGTGCGCGGAAGCGAGCTCTTCGGTGAGGAAGAAGCCGGTGGATTCGACGACGACGTCGGCGTCAACTTCGTCCCACTTGAGGTTGGCGGGATCCTTCTCGGCGGTGAGGCGGATCTTGTTGCCGTTTACAACCATGTAGCTGCCTTCGACCTTCACGTCGCCCTGGAAGCGGCCGTGGACCGAGTCATACTTGAGCATGTACGCGAGATATTCGGGATCGAGAAGGTCGTTGATGCCGACGATCTGGATGTCGTTTGCGAAGTTTTCAACCGCGGCGCGGAAGACCATGCGGCCGATGCGGCCGAAACCGTTGATACCTACTTTAACCATTGTATTTCCTTTTTATGGATTGTTTGAAAATAATAAGAGCCCGATACTGCGCCGCAAATGGCGCCTGTCAAGACACTTTTTGCGCAAATTCCGCGCCCCGCGGGCCGTTTGGGCAAAAAAATGCGCGCCCTCCGGCTGGGGCGCGCCCGTGTGCGGCCGGTTCGCGGCCGGGGGTCAGCGCGGCCCGCGCTCGACTTTCACTATCCTGCTGGAGGCCCCCTCCTTTGCGGGATTGCCGAATATGTACACGACGCAGCGCCTGCCGCCGCTGAAGGAAAAGTCGGTTGAGAGGGTCATCCTGGGCTTCGGGCCGGAGAGGTCGAACGTCTTGAAGTCGACCGCCGCGCCGTTTTTCGCGCCGCTTATTTCGCGGGTGTAGGATTCAAACGGCTTGAGTTTCACCGCAGCCTTGTCTATCCCGAAGCCCATCGTATAGGGCGAGAGGTTCACCACGCTGAACGAGGAGAGGGGCATTTTTGCGATTGATATGTCCACGATGTTCCCGGCGTAGGTGCCGTCGTCGCGCCTGAAAACGCCCACGACCATGTCGATGAGGCCCTTTGTGGGGATTGTCAAAACGGGGGTGAAAAACACGCGCTCCCCGTCCTTTTTGCGGGTGTAAAAGGTGAGGTTGTCGTTTCTCGGGGCCGCGTAGGTGTCCGGCATGTAGCGGTCCGTGCCGATTTCTATCGGGGCGAAAAACGACCCGACACGGACGAAGAGAGTGTGCGTCTTCCCGTCCATTGCAAGCAGCCTGAAGGCCGGTTCGGAGTCGGCGGGCCTCTCGAACTCGAAGTCCTCGGGGGCGTCCTGGCCCATTATCGGCTCCGATTGGGCCAAAAGGAAGTGCGCGGGGAGCAGGAAAAGCGTCAATATGGCTGCAAACAGTCGCATTTTAATGGAAACTTTCGTTATGGGATGGGTTGCTTGTAAAGTTTGGATAATAATGCCGATATGATATGGCCCCAAAAGGGAGGAAATCAATCTAAAATTTGCTTTTTTCGATTGCATCGAAGTTTTTTTTCATCTATTGGAAAAGGCTGAATTAAGAAAAACTTTGTATTTTACCCCGACCCCCCAATGCCATCAAATATTCCAATGAACAAAGGAAGTGCAATGAAAACCCGCAACCGCAAGGCTTTCGCCCTGGTCCTGGCGATAGGCGCAATGGCGTTCATGGTGCTGCTTACGCTGACGCTTTCGTCTATCATATCGGCAAAGCTGCGCGTTATAAACGCGCAAAAGCAGGCCCGCGAGGCTCGTTCCAACGCCATTTTGGGCATGAGCGTCGCCATTTCCGAACTTCAGCGCACGCTCGGGCGCGACAATGCCGTGAGCTTCCAGGCTTCGGTCTTTGACGAGGACCCCAAGACCGTCAAAATTGACGGCGTGAAGGTTCCCTACGCCCTCGGCACCATAAAAATTGAAAAGGACAACTCTTCCCTGGAGCCCCTCGACCTCTACGAGGAGCAGGTGGGCATCGTCGACGCCATCAAAAACGGCGGTGACGACCCGTCCGTCACGTGGCTCATATCTTCCGAGAAGAGGCTCCGCAACCCGATATTCGAGCAGATGAGCGAGATGAGCGGCGAAACCGTGAAGCTCGCAGAATACAAGGAGCTCGTGGACTACCCCGTAGAATTTGGCGGGCGCGTGAGCGCGATAGACAAGGCAGATACCGTGGAGGTCCGCGCCGGCAAGGTGCCCTTGGCGGCCGCATCCACCGGCAAGGGCGAGGGCGCTTACGCCTACTGGATTTCCGACGAGAGCCTCAAGGCCAAGGTGAGCCTCATCCGCCCCGACAAATATCTCGAAGAGGAAACCGGGGATGCGGCCAGCATCGAGGCTCCGGCCGACTCGCGCACTCCGCAGATTGTGAACCTGAGCTTTGTTGACGAGCTGGCGGACCTGCACCTGAACCCGTTCGTGGATGGCTACAACGAAATCGCCGCAAAGAACATGGCGAAGGCCACTGTCCTGGGCGAGGTGGCCCTCGTGGACAACTCCCTCACCCAGTGGGCCAAGGACAACTTGAACGACTATACCGCCTCGTCCGTGGGCATCCCCGTGGACGTCACGCAGGGCAGACTCAAGGAGGACCTCACCGCATACCTCTCCTACAAGGTTGGGCTGAAGGACGAGGATCCAATCATACGCGGCAGCAGCGCCGACGAGGACTACACCGGCGTCAATTTCGGCATTCGGGACTGGGAGACGCACCTGCCCCGCTTCGGCCAGCTGAGGGACTTCTACGAGTTTGGGGCGCAGGACAAGCTGAACTTTGAGAACGAGTTCCCCGTTTCTCCCGCCCAGTTCCAGAAGGGTTCCGGCGAGATAAAGCACGGCCTCTATCCCATAATACAGGGCGTGCAGTGGGTCATGCTGCCCGCATACAGGAATGTCGGCTCTTCGACCGGGCCGAACACGCAAAGCTCGCTTGAAACCAAATTGCAGGACCTTTTCAAAAATCCCAAGAACGCCAAAGTCCAGGTGGAGGTCGTGCTTTTGATGTGGCCCAAAATAAGGATATGGAATCCCAACAACGTCACTTTGGAAAAGACCGACTATATTTTCCGCCTGTACATGCCCTTCAGGTTTGCGGCTTCCACGCTCAGCGAGAACGACGTTGGTAACGGTAATCCTGATCCGATTTCCTTCGGTTTTGTCGACTGGCGCGCCTACGAGGAAAAGGACATAAGAAGGCCCTCCCTCACTGCCGGAAGGGGGTATTCAACTCTTTTTGAGAGGACGAAAAATCTCCCCGCCGACGCCCAGGTGAAATATGAGAAGGGGTATTTCGACGAGTTCATAAAGGACAAGGCGGGGAGAAACAATCCTGTGCCCGTCATGAATTTCCGCGTAAATTCGCTCTCGATGCGCCCCGGCGAAATGCTTGAGCTAATCGCCAAGGATCCGGGCAACGGGGAAAATATTTATAAGGATGTCGAGCTGTGGTCGGGCCAGACGCTTTCAAATAACGACAATCTTCTCCAGCCGGACACCCTCGCAGTCGAGGGCGGATCGTCCGACAAGAACGTCCAGGTTCAGCCCGGCAGGTACTTTGTCGTGCGGACGGGGCTTTATTTGGAGTCTTCGCGCCTTGTCGAAATGACTAACAGCAATCTGAGCGAAAACGGAAATTCCGAAGTGTTAGAGGTAAGCCCCCTCAAAGATCCTGACAAGCAGGTGCTGATAGAAAATTGGCAGCCCCAATCCGACGGCACTTTTACTGCGGAAGACCCGACCAATTCCAAAAATACTTTTTACGTCTATCCCGAGTCGCTCGTACTCACAAAACTGAGGGGTACTAATGCCGTCAATTTGGAGAATCCCCTGGAGCCCCTGCTTCGCTTCAGCAGCAGCAGCAGCCTGAGCCACTCCCAGGACGGGCAGAGTTACTATCAGCCGGGATGGAGCATCCAGAGGGTGCGAGCCAACAAGAGCGGCGGCCCCGTGTACTATGACCGCATCGGAAACGAAATACTCAAGGTAAATAACGGTTCCATGGAGCGCCTGGCCGTTTTGGATTTGAACGAGTTTAACAGTACGACGAGCCTCACTCCGGATAATGAAAAACGGCGCGACGACGTTCACCACTACTACCGCCAGGCCAAGGGAAACCTGTTCAATGTCTGGGAGGCGCAGTATCCCACGCAAGGCAGCAGTTTCAACTTCCCAACCAGACTGGCTGTGCTGCCATACGAGGGTTATGTCCGCGACTGTGACATGGGCACGCAGGATCTTACAAAGAATGTGAGGTCTGTATTCATGCTCAACTCCAAGCTGCGAATGGGCGTTGACTCCATCTTGAAAAATACCTTCCCATTGTCATACGGCTACCGCTATCCGGATATTTACGACTTTGAATACAGGATATTCAACGTCACCAACATCCGTCAGAACATGACAAGGAGCTCCTCCATCACGGAAGACCCGATAAGGCGCAACTCGTCCAATTATTCCGTCGCCTTCAAGTGGGCGGGTATACTTCCCATCAACTACACGAACTTCTTCGGCGGAGTTCCTTCGGCGGTTAGCGATGCCACCAATTACACTTACAGGCTCGGAAAACTTCCGAACTACGAAAACATGAAGCTTTCGAGCGACGAGCTCATGATCAAGTACCAGGGGGCCCCCTCGGACGGCTATTCGAACCGCTTCGGCGCCCTTTCGTTCCTTTCCGGCGAGAGGACTTACGACTACAATTACATGATATCCGCGCCCTTCGACATTCCGAGGACGAAGTTTGACATCATGTCGCTCGGCTTTTTCAGCCACGCGAACCTGTCGCCGCTGCACTGGCAGCCGTCCAACGCATTCGCGGAGTCTTTCGCGTCCCCGTTCCTGGACAGGACGGAAGTCTTCAGCCAGACCTCCGATGACGAGTATAACAGTCCGCTCCTCTACCAGAATGAGCTTATCGACATATCTTACATGCTCAACGCCTCAATGTGGGACCGCTTCTTCTTGAGCACGCTCTCAAAGGGGGTGACCGCCGATTTCGTGGCCGGAATGCGCCTGCCCAACACGAGGCTATTTTTGACCTCCACCCCGGAGGACAAGTCCGAGCTGCAGGGGTCGGAAGACTCGTTTAAAAGGGCCGCAAGGTACATTGCAATCGACGGCCCGTTCAACGTCAATTCCGCCTCCTACGAAGCTTGGAGGGCGGTGCTGGGCGGCATGCTCGGCACCAAGAAGCAGGCGCTCGTAGGAAAGATGGTAAACAGCGAAACGCAGCGCTATGACGACCCCGACAACTTCTTCATGCCAAACCCGGGCGACATGAACCCCCTCGTCGCGCCCGACAAGAGGGCGAGCGACGGCGGCCGCGGCGAATACATAACGTATATAGATACGAGCGTCGGCAGAATGATAAGCGAATCCGAAATCGACCAGCTCGCCCGCGAAGTAGTGCAGGAGGTGAAGCGCCGCGCGCCGTTCTTCAGCCTGGCCGATTTTGTAAACCGGCGCCTTGCCGACTATGAGAGCGGCGATGACGAGGACTCCCTCAGCATACGCTTCCAGGGTATCATGGGGACGCTTTCTGCGGCAATCCAGCGCGCAGTCTGGGAAGAGGCCCGCCCGCACACGTTCTTCAACGACGACTACATGGACAGGTATGTTGACCGCAAGGCCAATATTGGCGGCACGGCCGGCCAGATTAACTCCTTCGTAAAGCTCGCAAACAACATTTCGGCCTACGACAAGGGCGAGGTTCGAAACAACATGGTTGACTTGGGCGAGCAGGTCAGAAAGAACGAGCAGGAGTACCTTGAGCATGCAATCACGGTGCCGCGCGTCTCGAAGAAGACTTCAAACCGCGCCAAGCACATCCCCGGCATGTTGAGCCAGGCGGATCTGCTTTCCATGCTCGGCCCCACAATCACGGTGCGCGGCGACACCTTTGTGGTGAGGGCATACGGCGAGAGTAAGAACCCCTTCACCCAGGGTGTGGCGAAGGCGTACTGCGAGGCCGTTGTGCAGCGCGTGGCCGAGCCTGTCGACCCGATGGACGAGTACGAGGCTCCGCTGTCGGAATTCGGCAGAAAGTTCAAGGTGGTTTCGTTCAAGTGGCTGACGCCTTCCGAGCTTTAAGTTTCATTTGGGCGGCGGGTTTTCCCGCCGCCTTTTTTTTGCGCAAATTTGCCCTCAGATAAAACGGGTTTCCGGATTTGCCCGCAACCTCGTTGCGCGCGGCTAGTCCGTGGGCGTTTGCCGGTTCCCCCGCGTCCGCTCACTCCAGGATAGGCGTTTGCCTGGTATTGAAAAGGAAACGGGAAGCGGATTTGGAAATGGAATTCGCTTGTGATAAATAAGAGCTTATAAAAAACACAATACGCTTAATTTCCCTGCGGAATTTTAGATAACATCCTCGGAAGTACGACTTCCGCTCCCGGAGGCTTTCCCCGCTTCGCCGCAAAGGCCGCCAAAGAAAAATTTGAGCGCGAGGCCGAAAAACGCCCCGCGTTTCCGCTCAATCCAGAACAATGGAGCCGGGCAGGCAATTCTGCCCGCGCTCTCTTTTTGTTAACATATCTGACATCCAAATAAGGGCCATTTCATGCAATCCACGCCAAATATAGAGCGCATTGCAAACGCCGCACCAAAGGAGATTCAGGAGGGCGCAAATCCGCAAAAAAACTTTCCGCGCTTTCCGGGCGCCCGTCTCTTGGGGCAAGGGGGGAGAGTCCCCATGCCTAAAGTCGATATTTACTTTGCAAAGGCGGCATTGCAGCACCCGCCCGCCTCTTTTGAGGACGTTTAAAAAGCGACGTTCGACTTCCATGCGGAATTGAAAAAGCAGGAAGCCCTAAAAAAGCCATGCACACATGCGAAAAAGAAATTTCTTTTTGCTGCATACTCCCTGCGGGATATAATCGTTTAGGGAAAAAAGAGGGCCTGGCATGAATTAGAAAGCGGATTTCGGAATGGGGTTGGCTCATCAAATGAAAAGGGACTTGTATCGATAGGGGAATGAAAATCTGGTTTTTATGGAGAAGCTTATCCGGGGGGCGCGGCCGTTTCATTTGGTAAGAATTATCCGTTTTTTCCATTTGTTCGGGATAGACAATCAGGCGGGGGCATGGAAAATTCTGCCTCGCCCGCAGGCGGTGCCGCCAAGTTTTGCGCTCCGTTTTTGCCAATCCCATCCATGCCTGTTTCGCATCCCAGCGGGCGAGATTTGCCGCAATGGCGGCGGGAAGCGCGGGGGGACCTTCGGGGAGGAGAAGGGAATGCAGGAAATGGCCCCGCCGGCGTTTTTGGGGGGGGCGTGCGCAAAAAAAAGACGCCCTGAAGGGCGTCTCAATTATTTGCGTGTGCAAATTGTATAAGACTGCAAGCGACTGCGGGCAAAATTTTTGCCGCCCGCCGTACAGGGGCCGCCTGCTAAAAGCGGGCGCGCCTTAAACTATCCGGCTTCCGCGCCGCTTTGCGCAGACTGCATCATTGCGCGGCTGGGCACCGGGCGGGCCTATTGCATGCCCGCTTTGCGGCTGGGCACGCCCGCGCCTTTGCAGGGCATTCTGCCGCCGCCGCAGGGCACTCCCGGACATTTGCAACGGGGCACGCCTGCGCCCTCGCGGGGCAGCCTTGGGCGTTTGCGACCGGGCATGCAGTTTGGGCCTGGCACGCCTGCGCCTGAACCGGGCAATTTTTAACCTGCGGGCAGGCTGCCGACGCTATCGGGCATGCCGCAAAGCCTATTGAGGCGGCTGCGAAAACCGCTATGGCTGCTATCGTCTTTTTCATAAGGGAATCCTTTCTTTTATAACTCTTGCAAAGTTTCGGGGCCGCTGCCCTGAAAAACTCCGCATGCGGTAAAGCTTTGCGCTGGCGTAAACGGGGGCCTCTAACTCCCCCTCCGTCGCCGTCGCAAAAACGCGGCAAAACCTGACGCGTGCACGTTTTTGACGTTCGCGCTCCCGCTTCGCATAGTTTCGTAAAAAACGCCGCCGTTTTAAGCTTCCGCCAGAATTGCCGGCGCGTTTTGCTGGGCGGAATGCAAAATGGGCGTGCTTAAGACATGCGCATCCGCAAAATCCGCGCGCCGCAGGCCGCCGCTTTGCGCGCTAGTTATCTGCGTTTTTCTTAGCCTCGGCCTTCCTCTTTTCCGCCTCCCTTTTGGCGCGTTCTGCGGCTATGATGTTTCTGTCCGCGTCGGACTTTGCGTTTATCGCCGCCTGACGGGCGGCGTTGCCGCGCTCGCGCATGAGCTTGTCATGATACGCTTTCTTGGCGGCGGCCCTGCGCGCGGCGGCTTCGGCCCGCTTCGCAGCTATCGCCTTTTGCGCTGCGGCCTGGTCGTCCTGCGCCGATGCGGAGGCGGGGCATCCCATTGCGATGCATGCGCCCAAAGCTATGATGGTTGTGAGTCTTTTCATTTCTGTTTTGATGATTTTTTTGATTTTGTCTGTTTTGCGCCGCGCGCCGCGGTTTTTTTCGCGGATTTCTTCGCAGGGGCTTTTGCGCCTTTTTTGGCGGGCTGGGGGGCCTCGCTCCGGCATTCGCACTGGTCGTCCGCCCCGCTGCACCTGTACCCCAGGCTTTCAAAATACGATTTGTGGGCCCGGGCCACATCCACGTACTTGAGGGCCCAGTTTTTTATTTGCGAGCGGGCCTTTTCGTCCATGCTCTTCACTATCCTGCCGGGCACCCCCATGACGACGGAGCCGTCCGGCACGACCGTGCCCTTGGTGACCAGCGCGCGCGCGCCGATGACGCAGTTTTTGCCGATTTTTGCGCCGTCGAGAACGGTGGCGCCCATGCCGACAAGGGTCTCGTCGCCGATTTCGCAGGCGTGGAGTATCGCGCCGTGGCCGACCGTCACGCGGTCGCCGACCTTGACGCCGAAGTCGTCGGCAAGATGGACGATTGTGCCGTCCTGGATGTTTGAAGCCTCTCCGATTTCTATGGAATTTATGTCGGCCCTGAGCACCACCCCGGGCCACACGCTCGCGTCCCTGCCGATTTTGACGTCTCCCATCACCACTGCGTGGGGGCTGACGTAAGCCTCGGGATGCACCTGCGGGGCCGCCTTGAAATATTTCTCCAGTCTTTCCAGGGTTGTCATTTTCATAAAACCGATATTGCAAAATGCCTGCAAATGGCGTCTTTTGTCAAATGGAATCGCCGCGCCGCCCGCGTGTCAAGCAGATAGGGGGTAGGTTTTCAGCTTTTTGGGGGGGGGTTCGATTTTCCTTGCGCTCTGCGTAAAACCGAATATCGTTTCACCAAATTCCGAGTTGTGCGGCTTGTGCCGCGCGGAGAATCTCAAACGTTTCAGCCCCAATACACCAATCATGAACACAAAATCCCTCAAAGGAATATGCGCCGCCATTCCCGCCCTCTGCGCGGGCGCCGCATTCGCCGCTTCCGACAACACCATATCGGTGACGGAGGCAAACCGGGATATAGACTGGGCGACCACCACCCTGTGGTCCCTCGGCGTCCCGCCGACCGCCTCGCAGTCGGCCAACATAACCAATGCCGGCGGTGTTGACGCGTGGCTTTTCGTAAAGGACGGGACGGCCGCCGAGGCTAGCTCCTTCGGCGTGGACGGCTCTTCAAAGCTTTTCATCCAGTCCGGAGGCTCGCTCGACCTGGGCGCGGGCCAGATGTATGTCGCAGACGGCGGCGCCCTGGATGTCGCCGGAAAGCTTGTCGCCGGGAGGCTCGCGCTAAACGGCGGGGCGTTTTCCGCAACGGGTGCGGAGATGTCGCTCGCATCCATAGCCATGAAGGCGAACAACTCCTTCACCGTGGAGGATTCCACTGTGACGGTTACCGGGGGCAATTTCATAACAAGCGGCGGCGGCTCTGCGGCGGACACGCAGACGATGACCTACAAAAACTCCGTCTTGAATACCGCTGTCGGCGGGGGCTCCCTGACGCCCACCTTCCTCTTTTGGAACGGCTCCAACAGCGGCGTGCTCAATTTTGACGGCTCGTCCGTCAACCTGGCGACGCTGACCGACGCCGAAACCCTGTCCGCCAAGAGGATAGACACAACCAGAGAACATTCCACCCTTCAGATAGGATGGGACGACCGCGAGACGCAGAATTTCCAGCTCAACATAACAAACGGTTCCGACGTCCGTGTGGGCAACATCATAATGAACACGGCCGGCTGGAAAAAGACAGCCTCAGGAAGCTATGAGATAAACGTCGAAGGCACCGCCGAAAAGAAGTCGTACCTTTGGGCCAACAAGCTTGCGATGGGCCTTTCCGGGGCCGAGGCAGCAGACCCGGCAAACCCCTTCTCCGTATCGCTTAATATCGGGGACAACGCCGAAGTCCGCTTTTCAAACAACGTCGAGATAGGCCAGAACGAGGGCTACTCCGGCTCCAATTCGATAAACCTCACGGGCTCGAATTCCGCAATGTATTTCTACGGCGGCGACACGCACGTCAGCGGCTACGGCTCGACGGCCCACGCCGGCTCAAGCACCATATACGCGCGCGGCGAAAGCGCCTCCGACAAGGTGCGGTACATTCAGGACGCCAGCCTGAAAATCCACCAGTCCTCCCAGGCGGACGCGACGACCGTAGCCTCCGTAATCCTCGACGGCAACGTGTATTTTGCCAGGGACAACAACAACCGCGTGGGCCTCGACCTTGGCGCCCAGCGCGCCGACTATTACAAGGGCGGCACGGCGCAGTTCATCATCAGAAATTCCGGCAACGAAGCCTATTTCTGGACCGTTAACATCGGGCGCACCGACACGACCGGGGGGACTTCCTCCTTCATCGTGGAAGGCGGCGGTTCGAAAATCGAGATGCAAAATCTCAGCCTTCAGGGCGGTGTGGGAACCTCGGCTTCCAACATTGTAGGGGGCGAAATCCGCTTCAATTTCACGGAAAACGACGGCGGAATTTCCGCGATAAACATAAACGGCTCGATAAACGCCTTCTCGGGCGTGCTGACGCTCGACTTTTCCGCCCTCAGCGATTTCAGCGCATTTGGCGACGACCCGAAGATAGCGTCGTTTATGATTTTTAGCTCTGCAAACAGCCTCCAGTCCTACATCGAGGCCGCCGTTGAGGGGGACCGCGTAAAATATGTGTTTAAGGACGGCGTTTCCGGCGAAGTCGGCTTCAGGTACGAGAATGTCGACGGCAAGAACGAGGTATGGGCCGACGTGGAACTGACGTCGGTGCCCGAGCCCGGGATTATGGGTGCGTTTTTTGGTCTTGCCGCCATGCTTCTCATACTGTCCCGCCGGCGTGCGTAGGAGTTTAAAGGCATTTTAAAAGCCGCCCCGGAAGCTCATCCGGGGCGTTTTTTTGGGGGGGTCTGGCGCAGATGAGAAAACGGGGAGCGGATTCTTAATGGGATAGGAAAAATCCCGCTTGAGCTGCTGCGAAAGAGCGCCCGCGCTTCCGCTTCCTTGGGGGTGTTCCAATATATGCCGGCTCTTTTTAGCTTTGGATTTTTCATAATGCTTGAAAGAGTCTGAAAGGGCGGGTTTTATAATTGGAATAAGATGCCGTTTTTTAAAAAGATGCCCGATATGTCAAAAGTCCTGAAAGGCTCCCTTTGCAGGTTTTTGGGGATATTGACGCTTGGCGTTTTCGGCGGGATGGGCGGATATTGGCGTCCGGATGGGAGGATAAGCCGCCTTGAGTTTTGGCGAGACTACTTTCTGCCGGGCCTCTTTCTTGCGATGCTGGGGGCCCTTGCATACAGGCTGATGTATTCATTCGGAGCGCTTGACCCGTTTTCCTTCTGGGTTCGCCGCGCCCTTTTTGCGCTGCTTGTTTCCCCCGGAGGTTATTTTTTTGCATTGGGCGAGATAAAGCGCTTTCGCGCGATGCGTCTCTGGCCCGGCATTGCGCTTTTAAATTTCTATCCGGTTTACGGCCCTGCGCTTACGACCCTGGTCGTCGGAGTATTCCGCGGGAGGCGCCGCAGATAGCGGTATGCCCTCCTGCAAAATCCGAAGCTAACCCCCGCATTTGAACCACTGCCGGTGTTTTTAGTTTCCTTAAAGAAAATCCCGCTTCCATTTCGCAGTTTTTTCCTGCCTTGCCGGATTGCCCCCGGGCGGCCGCGCTTCACCCCGGACTTCCGAGCATCCGCCTGCCGTCTTTCCCGCCCCGCACGGGGACTGCGCTATGCATAAAAATCGCAAGAAATATGGCTTGGCAACGGGACGCACTGTTATAGTATCCCGATAATTTATGAAAGAGGCGCTCTGGGCAATATCCGAGGAACTCAAGCGGCTCCGCGCCGAGGGCGGGGACGCGCTCCCCGTTGACGACGAGTCGCTTGAAGCCCTTGCGCGTTTTGCCAGGAGTTTCTCGGGCGACGCGGCCCCCGAGACCCCGAGCGAGGTGAAGTTTGCGGAGAGTTTTGAATTCAACCCGGAAAAGATTGCGGAGCGGGAGCCTTCCGCCCCGCGCAAAATTACGATTATGACGCCAAAAGGAGAGTTTGAAATAGCGCCGATTCCGCCCCCGAAGCCCTTCGCCCTTCCGGAGGGGGGCAAACAGGAAAAGTGGGAGGCTCTGCGCGCCATCGTGCTGGGCGACGAGACGTGCAACGCCCATCTCAAGCCGGGCAAAAAGGTCGTCTTTGGTGTGGGGAACCTCGATGCCGACATCTTTTTCTGCGGCGAGGCTCCGGGCGCTGACGAAGAAATACAGGGCGAACCGTTTGTGGGGAAGGCCGGGCAGCTTCTGACAAAAATTGTGGCGGCCATGGGCCTTTCGCGCGACAGGGTTTACATCGGAAACATAATGAACTGGAGGCCGGAGCTTCCGACGCGCACAGGCAACCGCCCGCCGACTCAGGAGGAAATGGCCTACTGCCTGCCGTACCTCAAGGCCCAGATTGAAATCGTCCGCCCGAAAGTGGTGGTGGCTCTCGGAATGACCGCCGTCCAGGGGCTTCTGGGCTTCGACCCGACCCGCCGAATGGGGGCCATGCGCGGCAAATGGCATCGCTTTGAAGATTGCGACATGATGATAACCTACCATCCCTCCTTCCTCCTACAGTACGCAAACGCCGAGAAGAAACGGCTGGTGTGGGAGGACATGCTCGCTGTAATGGAGCGCGTGGGTCTTCCCATATCCGAAAAGCAGCGGGGGTATTTCAGGCCCAAAGAGGGCGCGTGAGCCTTTCGCGCGTTCCTTCCTTGCGGATTATTCTTCTCCGGCCGGGGATTTGCGCGCGAAAGTTTCGTGGGGCGTTCCCGAATCCCGGAATGGGGAGGGCAAGCCGCAGTGCGCGCGCGGCGGGTTTTGTCTTGTGCCGGCGGGCGGAGACGTTGGCCGGAATGGGCATGCGCCCCGCTTTTTCCGTAGCTACCGCACCTGATGCTCCGGGGCGGATTTGATGCTTTGGGGAGTGTGAAATCGGCCTGCGAAACGGGCGGCTTTTTCCGCGCTTCTTTTTTCTGTGCGCAATGGGTATGCAGGGAATGCAACATGTTTGAAATCCGGAACTTTTGGCAATTTTATGCCTTGACTGCGGGCGTTTGCGGGGATTAAGTTTGGAATGTTCCGCAAAGTATTTGCGTGAGCATACAAACCAATACGCACTATGAAAATCCGGAATATCGAAAAATTCTCCGCAAGCGTTGCCGTAATGTCGCTTGCCTGCGCCTCGTTTGCCGCAAGCTACAATTTCAACTTTTCCTCGTCCACGGGCGGGGAGGCGGTCGATTTTTGGACTGCCGTTTCAAATTCCGGCGAATACGGTTCATTTAGCATGAATAACCCGTATTCGGTCTATTGCGATAACGGCACGGTCAACGCCGGGGGCAACGATGTAAACCTGATTCTATCGGGCAAGGGGTTTTCCGAAGGCTATCCGTTGAGGGTCCCGGGCGGGGCGGTAAATTTGAGCCTGAACGGCGCAAACCTCGCGGTGGTCGGGGAGGGGGCTTCGCTTGTCTTGGGCGCGCCAGGCTCCACCGAGGGCGGGCTGGGGTACCTGTCCCTGGCCGGCGGTTCTGCGCTGGAGGTCGCAGACGGCGCCGTCTCCAGAAGCGAGCAGCTTCTCATGAACGGCGGCTCGGCCTCGTCGCTTTCTATTTCAGGAAAATCGACTTTTTACAACCGGAACACGAAAATCGGCTCCGCATCCTCTGTCGGTGAAAACCGCGTGACGATTTCCGGCTCCGGAAACGATGTGACTTTCAGGAACATGAATTTCATTGGCGGCGACGGGACTTCGGCGGCCTCGCCGTCCGGCGGAATCCTTGAATTTGTGGCGGACGCATCCGGAATAAGCACGGTTTCGCACATAAGCGCCATACAGGCTTTCAGCGGGGTTGTCGTCGCCGATTTTTCCGCGCTTGAGTGGGATGCGGCGTGGGGGAGCGAACGCACTTTTGTTCTGATTTCATCCACTGGCTCCGGGAACCTGTTTAAAACGTGGTGCGACAGTCAGGATTCTCTCGGCAGCATAATAGGGGCTTCGGGGTCGTTTTCCTCCGACGGCTCCAGCCTGAGCGTCACCATCTCCCAAGTGCCGGAACCCGCGTCTATTGCGGCGGCATTCGCTCTCCTCGCCGCCATGTGCGCCCTTTCTGCCAGGCGCCGCTGAGGAGGGGGGCGCGCTCCCGAAATTTTGAAGTAAAGTTTCGGACACTTCGCGCTTTACAGGGTTGTGCTTTTTTGACCATAATGTTGCATTGAATTTACCTGCAAACGCCAAGAACACAAACAGCCCAATAATATGGAAAAATTCTGCTCCAAATGCGGAAGCGAAATATCGCCCGCCGACAAGTTTTGCTCAAAGTGCGGCGCTCCGGTCGCGGATGCTCCGGCGGAATCCGCCGGGGACGGGGAAAATTTGGAAACCTACTATTCTCCGGCATCTTTCGGGGGCGGCAAATCCGGGAGGAGCGGGCTTCATGATGGGGGCGGGGCGCGCCGCGCGTCGGGCGTCCATTCCCACGGGCACCGGCGCCATGCGGCTGAAGGCGGCGGGGGAAACTCTGGCCGGGGCGGGCATATAAACAAGTTCAACCCGCATTCGGCCGGCCGCCACGGCGGTTCGGAGGCGCCCCGGCGCAGGCAGCAGCGCGAAAGCGTCTCCATATGGTCGTGGCACGGCAGGATAAGCGGCCTTACCTTAATCCTTTGGAACCTGCTGTTTTTTGCGCTTTCGGTGCCAATCTGGATTGCTTACGGACTTTTTGTCCTGAAGGCCATGAATTCCGAGCCTGAATCATTTGTTGAATCATTTGCTCCCGTAATGACTTTTAGCGCCATTTTGGTGCCGGTAGCACTGGTATTTTCGTGGCTTGGAATGATGCTTATTGTAAAGCGTTTTCACGATTTCGACGTCAACGGGTGGATAGCTTTTCTATGCATGGTCATTGCGGGGTTTATAATTAACGGGATGCAGACTCTGGCCGGGATGATTCTTAAATTTGACGAGGGCAATCTGGCCGGAGTCATTGTGGGGGTCGTCTTATCGTTTGTCCTCAACGGCCTGGTTTTGGTTGTGGTTGCCTG
Source organism: uncultured Opitutales bacterium (assembly GCA_900548185.1). Classification (GTDB taxonomy): domain Bacteria; phylum Verrucomicrobiota; class Verrucomicrobiia; order Opitutales; family Intestinicryptomonadaceae; genus Intestinicryptomonas. Next base: position 64,380 of record URJJ01000007.1, read on the forward strand.
CATCCCCGGGACAAAGGGTTTCAACCAGTACGGGTACGGCCCTATGAGGCTGAAGGTGTTCTAGCCGCGCCGCATTTTAGCCGTCCGGGCTTTGAGGTGCGCGTTTGCCTGTGGCAGCAGTTTTGTTTTGAAGTTTTCAGACGGGGCCTTCCTTCGGGGGGCTGTCTGAGAAGTTTCCGCGATTTTTGCCAGAACATTGCGCCCGGTGAAGGAATGAGGCATGGGCCGGCGTGGAGATAATGCCGGTGCCCGAGCCCGGGGGTGTGGGTTTATTTTTTTGTTTTGCCGCCATGCTTTTCATATTGGTCTGTATGTCGGGAGTGGGAGTTTAAAGGAGTTTTAAAAGTCGCCTCCCCGGTGCTTATTTTTTTGCATTGGGTGGGATAAATCGCTTTCGCGCGATTGGTATCTTGTCCGGCATTGCGCTTTGAATTTCTGCCCGGTTTACGGCTATGCGATTACGGCCCTGGCCGCCGGCGCATTCGGCGGGAAGAGCCGCAGATAGCGGTATGCCCTCCTGCAAAATCCTAAGCCAACTCCCGCATTTGAACTCCCTGCCTGTAATTTCACTTTTTTAAGAAAATCCCGCTTTTCTTTCGCGCTTCGTTCCCGCCTTTCCGGATTGCCCCCGCGCGGCCGCGCCTCAAACCGGACTTCCACGCATCCGCGGGCCGACTCCCTCCCCGCACGGGGACTGCGCCATGCATAAAAATCGCGCGCCGCAAAATTGCGGCGCGCGTGAATGCGTCGATACGCGGGCTCAGGCTATTTGCCGAAGTCGGAAAGGCTGCCCTTGTCGGTCGAAAACGGGCGAAGCGGCAGGCCGTGGCGGCTTTCCACAGAAAGGAGCGGCCACGAAGCCCACCCGTAGCGCACGGCTTCGGGCTTTGAGATTTCCGGATTGGACACGATGATTTTGTCGCCCTTTATCTCTGCGTCCGCCCACTTCCACTGTTTTGAGCCGTCTCCGCGTATGGCAAATCCGGTGAGCTTTTCTTCGGAGCCGGCCATCGGGCGTAGGCCCTCGGGATTGTCTATTTCAATTACGATTTTTGAGCCGTCTTTTTTGTAGCCCTTGTAGGAGGGGGATTTCGCCGCCTTTGCGCTGCCTTTGCCGTAAACTTCGGCGAGGGCCAGGTTGGCCAGGCGCGTGGAAATCATGTCCTTGCGCGGCGGGTGTATGTCGCCCTGGTTGCCGGGCGAGCCGCCGGAATCGGCGGATGTGGCGACCCCCGTTTTGGGGAGCGTCAGCACTTCCGCCTGCGCCTCGCGTATGGAGCCCCACCTGTCCCTGTTTTCCACAGGCTGGGTCTGGGTCTGGGTGAATGCGGCCAGTTCGACGTAGTAGAACGGGAAGTCGCGCTTGAAATGTTTGCGCCATGAGGTTACCATCAGCTTTATGAGGTCGCCGTATTCGTGCGGCTGGCCCGCGTTGGATTCCCCCTGGTACCATAGCGCGCCGCGCGGGGAAAGCGGGGCGATGCCCGAAATCATGGCGTTATACATGCAGCTCGGCGAGCGGTTGTCGGAGAGCACGTCCTGCGGCTGGCGCGGGCGCGAGGATGAGTTTTTGTTTTGGAGATTCCAGTTCGGATTGTCCTCTAGCCACTTCGGGAAATTCTTTATGTAGTTTGAGCGCATTGAGTCGAAATTGTCGCAATCCGCCTGGAAGCGGTCCCACAGGAATTTGCACTCCTTCGAGCCGAGAAACGCCTCCTTTGAAATCCACGGCTCTATGCGCGAGCCGCCCCATGAGGAGTTGATGACGCCCACGGGAGTGTCGAGCGCCTTTGAAATCTTGCTTGCGAAAAAGAAGCATATCTGGCTTATGCCGTGCCGGAGCTCGTTCCCGTTTATGACCTTCCAGTCCCCGGTGACTTCGTCGATGGCCTCGGGCAGGATGACGTGGCGCGTTGTGAAAATCCTCACGTCGCCGTTTGTGGAGTCGGCCTCCTTTTTGGCGAATTCCAGAAACTCCCGCGATACGGTCGGGGCGCTGAAGTTCCACTCCATGTTGCTCTGGCCCGAAGCCAGCCAGAGCTGCCCGGTGAGCACGTCGGAAATCTTCGCGCTAGCCCCCCCGGACGAGGCGGTTATTTCAAGCTTTGTGCGCTTGGGGTAGGCCGGGATGGAAACGCTCCACCTGCCGTCCTTTCCTGCTTTTGCGGAGAACTTTTTTTCCATTGCCGCCCCGCCGTTTTCGGCTGTCACCGAGACTTCGACCGGCTGCCCGGGCTCCGCGCGCCCGGCGATTACGTTGGGCTCGTCGGCCTGGAGCACCATGTGGTTCTGGTAGATGTTTTTGAAGCGGACCTGCGCCGAGGCGGCGAGTGTAGCCAAAAACGCGACAGTCACTGTGAATATCAGCTTTTTCATATATGCATCCCATTTTGCTGCCGCGCGCGCGGATATGCAACAAATTTTTGAGTCAACCTTTCCGGGTTTTGTCCGTCCAATATAAAAAGGGGGCGTTGCGCGGCCCGCCGCAGGTTTCGCCGGGCGCGCATCCCCCGCCTTGCGCCGCCGCGCTTGCGGCGTTCCGAAACCAAATGGACAGACTGACCGAATTTTTGAGGGGCTTTGGCCTCGTTGTTATAAGCGGGGGATCATCCGGCATAGGGGCCGCGATGCTCTCCGAGATATTCGCGGCCAATCCCGGCGTCCGCGCGGTGAACCTTTCTCGCAGGCCGGCGTCGGCCCCGGAGGGCGCGTCGCTTGTGAACATATCCTGCGACCTCTCGGACAGGGCGTCGCTCGGGCGGGCTCTGGAGGAGCTGCGCCCGCACGTTTCCTCCGCCCGGGGGAGGGGGCGGATAATGCTGATAAATAACGCCGGATTCGGCGACTACTCCGAGTTTTGCGACTCCGATTTCGGCAAGGTGTCCTCGATGCTCGACGTGAACGTCCGCGCCCCGCTTGCGCTGGTCCACGCCATGTGCCGCGATTTGTGCGAGAGCCGCGGCGCCGTCCTCAACGTGTGCTCCACAGCCGCATTCCAGCCGACCCCGTTCATGGCCTGCTACGGGGCGAGCAAGGCCTACATGCTAAACTGGAGCGTGGCGCTGGCTGCGGAGCTCGGGCCCCGGGGGTGCGGCGTGTCGGCCCTCTGCCCCGGCCCGACGCCCACGGGCTTCTTTTCCGCCGCCGGATTCTCCTCCGAGATTCTCCCCGACAGGGTGGGCGGCTCCGCCCGCAGCGTGGCGCGCTTCGGCCTGGACCTCCTCAGGCGCGGGAAGGTGTACGGCATTTCAGGAACCCTGAACCGCATACTGATAACCCTTTCGGGGTTTGTGCCGCTTGCGTTTTCTGGGGTTTTGGCCCGCATGGCCATGGAGACTTCCCGAAGGGGCAGGGGGGCGGAAGGCCGTCGGGAAAGCGGCCGCGCCTGATTTTTCCGCCGGGCGTCCCGCCTTTTGGCATTTCGGCAGGCGGCGATACGCCTGCGGGAAGGTTTTGAGGAATCCGCGCCGCCGCCCCCGTGGGTGGCAAAGTTCCGGCGCGGCGTCCGTTCGTCCATCCGCGCCCATTGCGGGAAGTGTCTTATACGTCGCCCGTGTTGTGCCGGCTGGGCTTTGCCGTCCCGCGCTTTGCGGCTTTGCGCTCAATATCTGGCAGGCGGATGCCTTTTTGAGGAATTTTTGCGGCCCGCGCCGGGCGCGATTCGGCTTTCGCATGGGACGTTCCGCCGCATTTTGGGGGCGGTTCCCGGCCTGCTGCCCCGCGCGTCGGAACCGCCCAGCCGCGCATGCAGCCTGTGCGCGCCGCCGGATCCTACTTCGCGGCGTCCTGGGCTTTCTCCACGAATTCCGCGACCTTTGAGGGGTCGTCAAAGCCGTGCGGATGGTGTTTGCCTTCGGGCTTGAATATGAATTCGATGTTTCCACCGGCCTTTTCAAAATTTTCCACGTAAACCCTGCCGTTTTTTTCAAACGACACGGCTTCGTCCATGCCCGCTGCGACAAACAGCACGGGAACCCTGCTCTTTGCGAGCTTCCTGTAATTGTATATGGGGCTTCCTCGGAAGTTTTCCATCGAGTCTATCCCCCATTCCGCCATTATCTCCCGAGAGAAGTTTTCGCCTATGGAGGCGGAGTCGCAGACTGCGTTGTCGGCATAGACGCAGGATACCTTCGACGGGTCCCGGTCGGCCCACATGAGCGCGGTGAGGCCGCCCCGGCTCATGCCTTCGAGGGCGACCCTTTTGTTGAGCCCGCGCCCCTTTGTCATCTCCTTGTGGAACCTGTCCATGAGCGACAGGGCCTCCTCGCTTGCGCAGGTGTAGGAGAGGTCTATGAAGGCCACATGGAAGCCCCTCTTCAGGAGTTCGTGGTCCGCGTTTGCGAAGGCCCCGTACCACGCCGGGCGCACTATCCAGGCTTTGTCGGCGCGGGGCTTTTGCGGGGAGATGAGTATGGCCGCGCGCCCTTCGAAGGGGAAGCTTTCGAGCCTGAACCCGTTCCAGTCTTTCGCGGAGGTCTCCGCCCCGCCCACCGACGCCCTTTCGGATAGCCCCTTTGCGAGAGCGCCGGGGATAAAAACGGTTGCGGACGCGATTGCGAACGCGCAGATAGTCGCCTTGATTTTCATGAGGGAGATTATGCCCCGCCCGGATTTTCTTATCAATAAAAAACGGCCGCGCGCCCCGGGGGAATGCCTCTTTTTTTCCGCCTTGCTCCGCGGTGGCGGCATTCAGGGCGCGGGCGCCCTGCTGCTGCGCTCTTCTGCCGGGCGGCGGGAGGGGAAGCCCGCGCCGATGGCGCCCGGGGCGATGGGCCGAGTGGGGGAGCTGTCTCTTATACACATCTCCGAGCCCACGAGACCCTAAGACATCTCG
>URJJ01000008.1 GCA_900548185.1 uncultured Opitutales bacterium
TTTCAGACTCGACCAAAAACACGGTCGGGTTGTCCTCAAGGCGCGCATACTGGAGGGTTCCCCCGGGCGTAACGTTGCCAAGAAGCAGGGTCTGCATGCGGTTTGTCCCCTCCAGCTTTATGGCGGTGGGCATGCTTGTCAGCTCAAGGCCGGTGTTCCGGGCGTCGGGCGGGGCGAAAGAGCGGGCCGAGACCGAGCAGAGCCCGTTTAAAAACGCCTTGACCTCCTCCGCGTCGGCTGCGGCCACTATCGGAGTTTCAAAATTCCACGAGTCCCCGTCGCGCACCAGGCCGATGCGGCGCAGGTTCGACTTTAGCGGCGTCTTCCCGTCGCCCTGCGAAAGCCTTATCGAAAACGATGCCACCTCGAAGCGCGGGATGTCGAACACCGCCTGGCCCCGCAGAAGGTCGACTTCCGAGGACAACGTTTCGGCGAGGGTCTTGTCGGCCACTATTATGCGCTCGTTTTCCGAGTCGAGCATATAGACCCTGTCGCCCACCGGGGCGTTGCGCCCTATCTTGAGCTCGCGCATGTTTTTCCCGTCCCCGTACCTGAAGGTGAGCACGGGATCGTCAAGCCCGTAGTCGGCGATGGTCTGGCCGTGCTTTTCAATTTCCGAGACGGGGAAGCTGGTCTCGTTTGCGAGTATTTCCAACTGGTTTCGGATGCGGCTCACCGCGTAATAGTTCGCCGCCCATTCGATGGGCGAAACTATGCGCCAGCGGTTGTTTTCAAGCTTCAGCACCCGCGGCTTGTCGAGGGACTTGCCGGTGATTTCAAGGTGCGTGAGGTCCACGAAGTTTTCGGAGGCGGCCGCCTGCGGGGCCGGGGCGCGCTCGAGAATCCATATGGAAAGGAGCATTGCGACATTCGCCGCAAGAAGGAGTATTGTTAGTTTGAAGCGCATCACTGTCTCCTCAAAAGGTAGGTTATAAGCCCGGCAAACAGGACGAGCGCCGGAAGGATAAGGAACTTCAGCGCAAGGTCCGAGACCTCCCCTCGGCTTATTGTGAGCGAATAGCGGTCCACCTTGCGCGGCGGTATGTTTAGCGACTCGTTTTCATCGAACATCCAGTTTACGGTGTTCATGGCAAGCTTCGAGTTCCCGAGGCCGCCGAAACGCCCGTTTGAAACAAAATTCTCGTCCCCGAAAACCGCGATCCTGCCGCCTCGGATGTCGAGGCCCAAATCCGAGCCGCCCTTGCGGGTGGCTATCATTGCAAGCGGGAGCGGCCCGCGAATGTCCACGGCGTCGTCGTAGGCGAGCCTCCCGCCGCGCTTGTAGCCCCGGTCGGCCCAGCTTGAAGGGCTGGAGCCTATGAGCGGGTAGAGGGTTAGGTTGCCGTCTATGGGCGCGCCCATGTCCTCCCGAACCGGGCGGACGGAACCGAACTGCACCGGCAGGCCCTGGTCCACCATGTAGCGCACAACCGGATGCGGATTCGGCGGGTACATCCTCGCAATCATGTCGCCCGTGGAGGACTCGTATTCGGAGGTGTCCACCACCTGCATGTCGTCCGAGCGGAGCCCCCATTCAAACAGTATGTCGTCAAGCCCGGGTATGGGCCCCATGCCCAGAAAAAGCACTATCCGCCCGTCGCCCTTCAGCAGGTACTTCCTGATTGCGTCTAGCTCCCTCGGCAGAAACGCCGTCTCCGGGGCAGCAATTATTATCATTCCGGCGTCCGCGGGTATCTTTCCCGTCTGGCTGAAGTCAAGCTCTTCCAGCTTGTACCCCCTGAGCGACAGGGCGTTTGCAAATTCCGAAAGGCCGCGCGTGCGGTCCAGGCTTTTGTAGCTCAGCTCGCCGTGCCCGCGCAGGAAGTAGATTTTGTTCACCTTGTCGCTTGAGACCGACAAAATCGCGCTGCTTACGGCCTGCTCGCCCCTGAAATTGCTGCGCTTGTTGTCCTCTATGTCGTAGAGGTCGGTCACGGTCAGCTTTTTGTTCTTGTCCCCGCAGGCGACTATTATGCAGTTTTCGATGTCCCTGCCGAAGCGGGCGGCCAGCTCGTCCCCCTTCCGCTTGTCGAGTATCGGGTCGACCCTCGCAAAGCGCACCTTCCCGTCCGACTCGTACTCGTAGCGCGACAGGAGCCGCGAGACCTCCTTTAAAATCGCCGAAACCTCGGCCTGCGTCGCCTGGTCGGCGTCGGCGGGGGCGGAATCCCTCATCGTCATGAATATTTCGACCGGCTTTTTGAGGTTTTTTATATACGCCGCGCTCTCGGGCGAGAGCGAGTTTGACCTGTTTTCGGAGAGATCGAGTTTGTAATAGTGGCGGCTTGCGATGAAGTTGAGGCCCAGAAACAGGGTGGCCGCCAGAAATATCTGCGCCATGAGGTTCAGGGAGCGCATCCTGCGCACCACGGAAAAGTCCTGGAATTTTTTAAAGCGCGGCATGTCAGGAAGCCTTGTATTCGGTTACGAGCGAAGTCGCCGCCACGAAGGCGGCCGCAGCGCTCAGGTACAGGAAGAACGGGCGCGTGTCCATGAGGGAGTTTGTGAAGTCCTCAAGGTGCCTGAAGGACTGGACGTAAGAGGCGGTCTGCTCGAACCACGAAATCCAGGCGGAATCCGCAAACGTCATCCTGCTTATCACAGCGCTTCCTATTATGGCTATGAAAAGCATGCAAAAGCTCAGCATTCCCGCGACGAGCGTGCTGCGCGTAAGCGAGCTTGCAAACACCCCTATCGCCACGTACATCGCCCCGCTGACAAATATGAACGAATAGCCCGTGGCTATTTTTGAAACGGAAAAAATCCTGTCGTCCACAAGCGTCTGCGGGATTGTAAAGACCGTCACCACCGGGAAAAACAGCGTGAGCGCCCACATAAACACGTAGAGGATGTAGCAGGCAAGAAACTTTGAAAGCACAATCTGGAAGGCCGTGACAGGGGTAGTCATCGTGGACTGGAGGGTCCCGATGCGCCGCTCCTCGGCTATGCTGCGCATGGTTAACATCGGCACCATGAAAAGGACGGGGAGCCAGAAGAGCTGGAGAAAGAGCTCGATGGGGCTTTTGCCCCCCTCGACGGCGCTGACCTCCAGAAGGCTGAGGGTGTATATCCCCCCCATCATCAGGCAGAACAGAAACGCCGCCGCATACGTCGAGGGCGATATGAAAAGCACCATCACCTGGTACCTCAAAAGCGCGAGAAACCTCCTCATTTGCCTTCCTTTCCGCTTTCGCCCGCGTGCGGGGCGCCCGTCTGCTCCCAGCTCCTGCGGGTTGCCGCCATGAATATGTCCTCGAGGGAGGGGCGGGCGAAATGCACATCCCTAAGGCGCATCTGCGGGCACTTCGACAGCGCCGAAACTATGTGCTCGCCGACGTGCTCGCGCTGGGAGGTTTTAAGCACGTACGATGAGAATCCGTCCGAATCCGGGCCCGAGAACGAGTCTATGACAAGCCCGTGGCCGATTTCCGCGAGCTTCGGGCGCAGCTCATCGGGGGAAGCCCTGAGAGAAACCTCGTAGGTGTCGGTGGGCAGGAACTCGCGCCTGAGGCTGTCCGGCGTGCCGCTTGCAACCACCATGCCGTTATTTATTATCATCACCCTGTCGCACACAAGCTCTATTTCAGGCAGGATGTGGCTGCTTATTATTACCGACATCTTTCCGCGCAGCGAGTCTATGAGCTCGCGTATCGCGATAATCTGGTGGGGGTCCAGCCCTATCGTGGGCTCGTCCATTATGACGACGTCTGGCTTTGCAAGCAGCGCGTCCGCTATGCCGACCCTCTGCTTGAACCCCTTTGAAAGGTTCCCAATTATCTTGCGCGACGCCTTCCTGTGGAGCTGGCACACTTCCATGACCTCGTCCACTGCGCCCCTGACCTCCCTGCCGGGAACGCCCTTTATCCTCGCCCGGTAGCGCAGGTATTCCCTGACGCGGACATCCTCGGGGAGCGGGTTGTTTTCGGGCATGTACCCCAGATGCCTCTGGGCCTCCCCGGGGGAGTTTGCGACGCTCTTGCCGCATATGTAGGCCCTGCCGCTCGTCGCGGGCATGAGGCCGGAGAGTATGCGCATCGTGGTGCTTTTGCCGGCGCCGTTCGGCCCAAGAAAGCCGAGTATCTCCCCCTTTTTTATTTTGAAGGATACGTTGTCGACGGCCTTGACCATCCCGTAGGACTTGCACAGCCGCTCAGCGACAACTGAATACGGCACATCGCCTGAATTTTCCCGAATTTCAGCCATTTAAAAGAAAATGCAAAATGAAAGCGCCCGAGCCATGGAAAGAATAGACAATCCAGCCCGGGCTTTATCCCAAAAAAAATCCAAAAAGGCGGATTTTCCCAATTCCGCCCGGGGTTCCGGATTCCGGCGGGGCGGGCGCCGGCTGTAAAGAATCCGGCAGCCGCATCCCGGAAGGGTCCGGGCGGGATGCGCGAAACGCGCGGCGCTAGGCGCTGACTTTCTTTGTTATGAAAGCCTTTACGTCGCCCAGGGTGCGCAGCGACTGCACCTCCTCGTTCGAGATGGAAACGCCCGTGGCATCCTCGACGCACAGCACTATCTCCACCATTGTGAGGGAGTCCAGGTTCAGATCCTGCGCAAGGACCATCTCGTCCTTGGGATTTTCCAGAAGCTGGCGCTTATCAGTCTCGACAAAGCGTGAAATAATGCCAAGAACTACGGTGTTAATTTTAGAGATGTCCCCGCCCTTGCGGAACTCGACCGCCGCCTCAATCGTTTCGGGCGAGCAGCGCTTGAGGCTCTCCCTGAGAGCGGATTCGTCTTCAGGTGTAAAATTCTTGTTCTCCATAAGAGCTGAAAATTGCACATTTCATCCGCAAATTCAACATATTTATTTTCCCTTGAACGCCCTCATATTCAAAGACGAAAACGAAGCCTCCCTAATCCCCTTCGCCCACCCGAAGGCCGGGCACATACGCGAAACCCTCAAGGCCGCCGACGGCGATTTCATATACGCGGGGATAGCCGGCGGGCCGCTTTTCAAGGCCAGGATAGAAACCCTCCCCGGCGGCTACCGGATTTCCGGCGAGCGCATCCCCCTGCCAAACCCTCCCGCGCTCGACGCGGAGCTGTTCGCCGCATTCACGCGCCCGCAAATCGCAAAGCGCATACTGTTTGAGGCCGCATGTTTCGGGGTGCGGCGCGTGGTGTTCTATGCCGCGACAAAAGGCGAGGCAGGCTACGCGCGCTCCTCGCTCTATTCCGGAAGCGGCCCCCTGGAATGCCTAATAAGGGGCGCGGAGCAGGCCTGCGCCACTTCAATCCCCGAATTTGCGTCGGCCGCATCCCTGGGAGAGGCCGTATCCATGGCTCAGGCATCCGCCTTGAAAATCGCGCCCGACCCCTACGAGGCGACCGCCCCGCTCTCGGCCCTCATACCCGCGCCCGGGCCGGTCGCAATCCTCTTTGGCGGCGAGCGCGGATTCTCCAATCCGGACCGGGAACTGCTGCGCGAAGGCGGCTTTACGCTGGCTTCAATGGGGCCGCGCATACTGAGAACCGACTCCGCAATAATCGCGGCCCTCGCGCGATGCGCCTCCGCAGTCTGAATCCCGAACCCCGCGGCGCGCGCAGCAGGCTCCGGGATTCCACGCAAAGCGATATGCCTGAAATATGAAGCCCGTATGTGAAAATCCCCGGGCGGTACGGGAAGCACTGCGGGATTCTCAGAGGCGCCGGGGCAGGTTGTCCCGCAAGTTTGGAGAAGAGGCTTTCCCCGCAAAAGATTAAGCGGGATTCTGAAGCATCCCTCCCCTTTCAGCATTCGGCGGCGGAGCGCAGGATTTGAATAAGAACTCCCCGCAATGGGCGTTCAAAGGCTTTGAAAGGGGGTTGCGACGGCCTATTCCGCACAGTTAAACGGCGCATCTTTCTGTAAAAGGAAATACGGATGCACCACGAACACCGCCGCCGCAGGTAAAGGCACATGCAAACGGGCGGTTATCGGCCAAACAACCATCCCCGCCGCCAGAGATTTATGAATGTCCAGTCTCCCCGAATCGGCAAGCGGGATTTTTAAGCTTATATAGAGATAATCTGAAAATGGCAGGAAGCCGTTTTCAATCACTCCCAAAGTCCGGGACGCTTCCCAAATACTGCTTCGTTTTTTAAGAATAAACTCTCAAAATGCAAAATGAGGCGCAATGTAAAATACGGCTGCCCTTCCCCGGAAAATCCGGCACATAATCATCCCCGCCCGCCATGCGAGCGCCCCCATACCCCCATGTCCGCAAAGCCCGCGCAGGCAGGGACAGCCGAGCTGATGCGCCGAGAAGCATGAACTTGCATAGGTCGAAATGCCCCTAAGGAAACGAAAAATCAGGCGGTATTTCGCGGCAAAGCAGGCGGGCATTCCCTCCCCGTGCGAAATTCCGTTTGCGAATCAGGAGTCCGCTACATTATCCATGCGCGGCAAAAAGTTAACCCCTCCCCGCAGGGAAACTGGCCTCACTGTGGACCTCCAAGTGCCATGCCCCGCATCCGCATGGAGCTTCAAAATCCCGGCAGGGTTCGGCAAAAGAGCAGAGAGCAAAATTCGTCAAAAATCGGCAGCGCCATACCCCCCCCCCTTGCCCGCAAAAACGGGATTTATCCAGATTTTTGAATGCGTTTTTTCACGGAGATGTGGGATATGTCAGTAGATGTATATGAAGAACCGCCCATTTCACTTTTCGTTTAGCCCCCCAATCTGAATGATACCCAAAAGCGTTCCCGCGCAACCGGCGGCAAAGCCTGCCCGCCTGGCAAAGGGGTTGGAAAAAACGCCGCAAGCCCCCACAAAAAAAACGCGCAAAAATACTCTTCCCTTTCCCATGCATAAAAGTCGGCACAACAGCCGCCAAATGGAGGCGGCGGCATAAAACGCACAAGCCGCCCGTTTCGCCTTGAAAACGTTCCACAGAAACGGGCCTTCGCCCCAAAATCGCCCGCCCAAGTTGGATGGCAAGTCGCACAGCCGCAATAAACGGCGCATCCATCTTCCGTTTTTCAGAGGCGTTTCCATACGCGCGAAGCAAAAAAATCCCGCCCAGAAAAATTCCTCCAGGCGGGATTGAAATGCAAAAGCGCGCGCGGAAAGCCGCGCGCGCAAAAGCCATTAACGGCCGAAAACTTCGACTTCGATGTAGGCGTTGGTTTCGTTCGTGCTGTTGCCGTTCGAGTAGAGACGGACATACTTGGCCTTCACAGGCTTTTCAAGCACGATGAGCTTGCCCTCGTTGGATTCGATCCAGGCCTTGTCCTTGCCGGCGCCGAGGCCCGCGGAATTGTCGTGGTCGGCGTTGAAGATCGTCGTCACGTCCTTTTTGAATTCCGGGTCGTCCGAAAGCTGAACGACGACGTCGTTGTAGGCCCTCTCCTGGGAGTGGAAGTGCCAGACGGCGACGGCGAAGATTTCAGCCTGCTTTTCGAGGTCAACCTGAACCCACTGCACGCCGCCGAGGATTTCCACGACGGAGCCCATGCTGCCGCCCTTGTCGCCGTCGGTAACCTGCGCGAGGTCGCCAGAGAGCGGGAAGTCGTCGGAAGCCGTGACGGGCTTGTTGAGCGCGACGTTCTTGACGTCGGCGGGAACCATGGGCTGCGGGTTCACAACCTTGTTCTTGTCGAGGTTGTCGAGCTTTACGGGAACGGGAGTCCCTTCAAGCTGCGACGGGGGAACGTCGAGCTTGAGCTTCTTCATTTCGCCTTCGGCGGCGAAAACGCCAGCCGCCGCGGCGGCAATGGCTGCGATAATCGAAAACTTTTTCATGGTGAGAATCCTTTCTTTTTTCGGAATTTTTTCTAGGCCTTGAAGTCCTCGTCGGAGAAGTAGAGCATCTTCTTGGCTTCGACTGCCTCATTTACCTTGTAAACGGCGGCTTCGGCCTCAAAGGCGTGTTCGCCGTCGCAGTTGAGCTTCTCCTTGCCGCGGATGGCGTTGAAGAAGTTTTCAAGGTGCGGCATGTGGATGGGCTTGCCGATGTCGATATCAAAGCCGTATTCTTTCGGCGGCTTGCTTTCGCGGGCGTCCGCAGTCTTGACTTCCGCCTGTTCGCGTTCGACAAGCACGCCGTTTTTCACGAGGCTGCCCCACTTCTCGTCGAGGTCGGGACGGCCGTTTTCCTTGAATATCTTGGTGAGCGCCGGATTTTCAGACATCTTGACGGAGCCGTCGGTTCCGAAGAACTGCTCGAAATATCCGCCGACGCTCGTGGTGGTGAGCACCTGGTAGAATGCGCGCGCCGGGAAGCCCTGGAACGTGTCGAATTCATAGATGCACATCACGTCGTCGTACCAGTCCTTCTTGTAGAAGGAATTTCCGCCGCCTGCGAGCACGCTCTTGGGCCTGCCGCCGAACATGTAGGCGAAAATGTCTATCTGGTGCGCGCCGAGGTCCGATATGGGACCGCCCCCGAGACCCTTGTACCAGCGCCAGTTGCGGAACTGCTGCTTGTCCTTGTAGCCGTACTTGTGGAGGGTCTCCTCGGAGATTTCAAACGCCTTGCCGGCCGGGACTTCGAGGTCCTTGGTGACGGCCCTGTTCCACTGGGCGTTGGCGCCGGTGAGGCGGCCGCAGAGCTGGTTTTCGCGCAGGAGGACGTCGCGCACGAACTTGTAGCGCGGGTTGCTCTTGCGCTGGTGGCCTATCTGAAGGAGCTTGCCCGTTTCGCGGGCGGCCTGAACCATCTTGCGCGCGCCTTCCACGGTGTTGGACATCATCTTTTCGCAGTAGACGTTGACGCCCGCCTTGAGGAAGTCCACCGTCTGCGGCGAGTGCCAGAAGTCGGGAGTCGCAATGACAACGGCGTCGAGGTCCTTTTCGTTTGCGATGAGGTCCTTGTAGTCCTCGTAGAGGTGGTCCTTAAGCTCCTGCTTGACGCCGCCGAGAATGCGGCCGCGTGCGTACCTGCGGCGGCATGCCCAGATGTCGCACACCGCGCGGAAGCGGATGCCGGGAATCTTGAGAAGGCTGTTCAGCAGCACTTCGCCCTCGGCGCCCATGCCGACCAGGGCCACGTTCATCTCTTCGCTGGGATTGATCTTTTTGGCTTCCTGGGCGCGGGCGGAGGCCGAGGCCATCATGAGGCCGCCCCCTGCGAGACCCGCCACCTTGAGGAAGTCCCTTCTTGAATATTGTTCCATAATTTTATCTCCCCTTATATATTACTTGTTATTGGCGCACTTGCAAAACGGCAGTTTGCCGCAGGGCAAGAGCTCAAATTTGTTGTACTTTGCAAGGCAGAGGGCCGCGACAATCATTATCATGTGGACGCCCAGGAAGCCGATTCCGGCGGCGCTGTCCATGCCGAGGCTCTTTTCAAGGATTATGAATCCGTATGTGAGCGACACGTAGAGAAGGCCCATCAGAAAGAGGGTCATGCGGGTGCATACGCCGAGAAGCAGGGCGACGCCAAGCGCTATGAGCGCGTAGCCGAGCACCCACGCGTAGGGCTGAACCGCGAAAGACGGCATAAGCGGGCTTGCGGCAAAGCCTTCGATGCTCATCGGCCCCTTGGGGGGGAGGGCCTGGTAGAATTCAAAGCCGAGAGCGGGGGCCTTGTCGAAGGCTTCGGCGCCCATGGCGGCGATTGTGTCCGCGTCCAAATCCTTGAATTCGGGCTTCAAGGTCTGCCCCATTCCCTGAAACTTCACGAGGCCCGTGCCGATGGCCCTCGTCGCGAGCCATATGCGCAACAGCCAGAAGGCCAGCGTGTAGGTAAATGTGGATTCATTGCATTTGTTGTCTTGCATAGCGTGTATTCTTATAGATTTGAGAGTTATTCTTCCTTTTTTCGTTAAAAATTCAAGCAAAAAACGCCTGAAAGCCCGCCAGCCCCCATCGGACAGGCGGGAAAATCAAAAAAAGCAAAGCCGAACCGGCCGCCGGCGCCCTTTTTCAGGGGGCGCGGCGAAGCGGGGTCAGCCTTGCGCGGGGCAAACGGATATTACTGCTTCGACTTGTCGAAAGCCGAATCGAATACGACGTCGGAGGTGGGGAAGTCTATCTTGCGGGTGAATGCCGCAGCCTCCGTCCCGCCGTAAACGCGGTCCATGCGGCCGTCCTCCCATTCCACGGAAAGGGGGCCGGAATACTTGATGTCGTTCAGGGCAACTATGATTTCTTCAAAGTTGATGTCGCCGTGCCCGGGCGAGCGGAAGTCCCAGTAGCGGCGCGGGTCGGTGAATTCGGTGTGGCCGCCGAACACGCCGGCCTCCCCGTTGCCGTGCCCCCACCAGGCGTCCTTGACATGGACGTGGTAGATGCGGTCGGCAAACTTGCGGATGAATTTCACATAGTCCACGCCCTGGTAGCCGAAGTGGCTCGGGTCGTAGTTGAAGCCGAAGCGCTTGTGGCCGCCAACCGCAGCTAGAGCGCGCTCCGCGCTTGCGATGTCGAACGCGATTTCTGTGGGATGGACCTCAAGGGCGAAGTTGACGCCCGCCTTGTCGAATTCGTCGAGAATCGGAATCCAACGCTTTGCGAAGTCCTGGAAGCCCGCCTCGATGGCGCTCGGGGGAACAGGCGGGAAAGAATAGAGGAGGTGCCAGATGGGAGAGCCCGTAAAGCCGTTCACCGTGGGGGGAATCGGGGAGGCCGCCATGCCCTTCGGGCGCAGCGACATGAAATTGGCGCATGCCTTGGCGGTTTTCACCATCTGCTCGGCCGCGCGGCGGCGTATGCCCTCGGGATCGCCGTCGCCCCATATTTCCGGTGCGAGAATGCCCTTGTGGCGCACGTCGATATTGTCGCACACGCACTGGCCCATGAGGTGGTTGGAGATGGCAAAAGAGTTGAGGCCGTTCTTTTCGAGGATTTCCCAGCGGCCCTTGAGATACTTTTCGTCGTCGAACTTGTCCACGTCGAAGTGGTCGCCCCAGCAGGCGATTTCGACGCCGTCGTAGCCCATGGACTTTATCATGGGGGCCAACTTTTCAAACGGAATGTCCGCCCACTGGCCCGTAAATATTGTTACCGGTCTTCCCATATTGTTTTCCTCGATTTTTCCTTTTTGGTTGCTTGGTTTTAAGTAAAATTTGACGCCGCCCGGGACGGGACCGCAAAACGCGGGCCGCAAATCGGCGGGTGAAATAACAGTTTTAAGGAAATCGGCGCGCCGGCAGCCAGTCAAGAAAAATCGTCCGAACACAATAGAACAGTACGCCGGGCAGGGAGCGGCATTTCCCTCGCGCCCCGCAAGGCTGTCCCCCCCGGGGCCGCGTGCGTACGAATAAAAGCCCGCGCATGCGGGAAGCGCGGGCGGAGGGCCTATTCGTAAACCAGCCTCGTCGTGATTTTCCCGCAGGGGGCGGAAGACCTGAACCTTATCCAGTAGCCCTCAAGGGCGTCCCCGAAATCCCTTTCAAACGGCACCCCTTTTTTGAGGGAGACCGAGCCGTATTTAACCCACAGCCCGGTGCCGTCGATGTCCACTTCGATTTCCAGTTCCGTGTCGGAATCTGCCTCGGCCCTGAGGGTTTTCCGGTCGTAGCCCGTCAAAAGATACGGGTCGGAGACTTCGCCTGCGGCGACGGCGGAGTTGTGCCACGGCCCGCCCTCGCCGATGGGCTTGCCGAGCTTCCAAAGGTCGTCTATCACGCCCGCCCACAGCGCGAATTTGCCGTCTGCGGAGCGGATTATGCGGGGGTTGGCAGACGCCCCGGCGCCCTCGGATACGCCGCTTAGAATCATCATGCCACGGTAGGAGCAGAAGTCGAATATCCTGAGGTTGTGAGTGGCTATCGGGCGGATTTTTGCAAACCCCTGGGCGTTTACGGCCGGGAGCTCGTAGAATGTGCCGGCGCAGTTGAGCAGGTCCCTCTCGGTTGCGACTTCGCGCGCCAGCCTCGGCGTTCCAAAGACGCTTTTGCCGTCGTATGCGGGGTTGAGAGGCAGCCTGTACCGCCTCCCCTCCTCCACGACGAGCACCGAGGCGGAGTCGTAAACCACCCCTTCGGGCTCGCACGCCGCAGCCTTGACCTTTTCAATGTCTATGCCGCCGTCGCGGGCGAGAGACATTTCCCCGTCCAGGGAATACGCGCCGAGGGGCGAAACCTTCCCGCCGCCGCACTCCCACGCATACGCGCCGAGCTTCCCGCTTTTTCTGCCGAGAGAGCGCAGCAGGGCTGCGGAGCCCTTCGGCTCCTCCCCTGCGCGCATGAGGCCCTCAAAGATGTCCGCACCTCGCGGATCCCGGGGCGACGGGTTTGAAAGGCTGAAGTGGGCGGTGAAGCCCTCCGCGTCCGAAAGCGGGCGCACCCTGACCCATTCGGCGGCGGGAAGCTTCACGAATTTCGCCCCATTTGCGGGCATCTCAACCGTTTCAAAAACCTCGAATCCGCCCCTGCCGTCAGACTTAAGCAGCTCCACCTTGAGCGGTTCGCCGCCTGTGTGGCAGAGGGTCATGAGCCTGCGAGAAAAGCCCCCGCACAGCATCGGGTCGGAGAGCGTCCCCCCTTTCACATCCTCGCGCAGATACACGCTCCCGCGCCCATAAACGGGCCCTAACCTGTCGATTTCCCCCGGAGCCAGAAACCAGAAGTTGGAATTTGAATTCAGGGGAGAGGCGTTCTCGCCCTTGAGGGCGCGCTTGTTCATGAACTCCTTCTGGGCGGCGTCGTCGCAGCCGAATACGACGGAATCCCCCCAGCGGCAGAAGTCGCCGACGACCTTGAGATACGAGGAGCGCATGCGGATTCCGGAAAAGTCTTCCATTGAAAATTTCGGGGGGAATTTCCAGAACGCACCGTGCATCGTCATGAGAAAGTCGTCCCCGCCGATTTCGCGTATGCGCGGCCATTCCGTGTTCCAGCCGTGGGAGCCGTCGTAGGAATGGCTCGCCTTCGGCAGGCGGAAAGACGACCATTTGCCCCCGTCGTTCAGCATGAGTATTACGGATTTCGAGTCCCAGCCCAGCGCCCATACCGGGGTTTTTGACGGGTCAGGGGAGCCGAATATCCCGCCCGGCCCCGTGATTTCGGTAAACTGGCATATTCTGAGCGGAGTCCAGTCCGAATCCCCCGGCTTCCACTCGGCAAGCGCGCCCGATTTTATCGTCGGGTCTTTGGCCACGCGCGGGTCGCGCACGCCGTTATTTGCGTAAAAAGCCCTGCCGAAACCCGAATAAAACCCCTTGCCGTGGTATCCGTGAAGCCCGGACTTCCGAGCGGCGCCGGAGGGGGCGCCCGGCTTTTCGGGGAGGTCTTTGAGGTTGCCGTCCCGTATTATTTCGCGCACCGAAAGGGTGTCCACATCCACTTCGTAAAGCCCCTCCTCCATCGTGGCAAAATATATTTTCCCATCCGGATTGTCTATCGAGCGCGCGTTGCCGGTGAGCCTGCCCGGCATGGCGCCCCTAGGGATGGCGCGCACGCTGCCGTCCGAGGCGACCGCATAACACCCTATGAAAAGCTGCCCGGACTCGCCGTGGACCATCCTGTTTGCATGCGTCCCGCCGATGCTTTCCGGGCGGATTTTCATTTCAAGCCCGGGGCTTATCTCGTAGAGCCTGTCAGTGGATTCAAACGGGCAGTGCGGGCCGTAGGTGACGGCCCACAGGCTTCCGGCCCACGGCGCCACAGCGCCTATTCCGCATTCGCCCTCCCCGTTCCATACGGCAAGGTGCGGGTAAACCCCCGATATGCACGGCTTTTCGGATTTCGGAAACCCCGCAGCCGCGCCGTTTTCTCCCGCAGCGCACGCCCCGAGAAGGGAGGCTGCGAAGGCGAAGGCGGCGGTTTTTAGCGATGTCTCAAAGGTAGATTTTAAAAGCATAAATATTTTTACCAAAACAAAAAAACGAATTTAGATTAAGTTAAATTTTTAAATTTCAGCAGTCCTCAAGGCAAACAAAAAATTTCCCCGGACGCCTTGGGCGGCCCGCCATTTTCCCCGGAAAGCTGAGAAATTCAGACTCCATTTTCACCCGGACAATTCCCGGGTGAATCCCGGACGCCCCCCCAAAAAGCCCACGGAACGCCCACAAAACGCCCCCCCCCGCACCGGCCTGCGGCTGGCCAAAACCGTTTCATAGAGTACAGAAATCAGGGCTTCATTTCGCCCAGGCCCCCGAGCCGTTGCAAACTGCGGTTTTCAGAGCAAACCTGGAGCAGCCGCAAACAAAAAAGCCGCGCGCATCCACCCGCCCCCGCGCTTTGGGGCGGATGAGAAGGGGCTGCCGCGCAAGCCGGAAAGGCGCGCAAGGCGCCGAACTGCGCCCGTCCCCGCATGGTGGATGAAAAAGGCGGCGGGAGGCGGATAAAATAATATCCCGCGCCGCCGAGATGAAGTCTTGACAGGATTTCAGGGGCATATAATTTTAGGCGAATTATTTTCTGCATTTTTTAGAAAAGGAAAAATATTATGTTGAAGAAGATAGACCATCTGGGCATAGCGGTGAGCTCGATAGAATCGGCGCTCCCCTATTATGAGAAGATACTGGGACTCAAGTGCGAAGGCGTGGAAGAAGTCCCCAGCCAGAAAGTTAAAACCGCATTCTTCACCATAGGCGGCGTGCATCTCGAGCTCCTCGAACCCACAAGCCCCGACAGCCCCATCGCAAAGTATCTCGAAAAGAACCCGCGCGGCGGAATCCACCACATAGCATTTTTCACGGACTCCGTCCCCGAAGAGCTCGCAAGGGTCGAGGCCGAGGGCGCCGTGCTCATCGACAAGGCCCCTCGCCCCGGAGCGCACCACAAGGAAATCGCCTTCCTCCACCCGAAGTCGACGGCAGGCATACTCACCGAGTTCTGCCAGGACGCCGGGGGCGGTTGCTCATGCTCGTGCGGGAAATAACATTTCAAGGAAATCACAATGGCTATATCAAAAAAACTCATGGACGACCTGAAGGCCCGCCGCGAAAAGATCGCGGCCTCGGGCGGAGCGGCAAAGCTTGAAAAGCGCCGCCAGAAGGGCCTCATGTCCGCTCGCGAGCGCCTGGAAGCGCTGTTTGACGAAGGCTCCTTCCAGGAATTCGGGATGCATGTCACCCAGAACTACAACATGTTCGACGGCGTCGGCAAAGACTGCCCGGCCGACGGGCTGATATCCGGCATAGGCCGCGTAAACGGCCGCCCCGTCGCGGCGTTCGCCCAGGACTTCATGGTAAGCGGCGGCTCTCTCGGCTCCGCGCACGCCGAAAAAATCTGCAAGCTCATGAAGTTTGCGGGCGAAAACGGGATGCCCGTAATCGGCGTCAACGACTCCGGCGGCGCACGCATACAGGAGGGCGTCGAGGCCCTCGGCGGATACGGAAAGATTTTCTGGACCAACGTCAACCTCTCGGGCGTCGTCCCGCAGGTTGCGATAATCGCAGGCCCCTGCGCCGGCGGCGCGGCGTACAGCCCCGCCCTCATGGACTTCATAATCATGACGAAGTCCAATTCAAACCTCTTCATCTGCGGCCCCCAGGTGATAGCCGCCGCAACCGGCGAGAAGGCCGACCCGGAATCGTTCGCCTCCGCCGCCGCGCACGCCACAATCTCTGGCAACATCCACCTCGTCGCAAACGACGACAGGCACGCCCTCGAACTTGCGGCTAAGCTGCTCTCCTACCTGCCCTCAAACAACATGCAGGAGGCCCCGCACGACCTCGAAGTACCGCTCGAAAGCGTTTACGACGAGGCCCTGAACGAAATCGTGCCCGAATCCTCCAAGATAGCCCTCGACGTTTACAAGGTCATAGACCGCATCGCCGACGCGGGCTCCTTCTTTGAAATACAGCCGATGTGGGCCCGCAACATGGTGACGGGCTTTGCAAGGATAGAGGGCGTGGTTGTGGGCATAATCGCAAACCAGCCCGCCTTCAAGGCCGGATGCCTCGATATCGACGCCTCCGACAAGGCCGCGCGCTTCATCCGCACATGCAACGCCTACAACGTCCCGATTGTAAACCTCGTCGACGTGCCCGGCTTCATGCCCGGCCTCGCCCAGGAGCAGGGCGGCATAATACGCCACGGCGCGAAGATGCTCTTTGCCTACGCCTCGGCCACGGTGCCGAAAATCACGCTCATACTGCGCAAGGCCTACGGCGGCGCGTACATCGGCATGTGCAACGCCGAAATGGGCGCCGACATGGTGTTTGCCTGGCCCACCGCCGAAATCGCCGTCATGGGCGCGGAGGGCGCGGTAAAGGTCCTCTTCAAGAAGGAAATCGCCGAAGCCGCAGATCCGAAGGCCAAGGAGCAGGAGCTGCGCGAGTCCTACCGCGAAAAGTTCGCAAGCCCCTACCAGGCCGCTTCAAAGGGCATGATAACCGACGTCATCGAGCCAGGGGAAACCCGCGGGGTCCTCGCAAAGGCGCTGCGCTACACCCTCTCCAAGCGCCAGGCGCGCCTGCCCAAAAAGCACGGCAACATACCCCTGTAATAAATAGGATTCAGACTTATGGAAATGTTCGCAATAACACTCTACCCGGAAGTCGCAGAGACTTTCGAGTTCATGATGATAGGTTTCGTGCTGGTTGTCGGCGTGCTGTGGATAATGGCGCTTATGACCTCCTTCATAGGCCTCTTCTTCCGCAATTCCGACAAGCCCAAGACCCCCGGCGCCCCCAAGGCCCCGGCGTCCAGGCCCGCTCCGGCCTCCAAGGCGGGCGGCGGCGACTCCTCCACGCTGGCCGCGCTTATTTCCAGCGCGGTGTACGCAGCCACCGACGGGGCGCCCCACCGCATAGTGTCCGTCTCCCCGGCGGCGGCGATAGACACGCGGACGGCGGCCGTAATAGCAGCCGCGGTCGCGGCCGTCCTCGACGGGTCGGCGTTCAGGATATCCTCCGTGGCCCCGGCGGCCCCGGACTTCAACTGGGCAAACTTCGGAAGGTGCGCCATATTCGCCTCCAAGTCCCCGAGAAGGTAGTCCGCAAAAACATCTTAACAAAAAACAGAAAGTTTACACTGATATGAAAAAGCTACGCATCACCATAGAAGGCAAATCCTACGACGTCGAAGTCGAAATGCTCGGCGAAGTTTCCAAGGCTTCCGCGCCCGCCGCCCCTGCGGCAGGCTCCGAGTCCGTCGCAAGCCCCCTCGCGGCCGTCGTCGTCTCCGTCGACGTCAAGGCCGGGCAGCAGGTGAACGAGGGCGACAAGCTCGTCACGCTCGAAGCCATGAAGATGAACACCTTCGTATTCGCCCCGAAAGCCGGCACGGTCGGCCAGATTCTCGTCAACGCCGGCCAGAGCGTGGCAGAAGGCGACCCGCTCGTCACGCTGGCGTAGTCCGTTTCCGCGAGCCGCTGCGGCGCACGCGCCGCATATGCGGCATGCGGAGCACCTCCACCCCCGCCCGGAAACACCGGGCGGCAAATCAAGGCGAAAATGTTTAACGACTTATTGAATCTCATTTGGGAGTCCGGCATCTTTTACATAGACTGGAAGATGGTGGTAATGTGGGCCGTGGTGGGAGTTCTCTTCTACCTGGCCGTGCGCCACCAGTTCGAGCCTCTGCTTCTGATTCCCATCGCGTTCGGCGCCCTGCTTGCCAACCTGCCGACCTTCGGCGTGGTGAACAAGCCCGCCGGCGACATCAACTCCCCCGTGACGGGGCACGTCCAGTACGTGTTCCTTCAAAAGGGGACCACGGTTACGCTTCCAAGAATAGTCAAGGACCAGCCCGACGCGCTTTGGCGCCTCGTTGGCGACAAGTCCGGCGGCGAAGGCTTCCAGAAGAAGGCCCAGGAATTTTTCAACTATGTTGAAAAGTACACGGCCTACGAGACCAAGCCCTCAACCCTTCCCGAATTCCAGAGCGCGCCTGCGCCGAAGACCGCGATAGAAATCGCGGAAGACCGCGGCCAGGGCGTCCCGACCCTCGTTGCAATAGTCCGCAAGAACGTCGAGCAGACCGGCGACAGGGCCTGGATGGAAAAGAAGGCGAAGGTAACGTTCTACGGCAGGGAGCTTGAAGTTGCCCCCAAGGACAGCCTTGTATGGCTTCCGGCCAACGGCTTTGTCGCAGAGCTGAACGTCAAGGACGGCGATCCCATCATGCAGGACACGCCCATAGCTCGCCTGGCAAGCTCCCACTCCGGCGGCCTCTACTACTACATACAAAAGGGCGTTCTCCTTGAGATATTCCCGCCGATAATCTTCCTGGGCGTCGGCGCGCTGACCGACTTCGGCCCGCTGATTGCAAACCCGCGCACCCTCCTCCTCGGGGCGGCGGCGCAGTTTGGCGTGTTCTTCACGTTCTTCGGCGCGATAGCCATAGGCTTCTCGGCCCCCGAGGCCGCCTCCATCGGCATCATCGGCGGCGCGGACGGCCCGACTTCCATATTCCTTGCAAACAAGATGGCCCCCAACCTGCTCGCTCCCATCGCGGTTGCGGCGTACAGCTACATGGCCCTCGTCCCCGTCATACAGCCGCCGGTAATGAGGCTGCTTACGACGGAAAAGGAGCGCAAGATACGCATGAAGAGCCTCCGCAAGGTCGGCCGCCTCGAAAAGCTGATTTTCGCGGTGTTTGTGACCCTGTTTTGCATCATGATAGTGCCCGACGCATCGGCGCTTATAGGCATGCTCATGTTCGGCAACTTCATCCGCGAGTCCGGCGTCTGCGAGCGCCTCAACAAGTGCGCGCAAAACGAGCTTATAAATATCGTAACGATATTCCTCGGCTCCTCCGTGGGCATAACGATGACGGCCGACAGGTTCCTCAACAGGCAGACCCTCTTCATCCTCGCCCTCGGCGTTGTGGCGTTCCTCGTCTCGACGGCGGCCGGCATAATCATGGCGAAGGTGATGAACCTCTTCACAAAGGAGAAGATAAACCCGCTAATCGGCTCCGCCGGCGTCTCGGCGGTTCCGATGGCCGCGCGCGTATCGCACGTCGAAGGGCAGAAGGCCGACCCGTCGAACTTCCTGCTCATGCACGCAATGGGCCCGAACGTGGCCGGCGTCATAGGCACGGCGATGGTCGCCGGGTTCTTCATCTCGACCCTCTCCGCCCTCAAATAAAAACGGGCCGGGGAAACAGTACATTTCAGGGGAGGCCCGTGCGGGGCCTCCCCTGTTTTTTTTGAAAATCTGAAAATCGCGCCCTTTTTTGCCGCCGCAATCGTTTTTTAATTGAGCGCGGGCGGGCGCTGGGTTTATAAATCAGGCAATTTTACTTCAAAACGTCACTCTAGAGATGAATTACAAGACTATGACAGCGGAAGAGGCGGCAAGCCTCATAAATAACGGCGACACAATCGCATTCAGCGGCTTCACCCCTGCGGGCGCCGCCAAGGCGGTTCCAACCGCAATCGCCGAACGCGCCAAGGCGGAGCACGCTGCGGGCAGACCCTACCGCATCAATGCGGTCACGGGAGCCTCGGGCGGCCCCTCCCTCGACGGGGTGCTGGCCTCTGCGGACGCCCTGGACTTCCGCGCCCCCTACCAGTCAAACGCCGACATGCGCTCCAAGATAAATTCCGGAGCCATCAATTTTGTGGACATGCACCTTTCCATGACCCCGCAGTACATGAACTACGGCTTCATGGGCAAGTTCGACTGGGCGGTGGTCGAGGCCGCCGACGTATCCCCCGACGGCGAAATCCTGCTCACCACTTCCGTCGGCATAGCCCCCACCGGCCTCAAGCTCGCAGACAAAGTGATAATCGAGCTTAACCGCCACCACTCCTCCGGCCTGCGCGGGATGCACGACATCTACGAGACTGCAAACCCGCCCCGCCGCCGCGAAATCCCGATTTATTCGTGCGGCGACAGGATAGGCACAGAAACCGTCAAAATCGACCCCAGGAAAATCGTGGGCATAGTCGAGACCGACCGCCCGGACGAGGTGGGCGGCTTCAAGGCGGCTGACGAGATAACCACCAAGGTCGGCGAAAACGTCGCAAACTTCCTCGCCGGCGAAGTCAGGGCCGGGCGCATCCCTGCGGAATTCCTCCCGATACAAAGCGGCGTGGGCAACATCGCAAACGCCGTCCTCGGCGCGATGGGCTCCAACCCCGACATCCCGCAGTTTTCCATGTTCAGCGAGGTTCTCCAGGACTCCGTAATCGACATGCTCGAAAACGGCAACATGAAGTTCGCAAGCGCGACCTCCCTCACGGTAACCTCGCCCAAGCTCAAGGAAATCTACGACAACATAAAGTTCTTCCACGACAAAATCGTCTTGCGCCCGCAGGAGATTTCCAACAACCCCGAGCTCGTCAGGCGCCTCGGAATCATTTCGATAAACACCGCCATAGAAGTCGACATCTGGGGCAACGTCAACTCCTCGCACATCATGGGCAAGAACATCATGAACGGCATCGGAGGCTCCGGCGACTTCACAAGGAGCGCCTATATATCGATTTTCACCACGCCCGCCGTCGCGAAGAAGGGCGCGATATCCGCGTTCGTGCCGCTGGTTTCGCATGTGGACCACACAGAGCACAGCGTGAACGTTGTAATATCCGAATACGGCGTGGCCGACCTGCGCTGCAAGTCGCCCATGCAGAGGGCCGAGCTCATCATCAATAACTGCGCCGCCCCCGAATACCGCGACCTCCTGCGCTCATACCTCGCAGTCGCGGCAAAGGGGCACACCGCCCAGACGCTCTCCAAGGCTTTCGCCATGCACGAGGCGTTCGTGAGCGAAGGCGACATGCACAAGGCCGTGTTCTAATGGTCCCGGGCGCATACAGGCTTTTCGCAGCGCTATTTGCGGCCTTCGCCGCGGCCGCAGCCGCGCGCGCGGAAAGCCTTGCGCTCGTTTTCGACGACATTTCAAGCCCGGCACAGAATGCGGTGGCAAGCGGCGCGAGGGACGCCCTAAAGGAGCTTTCCGTGCGCTACGGCAGGAATTTCTCGCTGGAGAATCTCACGGGCTCCATGGCATCTTCCACCCCCGCCGAGCAGGCGAAGGCGCTTGAGAAGGCCGCCGCCTCCGGCGCAATCGGGGTGATTTTGGCGCCTGCAAAAGGCGGAGACAGGGAAATTGCGGCCGCAGTTTCAGCTCTTGCCGCAAAGAAGTTTCCGACTGCGATGGTAGTCCGCGACATTCCGGATTCCGGGCGCCTGTGCTTCACACGCTCCGACGCCTCCTCCGAGGCGGAGGCGGTGGCAGACCAGGCTTCGCGCCGCGGGGCCTCGCGGCCGAATTTCAAGCTGCTCTGCGTGGTTGCGGCAAAAGAAGACAGGTTTGCGGACAAAGAGGAGGCGAAGGCCGCGCTCACCGGCGCAATATCCGGAGAAGTCTTTGAGCGGATTGCGTCGGCCTACGACTGCAAGTTCGCCCTTTCAGAACTCTTCTCCCAGTTCTCAAAGAAGCACGCGGACGACATTTCGCTTTTGGACAATTACGGAATCGTGTTTTTCGGAAGCGCCCCCCTGATGGACCTCACCCCCCTGCCCGCAGACGGGGACAGGGCGTTTGCAATGAGCCTCGAAGCCCTCCCGCACGTCGGCCGCTACCTCCACCCGAAGCAGATTGCATACGCATCCGGCCAGGACTATTACGGCCTGGGCTACATATCGGCAATAAGGCTCGTGGAAAACGCCATGGACGGCAGGGTGCCAAGAAAGCCGGAACAGGCGATACAGCCAAAAAAGTACGGACCGGAAGACGTTGAAAAGTTCAACGCCGAGTGGCTCGAATTTATGAGATAGCCTCCCCCGTTTTGCCGGAGGCCGGGCGGCATTTCAGCCTGCGGCATAATCCGGCGTTTTTCCGGCGGGATGAATTCTGCAAAATGGCGGAGCTTTCTGGCATTGCCGCCGCTTTCAATCAGGATGCGCGGCGGATTTCCCCTGCTTTATGCCGGCACACGTCAGCAAAATACGGGCGCATATTCCGCCTCATGCCGCGCCCGGCTGACGCGCAGACAGAACGCGGCCCCGCCCCACCCCCGCTCGGGGCGTCCGGACATGCGCCATTCTGCGCACAAGTTTGGCATACATGCCGCTTTAAGGCAAAAATGGACGCCGGGATTTCCCCTATAAACATTTGAATTTTTCCGCCTCAACTTCCGTATGGTTAAGTTCCGAGAATTGTGGATGATGCCATGCGGCAGAAATTCCCGCCCCGCCCGACAGGCGCACTTTGCGGGAGGCTGTCCGCCGCCACGGGCGGGATATGGCGGAAATTCGCCCCCTGCCGTCCTAATTTGAGCCGCGCCCGGCAGGCCCGAAAGATGCGAAAAAGCCCCCCTGCGCGGCGCAATCCCTCCAGCATTACGCCTCCCCAGCCCCGCGCCCGTCAGGCGAATAAACACGGAGTTCCGAAACAAAAACCGGCCCGACTTTTACAGGCATAAGCCATAATTAAGCGGGAGACCGCCCGGACTTCAAAGCTCAATTCCCCGGAACTGGAAAACTGGCATGATTCCGGGATTTTTCCGCTTCAGGATAAAAAAAGCAGGCCCGCGCTAAAAACTTTTCCGCAAAAAATCCCGGGAACGCAACGCCCCGCAGGCGCATCCGCAAAGGGACCTGGCCGAACGGGGCGGCAGGATGGGGCGGCCCGCAAAACAAAAAAAACGCGCGGAAAAAATCCGCGCGCCAACAAAAAGGCCTGAATCTTACTTCTTGATTTCCCTGTGGAGGGTGCGGCGCTTCAGCGCGGGGTTGTACTTCATCTTTTCAACCTTTTCGAGCTGCTTGCGCGGGTTGCGCGAAGTGAGATAGCGCGACGGAGACTTGCCCTCTTTGCGGGCTTCCGTGCATTCGAGTATTACTGTTTCCCTTGGCATGATATTCTGGTATTAAATTGTTAAAAATGGAGAGAATGGACGCCCCTGCGGAAATTTCAACCTTTTTTTTGCCCGCAGGAGACGGCGCCTATTTCAGCGCCCTTTTGGCGGCTTCGGGCGAATCGCAGACGGCGACTACCGAGTCTATGTTGGCGGTTTTCAAAACGCCCAAAACGAGGCTCTGGGGGTTTGCTATTGCGAGCTTTTTTCCGCAGGCAGAAGCGCCCTTTGCCATCTGGAGAATCCTGCGGATTCCGAGGGAGGCCATGTATTCCACGCGGCACATGTCCAAAATGACGTTTCGGCCGTCCAGCGAAAGCCCGGGCAGGGCCGCGTCGATTTCGGCGACGCCGTCTATATCCATGCGCCCGTCGAGCGCGACAACCGCAAAGTCTGCGTTTTCCTCTGTTATTGCAATCTTCATAAAGTTCCTTTCTGTTTTTTTAATCGCCCTTTGGGGGCGGGGGTAAAACGCGCTCCGCGCCGGGCGGAAGGCGGGGAGCGGCCTCAAATGCCCAGGCCGGGCTGCTCCGGGGGGGGCTCGGAGGCGGCGGGCCGGGAGTACGGCTCGCCGTCTTTGCGGAGATGCTTTGGCGTGCGGCCGATGCGGCTTGCCAGGGCGCTCTCGTAGTCCGATACGATTCGGTCGCAAATCTTTTTAACGTGCATTTTAAGCCACGTATGGGTCGCGGTCCCGCGCGTGTACAGGGCGGGCCCGTAAGAGTCTATCCTGCCGCTTTGAAGCAGCATGTCGTTTTGCTCGAATTCCGCCTCGTTCTCGGGCGAATAGACCGCGAAAGCCTTGCCTCCGCCCTTGCGCACCACGGAAAACACCGGAACGTCGCTCGGGCCGTCCGCCACGTATATCATGTTTTCGATGGGGATGCGGCGGTCGGACGGGGCCATGCGTGCGTTGACGTCGATTCCGGAATTCTTGTTGGCGCCCTTGTTGATTTCAAATATGAAGCGCGTCTTTATCGTGTTGTCCACAATCGCGCCTATCTGGTTTATCTGCGTGGAGAGGGAGTCGAGGTCGAACTCGGGCTGGAGCGAAAAGTACGGGGGAAACGGCTCCTCTATGAATTCGCAGGCGAATATGCCGTCGACTTTGGAGGCGATTGCGCTGCCTTTTATCATCTCGGCGAGGCCGGTGCTTATGATGTAGTGCTCCAGCTTTATGTCGAGCTTCCTGTACCTGTCGTCGGACTCCGGGATGGAGCGCAGCTCGTCGAAAAAGTCCAAAACGCCCTCGCAAAAGCCTATCCCGCCCCCCAGGGCGCGCAGCTTCTCGTTGCCGAGGCCGCGCATTTTCCCGCTTTTTACAAAGCTTAGAAGGTGGTTCAAATAGACGGTCTCCGGCGCCACGCGCACGCCCTTTTTCGCATAGAGGGCGGGGAGCATGTTGACCTCGCGCCAGAACAGGTCTTCGTCTATCCCGTACTCTTCGAATATCGGGGTCTGCATGTATCCGGGGATAAGTGTCTTGTCAAAATCCCAGACGCACGCCACAATCTGCTTGTTGCGCAGGGTTGAAACGGTTTCGCTCATTTTTTTATAAATTAAACGCCCCCATTTTCAAAGTTGCAAAGACAAATGCAATTCTTATATTTGCCGCAAAATCGCAAAAGGCCCGCGCGCCGCGCCAGAAAACCGGGCGCAGGCCGCCCGCTTGCGAGGGATTTTTCACAGCACCAAGCAGGACACACATGGAAGGAATACCTCCTATCGCCCCATTTCTAAAAAGGCTCGAGGCGCTCTCGGAAAAGATGGCGGCCCCGGACTTTTACAACGACCAGCGCGCCGCCTCGGCAGTCTCGCGCGAGCACCAGCAGCTCTCAAGCCTGAAGGAAAAATACGAGGCCCTCGCCGCCCTGCACGAGCAGGTTGCGGAAAACCGCCAGATAATCGACGACCCTTCGTCCGACGCCGAATTCAGGGAGCTTGCAAAGGAGGACCTCGCCGCCCTGGAAGCCTCCGAGGAGCCCCTCAGAAAGGAGATACTGCGCTTCATGATTCCGCCCGAGGAGACGGATTCGAGAAACACCGTCGTCGAAATCCGCGCGGGCACCGGCGGGGACGAGGCTTCGCTGTTTGCCGCAGACCTGTACAGGATGTATTCAAGGTACGCGGACCGCAAGGGCTGGAAGGTGGAGCAGCTCTCCTCCAGCGAATCCCCTGCGGGGGGCTTCAAGGAAGTGTGCTTTCTTTTGAGCGGAACCGACGTGTACAGGTCGATGAAATTTGAAAGCGGCACCCACCGCGTCCAGCGCGTGCCGGTGACGGAGGCCAGCGGCCGCATCCATACGTCCGCCGCGACCGTCGCGGTCCTTCCGGAGGCGGAGGAGGTCGACATACAGATAGACCCGAACGACATAGAAATATCCATAGCCCGCGCGAGCGGCCCCGGCGGCCAGGGCGTCAACACCACGGACTCCGCCGTTCA
Organism: uncultured Opitutales bacterium; assembly: GCA_900548185.1. GTDB lineage: Bacteria > Verrucomicrobiota > Verrucomicrobiia > Opitutales > Intestinicryptomonadaceae > Intestinicryptomonas. Next base: position 25,083 of record URJJ01000008.1, read on the forward strand.
GATACTCCACAAGCCGACCGGCATGATAGTGAAATGCGCCGACGAGCGCTCGCAGCTCAAAAACAAGCAGAAGGCCATGAAGGTCCTGCGCTCCCGCCTCCTCGAGCACAGGCAAAACGAGGAGCGCGAAAAGTACGCCCAAAACAGGCGCGAGCAGATAGGCACGGGCGACCGCTCCGAGCGCATACGCACCTACAATTTCCCGCAGAGCCGCCTGACCGACCACCGCATAGGCCTCACCGTCCACTCGCTAACGCAGGTTATGGACGGCGAGATAGAGGAAATCGTACGGGCCCTTGAGGAGGCCTACTACAACCGCCGCATAGAATCCCTCATAAACGAGTCCAGGGACGCCTAGCGATGCAGAGCGTCCTCGAGCTTCTCTCAAAATGCGAAGCCTTCTTCGCCTCAAAGGGCGTGCCCAACCCGCGGCTCGACGCCCAGACGCTCCTTGCAAAGGCCATGAAGTGCCGGCGGCTGGACCTCTTTCTGCGCTTTGACGACCCCGTTGTCGGCGCCCAGCTCGACGAGTTCCGCGAATATGTGCGCAGGCGCGCAAGGCGCGAACCGCTCCAGCACATATCAGGCTCCGTGGATTTTTTCGGGCTTGAGCTGAAGTGCGACGGGCGCGCGCTCGTCCCCCGCCACGAGACGGAGGAGCTGTGCGAAAAGGCGGCGGACATGCTCGCGGGAAATCCCCCAGCCAGGATTCTCGACCTCGGCACGGGCGGCGGGGCGATAATACTTGCGATGAAAAGCGCCTTTGGGGGCGCGGAATGCGTGGCTGTGGACGCGGACGCAGCAGCCCTCGCCCTGGCGCGTGAAAATGCGGAAAAATGCGCGCTTGAAGCGGAATTTCTCCACGGGGAGTGGTTCGGGCCGGTATCGGGGAAATTCGGCCTAATCATTTCAAACCCGCCATACCTCACGGAATCCGAAGTCGAGTCCGCAGAGCCCGAAGTCAGGCGATTCGACCCGCCAGCGGCCCTATCCAGCCCCGACGGCGGCCTGCGCGATCTCCGGAAAATCATAGCGGAAGCCCCGGCATACATGGAGCCGGGCGCGCTCCTTGCCCTCGAATGCGGCCTCGGCCAGCCAGAAACCCTGAAGGGCGAAAACGCCTCAAACCGGCTTTACAGCTCAATCGAAACGGCGCGGGACCTTTCGGGGCGGGAGAGGTTTCTTTTCATGCGGAGGGCCTGAGGCGGCCGCCAGCGGCACGACGCGGCGCGCTACGAGCTTAAAAACGCGCGGTACCGAGCCGCAGCCGAATCCAAACTCCCCCTTTCGGGAACGCGCTCGCCACAGAAAAATTCAAACTCCACGCCGCCGCCCCGACGCTTCCGGGGCGCCCACCTCCCCACGACGCGCCCGCCGCACACCACCACCGGGCGGAAGGTTCCGCAGGAGTTGTGCGCAGCATGCGCATGCACGGGAGAAAGAACATCCGAACGGTCTCGATATGCTATGAGGTACTCGTCGTAGGCGGGAATTAGAAAAACCCCGCGCCCGCGCTGCGCCCCGGCGGAAGAGGAGTGGAAAAACATTTCCCTCCCGCCGAATTTTCCGCGGCAAACCCTCCCGCCCGCATCGGCTACCGCCGACCGCGCCTCGGAAATCGGAATGCCCGCCCACCACGAAAAATCCTCCAATGCGGCGGGAGAGCGGGCACGGAAATACCTTTCAGCAAGAATCGCCAGAGCGTCCCGCCGGCCGGGTGCGGCGCCCGGGGGGACGGTTTCCTCAAAGAGCGCGTAAACATGCCCTCCGCAGGCGTCCGAAAGCCCGCAAAGCACGCCCTCTGCCTCGGCGTGTATCAGATACCTGGCAAGCGCAGGGGCGTCCGAGCGCATTCCAAGCGCGGCAAGCCCGGCCCCAAGCTCCGCCTTTGACGCCCTCCGCCCCCCGCATAAAATCTTCTCGAAGGCAGAGCAGGCGCGCGAAAATTCCCTCGGTTCAATTCCAAGCCCGAGTGTGCGCGCATAAGATGCGTTCGCCGAAACCAGACGCTTCCGGGATACCGAAACCATGAGCCGGGCGTCCCGGCTTGCCACGAAGTGCCACGTCGGCCTCAGGACATGCATTCGCAACACCTCACCCGCGCACAATGCGGCTCTCACGGCCGAAAGCGACGGGACCAAAAGGCGCATTCCGACGGCCCACTCGGCCATGCGCGGGCTCTGGGCCTGAATGGCCCCCATCCACTCCACAAGCCCCGCAGGGCTTTCGGCGCGCGGGGCACAAAGCTTATGCGAGGCCGCGCGCAGGCATCCGATGCGGCATTTGGAATCCATACGCCGGAAGAATCCGCACATCTTAAAAAAAAAATCAAGCCGCAAATCCCTCCCATCTCCGGAGCGCGGCAAGACCCCTATTCCATTCGGCAAGATTTTCGCCGCCAGCCGGGGCGCATACGAGAAAAGGCCCGCCCCTTTCGGAGCGGACCCAGTTCACAGTTTAGCTTTCAAAAAATTGTCAGGTATTCGCGCCAGGGTCCTTGACGCCGGACTCGCGGCTCCTGTCGATGGCCTGGAGGGCGAGATAGTTGTCGCCAAAAGTCTTCATGTTGTCCATTTCGGTGTCGAAAATGTCATAGTGCTCCTCTTCAACGACAATCAGGCTTTCAAACAGGGTCTTTGAGGCGCTGTCCTCGTGCTTGGAACATTCGTTGGCCCACTTGTTGTATTCCTTGATGCTCTCGGATTCAAGCTCCATGGCGCACTTCAGCATGCCCTCTACGTCCCGGATGTGCTTCACGGGGCCGGACTGCTTCATTTCAACGTCGCCTTTCAAAAAGAGTATCCTCTCTGCGAGCTTTTCCACATGGGTCATCTCGACAATCGCAACCCTCTTGAAAATCGCGGCGAGCGGGGCGTAACCCCTGTCGTCGCACAAGAAGTGAAAATACATATACTGGTCGACGGACAGCAGTTCGTCGCCCACGGCCTTGTTCAAAAGTTCAATACTTTTTTCACGGTTCATCATACTTAAGTCCTATTCTAGAGATGGGGGCCGCCGCAATTGACAGGTCCGCCGCGGCTGCCTCGCCGCATTGTTTAATATCGCAACAAAGCGCAGGATTTTAACCAAAAACGGGCGGCGCGGGAAAAAATCTTTTGAACGCGCCGAAGGCGGCCGGCCGCCCCGGAACTGCTGGAAGCGGAAGGCCCATTTCAGGCCTATCCCCTAAAAAAGGCGAAACGCCGCACCTGCGGTATACTCAGTAAGACAACCGCCTTTCCCCCGAAAGAGACACATGTCGCACATACCGCAAAAGGCGGCAATACCGTACAAGAGACGGAAACCCCATGCGGCAAATAACGCCGTACCTCCAAAAAAAACATCAATTCGCTTGACAAAAGCGCATATTGCGGTTGTCTTTATTTCTTTCTTTTCATGGTGGATGTAGCTCAGTTGGTTAGAGCATCGGATTGTGGTTCCGAGGGTCACGGGTTCGAGTCCCGTTATCCACCCCAAACTTTAAAAGGCGCGGAATTGGTCTAAAATTTAGACAACAATTCGGCGTTTTTTTTGCGCCCGAATACTTTTCAGACTGGCCTCTGTATCCGCCGTTAAACAAAGAAGCGCGCAACGCTTGCACCGAGACTTCCGTTCCTAAAAAATTCTCAAGTTAGCGACTATTTTATAACGCCTACCCCATATCTGAAAGCTTTGTATAAGCAGGAGCATACTGAAAACATCTAGCAATGTAATAAAACACACCCGCGATTTTTTTACTCTCTGGCGATGCAAGACAGTATTGATAATAACGTCCTAACTTATAAGCCGATTCAGGAGAACCTTCAAAAGCTTCAGTTTCCAATAACATAATTTTGTTTGATGGTATATTGAATTTTGATTCCCTATAAATCTGTAGCGTTTCGTTGCATTCAAGAGCAGACGATATTAGTGCCATAAAGAATAACGAAAATAAGAATATAATATAAATCTTCATCTACCTACTCATATTTTATGTACTTTTCATTTGGGTCTTTTAGGGTGTAAAATCCGTTTGAATTAACAATAATCTCGCAATTTGGCGCCTTAACAGGCTTCTTTAATGCTTCAGCTAATTTTTTAGCGAATGAATCATCTCCACCTTTTCCCGTATTGCACACAATTAAATCAATTGCATCAAAATTATTATAACCTGGAGTATTTTTTATAATATAAAAAAAGAGCATTAATATAATTCCCGGCTCTAGTGCTGGAAATTCCATATTGGTCGCCATGTGCGATTACCTAAGAGTCTGTATTATCACCGACTAAAACATTTTCTCCAGAATAAATTCCTTTTTCGGACGGAGCTGCATTTGCACCAGGTTTCACCACCAAATTTACGCCTGCCGCCCCTGATAAATTCATAGGACATATAATACTATTCTTGCAATATGCGAAATTATTCCAGCCATTAGGGTAGCCAATTACATCTTCATGAAAAATCACGCCATTACTGATTGAGCATTATTTCATTAACTCCTGTTTTTGTCCCTCCGTTAATTTATTAGTTTAGCGATTTCGATAAACGTTCACGTCATATAACTATAATATTACATGATTACTTTTTTTGATTTCATTCGCTCAATAAAAATATGCTCTACTGTTTTATTTAAAATTTTTCCAGTATCACCGTCAATATCCAGGAGGGAAATAAAAGAATCTTCTCCAATAAAAGACTCCATTATATTAATTCTACAATCATATCCCAAGCGAATGAATGCATATTTGGGCGTATTATCCTGTTTTATAGGTATAAAAACACCGTGTAACCAATGCCAATATCGTTTTTTGGCGGTAAATTTTGTTATGGGGAAAAAGTTTTCTGTATTTACATCCAAAATAAAATTTTTCTTTTGAATTTTCATAAGCTCACCGACAGCTGAAATATTAGAGTTAGGTGATATATTATAAAAATTTCGCATCTTTTCTTCGTATAGATTTACTTCATTTAATACATCTTTTGAAGTAAAGAGCGACGAAAAGGTAGAAAAATCAAAAGGGCCATCGTCTCTTAGTTTGTCTTGCCACTTAGTTATTACATTAAATGCCTCTACATTTACGGTTTCCTCCGTCCTAGTTGCCCTATAAGAGGGAAACAAAACAGCGAATAAGATTATTCCCATGCATAAAATAATGATGTAAAGAATTTTTTTCATATTATTCCGATAAAGTTTTCCAGGTTCCCGTAAAAAATTCTCTAGGGTTGCGAAATACTGTTTCCCACGAAAGAGGACCTATTGGTATCAATTCTCCTGTGAATCCAGTAATATTTGCAACCACGTCTACTCCGGAGAGATATTCACTCAAATAATTGCCTTGATAACATGCATTTAGGGTTATATTTACACCTTCGGCAAGATTTGAAGAGAGGTTTCCAAAATCACGAGCGGCTATATAATATCCCGATTGGGAATTTACAATAAGCCCCGCTCCATCTGAAGCGCCATGTCCTGTATAAGTAAAATCCGTTATTTTATTTGAACTACTCGCATTATTTAATATATTACTCATGTCTTGCATGTTCGATACATATCCTTCTTTTATTGTACCATTTTGTAGTTTAATGCTGACATATGCGCTGTTTGCCAAGTCATATGCACCATACAAATCAATCGTACATGTTGATTGATTATTGCAATACGCAAAATTATTCCAGCCATCAGGGTAGCCGATTAGGTCTTCTGATAAGCATTTGCCGATGTCGGCACGATAATTACGAAACAAGAATGCGTAACCTAAATCTTCAACATGCGGTTTTCCTGTAAAGAACGAATTTGCATTGTCGCTATCGACTCCGAATGATGTTTTTGTAATCTGCGAATAATTATTACCATTTGCAACTCCCAAGCTTGTTCCAAGCATATCGGTAAATATTGCTTCGGTATTATCGCCAATTGCCAGAACTGGGGTGCCGCCGCCGGCGTGGGGTTAGTTGATGTATTTTGTGCCGTTACGCTCTATGAGCGTCAAACCGTCCCATTCAAAGTTTTCTATACTGTTTTCGCGAATTGCTTTGGCGATTTGTCCGTTATTGTGATATTCAAAATTGGCAAGAGCCTTGCCGTTTTCGCATGTATGCAACTCAATATACTGTATAGTTTTTAGACAAAGGACTATCAAAATAATATTTCCAGTAATCATTCGCTGGAACCAATTTTTTTAACTTTATCGCTTTCTCCATTTCGTCAAATTTGTTAGCATATTCAACATTTACCTTATCGTCCTCTTGCTTAAACACCGTATCGGTTCTTAAATCTACAATAAAGTTATATACCACGCCTTTTACATTATATTTACCATATATAAATGGATAATCATCATTCAAATATATTTCAGCTTCATCGATTAAAATATCTCCATGCTTATTCAAAATTTTTGACAATGAACTATCTTCTATAAGAATGTCGTAATATTTAAGCTTGATCAGCTTGTCATCAGACAATAGGCGCTCCCAAACACCTAAAAACTTAAAAAGTTCTCCACTATATCCATTCTCACAGTTGTATTGCAATATGTATGCATTCTTGCGTAAATCATTCAAATATTTATTAAGCAAAACAGGATCATTTTTTATGATCTCTATTTGATCAAAAAATGCATGAATAACCCTTGATTGTTCGGTACTGCTTTCGAATGTCTTTGTCGAAACATGGAAGTAGCTTATAAAAATAGACAGAAGTATCAATGAAATAGTTATTTTAAAGCATCTTTTTGCGCTTTTTGCAAATAAGGATACCAATACAAACAATATTAGTAGTATTACCTGTATATATATTATCGTCATAAATATTCCTATTCTCCACAATTCTTTTCTATCGATATATACCAAGTTATTTTAGTATTAAAAATTGACGCATAACCTGCATCTGCCAGTTGATTCATCCAAGTGTGGTATACAACACTTGTTCCTCCCCAAAAAGAATCAAGACCCGGAAGAGTTACAGAAGCATTAGCATCATGAAAGTCATATGGGTCATTAATATAAACTTTGTAAATATATGCATTTTCTGTTTCCACTTGCTTTTTATAGTACACAGAGACACGTCCTAATGAATTATTCAAATCAGTATCATCCCAATTTGTTATCGATAACGGTTTTTCCGTAAAATCTCCTGCGTTTATTCTTCTTTTGATTTCAGTATTTGTATTTGTATAAGCTTGCGTGTCTGATATAAAAGAAGAACTCAATGTTTGGTCTCCCCTTTTAAATAAATATCGTCCAAGAAAAGCATATGCATCGTTGTATTGAGGGAGAAATGATGCCGTGCCTCCAACGCTATTGTACCAACTTTTAATTGCCATATCAAATTCGGACAATTCTGCAACAGTTAAACCAGACTGACTATATGATGCCCCACAAAAATCATAAGTATCATTCACCATATTTCCACAATACACAAAGTTATTCCAGCCGTCGGGATATCCGATCAAGTCTCTAACTTGCCATTTGCCAATGTTAGATTTATAATTTCTAAACAAGAATGCGTAACCTAAATCTTCAACATAAGGTTTTCCTGTAAAGAACGAATTTGCATTGTCGCCATCGACTCCGAATGATGTTTTTGTAATCTTCGAATAATTATTACCATTTGCAACTCCCAAGCTTGTTCCAAGCATATCGGTGAAGATTGCCTCGGTATTATCGTCAATTGCCAGAACTGGGTTGCCACCGCCGGCGTGGAGTTCATTGATGTATTTTGTGCCGTTACGCTCTATGAGCGCCAAACCGTCCCATTCAAAGTTTTCTATACCGTTTTCGCGGATGGCTTTGGCGATTTGTCCGTTATTGTGATATTCAAAATTGGCAAGTGTCTTACCGTTTTCGGCAACTTTCATAACCTTGTCAAGCCAGCCGTATTCGTAGGTTTTGTCGCCTTCCTGAATCATTCTCCCTGCGGCGTCGTAGGCGTATTTTGTTTCTTTGCCGTCGGGGGCAATGCTGCGTACAAGTTGGTTTGCGGCATCGTAAGTATATGTGGTGGTTTCGCCAGCAATTGTCTTTTGAAGGATATTGCCGCTCGGGTCGTATACGTATTCCTCAACCGGCAGTTTACTTTCCATATCAATTACGCCAAGCAGCTGGTTCCTGGCGTCGTACTTATAACCCTGCAATTTGCCGTTTGCGAGGCGGCTCATTATCTTGCCGTTTTTAGAATAAAAATATTTCAGCTCCGAAAGCGGTTTGCCGTCCTTGTCAAGCAGGGTCTTACCTGCGAGTTGCCCCAATTTTGTATATTCAAAAACTACCCTGTTGCCGTCTATGATTTGCTCCGCAAGTTGGTTCTTCTTGTTATAGACGTATTCGACTGCTTTACCGTTTGATTCTGTCTTAACAAGGCGTCCGAACTTGTCGTAGGTATTGTATTCGTCCAATACTTCTTTGCCTTTTATGAGTACGCGGCTGATGCGTTTGCCGTAATTGTCGTAGGCGTATTTTGTGATTGCACCGCCTTCGGATTTTTCAATGAGTCTGCCGAAGTGGTCGTACTTAAACTTGGAAACAAGACCGTTCTTCGACTTCTCAATTAATTTGCCCCAAGAGTCGTATTTAAAAGTTTCGTTTTCCGACGCGCCGTAGGAGATGTTTACAAGCCTGTCCAAGTCGTCGTATTCATATAAGAAGGAGCGATCGGTTGCGCCGTCTTTAAATTTGGAATCAACTTCGACAAGCCTGCCGTACTCGTCGTAATAATTCTGCGTAATTTGCCCTATCGCAGTCGTTCGGGAATCAAGACCGTGTTTATTCCACGCAAATTTTATTTCGTTTCCGCTCTGGTCTATGACGTTTTCAAGTTTGCCGAGTTCGTCGTAGGCGTATTGCACCTGCGTGCTATCGGGGAAAATCTCCTTTGCCACACGCCCGAAAGCGTCGCGCTCGTATTGTTTTTCCCATCCGTCTTGGTCTTTATAGCAAACAGGAGCGCCGTTTTTATCGTACGACATTTCAACGGAAGAAAGAAGTTCGTCGCCGAATTTTGAATAGTTTTTTACCGGGAATCCGTTTTTATCGTAATCCGTATGAAGCTTTATGCCGTCGCTTTCCCTCGTTATTTGGCGGTTGTATTGGTCGTAAACAAAGTTTGTCTCCTGCCCGTATGAATTTACAATCTTTGAAGGATAGCCGTAAAAGTTGTAGGCAAGCTTTAAAGTATTGCGCCCGTCGTCCATATGCACAGGACGAAATTCCGCGTCGTATTGGATTGATGTTGTTTTTACCGTTTCGCCGCGTTCGTTTAGCTCGTTAATTTTTGCGGGCTTCAAATTGCCCTTGTTGTAGGCGAAACTACGTACAGGCGTTGCTTCGGCATCTTCCGCGGCGCGCTTGGAAATTTGAATTAAATTGCCCCTTGCATCATAACGAAAGTTTATGTCGTTTTTGGCTTTGTCACGAAATCTGGTAATTTTACCCGTATTTTTATCATAGCGATAGCTTGCCACAACGCGCTTTTTATCGTCAACAATTTGCCGCACTTTGCCGTTGTAAGCGACATCGTAGCGCATAAAATAGTATGTGGTAAATGTTTTGCCTGAGAAGTCTGTGTTCACTGCTATTCCGCGCTGTGCATCAAACTTATAAACCGCCTGCCGACCAAGTTTGTCTTCTATGACAACATTGCCCGTTTTGTTTGCAGGGTATGAATAGACGTATTGCGAATCCGAAAGCACCCTGCCCGCCGTCGCTTCTTTTGCGATGCTTGAAGTGCTTTTCTTGGCTTTCTGCGCCGCCGCAACTTTCTTCAGGTATGCCTCGCGTTGGGCTGCGCTTTCATGCTCGACGGAAATATTGTCTATGCATTCGCCGCGCTTTATTTGCGAAAGATATCCAAATTTGTCGTAGGCAAATTCAAGCGGATTCAATCCGTCCTGTCCTGCTTTTGCCAAAAGCTTAGATTCAATTAACTGTTCCTTGCCTGCAAGCGTCTCCGGCAATATCTGCACTTTGCCGTCTATAAAAGCGAACTTGTTGGAGACTCCGTTTACTGAAATTTCGGAAATAGTTTTATCTTCATTATATTTTAGAGCGACAAATGTCTTGCCGCGTTGTTCGAGCGACACCAACCTTCCGCCGGAATAGACAAAATCAATAAATTGCCCAGAAGGAGCCTCTATTTTGCGAAGCTTAGCGTCAACATACACAAACTTCCAACCGAGCATATCCTTGCGCCCGTAGATTATCCACGATCCACTGTCGGGACGTCCGTTTGCCGTCCAGTCCGCAAACGGCGAAAAATAGGCATTTTCACGCTCATTTTCGTTGAAGAGGTTTAAAACGTCCTTCGATGTATTCTTGCGCGAGTAAAAAGAAACTTTTTCGCCCCACGGAGTTGTCCATATGGCGCCGTTTTCGTTTGGAATAGCCGAACTTTCAAGTTGCGGAATTTTCCACCCCAAGCCGATGAGACCTTCGTCTTTTATTGAAGAATCGTAGAAAATCTGGATAGGCAATCTAAGTTCCGGGGAGAAGTTCGCCGTCCCAAGCGTAAAGTTTGAGTAATACGCATCCGATGTCAGCGACGCCTTTCCAGCCGAATTCCTACTCTGAAAGAAGTTAATTTGCTGCGCATGCGCGCAAAGCAAAGCACCTCCAATGGTCATTATAAGTATAATATACCGCACCAATCCCATAACAATTTTAAATTGATTTAATATAATTATATATGTCAAGAATTTTTCAATTTCCCAAAGGAAATTAAAAAAGTGGTCGCATTGACTCCGAAATGCGAATAAGGCAAGTGCGGTTCAATTAAGGTTCACGTAAATCCAAAGGAACCAAAACAGCAAAGAATATAATAATTCCCGAAGAGATTGTGCGCACACGCGTGATGCGGATACATTCAAACAGGCTTCGAGAGTCGATGAAGCGCGGCTTTTTCAACAAAAAAGCCAAAGCGCAAAAAAGGCTTTTCTGAAAGAGATCGCAGAAGAAGGGAGGCGCAAATGAATAGCTCCTCCAAATTTCGCACGGCGACAAAAAACGCCGTATTTCTGAAACTCGCGATTACCGGACCGAGCGCTTCGGGCAAGACTACCGCCGCTCTGCGGCATGCGCGTGGGTTAATCGGAACAAACGGAAAAATCGCAGTAATCGATACGGAAAATTTCTCTTCCTTATTATACGCAACAAGTACGATTTCGACGCCCGCGCACTCAAGTCACCCTACAACGAAGAGAAGTTTATCGGTGATATAGCCGACGCGATTTCCGCAAAATACGACTGCGTCATAATAGACTCATTCTCGCATGTCTGGCAGGCGATTCTTGACTACAAGCCGAAACTTGATATGCGCGGAGGCAATTCCCAGACGAATTGGGCCAACGCCGGCGCAAAGTTCGACAGCGTTTTACAGGCGATACCCAGGTCGCGACTACACATAATAGACTCCTTGGGCAATCGAATAAATACGCAGACATTTTCTTTGCCTAAAAACATAGAGGGGTTGCCGTCGAATAATTCCGCATTGACGGACGATGTTATTGCGACGTGGAAGTCCGAAGAATCAAAGCGCAAAGCGGTGCAAAAATTGGAGGGAGAATGATGGAAGCAATATCAGTAGTTTGGGATTCTGGGGTCCTTGGAGGAATGGCGACTATGGTTGTCAACCTATTTTGGGCAGTTGTCGGCAATGAATACGCAGAAGTTCACAAGCGTTTTAGAGAGGCTACAGAAACAACAGATCGCAAGCTTTGCCGTTCACGATGCCGCTATTCAAACGTTCTGGCGACGGCGGAGCATGGACTCTAAGAATTGCTTGTCGGAGCATTTGTGATGTTGGGCGTTTGTCCGTTTATTTTTGCCTTTTTCAGGATATTTCTGTTGGCGTCGAAACTTTGGAACCGTCGGGCGATTGGCCCTGGGGAGTCATTCCCGATAAAGAGTCTTTTGATGTCGCCTATGTTAAGGGATTTTACCCCGCAGATGTCTGGACAGAATTGATGGCGAATCTTATAAGCGTTTATATTGGAGTAGGAATAACTCGAAAAGTGTTTCAGGCAGGGAAATAGACTATGCCGGAAATTATCGAAAAGGAAATCGAACATCTGTCAAAACGTCTCGAAAACGTAGAACATACCGTTTACGGCAATGGGCAAAGAGGTCTTAAAGCCGAACTTATCGAACTTAAGCCGAAATTGAGACGTTCAAGAAAATTGCAGTATGGCAGATGAGAATCCCTATTGCCATACTTTGCGCGGCACTTAAAATTATATTTTTACACAACACAACGAAATATTACATGTCATACTTTTTATTTGCGATAAGTATATTATAAAAATCCATTTTGATATTTATAAAAAATACGTGATTTAACACGAAATGTTTTAATTAGAAATCCCGGATTCGATAATATTCCCAACAACCTCTTTGAACATATTATCCGTAATTATAGGCGATGAATAATACAACTTTATAAATCCAATATTATGTGCATTACAATAGCGTTCCCATTTGGGGTTTTGATTGAATTGGTCAAGCGAAGGCAGATATATTCGGCAAGGCTTAATTGCGCTGGAAATCCTATCGGGAGTTCCCAACGGATTTACAATGACAATTTTTTTGCCGTTTAGTCTTTTGCAATCCAAAAGTAAAACCGATTTACCTATAAAGATGCAGCAATCATAATCAACCGGAATGTTGTTGTTTGGCATGATGTCGCAATAAATGTCAATTTGTACTGCTTGCGAAAAATTGCCGAATGTCGCGCGAATTGTTTTTCCACAGTATTTTCCAAGTGTAACATCGTCGGTAAAAATAGCGATTCGTTTTGTCGCGTATGCTGTATTACGGGGACGTATCCGCATAAAATCAGAATGTTTTTCAATGAGGGAATCATTCAGGCAAAAACCGGCTGCATATATAATCATACACAAACCAAACCCTGTCATAGCCGATAATCCCGCAAGTTTAAGAATAGGCTTTGCCTTATTTTTTATGAATAGAACGCAAATAAATACTACGGCAAATAATAACACGCATTGAAGCGATTTAGCAATCCACAAAGTACTGAACAAATTGGATACCATATAGGAAAAAATCGCCAATGCGCCGCACAATGCAAAAGTCGATTTTTTAAAAAAGAAATAAATACCGCTAAATGTAAATAGTCCAAGTATCGATAAAATCGCGAACAAAACAGGCAAGCCTCGTTCGACCGCAATATGAAGATAGCTGTTTACCATGCCGGCGTATTCGCGGTTGTCGTCCAATGGTTGATACCAGTTGATGTATTCCTCTCCCGACTTGTCAACGCCCCACCCGGCGATTGGCGACGCCGAAACCATTTTCAGACCTCCCCTCCATAACGCAGTGCGCGCGGAAACTGAACCGTCGTCTTTTAGATATTCGGGCGATATTCTTGCAAAAAAACCGGTTGCGAAAATCATTGCCAAAATCGCAAAAATTTTTACGGAGAAAACTATAAACAAATTCCGCCCGGGGAATCCCCGAGCAACAAGCAGTACATTGCAAAGTAGCAAGCAAAGCGTTGCCGATACAAGCGCGCCGCGCGAACATGTTTTCGCCAAAGCGAACCACAGTAAAAGCTCCGCAATAAATACCAGAGCAAAACATATTCGGCGGCGTTTCTCTTTCGGAAAAAATGTTGTAAACGGCGACAAAAACGCAATCAGCATTGCGACAAATGCGCCGGCTATATTCGGATTTGCAAACCACAAATTCCAGCGTAAATGCTCTCCGAAGAAATACACTCCCTCCATCAACGTATGCCTATTTGAAGTTCGTAAATATTTCTGTCGGCAAAGAGCATTTGCAAATAGACAATTCTGTCTTCGCCCGTAAGAGAGTATCCCGCCTCCTCGGACATGCGGCGCAGCCTATTGAGCGCCGCCGCGGGATCTTCGTTTTCCGAAACAAAATATGCACTAAAGCATTTGAAAGGCGCCCGCCCCTGAACTTCAAACGGAGGCTTTACATTCACTTTAAGCACCGCATTTATGGCAACCCCAAACTCATATTCTTCGGGCTTTTTGGCGTCTATAAAACGTATTGGGCGCGGCGTGGCGGGTTGGTTCAAATCGAAGTGCTGGAATTTATAGATTGCGGTAAGCGCGTCGTATAAAATCGCGTCGTGAGTTGAACCGTATCTGAATGTGTGTTCGTTTAGAATGTTTGAATACTTGCCGCCTTTGGAAGTCGGATCAAAAGCAAGAATGAGATAGTTTTGCATTTTGACGTTTTTTACCTGCGGTGCGGTTAGCGTATCCGTTGTTTGAAAACTGTCCAAAACTTTTGACGAATTGTCCGAATTGTTTTTACGGTTGAGCTTGCCCATCCACTCTTCAAGACCTTTTACGCCGTATGCCTTGCTCCATGCGTCGTGTCCTTTTTCACCCGCAAATATCGTATATTTGAAATTCGGATTGCTTTTCATGTTGGCGATTGCAAGCTCCTGAATCCAAACCTTGTCATATTCGTTGTTGAATATCCAAATCGGCATATCCTTGAGCTGTTTGATTTCCTCAAGCGGAGAAACCGCACATACCGGAATTATCCCCGCAAATATTTCAGGGTTTGCCAACGCCCAGCGCCATACTCCCGTTCCGCCGGAACTTAATCCCGTACCTATGATTTTATCTTCATCGACTTTGAAACGCCTTTGGGCATCGTCCAAAATTTCGTTGAAATAAGGCGGACGCGAAACCCTGTCATTGTCTTGCGGAGATATTACAATGAACGGATAATCGCGGCGGGTTTCCAGCATTTTGGGCAGGTCGTTTGTAAGTACCGCATCAAGGCTTGTCCCGAATTCTCCGATTCCGCAAAGGAAGAATACAAGCGGCAACGGCTCTTTGTCGTAGTTTTGAGGCAGATATACCCAATAGTGATACGGCTGATTGTCGTGAACGTAATTTTTCGGTTTGAATTTTACCGGAAATTGGCGGCCAAGGCGGGTTTTGAAATAATTTTTGCCGCTGTATGTTTCCGAGAAGAATTCGTAGAAATCTTTTATGTGCCGCAAGGTATCTTTAAGCTTCGGCGGGCGACTTTCGCCGGACTTTAGCATTTCGCCCTGATTTGAAAGTTCGTCGAGCCAAGTAGTAGCGAAATATACCATGCCGGAATGCACGCGCGTCCAATAGTCGTCGGAATCCTCGTACTCGCCTTCGGGCTTGAATTTCTCCGCTACCGGGCGAACAAGCTCTTTGAGGTATATGCCGATATCGTTTAAATACGGAATATGCTCTTTTAGAAGAAACACATCCTTTGTAGTTTTTGAGGCCTCGCTTTGCAAATGGCGCACGGCAGATTCATATTTCGGCTTGAAGATTGAAAGAATTGCCGTACGCCTATCGTCCTGCTTTAATTCGGAAAGTGGAAGCTCAAAAAGATTCTTTCGCCCGAAGATTTTGTACTTCGCCGTCACGCCGTCACATTCAATAATAGTACCAGTAAACGACTTTCCCTCATTGTTCGTCCATTGTCGCGGCTGCTGGGCACAAAGACTTCCTGTGAATACAAGTAAAACAGCATATAAAATCAAAAATGGTCTTATTATTTGCATTGTTGAATTATAGCTCACCGCTTATTACCTCTTCTACCTTTGGTATGTCACAACGCTTGACGTAATTGAGGATTGTATCCAGTACAAAGATTGAATTAAAGTTCTCTGATTGCGAATCCTGAATATTTTTAAGATTTTGTTCTTTTAGCAATTCAGCGCCGATAAATGTAAAACATCCTCTGGAGGTACGAATTATAGTATAACGAATCGGCGATGCAGATGGTCTATTGAAAATTTTATATAGGTTAATAAATTTGACATTTCTTTCACATAGAAACGACATCAGCTCTTTTAAAAGTTGAAACTGACGTTCAGATACGCATAATGCACTTATTCTATTGCTATTAAAATCATTTTCAATGTTAAAGCTTGATATCAATAAAGTTTGATATGAAACCATATTGTCTGTTAAAGATTCGACAATAAGAATATCATGACAAACTTTAGACAGAAAATTCCTAAGCGAATTTTCCATTTTTAAATATTCTTTTGGCGGATTACGGCGTAATAAATTAAAAAACTCAATGTTTTTCGGCAATGCCAAAGAGTAGTAAGATTCGGCACCGTTTAAAGGTTCGCAAGTATTAGTTGCCTTCAACTGGGCAAATATCATTGTAGGAAACAACAATATCATCAATAAAAAATAGCTGGAACATTTTTTCATAATTTTACCTTTCATGATTTTGTAGATAATCCTCATACCACCTATACCATAATCTTTTAGCCTCGCCTACAGAATCTCTGTACTTATTAGCTTCATTTATTGCATTTGTATCGGTATTTTTTATATCTCCATATTGTCCGTTGGAAGTTGCGTCAAGATCAACGCCGTTCTGCTTATCCAAAGCATGTTGGGATTCGTGTACTAACATTGATTCGATGCTCGTTTTCCCCTCTTTTGCGCCTCCATTACCATCGTCAATAACGTATCCGCTATTATTCGCAGCATCGTCAGTTGAAATATAAATTGTATTAGTTGAAGGATCATATTGATTGGAAGAATTTGTATAAGGACCGTTTCTTACTTTTACATTTACGTTGTTATTGGGGTCATTATAAATTTTATTAACTGTAGAATTCGGATCTTTACCATATGAAGAATTTATCACTTTGTTTATAGCATTATTTGCTATGGTCTGATTAGCTGCACTCATCGAAGTATCTACAACATAACGCAATCCAAGAGGATCCATACCTAAAGTCGGAATAGCCGCATAGAAGTGTTGGTTTATACCGTCAGGGTAGCCGGCGGGGTCGGAGGTGCGCCAACGGGCAATGGACGCATCGTAATTGCGAAAGGGGAAGACGTAGGCTTGGAGATCTTCGTCGTAGGGTTTGCCGGTAAAGCGGGCACTTCTATCATGTTGGATTGAGCCCTCGCCGAAGATTGTTGTGTCTTGGTAATCTTTTTCGACTTTGCCCTTAGTATCCATAGACCATAGGGTTGTCCCCAAGAAGTCGTGTTCATGATAGCGGACACCTTCTTTTGTTTTTGAGACAATCGGAAGTCCGCCGGATATATGCGGCTCGTTAACGTAAATATCGTCGCTGCGGCGTATGAGCGCCAAGCCGTCCCAAACCCAGTTTTCAACTGTACCGTCGCTTAATGTTTTTGTTGCAAGCATTCCGAATTCATTCTTCATTTTATATCAGCTATGGACCATCTCTTCTCCGAGATGTTTCTTGGGAGATAACATGATTATTTTTAAAAAAGAGTATGTGTGAAAATATCTTGCCATTCTTTTTATATGAATCTATTTCCCATTTAAATGCGGACATAAGCTCAGTACAAGATTCCATATCCTTAATAGTATCAAATTTTCTATAATTTGAACTAAAATATATTTCAACTGGAGAACTTCTTTCGAACAAAACTCTTATAACTTCTGAACGCGTCTTCCCTAAATAGTTATATTTTTGAGGATGAGTTATTGGGAAGTAATAGAAACAAGAAAATAATCCCAATATAATGATTAAAACTACGGATATATATTTAATTTTCATTGTTACATACTACCTCTCGATTGCCTTAAAATATTTGCCATCAACATCATGTCCAAATCCTGTTGCGTTTACCGGTATTTCTTTCCCATTTTCATCAACAATTTTCCCATTGTTTCTACGTATGGTTGAACCTTGATAGGAATTACAGTTTGTTTCATCTGGATTATTAGGAAACCAATCATAATCAAGTTGTGTTTGATTCTGCTGATATGCATACGTATCGTCCAAATATCCCTTGACAAAATCCAACATATTATTTGCTTCTATATCACCTATTTTAGATGTTTTTCCAGGTGCATCAGTAGCATCATTAGCTCTTACATCCAATGAGGTATCAAACGGAACCCAAGAATTTGATTTTTCAAAACCGCTGACTGTCGCATAATAATTTCCTTTAGCATCAGTAAGCAATTGCCCCGTATTTGAATCTCTTGCAAAATAGGATTGTTGTCTAGTTGTCAATGTTCCATATTCACTCGCAGTGACCGCCAGCCTTGAAGATGTATGTGTAAATGCGCCTAGAGTATTTTGAACACTCCTACCATATAGAGCTGCTTCTGCCAACCCAAAAATATCTAAACCATAAGTAGGCACACAAGCATAGAAGTGTTGATTAACGCCGTCGGGGTAACCGGCGGGGTCGGCAGTACGCCAATGGGCGGTGAACGCATCGTAATTGCGAAAGGGGAAGACGTAGGCTTGTAAGTCTTCATCGTAAGGTTTGCCGGTAAAGCGCGCCGAACGATCATGTTGGATTGAGCCCTCGCCGAAAATTGTTGTATCCTGGTAATCTTTTACAACTTTACCTTTGGTATCCATAGACCATAGGGTTGTACCCAAGAAGTCGTGTTCATGATAACGGACGCCCTCTTTTGTCTTGGATACTATCGGAACTCCGCCGGATATATGCGGCTCGTTAACGTAAATATCGTCGCCGCGGCGTATGAGCGCCAAGCCGTCCCAAACCCAGTTTTCTACTGTGCCGTCTGAAAGTGTTTTACTTGCAAGCATTCCAAAGCCGTCGTACGCAAATTTAGTTACCTTGCCTCTGCGGTTATAATATTAATCTGCTACGCTTTTCCCAAAATATTTTGATTTATAATATCTTTTTTTCAATATATTTTCTTTATTTTCTTCAAATATTTTTTCCCATTGATTGATTAATTCTATGCGCGTTTCGTTTGTGAAGTTTCCGGACTCTAAATACTTCATTGTGTATCCTGGATTATTTCCAACTATTTTATCCAATAAATCTATAAATATAATATCTCCCGTTAACATTATCCCGCCAATTCTTAATGCCTTAAATAATGTTGCGACATGCCGCAATGGAATCGTATCTGGATCTAATTTATCAATAAAATTACTTAATTTAGATATTTTCCAAGCATATTTTAAATCCGGTTTTTGAGGATTATCAAGTAGTCTATCCAATGCCATAAAAACAAAATCAATGCTTTCTGATTTTGAAAGCCTTACAGAAGAATGATAATCACTAATGAACTCATATTTATCTTCAGTTTTACAAAAATCTTCAACCATTCCTTCCATATCTGATGAAGATATACAATAAGCTAAAGATGCATATTTTAATAATAATATTATAATTATAATTTTTTTCATAATCATTTCTCCATAGGTGAATATATTACAGTATCCCATTCCCCATGCGGCACAAGATAGACAGGATCGTTTGTACCATCTCTTGCAGAGAAATTTGGATCATATGGACCATCCGGTGTTGAAGAAAAATAGGTTCCAGAGGTTGCACCAGTTACATTATTTCCTGTTTGTTCGCCAATTGCACTCGCAATATTATTATCACCATTTGCGGTATTACATCCCCAGAGTTTTATATTAGAATTTCCATCAAAATAACTACCATTTATATCCGATACAGAACGCGCATTAGGATCGGCACCGTTGGGTTTTGCTATATAAAGACTACTTGCAGTATTTTGCCCCATATCAAAATATATTGCATCCCTTCCGCTATGGGCAAATACCTGCATTGCATCTATCTTTCCACCATTCTGACTTGCATAGTTATTCATTGCTACAATTGCTTCCGCACCATTATTAACATTGACAATTGTATTATTTTTACCATTGGATCTTGCATAAGTATTCGCTGCCATGGAAAATAGGCTTCCATAACCAGAGCCACCTTGTCCTACTAAAATAAGATCCAATCCAAATCTATCTAATAGCACAGTAGGTACACAAGCATAGAAGTGCTGGTTAATACCGTCGGGATAGCCGGCTGGGTCGGAAGAGCGCCAACGGGCAGTGGACGCATCATAATTCCTATAAGGAAATACGTAGGCTTGTAAGTCTTCATCGTAAGGTTTGCCGGTAAAGCGCGCCGAACGATCATGTTGGATTGAGCCCTCGCCGAAAATTGTTGTATCCTGGTAATCTTTTACAACTTTACCTTTGGTATCCATAGACCATAGGGTTGTACCCAAGAAGTCGTGTTCATGATAACGGACGCCCTCTTTTGTCTTGGATACTATCGGAACTCCGCCGGATATATGCGGCTCGTTAACGTAAATATCGTCGCCGCGGCGTATGAGCGCCAAGCCGTCCCAAACCCAGTTTTCAACTGTACCGTCGCTTAATGTTTTTGTTGCAAGCATTCCGAATCCATCGTACGCAAATTTAGTGATTTTTCCTCTGCGGTTAACCTCTATTACTTTATCCAAATATCCGTAGGTATATTGGACATCGATTTCGCCGTTAAGCTTTTCCATTACTAAACGGCCTGCTTGATCGTAAAAATATTCCCGCCTACCATCGGGAGAATTTAGTTCAAGCAGTTGGTTTGCGCTGTCGTATGTGTATTTATACACTTTATCGCCAAGTTTCTTTTCAAGAATATTGCCCTGCTTATCGTAGGTGTAATATTCGTTCTTTGCGGGGGTTGCCGCGTATTCCACGCTTACGAGGCGTCCCGATTTATCGTATTTATAATAGCGTGCATCGCGCGCTTTGTCCTTGGACGCAAATATGCTTTCTTTTGGCAGCTCAAATTCGGGTATTTTGGGAGTCTTTAAGGCGTCCGCTACCGCTTTCTGCTCTTCTGCCGCATTTCTCGCGCGTTGCTCGGCAAGTGTTTCCTGCATGAACTTTGCAATTTCACCTGCGTTAACTACCCCCAAAGCCATAAAAGCAGTTAATACTGCTAAATATTTTACCATATCTATTTTCATAAAATACCCTTCGTAAAATATCAAATGCCTGAACCTGCATTAAGGTTCAATAGATAAATTCAATTTGTCAAGATTATTTTATTGATTTTTTTATAAAATATTTTCAAACTGCATTCATGGTTTGGGTTAAAATATTATTTATATTTTTATTTTCATATTTAACAGCATTAGCCACGCCGTCGTGGGAATCGCCGACTTTGCACAACGACCAATTGAGAATAGACGGCCAACTTTACAAGCGATTCGGCCTCGGAATGCTCGGAGGTTCTCCGGAATTCAAATTTCCCATTTACCTTGAGCACAACATTTCAAAATATCCTTACGGCGAACTTGAACGCTTCTCGCAATGGAGCGTACCCCAGTTGACTTCCTATGTAGCCCCGATGAACGGCGGTATTTTCTGGCTGTCGCCAGGGGGAGAAGAATATTTCTTCAAAGCAAAAGACCCAGTTTATAAAATTGTCTCAGTACGCCCAACTAAAATAAAATCCCCATATATAGCCGTTCGCAGCAACACAAAGAAAGATCCCGACAGGATATACATAATTTCCAAGGACAAATTCATATATAGCTACGACAAGGGCGTACTAAAAACACTGGAAGCTCCGTCTGGTCGCAAGCTGTTCTTCAAAGCAAACGGCATACGAATTACCGGCATTGAACAGCGTACGGATACCGCGACCTACGAACTTCTTTCAGCAAAATACGACAACTTAAACAGGCTCGTATCCCTCAAAATCGGCGCTATATGGCACAACTTTTCATATGAAGCCGATTCCGAAATATTAACCGCTTGGAAGCCTTTTAATCTTCGCGAGCGGGAAGTAAATTTCGCATACAAAAACGGACTTATAGAGTCAATTGGCTACCCCAATACCGACAAAGAGCGTTTTGTCTGGATAACGACATTGAAAGACTTTGAGGAGAGCGGAAAGCATTATTTGGACAACGTAAAATTCAAACCCGTCTTGATGTCAGACTCCGACAATGTGTATTCCTTCGGGCAGGAAAAAGCCGGAATTGTCATGCAAAAGGCAAACCTGTTAGGCAACGCAGACAAAATCATTTTCAATCCGCTTACAAACCGTCTTACAACCATAGACAAAGGCGGAGTTTCAAGTTCCGTCCAATGGGGGCGCGGCTTTCAAAACGAAGCGACAAACAAACTCAGCGAAATAATATCACCCAAAGGCGAAGCCATCGTTAAGCTTGAATACGACGACGAAGGCCGCATATCGCAAATGACCAAGCGCGGCGAAAAACCTACCAAATATAAATATGACGAGCAGGACAGAATTGTCGAAATTACGATAGGCGACTGCCGCCCCACTAAGTACGAATACGACAGCGATTCAATGCGCCCCAAAAAGATTGTAAATCCGCTCGGGCACACGACCGAATTCGCCTACGGCAGTGACAAACAGATTGTTTCCTATAAAAACGCCGACAATGCAAGCCAATACTATCATTACGATGCGCTTGGCAGAATCACGCGCCGCAATTATCCAATGGGCGTATGGATAGCATGGGATTACGACATCTTCGGCAGAATCGTAAAACGCGAATATTCCAACGGGAACTCAATAAAATTTGAATACGACGAATTTTCGCAACTAAAGACCGTTGTGGAAAACGATAAAGTCGTCTGGGAATACTCCTATTATCCGTCGGGGCAACTAAAGTTACTGACACGCAATAAAAAGAAATGGCTTGAGGTGGATAGGGAAATCAAAGACGAAAAAGAATATCTATCGATAATCAACAACAAGGGCGCCGAATCGCAACAAACCTATTCTTTGGACGGAAAATTGTTGGAGGAGGTAAATCCGCTAAAAGACACGATTCAGTACAAATACAATCCAATCGGCGAGCTTACGGGCTGGATAGCCCCCGACGGCAGCAATGTAAAATTTGAATACGACGCCCGCGGCAAAATGGTATTCCACGAAAACCATATAGGACAAACAATAGAAAACAAGTACGACAAATATGGGAATCTAGCGGAGAAGAAAACCAAAGAGCAGACCATTAAAATAGAATACGACGATTTCGACAGAATCACAAAACGCGATTTTTCAAACGGTCAGATAACCGACATTGTTTACGACGATTACGACAGGATAAAATCCATAGTTTCTGCCGATGTAAAAATAATCATTCAATACGACGAGCTCGGACAGCAAGTTAAGCGTTTGGCGGAATTTCCAAACGGAACAAAAAGCGTTACAATTTTCGACTATACAAATTCCGGCGCGCGCAAAAGAGTGCTAAATGCAGTACAAAAGCCCGACAAAAGCGAAGCCGAACGCTCGGAAATCACATATGCGTACGATGCATTAAACCGTCCTACCGAAGTATCTATAAACAATACCGGTAAAATTAGATATTACTACGACAAAAAGAGTCAAATGCTATTAAGCAAAATATTTCCAAACGGCAACAAAAGCATCTACTCGTACGACAAGAATTTCCGTCTCAAAACGATTCAAAATTACGATGCCTCGGACACCCCTATAGGCGGCATTCAATACGACTGGGCAACCGACGGTACTTTAAACGGCAAGAAAGTGTGGTAAACAAGATGGATATTGCTTTTGAGCTTACCTAAAACATTTTATAGGACAATTCCTTTCAGATTCGTCCATACTTGCCATTCATAAGTTTTATTCTTTAGAGTACCGCCGAATTTAGCGTCTCTCCTTTGTAGAATTTCATTTAAGGCATCTTTCGATGAAAGCATTGAAAAAAATGAAGCGCAGTCAAAACGAGCATTGTCCCTTAATTTCGTTTTGTCTTCACGAAAAGCTCTTTATTATTAACTATATTTTCCATTTCGATAGACTTAAAATGTCAAATTTATAATAAAAAAATGACATTTTACACAACAAACAATACAATATTTTTTTCACAACCAACCCAAATAAAGCATTTCAAATTCTCCCTTTAAACCATTTCAATGAATGCATATCCGGAGTTAGATATGTCTTTCCGGCCAAATTCCTACTCTGAAAGAAGTTAATTTGCCGCGCATGCGCGCAACCTTGAAGGCTCTTTCTATGGCGCCGCATCCGCTTCGCCAGCCTGATTTTCGTCGAGCACTCCGGCAAATATTTTCAAATTGCGGACAATCCCCTTGAATTTGAAAACCGGATTTCCGGCATCTTCGTATGTCCCCACTTTCAATGGCACCGCAGAATCCTTCGGAGAATCGCCCAGAAGAACGTCGTTTGTGAGCTTTCCGTCCACAAATATCCTGACCCGCACCCCGTCGAATACCGCGCGCACGCGGTAGAACTTCCCTATTTCCGGGCGAATGCCGGTATTTATGTTTTTCCCGAGCGAAACATGCAAAGCCCCGCCCATGACCTGTATGTACCAGCCGTCGGAATTGTGCCGCCCGTTTGAGGCTATCACTGGCATCCCCTCCGTGCTGTCGGCCCTGAACTCAAGGCTCACGGTGAAGCCTTTTTTAAACGATGAGCGGAAATCCGACTCAATATATCCGTATGAAAAATCTGCGCCGCCTGAACCGTACTCAACGTCGCCCGCCTGCGCAAACCCCTCAGGCTTTTCTGTCAAAGGCAGCGACAAGGCCAGAGGCGCTTTACGGGGCTCGTGCCTAACCTTAAAAAACGCGTCTTTTTTCGACTCAAAATCGCATGCGTTCAGAAAGACCAGACGGTATTCGTATTCGCCGTATGCAACCTTATCCAGAAAGACAAGCTCCGTTGAGTCGTCTACGGGCACTTCTCCCACCCGCTCATACTTGGAATAGTCCTTGGACTTGTTGATATGCTCGAAAACCTGGTCGGCATTTTTGCCCGTCTCAAAGGGCCTGCCTTTGCGGAAAATTGCGCATTTTGAGACTCCGGAATCGGACGGGGCGGCACCCCTTATAAAGACTCCCGCATCGTTTCGCGACTCCGCTTCGGCCTTTGGCGCCTCGCTTATCGGGGTGTTGGGCATCTCGACTTTTATTTTGCCGGAGGAGGCCGCAACCCTGCCGTCTGCAATCGCCTCGACCTGGTATGTGCATTCGGCCTTGTTTATGGCGTCGGGCAGGTAGTTGAAGGCCGTCGCGCAAAGGGACTTTCCATCGCGCAGAACCCGGTAGTAGTCCGCGCCGGGCACTTCGGTCCAGTTCAGTTCAACGGGCGTGTTTTTGCCGGCCCGGGAATTCAGGGATATGGACTTTTTCCCCGCCCTGGCCTGCGCCTTCTCACGCTTTTGGGCGGCCGCTTTCGGCAGTACGGGAACCACCTGGACGGGGAAGTCCGAGGCCCCGGGTTTGCCGTCCAGAGAGAAGGTGAACATAAGCGGGAGGTTTTTAATCTCGTCCGCCCCGATGACAGCCCTGCGCACCCATCCCCTGGTCTTTTCAAGCTTCTTTGATTTCCATGACTTCTCCCCTACATTTTTGTAAAGCAGAAAGGCGTCGCCGCCCCCCAGTATTACCGGGTTCAGCTCAAGCGGGGAATTTTCTTCGATGGTTGCAAAGCGGCGGGGAAGCACGATTTTCCTTTCCGGAAAATCCCATTCCCGCATGTGTGGGTCCGAAGGCCCGGCCTTTGAGTTTTGGGCGCAGAGCCTGTAGCTTTCAAGCCACCAATGGTAGGCCTTTGTGATTACGGTTGCGAGCACCCCGTACTCGCCCCTGGTAGAAAGCCTCGCCGCATAAGACCTGAAGCCGTTTTCAAAGGCCGGGGATTCAAGGACTTTCAAGGCGGAGTCAAAATCCTTTCCGGCAATCAGCTCTTCCGCCGAATTTGCCTGGACTGTCATCTCCCTGTATGCCAGCACCCAGTCAATGCGGGAGTTGAGCCAGTCGAGGTTGGCCTGGGCGCTTTCGTTTTCAAAGCGGAAGCCCTTGAGCTCCTCCCTGATTTGCAGAAGCTCGTCCCGGTATTTGACGTCCCCCACTCCGCCCCATCTGAATATGGCGCACTCGACCTGCCCGTCCCCGCCTACCCAGCGATACGGCATTGCGTCGAGCTTTCTGTGGATTTCCGCGAGCTCTGCGGCTTTTTCGTCCCCGTAGAGCCCGCGCGCGTATTGGAGATAGAAATCCCGGAGGGAAACGGAGGGGTTCCACGCCCTTTCGCAGAGGTACTGGAAATTCTCGCCGATGCAGCGCGTGCGCCAGTGTATGCCGAGAACCCCCTGGCTTCCGCCCGCGATGAGCCTGTCCATGAGACCCTCGTATATTTTGACATAGGGCTGCGGCTGCCACTGGTCGCCGTCGTTTTCAAGCCACGGGATGGGCCAGCGCTCGCGGTCCGCAGGAAGCTCGTTATAGATTTCATCGACGCGCGGAATCGGGCCTATGACGTCGAGCGAGGAGAATATGACGTCTTTTGGAAGGAGCTTGTCAAGCCCCTCGTAATATTCCGCGCTGGCGAGCCTCCTGTCGCCGCCCCATCCGGATATCACCAGCCTGGGAGGGTTTTTATAGCGCGACAGGACCTTGCGGGCTACCAGCGCGTACTGCGCAAGCCTTACGCCCTCCATCGCCCTCGCCTGCCGCCCGAGCTCGCCTCCGGGGTCGAATTCAGGCAGGAGATTTTTATGCTCCACTATCCGCTTAAAGATATCGCGCATGTCGCGCGCATAATATTTGAGCGACTTCGTGTACGGCCCCGCCTCGTGCTCAGTGTGGCCGAAGCCCGTGGCGCCCCACACTTCCGGCTGCCAAAGCCAGATGTAATCTGCGGCCGGATAGCTTTCCAAGACATTTTCGAGGCGCCTTATAAATATCCCGATTTCCCCCTCGTCAAAGGGGTTGCGCCTGACTTCAAAGCCTATGCAGGTTTTTACGCCGCGCGACCTGGCATAGTCGAATGCGTCGCGCACCATCTTCTGCTCCGCAAGAATCGCCTCCCTGTCATCGGGAATTTCAGATGTCACGGTGGTTCCGAAATACTCGCGGTCATACAAGAGGCCCGTGCCGAATCCGAACTCTTCCGTTTTCATCGGATGGGTTCCCCAGAGGCGCCCACTGGTTGAAAGGAGCCTTTGGCCCAAAACCATTTTTCCGTCTTTTCCCTCGAAGGCCCCTAGCGGCTCGGCGTCGTAGGTGTGAAAGCCTATGAAGTTTGCGCCTATGCGTATGGCGTCGTCCACAAAGGCCCTGTGGTCGGCTAAATCCCATGTGGTGGGGCTGTTTAGAAAATTGTACCACGGGAGAAATCCGCGAATTTTGAGGGCTGGGGACTCCGAAAAGCTTTTCGGGGCTTTCAGCCTGCCGGGCATGTAGCTTGCGCCGAGGTTGAGCCCAACGCCCATTTCCTTCAAAAGCGCATAGGCCCCGTTTGCGACGCCCTCGTCGCTGTTTGACAACACCAGCGTGCACTTGGCGCCGGATACGGCGAGGCTTTCAATGGCGAAACCGTCGTTTTTGAGGGGCGAAGTTTTTTCCAGAAACCCCTCAAGCATGTTCCCCCGCCGTGGTATTCCGAAAATGACGGCGGGCCGCCTGCCCCATTCGGACTCGGGGACGATTTCCGGATACTTCCCCTGCACGGCGCCGCTCAGGGCTGCAAAGTCCAAGACGGCGTTTTTGCCGGGGGCCGAAAGCCCCACGCAAACCAGCCTATCTATGTCGGCAAACAGGGGCCCGAAGGCGAAAACGCCGACGAGAAGAAGGGACAGGATTCTCATTTTGTCTTTGCATGCAAACATGGCGTTGCCTCCGGTAATTTTTCTTCATGGCGCCCCTGCGGCGCGGGAGATGGTTTTTTCAGGCTAATTCCGCGGCCAGACCTTTATCCTGTTTGCGCCCGGTTTGGCGGAGTCTATCGGGCCGGGGATGGCGGAGGATTTTCTCCTGGCCCCGAAATAATCCTCGTCGAACACTATTTCGCGGCCCTCGGCGTCCTCAAACGGCTCCTCCGATACCATCGGGACGGAGAACATTCCCGTTGAAACCGTATTTGCCGCGCATCCGCCAAAATCCTCGGGAAGGTTGAAGGAAAGGTACACCGCCCCGCCCTCTTCCGACAGCCTGACGCCGGCGTCGAAGTCCGGCTTGTGGAAAAAGTTCTTTTCCATATTCCAGGGCCTGGATTTTCCCAGATAGGCGTTTCCGTCCGCGAAAGGCCCCTTTTTGCCGTTTAAGTAATGGAGCCCGTAGGTCTCCAGATTCGGCTGCTCGTTTTGGGGGTTTGTCGTGGCAAAGAGGTTGTTGTAATATTGGTTGTCGTCAAGGCAGGTTGAAATCCCCTTTATGCGCGTGCTGTGCGCAAAGTGGTAGGGGGTGTAGCGCCCGTCGAAGAAATGCCTCATCATGCCGCTTATCATGTTGTTGACATAGGCCCCGCCGCCGCTGAACACGTATATGCCTATGCGCGACAGGCAGATGTTGTTGTCTATGACAAACGGGCCGTGGTTCACCTCCACATGGATGTCGTCCGTGGTGTTTTCGCAGAGCAAATTCTGCGTCACGCGGCTTCCCTGGGTCATCCAGTCGAGCCATATGCCCCGCCCGCAGTTTTGTATGCGGTTGCCCCTGATGAGCGTATCGATGGGCGCGTGGAATTTTATGCCCCCGATTTCGGCGCCGGAGAACTGGCGCTTTGTCCATATGTCGTGTATATAGTTGTTTTCGATGATTGAAAAGGCGGCGCCCTGGCTTCCGCACATCCCCGTCTGCTCGCAGTTGTAGATTTCGTTCCCCCTGACGATGTGGGAGCCTATCTTATCCCTGCTCCAGCCTTTTTCGAGGGTTTTGAAGGTCACCTCGATATACGCCACGGAACCGTCCTTTTTGGGGTTTTTCATCCAGGTGTTGTCGCCGGTGGCGCCCTCTTTTCCGAGGGTTATGCCGCTGCATTTCGTGTCGTGGATTTTGTTGTTTTCGATAATCCAGCCCTTGTTCCAGTTTGTGGAGACCATGCCGACCTGCCTCGCAGTCGGCGCCCCCCACTGGGTTGCCGCCTGCGAAAAATCGAATCCGCGCACCGTCAGGTAGTTTATCCCCTCCTCTGCGGGATAAAAGCAACTGAAACGCGCGGAGACCTCCACGAGCTCCCTGTTGGGGTCGGCGTCCCCGAAGTTCGCATAAATGACGGTGGAGTTTTCGCCGGGCTCGCAAAACCACCTGAGGGCAGAGCCTTCGGGGTCCGCCGGATTGCCGCCTTCGCGCGTGTTCAAGACCTTTTGGATGTCAGGCTGCTCGTATAGGGATTTCCCGTTCAGGTAAATGTCGCCCGTATGGTGCACCCTTCCCATGGGGTCGAACCAGTCTCCCTCAAGGACCGTCTTAAACGGGTTGTGCCCGCCGAAAAACTCGTCCGGGATTTCCTTTTTCCAAAGCCCGTTCGGCTGCCTTTCCCACCCGCTTACGACTTCGGAGCCCTTTATCTGGACCTTCTCGCCTTCGGCCGCCTGGTAGACAATCCTGCGCGTATTGCTCTCGCCGCCGAATTTGGGGTTTACCATTTCGCGGTACACCCCCTCAAAAACCGTCACCACATCGCCGGGGCGCGCGATGTCTGCGGCGGCCTGTATCGTTTTAAAAGGAGCCTCGCGCGTCCCCGGATTTTTGTCGGACCCGCTTTTCTGCGAGACGAAATAATCGGCGGCGTTCAAATTTCCCGCCGCAAGCGCAATGGCTAACGGCATCCCCCAAAGCAGGATTTTTCTTCCCATGTTTATTTGCATATTTTTGAATGTGTTGTGTGAAAGCCTGAAATTGAAAAAATATCTGGAGGGCCTAGGCCGCTGAAATTCCGGCATTCGCCGAACCGTTTTATTTTGAACACGCGGGGCAAAAAAACGCAATTTTTTTAAATTGCGTTTTCAGGCCCGCGGGCATTCAAAATGTCATTTTCCCCTTCTGCGGGCTGCGGCGCAGAGCAAGGCGGCAAGGCCCAAAACCGCCGCGAAGGCTCCCGGCTCCGGAATGACGCACCCCTCGGTATAGGCTTCCACAAAGAGTGTTTTCCCCTCCTCCACGAGCCATGCGTCGACAAAGCCGGATCTTTTCCCGAAGTAATAGGATACGTCGAAATCCTGAAGTGAGATTTGCGGATGGTAGTCGCCCTCGTAGGATATTAAGGCAAACCTGTATATGCCTTCCTCAAGGGTTAGCTCCGAGAAGTCCACCATAAACGTCGGATCGGTTTCAGCGCCGATATGGAAGCCGAAAATCATGCCCTCTGCGACATTGGCATTGCGGTTCGCAAGTTCGATGTTGATGAGGGTTCCGGCGTTCAAATACAGGGCAGACCCCGTATATAAGGCTCCGTTGTCGGCGTCTTTTATGTTTATGACAGTGTTCAGGGCCTCCTTGTTTGAGGAGCCGATGAGGGCGTCTATAAAATTCACTTTGCTGCCTGCGCCCTCGATATTGAGCTCAACGCTGGAACCCTCGCCTGAAATATTCTGCCCCAGAACCATTGATTTACCCTCAATGCTCCCGCCGCCCCTGACATTGAGAGACATTGTCGTGTATTCGGCCCCGAGTACTTCCGCGCTTCCGATATTGATACCTCCCAGGCCTTCAAGTTTGGATCCGGAATCTACGTTGAAAGACCATATTGAATCGCTCCCGGCGGCAACCCCGACAGTCACCGCCTTTCCGTTAAACTTGGCTATAGTGTTGTTTTTGAAAGTCATCTCGGCAGTTTTTTCGAGCATGCCGACATGCTGGTAGATAAAATTTGCATTCGCAGTTTTCGTATCAATATTGGCTCCGTCAAAAACCACCGCCCGGTTGCCAATGTCCCCATTAATGGCGATAAGTCCGTCGAATTCCGTATTTTTGAAAGTCAGGTTCGTATCTCCCATGCCGGAGAGCCAAATGGCCCTGTTTGCATTTGCGGCATCGCTAAAATTTGACACGCCCGAGCCTTCGCCTTCAAATATGAGGTTCACGACCCCTGTCCACTCATTCTGATTGTTAAAAAAGATGTCCCCGCTGCCTTGCGCGTCAATGGTGGAGCCCGACTGAAGGTGTATGGTTTGGGAGCTTTCGAAGATGTCCGACGACGTGCTATTGATGTTAATACTGTTTCCCCCTGCCAAATGCAGTTGCAGTTTTGAGCCGTTTTTGGCTATTATGGACGAGCTGTTTTGAAAATCCATGTTTTTTGAAAGATGGGTCAGCGTCGAGTTGTCCAAAGTCAAAACAGAGCCGTGCCACAAGTTGAAAATGGCGTCCGTGCCGCTGATTTCAATTTTCGTGTCTTTTGCAAGAAGTTTTACTTCGTCATACATGCCGAGGACGTTAATCGGGCTTATGGCGCCGTCGAGGGTCACATCCACATGCGATCCGGACATATAGGCGTAAGTCTCTTCCGGCGCGGTGTCGTTTTCACCGCCCGGGGCGTAGCCTGCGTCCCAGTTTGCCTCGTCCAGCCACCTGCCCGGGACATTCTGAATCCAATTAACCTGGTTCATCGCGCACAGCGCAGAACCCATCAAGACTCCGGCCAAAAGCCCGGCACAGTGTTTTGCATTGTTTTTCATATCTGGGGTACCTCGATTCTTCTGTGTTTTTTGTAAAAGGCTGTCGTCAATTTTTTTTCCGACAGGTTTAGCATAGCATTTGGAGGCATGGGATATTCTTGTATATTTCGTTTTTTTTAGGTAAAAAAAGAACCAATCCGAATTTTTTGCAGCGAGCTGCGCAGGGCCCGCGCCGGCCCTTTCCTCAGGCTCCCCACGGCGCCCGCACGGCCCGGACTTTTTATACCTAAGATAAGCTTAAATTTGCATGTTTTAAGCTCCGGAATATGTTATGATTGCCAAACTGAAAGCAGTAAGCATTTATAGAAACGCGAAAGAGAGACATGAATCCTGTAAAAACAATAAAAAAGGCGGGCCTTGCGGCGGCGTTATTGGCGTCCGTTGCCGCGCGGGCACAGTTTGAAGAATTCGTATCCGCAGGCAAATCGCCCGTTGAGGCAAACGCGGTCATAGACGCGCGCGCCCAGTTGGCCCGCGTTTCTGGCAAGGTGGCGGCGGTGAACAATCCGGAGGGATGGTCGGGCAAATCCGCCGTCATAGTCGGGCTCCCATCGGAAAACAAGCTCCTTTCGCAATATTCGGCCGCAGTGTCAAAGCTCGATTTCGACGGCTTCATACTGGACAGAAAAAAAATAAACGGTGCCGAATGCATTATAGTTGCGGCCGCAACCCATGCCGGGCTTGCAAACGGCATTTACGCCCTCCTTTCCCAGGCGGGGTTCGGATTCACCCTCGGCGCTGAATTCGTCCCGGAAAAGCTGAACGCCAAGGCGCTCCGGCCTGAAAGCAGAAGCCCCGGGCTAGGCGTGCGCGGATTCCTCCCCTGGCACAATTTCTACAACAGCCCCACCGTATGGGATCCGGTGGACTTCAGGGCCTTTATTGACGACGCGATACGCATGGGGGCAAATTTCATAGGCTTCCACAACTACGAGGGCGAACCCATAATAGCCCATTACGGCAAAGACGGAAAACTGGTGGCAGGCGGCAGGCTCCTTTCAACCAAAAACGAAAACTGGGGAACCCATTCCATAAAAGCCGGCGAATTCGGCTTCGGGACCTCAAAACTTTACAGCCAGGAATATTTCGGGGCAGAGACGACGGAAATGGAGGACGCCGACGCCGCAATCGCGCGCGAACAGGAAATTATCGCCGAGGCGCTGGCGTACGCAAAGTCGCGCGGCATAAAGACGTGCGTCGGCTTTGACGCCACATCCTACGCGGGAACGCCGATTCCCACAACCGAAAAGATGATACAAAAATACATAACGCGCCTGAAGTTCCTAATAGAGAAGTACCCGACCATAGACTATATCTGGATATGGCCCTGCGAGGCAAGCGCGGTCTCCGGCATCCAGGAGCCGATGATGAACGCCACATTCTCGGAGGCAAGCGCCCTGGCAAACTACGCAAAAAACCAGATGGATGTATTTGAAGACATCGCAAAATTCGACAAAACCAACCATCCCTTCCTCAAAAAAACGCCCCAGGGCGCCGAGGAGCGCGTGCAGCTTGGCGTCGCCTACGAGCACCTTGCCATCGCGGCCGAAAGGGTTTTCAAACAGTATAAAAACCCTCCCAGGCTCATCATAGCAGGATGGGGCGGAGACAGGAACCTGCTCACCGAAACATATTTCCCGGGCTGGGACAAGCTCCTGCCCTACGACGTTACATTCTCGGCCCTGGAGCACTTCTTCCCCCTTCCCCGCGTCAGCGAAAGCTACCACAAGCTCTCCCCGAAGCGCCAGCGATGGCCTATCGCGTGGCTTGAAAACGACGGCGACCAGTGGCAGCCCCAGCCCTATGTGAAAATTTTTGAGGGCCTCATGGACAAGCTCTATGAAAGCGGAAGCCAGGGGGTGCTCGGCATACACTGGCGCACGCGCTGCATCGCGGAAAACTTCCAGTACCTCTGCGACAGGGCGTGGATAAAAAGCCTGACCCGCGACCTCTTCTACCGCCGCTATGCCGCAAAGCTTTACGGCGGCGAAAACCTAACGGAAACCGCCGCAATCCACAGCGAGCTAGATATGCTTCCTTACAGGTGGCTCGGAGGCTCCGGGCAGCACGAGGCGGGCAGGTTCGCCTGGGGCACGCTCGGGGACGAATCCGACCTGCGCAAACTGGAGCAGATAAGGGCGAGGGCCGAAAAGCTGTCTTTCAAAAACCGCCATGCAAAATCCAATATGGACTGGCTGAAAGCCCGCATAGACTGGACGCTCGCATACAGGCGCATGACCGTAAAGGGCAATGAAGCCCAGGCCATGATAGACGCCAAGCAGTTTGAAAAGGCCAGGGAAATTCTTTCAGACAAAGCCTTCCCGGAGGCATTCCGCGCTTACGCAAAGCGCCTATCGACCCGCGGCGAGCACGGGGTGCTGGCAACCGCAAACACAAAGGCCTACTACGAATGGCACAGGATGTACGCCCTCTGCAACGAAGCCCTTTCAAGCGACGCCCCGCCGCCCAACATGGACTGGGAAGTAGCCCCCAGGGACAGGGAAATCCTGCTGCCGCGCAGGTTCACAAGCATAGGGGAAGGCGAGAACCTCAAGCTCGAGCCCGTCGTGCTGGGCGGGGGCGACGCATGGGTCTTCTTCCGGAAGCTTGGCGAAAAAAACTGGTCCTCGCAAAAGCTTGAACCCGTGAAGGGATGGGTTTACGAGGCTACAATCGCAAGCCGGGACATAGGCGACCGGGGCGTCGAATTCAAATTCGGCCTCTCCCCGAACCCGGATTCGGCCTCCACCCCGGCCCATGCCGCAGCGGTCATCCCCATGCCCCCCGCGACATCCAGAAACAGGGTCGGGTTCGCCCCCGCAAAGACCGCAAAAATCGCGGCCAGGGCGTTTAAAAACGAGAAATTTCCCATATCCATAAAATGGGACAAGGCCGAAAACATTGAATATTACAGGGTCCTGCGCGACGGCGAACTCCAGTGCGTAACGCAGGTGGAATACTTCTTCGACGTCGCCCAGAAGGAGAAGGGAAGCTATGTAATAGAGGGCGTTTACGAAGGCAGGGTTGTGGCGAAGTCCGACCCGGTGCCATACGTCATGCCAAACATCACAATCACGGAAAAGCCGTCCGCCTCGCTCATTTCCAACAACGGGGGGGTGGTCATAAAAATAGCCCCGCCCAAAGACCAAAACGCCGTAAAATGCCTGATATACAGGAGCGGCAAACGCCTCGCCTCCCAAAAGCTCGAAAGCGCCGCCTTTGAGCACATAGAAAAAAAGCTCAAAAACGAAAAGGGGGAATCGCTCGTTGCGGAATTCGACGTAAACCCGATTGAAAGCATCTCATTCTTCGACGAAGTTCCCGAAGGCGACTGGAAGTACAGGATATGCTTTGCAAACCAGTTCAGGGTTGAGTCGAAATCGGCGAGCGAGCATTCCGTCGAATTGAGGCGGAAAAAAATCGACCCCTTCCTGTACCTCCCGCTGACTTCAAGGCCCGAAGGCTCAAGGGAGGCCGGAAGCCCCGCTTTCACCCCCGACGGTGTGGACACCTCAAAGGGCTACCTCATACTCGGTAAGTCCGCCGCGACCGATTTCGGCGCCGGATATGCGCTGTCGTTTTCATTCCGCCCCAAATCCGTAGATCCGGACGCCGTCATAATGTCAAACGGCTCCTTCCCCGACAAGGGATGGTACCTGCAGTGCAAGAACGGCTCCTTTGCCCTGATGGGCGACGTTTACGGCGGCCTGGAACTCCCATGCGGCCCGATTGCCCCCGGGGAATGGTGCGACTTCTATTTCTCGTTCGACGGGGCGAACATCGAAGTCAGGGTTAACGGAAAGACGCTCCACAAGGTTCGCGCAAAGAGGTTTTTAAATAACCCCGACGGCTTCGACTTTGTGATAGGGAACTATTCAAGCCCCTCCGAGAAATACCAATTCAAGGGCCAGATAAAAAACCTCAAGGCCTACAAGGGCGTGCCTTCGGACTAGAAAGCCCGTTTCCCCAATAAAACAAACAAGCGCAAGCCGCCCCGCACAATCCGGGCGGCTTGCCGCATTTTAAGGCCCTCCCAAAACTGCCGCGCGCAAAATGCCGTGCGGGGCGGCGGAAGCGCTGAAAGAATGCCTGCCCGCATCCGGCCCCGAAAGCGGGACGGGCGGCGATGCATTCCGGCGCGGAAAAGCCCCCCGGAAGACTTCCGGGAGGCCCAAATGCAAATGCGGGCAAAACTACGCCGGGGGCCGCTACGTCCTTGGCCCCCTGTCGCACATTTCAACAAACTGCTGCATGTCGTGGTTTTCAAGGCTGTTTTCGGTCTTTTTAAGCCCCATCAGAAAGATGACTGCCCTTTGGTTCTCCGAAAACCTGAACTGGGTCCCGTAAAACATCTTCGGGGATGACGGATTCCGCAGGTCGTACACGGATACATATTCAAACAAAAACCTTCCGCCGGAGTTTTTCAGCGGCTTTTTGAAATGGTCCAACATTCTCATGGCTTTCGGCTTTTTCCCGACGAGCAGGCCGATGGGATGGGGCTGCATGTTTACAAAATTCATAGTTCCGAGCGGCATGTTCTCAAGCGATAGGTCCACCGTGCGCGAATGCAGCCGCCCGTCGCTCTGGAATACGGCGACGATAAAATCCGAAAGGCCGCCAGTGTCGACCCTTAAAACCGGCTCGAAGACCTCCGCCCCGTCAACGACCTTGCGCTCGCAAAAGTTTATGACTTTTGAAAGCGGCAGCACATAGTTTTTCCCGAGGGAGTTTGGGGCCGCAGTCTGCACCGGGACGTACGAATCCCCCACGGAAACATAAAACCCTCGGCGCACGCCATCGACCGAGACGAGCCTGAAATCCATGTCCCCGGAGCCTGCCATGGGCCAGGAGTAGCCGGCGTTAACCCTTGTTTTTGGCAAGTCCCGCGAGGCCGCGCCCTGCCCCGAAAGCAGGGTGCACGCCAGAAACAACGCGATTGAGAGGATGCTCTTTTTCATAATTCTACAATTCCGCCGGGGTCATCCACCTAAACGATACAACCTTGAATTTTCTGCCGAATTCCCCGGCGGGGGCCACTATGTCGTCGTCCGGGTCCACAGTCTCCGAGCCGCGCTGCACCAGCGCCTCGCAATAGGCTTTGTATGATTCCCCGCTCACGGGGTTCACGTATTCGCCGAAGGCCCTGATTGTAAA
>URJJ01000009.1 GCA_900548185.1 uncultured Opitutales bacterium
CAAAAGTGTATTTTATAGTCTTTTTTAATAAGTAAACGTTCCGTTTAATCTAAGATGCTCGCGCATCTTGATACGATGTGCGCCGCCCGGGTCCGGGCGGCTATGAGTTTATCTTACCGCATTGCCTGAAGGCAATGGCTTGATGGAATAATCGAAATGTGCACCGGGTTTGTATAATCGAGAGTAAATTTGCCAGTCTCTCTCTCATAAAGGCCCTGACATAGATGATGAAATGGAAAGCGGCTTTCGGAATGAATTTTTACGCGGAAATGAAAGCCCGTCTTGCCCGCCGCGAAACTCCGCCTGATTTTCAGTTTCGTTCGGGCCATTTCAGCCTGTGTCGGCCTTCAAATATATTCGCCCGCTAACTCCCTGCCGAAATCTCCAGGATTCCACAGAAATGGAGGAATAACTTTTACCCCACTGCGCGAGACAATGCGAGATTCTCCAATCATAAAAAACACGCTTTGGAGCATAGAGCGCAAATCCGTTTCGCGACTCTCCCCCAGGCTTCAATCTCCAGATGCGCGCCATATCGCGCGCCCCGCCCGCAGCATACGCCAGCAACCTGCCCCGTTTCACAGGCTTCCGGATAACTTCAGAATCCCTTTGCGATTTCACAAATTTTTCCGGCCTCCTTCGCAGAGATCTGATTTCCGCCTTTGCGCAAAATCAGCCCACCGCCGGACTGCACAAATTCTCTGGATATGAAACGCCAGAAACCAGCCAATTCCATAGCGCCGAAACAGTCCGCCACCATGCCGCCAAAATTTTCCGCACAACGAAGGCCGGTTTTTTCGGCATAGCGGGCCGGGCAAAAAAAATCCCGCAAGCCTGCCTGCGGGATTTTTTTTGCGTTTTTGGAGACGATGAGGTTCGAACTCACGACCTCCACAATGCCATTGTGGCGCTCTTCCAACTGAGCTACGTCCCCTTAACGAAAGTTTTAAAGCATGCATACCTTCCGCCGCGCGTCAAGGATTTTGTTGAAAAAATTTAATGGCAGCCTGCAAAAAGCCCGCTGGAAAAGCGCATCCGGCAAATAAATGGTGATTTTACTTGAAGTTGTTCCGATTTTAAAAAACATTTGCAGGTTTGAAATGGACGATTTTTTCTCTGACAATTTTTTCGGAGCATCTTCCGATTCCGGATCGAACCGCTGGTCCGAGCGCGACTGGGTGGTTTATATCAGGCGTTCGGAGGCTGAAATAGACAAAATCTCCAGGCTCTACGATGAAAACCGCAAAGCGGGCATGTCGCTTGAAGACATAGCCTCCATGGGCGGCTGGGACATCTCCTGCTATAATTCGGACGCGCTCTTTTCCGAAATTTCAGCCCCGGAGTTTTCAAAGGAGCCGCTGACACTCATAAACCATCCGGTTTACATAGTCTCCCGCGCCCTCATAAAATCGCTGGAGGGAAGGCTTGAGACTCTCGTTCTTGAGGCGGAATGTTCGGCAAAAACCGTCTGGAGCATATCAAAGGCGGTGCACAAGACTTCCACCCTGATAACTGTCGCCGTAAACTCCACCGACCTCGGCGAGGACATGCTTGCGCACTCCTATTACAAGTCGGCAATATTCTGCATGAATTCCGTTCTGGCAGAAATCGAAAAATTTGACACGCATTCGTCCCCGCGTTTGGACCGCGTAAAAGACGCCGCCGTAACCCTGGTATTCGATTTGCGCCAAATGTGCCTGAATCTTTCCTAGGTGCTGCGAGGCCCCGCTTTTGCCGCCTCCTTCCACCGTCGCGACCGCAGGAGGCGAAATAAAAAAGCTCTGCCGCCCCCCAATTTTTGAATGCCGGGATGGGCAGCATGCGCGATTTCAAGCGATGGAAAAATGCCAAACGGCATTGCGGCAAACTCCGCTTTTTAAAAGCGGGCGCAGGGTATTGAGTTCAACTTTGAAGCCATTGGTTTTTAAAGTTT
This sequence comes from uncultured Opitutales bacterium, assembly GCA_900548185.1. Classification (GTDB taxonomy): domain Bacteria; phylum Verrucomicrobiota; class Verrucomicrobiia; order Opitutales; family Intestinicryptomonadaceae; genus Intestinicryptomonas. The sequence continues at coordinate 1,934 of URJJ01000009.1, forward strand.
TCGCGCCCCCAAATGAAGAGGAATTTTGAAGCGTTTTCCTAACTGCCGCCGGATTCTCCGGGCCGCCCGGGCTGCATGCCTAGCTTGAAATAAAAAGGCCCTGAAGCGGAGTTTAACGGCATCAAATCGAAAGGGCCATGCCGCTTATTGTGCGCGGCGCGGACGCATTTGCTGGCAGAACGCAAGGGATAATACGGATACGGTGCGACATCCGTTGCGGCGATTTCTGCCACACACTCACATTGCAAATTTAAAATCAGCCAGAAAAGGAATTCTTAGCCCCAAACCATAGAGCGCTTAGAAAGCTCCGCTTTTCAGCTTGTAAAACCGGATGCGGGTTTCAGGCATATCATAAAAAACTCTTCCGCCTCACCCCGCATGCTCGCCAACTTGGAGTATTAAAACGCCTGTCCGTATAAAAAATGCCATCTTTAGAGGATTTATAACTGCAAGGATTTCCACTAAAAAACACACATTCCACAAATCCCCCAATCACGGGCTCTTTAGAAGGGGCTGGCATAGATAACTGCCCCGAAAAAAAACGAAAAATCAGGCGGCCTTTCGCGGCAGCTCAAGCGGGGATCCCCCCTTCTTGCAAAATTTCATCCCCCCAATCCGCTTTCCCTTCCCTTATCTATGCCAGACCCTTTTGCAAATTCCGATTCACACAGCGCAATATGCGGAGGCGCAAATTCATGCGCAGTTTGACTTATGCGAACTTTGAGCAAAAGGTAAGAGACTGCACCCCTGTCAATTGCCGCATCTGTATAAAATTGCCGTTAAGGATGCAAAACCCCATCCCGCCGCTAAAAAACTTGCAGAATTTATCGGGACGATTGCAGAGAGCAAATCAAACCTATGCTGCTGCCTGAAATACCCTGGATTCACGCATTTGATGCACCGCAAGCATTTGCGCCGTCGCCTAAGAAGACAGGCGCAATAACAATCTGAAACTCCAAAAATATGAGCCCGCCTGTCCTTCAAAATCCCGTTTGCAAACCAAAATAAGCAGAGGTCCCTATAAGGTAATAGATACTCGAATGGAATGCGGCCCAATATGCAATCTTACACTATGCCGCCGCCGCAAAGCCTTATAAAAGATTCCAAGCCCCATCTCCGCCCCATATTGCAGATTGATATTCAATGTAAAAAGATTTCCGAGATTGAATTTCCAGCCGCCGGCCGGAATACGGTTCAAGAAGTCGCCCCCCTGGTTCCAGCCCTTAACGGCGCAAAAAAGCGGGAATGGTTTCCCATTCCCGCCAAATTTTCAACTTTCCTGAAGCTTATTCCGAAACGGTTTCCGCTTCGGCTTCCAGAGTCCTCTGGATTGCGCCGCTCGGGGCAATCACGACGGGGTTCTGGAACACGCTGCCCGGGCGGACATCGCCAACCTGTTCACGCGAGAGGCTTCCTCCCGGGGAAATCTTGTTGGCAGTGACGAATATCAGGAGGTTCTTCTTCTGACGGGTTTCGCCCTTAGACTTGAACATGCGGCCAAGGAGCGGAATGTCCTGGAGAACCGGAACGCCGTCGTCGATGGTCTTAACTTCTTCGCGGGTCAGGCCGCCCAAAACAACCGTCGCACCGTCGAACACCGTGACCGAAGTATTGACTTCGCGGACCGAGAAGACCGGCTGGACGAATCCGGAGGGAACAGTAACCGTGGTGCCGGAGGATATAGCGATGGCGACGCCGCCGTATTCCATGAAGCCTTCAAATTCCGTAACCTTCGGGTTCATTTCGAGGGAGATGGAACCGTCTTCTTCAACACGCGGGGTAACGTCCATAGTGACGCCAACGTCGCGCTTGGTGAAGTCCTGCGGAGTACCCGGGGTGATAGTAACACCTGCGGAAGAGCCGTATTCGCTGTTGGAAGAGCCGGTGCCGACATTGGACTGAGTGTCGCCCCAGGTCGTCGGGTAGAGCATTTCCTGAGCCACGGTGATGGTCGCCTTGGAACCGGAAACAACCGTAACCTTAGGCGCGCTCAAGAGGTCGCTGCCCGTCTTCTGTTCGAGGGCGTTGACCACGAGGTCGACATTGTAGCCGTTTATGATGCCCAGAACCGTATTCACAGTGTTGGAAGCCTGCGAGGCGATATTTATCGTCGAGGGCAGGTTCGGAACATTCTGCGGAATCTCGCTTGCGTCGGTGGAAGTGCCGCCAGCGGAGTAGGTTACATTGGTTATCGTAACCGGCTGCGAAGAGGTATTCGGAGCGAACGTGGTCGCAAGGTTGCGGTTGTTGAGGCCAGAAGTGGAAACCGTACCATCGGCGAAGGAACGATCCATCGTGCCGAACAGCTTGTTGCCGTTGTTGGCGTTATAAACCGACCAGTTGAAGCCGAGCTCCTTGAGGGTGCCCTGGTTGACTTCCATGAACTTGGCTTCAATTTCAACCTGGAGAACTTCGTTGTAGCGGAGAAGTATGCGGCGAACCCTGTCGATGTTGCGGCGGGAGTTCGTCACCCAGAGTTTCGTGCCGTCGTAGGCGAGGCTGGCGCCCGGACCGAAGTCAACGCCGGCCTTTTCGAGGAAGCTCTTTATCTTCTGTTCGCTCTGGTCGGATTCGCCGGAGGAAGCGGAAGTGTCGGCAGAACCGAACGGGTCGTCGCTCGCGGTGGAAGCGCCGCTGCTCTGGAGGCCGATCATGCGCGTAACCGTTGCGGACGAAATCGGGAAGTCGAAGGTTTCAAACGAGTCGGTGTTGCGCGACTTGGTGACAACGATTGCGCCGTCTTCGGTGTCGTACTGGCAGCCGACCTGCTTGGTCACGAAATTCAGGATCTGTTCGAGGCTGAGGTTCCTGACGGTCAGGCTGACATTCTTGGCGTCGGCCACGTCGCGGGCGATGATGTTGACACCCTTGGCGCCCTTGGTGTCCTTGTCATGAATGATGGACAGTTCCGAGAGGGTATTGAGTGCGTCGGAGAGCGAAACGCCCGGTTCCGGGAAGCTGACTTCCGGAAGGACAATCTGCGTGAGCTTGGCCTTGAGCGGGGAAACTTCCGGCCCGTCGATCTGGTTCACGTTGCTTGCCGTGAAAATCTGCGGACGCTGCCAGGCGCGGTTGACTTCGTCGAGCATGCCGCCGCGGGTTTCGACATAGGTGCGGTTGCCGACCTTGTCGAGCTTCTCATTGATGAGGGAGAGGTACGCCCTCGCCTCAATGTTGTCGGCGTCGAGGGTTTCAACGGTGCGGTAGGTGGAAATCGCGCCCTGGTAGTCGCCGTAAAGGTACTGGATGCGGCCCTTGTCAAGAAGCGTGTTCACACGGGCCTGGCGCTTGACGTAGTCGGGGCTGACGTCGGCGAGGGTGTGGTTGTACGGATTCTGGTCCATCTTGTCGATTTTGGCGACGAGATTCTGGCCGGCCGCAGCATTTTCCTCATTCTTGGCGTATTCGGCGGCGAAAACCTTGGCATCTGCCATGTTGCGGTTTTCGGCGGCGATTTTCGTGCGCTCGAGCGCGATGCCGGCGCGGGCCTTGCGGATGTCGGCGCGCACGCTGTCGGCGCGGGAAGTTTCGGGCAGCTTGCCTTCGGCTGTGTCGAGAAGAACGATGGCTTCCTCGTAGCGGCCGTTATCCTGCTTTTCGAGGGCTTCGAGGATGAGGCCGTGGGCCGCGCTTATGCTGAGATCCTGCTTGCGCTGGGCCGCGAGCATGGCGGCATCGACGGGGTCGGAGGGAACCTCTTCCGCAGCGACTTCGGCTCCGGCTTCGACGGCAGCGCCCTGGGCTGCGGCTTCGGCCTGGGCCTTTGCGGCAGCTTCGAGCTCCGCATTCACATCAGCGAGAAGCTTCTGGACGCCCTGATCGTTGGGAACGATCTTGAGCAGCTCTTCCAAAGCCTTCTTTGACGCCGCGAAGTCTCCGCTGTCACGAGCCGAAACAGCGGCCACCATTAGGCGTAATTTTTCCTGCGTCTTGTCTGCTTGAGCAGCAAATGCAGAAGATGCAAATGAGATGCAAGCAACAAGCGCCGCCGCGATAGCGACGTTTCTATGCGATTTTCTGTTCTTCATATTATGGTTAATTTGAAATTAGTGAATTAATATATAAACGCCCGTTTTAAAATTTTAAAGCTTTTTTTTCAAAGCGGGCGAAGTTTCTGCCAGTCCCAATCAGTTATTTTACCTTTGTAAACCCATCCTTGCTTAATTTTATAGTCTGAGAAGGCGGAGTCACACCCTTGGGGGATATCTTTTCAACGACGACGCTCTCGTCCTCGAAGTTCAGCTCCTTCACGGTGTACTTGCCGGCCGGAGACTCGAAGGTGTCCCCCACCGCCTTGATTTCCCACGCCTTATCCTGTCCAGAGTCGGGCAGAAGGGTCAAGACGCGCTTCTCTTCGAGAAACGTGGGCTTGTCGGAGAAGATTTCGACATTGCGCCCCAGATTCGCGTCGTGCAAAACGACGCGCGTCGTGTGGGTGACGATGCCCTTCTCTTCGTCCTTCTCGCTCTTTTTCTCGAAATTTACAACCTTAATGCCGGACTTCATCATTTCGCCGGTCATCGGCTTGCGCACGGAGATTTCCTCGTTGAGCTTGCCTATCATGGAATAGTTGTTGGCCTCGTCATAGAGCTGAACCATGACTTCCTGATCGGGGCCGATGAAATATCCCTTGTACTTTATGGAATAAGGCTCGTTTTTAACCGACCCGAACTTGAAGCCGAAAGTCTTCCTCATGAGGGTTTCCTGGAAGGGAGGCTCCACAATGAACTTGCCGTCGGAATCCACCCAGATTTTGGGGGAGGTGAAAAGCTGGTAGAGCCACAACCCCTCCTCGTCCTGGGGCTTGACGCGCGCCCAGCTCTTGGATTCGAGCTTCAGCGAGGGAACATCGACATTCTTCCACTGGTCGCCGCCGGAAGCCTTTGCCAGAGCCGCCTTTGCGGTATCCTCCGCGGAAGCGACATCGCCCTGCACCTTGAGGAAGCAGGCAACGGATGCGCCGACCGCAAGGAGAGCAACGACGAACAAAATCTTATCGTAATGCTTTTTCATCTCAAATTACTCTCCTTCCTTTTCGCCGTCCTCATCTTCCGCCGATTCCGGAGCGGGGGCGGCGGGCTGGGTCTTGTCAACTTCGACGTATTCTATTACAAACGTGAATTCCGATATGTTTTCGGACACCACCGGATCCTTTGAAACGGCGGGCTCTTCCGGAACCGCAGCCGCATCGGAACCTTCCGAAGGCGTATCGAACGAGAATTCCGGAGTGGAGGCGGAAGCGGCCGCCGGAACCTGAATGAGGGAGCCGACATAGGGCTTAACCTCGACCGAGCGGACGACAAGCATGAGGTCGAAGCTGTTGAGCTCGGTCAGGAACCTGCGCATCGTTTCGGTGTAGCCGGTGAAAACTATCTTGTAGCCGAGGGCGCTTATGCTGCCGGGCTTGCGGGACGTTATGAACTGGTCCACCTTGAAGGTGTCGCCGGTATTGACGGAGCGCGTGGCGCGCGCGGTGCGCGTGCTGCGCCCTGTTCTGGCCGCCGGCTGGAGGTCGGTTTCCTGCGGAAGGACCTCGCGCTGTATCGAAACGATGCTCATCGGCGACTTGTCGGGCTTTGAGGCGTAGAGCTTGCCCAATATGTAATTGAGGATATTGGCCTGCTTCCAGATTGCGCCCACGGCGTCGTCCGACGGCGGCTTCGCGTTGGATTCAAAATAGCGCTTGAAGGAGAAGTCGAAGTTTTCGGGGATGATTATGCTCTTTTCCGAAGCTTCGAGGCGCCACTGCCCAATCATGGAGCGGAGATGCTCGACGAGGGCGTAGCCTTCCTTTACCGGGCAGGGGGAGAGAATCTTGGAGGAGTCGCGGCTCAAATCCTTGTCGAGGATGTTGAGGCGCTCGTTGAGCGCGGCCAGATTCGCGTCGGCAGCCTTGAGGCTGGCCTCGCCCGGGTCGCGCCCGATTGCGGATTCATAGCGGCTGCGCGCCTTGCGCTCATTTTTTACCGCCTCTTCGTTCTCGCTGAACAGCACTGCGTCATACACAATCCCGCCGACGAAAACGGCGAGCAATAGTATGAAAAGCGCAGCGAAAATGGGGTGCTTTTTGAAATGTTTCATACTGAAATTATATTGGCTTGTCGGGGTTTACAACCAAGGTGAAGTTGAACTTCAATATCCTCGGATTCGAGTTGTCGGTGCGGACATCGACGAAATTGTCGATAAACTCCGACTCCTTGAAGGAGGTGAGAAGCTCGGTAATGCGGGAGACCGCCGCGCCGGAGTTGAAAAGCTCGGGGTTTTTGGCGTCAAAATCGCGCAGAAGCAGGCGGCCCGAAAGCTGGAGCCTGTAATCGGGCTTGCCGGCCTTGACGGAACGGACGACCTTCATGTCGTCCAGCCAGACATCCTTGGCGTCGAAGAGGCGCTTTTCAAAGTCGGAGAAAAGAGCTATCCAGTTGGCCTTTGACTTCGCAAGAACCTCGAGGTCGCCAATCTTGCTGACGATGGCGTCCACCTGAGCCTTCTTTTCGGCGAGCTCAAGCGCGTTCTTTTCGAGGGCCGGAGTCTTGGCGCGGAATTCGTCGGCGAGGGCCTTGTTTTCCGAAATGGAATCGCTGAGTGCCAGAAACGGGGGAACGACGGAGGCGGCGAGCACCGCGGCGCCCAGCAGGAGCACGGGCATCTTGCGCTTGAAATTCACGGCCTCCGTTATGTGCTTCGGAAGCAGGTTGACGCCCACCGAATTGGGCAGAACCATGCGCGCGGCCTCGCCCACGAGCTCGCTCATGTGGACCGAAGAGGCCCTGACGAGGTTCGCATCGACAGAGGGCGCGACGGAGAGGCTGGAAAGCACGTCGAAATACTGGACATCCACCTGGAGCTCCTCGCAGAGGTAGTCGGCCAGCCCCGGAGTCAGGGCGCCGCGGCCGGCGAGGTAGAGCTTCTTGGGGTTTTCCATCCCCGCCTTGCGCTTGTAGCTCAATATCGAGCGCTTGAGCTCGGTGGAAATCCTCTTTGCTATGGAGCGGATGCTGTTTTTGAGAAGTTCGGCAACCGCGTCCCCGGATTCGAGCTTGGAGGGGTCTTCAAAGAATGAGCGCTTTATGGACTCGGCCTGCATGAAGCTCTTGCCGAGGTTGTCGCTTATCGACTGGGTGATGGAGTTGCCGCCGATGGAAACGCTTCGGACGAAGAAGTCTTCCTGCGAGCGGGCGATGATTAAGTTGGAGGCTTTCGCTCCGATATTCAAAATCATCGCGTTGTCTTCGAGGCCGCAGTATTTCCAGGCGTTGTAGTCCAGAATCGACGCGGCTTCAAGCGTCTGCGGAACGGAGCCGCCGATGGACACGGCCGCGCAGAAATCGTCGGCCTGGGAGGCTTTCATCGAAACCAGCAGGATTTCGGTGTCGACGCCGTCGTCGGCTATGACCTGGTAGTCCCAGGTGACTTCGCTCAGGGCGTAGGGAATGTTCTTTTCGGCCTCGAACGATACGACTTCCGCCCTGCGAGAACCGTCCACATGGGGAACCACAATCGTCTTTGTAAGCAGGCTGGCCGTCGGGACGATGACGTCCGACTTGCCTGAAAGCTTCATTGTCTTTATGGCCGCATTCAGCGCCGAAGGCCATGCCTCCGGAACTCCGTAATCGTAATCAAGATCCCGAACGCAAAAACTTTCGAGAACCAAACGACCTCCTGAAACACTGAACAAGCCTGCACTAACCTGCGTCGTCCCGCAGTTTATTATAAGTTTGCTTTTTTGACTCATTTTAAGGGATGTTGGGATAAGAAAAGTGAAAGAAAAACCGCCGCCCGGCAAAAAGGCGGCGATGTGGGGCCGCATCCGGCGCTCAATCGGCCTTCATGTAGGTCGGAATCAGCTTCGAGGCGCCGTACTCGTAGTCCTGTATGCCAGTCGCGCACTCGTTGAGGGGCTTGAGCACACCGTCGTTCAGCGAGGACGCCTTGGCGACCTGCTCCTTGAAGCTTTCGAGGGCCTCCATGGAGTCTATGCTCTTTGACACGCGGTCCTTGAGGTTGGCGCGCGTAAGCGGCATGGATTCGCCGTTTGCGGAAAGCGACACCATGTACGCGTAGGGCTCGCCCTTGATGCCGTATGCGTCATAGGCTTCCCAGGGGATGTAAAATACAATCGGGGTCTTCTGGCCGAGCTTGGCGGCGAATATCTTCGCCTTCGAGCGGAGGAACACGAACTGGCCCTTTGCCTGCCCGCCGGATTTGGCATCCTCGTAAGCCAGCATGATTTCAACTTCAACGTTGCGCACCCACTTCGACTTCGACCTGGCCTGGCTCGCCGGCTGGGACTTGGCAAGGACGGTGGTTTCCACCCTCAGCACCGGGCCGCCGGAGCCGGCGACAGTACCGCGCTGCACGTTGGAAAACGAGACCCCTTCAATCGACACAGGGTCCTTCTTGGCGGACTGCCCCCATGCCACAGCCGTGGAAAAAATCATCGCAAGCAATAGTATTCGCTTTAAGTTCATGCAAACAACATATTCATCCACCCCCCGAAACTTCAAGCATTTTTTCACGCTTTGGGAAAAAAAGTGCCCGGCCCCGCCCCCCGTTTTAAATCCGAAACGGGGCCTGCGGACATTTCTAGCGGACGGCCAGCATCTTAAACCGCGCCGATTGGGGGCGCGCCGCGCGGCCGGTTTTATGCCGCAAAATCGTTATTTACTTGCAATGCGTCCGAATAACGAATGCTCTCTTGCCCTTTAATCCGCCGCGCCCGGGAACGCCGAAGGCCCGGCGCAAATCCGCGCGGGCTGCCCGCGCCATACAAAACACATGGAAATAACCTCATTCAAACAGATGGGCCTCGCGCCCGAAATACTGAAGGCGCTAGACGCCTGCGGCTACGAAAAGCCCTCGCCCATACAGGCGCGCGCCATCCCCGAAATACTCGCGGGGCGCGACATATTCGGATGCGCCCAGACCGGAACCGGAAAGACGGCGGCCTTCATCCTCCCAATCATACAAAAGCTCTCGGAGGGCATGAAATACGTCGAAAGCGGTGAGTTCCGCGCCCTGGTGCTGGTGCCAACGCGCGAGCTTGCGGAGCAGGTCGCCTCAAACGCCGCCGCATACGCGAAATTTACGGGGCTTAAAAGCTGCAAAATATACGGGGGCGTCTCACAGACCCAGCAGGTGCTCGCGCTCGAAAAGGGGCCGGACATCCTGATTGCCACCCCCGGGAGGCTGCTGGACCTGTTCTCGCAAAAGAAGCTCTCATTCCGCGGCGTGGAGTTCCTCGTGCTGGACGAGGCAGACAGGATGCTCGACATGGGGTTCATCCACGACATACGCAGGATATGCGCCCAACTGCCCGGCGACAGGCAGTCGCTATTGTTTTCTGCGACCCTCTCGCCGGAAGTCGAGGGCCTTGCCTCCTCGATAGTGCGCAACCCCGAGCGCATATCCATAACCCCCGAAAGCCCCGCAGTGGAAAAGATAGAGCAGAAAGTCTTCTTCGTCTCGTCCCCCGACAAGATTTCGCTCTTGAAATACGTAATAGAGGACAAGCTTAAGCGCGAGCCCGACTCCCTTGCGCTCGTGTTCTGCCGCACAAAGCACGGCGCAAACAAGGTGGCAAACCGCCTCTCGTCCAAAACTTTCAACGCGGGCGTGATACACGGCAACAAGTCGCAGTCGTCGCGCAAAAACGCCCTCCAGCGCTTCAAGGAAAGGGAGAGCCGGGTGCTCGTCGCAACCGACATAGCCGCGCGCGGGATAGACGTAAAGAACATGTCGCTTGTCATAAACTACGACCTCCCGGACGAGCCCGAAACCTACGTCCACAGGATAGGCCGCACCGCCAGGGCCGAGGCCGAGGGCGAGGCCGTGTCGTTCTGCTGCGAGGAGGAGGCGGGGCTTCTGCGGGCGATAGAGCGCTACATCAGGCGCGACATACCGCACGCCGACGACAACCCCTTCCACTGCCAGCAGATACAGGACCTGAAGGAAAGCCCGAAAAAGCTGCCGTTTAAGCGCGTGAAAACCCCAAAGGCCGAAAGGCCGCAAGACCCCCGCGCCGAAAGCCGCGAGGAAGGCTCGCCCCGCGCGCCGCGCGCCGGACGCACGAATGAGGGCAGGAGCCCCGCCCCGTCAGGCAAAAAGCCGAGGCAGTCCGCAAAGGCGGAAGCGAGGCCCCCGAGGAGGGGAGCCGGCCCAAAAGGCTCCCGGGCAAAGGGGGAGGCCGGAGGCCGCAAAGGCTCGCGCTCCGACGCCCCGGCGGGGGCGAAGGCCGCCGAACCGAGGCGCAAGGGGCTGATAGGCTGGATATTTTCAAAGCGCAAGGGCTAGGCCCCGCCCCTTCGGATTCGCGCCGAAAATCGGCGGGCAAAGCTCCGAAAAAAAACGCAAGGCCCCCGCAGGGAGGGGCCTTTTTTTACGCCCGCTTAAAACGCACGGCGCGCACCTGACGCACGGCGGCGAGAAATTGAACGCCCTCGGAAAGCCGCGCCACCTGGCAAACAGGCGCAAGCGTTTCAATATAAACCCACGGCGTTTGCTTAAGCGACCCGGTTTCGGATTGCGGGGTGTGGTGCGGGCCCTTTGTAAGAAGGGGGGATGGAGAAGCGGCAAAAGAAGGTATGCCCCAGATAATGGAACGGATTGCGGGTTGGGAAGGATGAAATTTTACGCGGGGAGAAAACGCCCGCCTGGGCTGCCGCGAAACGCCGCCTGATTTTTCGTTTCTTTCGGGGCATTCCAATCCATGTCAGCTCAAAAAGTTTTACCGGGCATGAATCCGCCGGACGCCCAGAAAAGCTCCCTCTTTCGGGCGCAAACTTCGGCAAAGGCCCGACTTTGGAATTGACGCAGTTTGCCCCATCCTCCCCCGCGAAAATATAAAGAGGCCATGCGCGGCGCCTGCCTGGTTTTGCGATAAAAAAACTCCCGCCATCTGCGGGAGGGCAAAGCTAAGTGTCAGTAAAATCCTCGCGGCAAGCCGCCTTTTAAAAATGAAAGAAGCGCGGACGCAAAGAGCCTGCGCCCTCCCGCAAAGCCCCGCCCCGAACAAAGACGCCGGCGCCAAAGCGGGGGGACGGCAAATCTGCGCGGAGCGTCAGTCGCCGAACGTGTCGATTTTTATTTCCGGAACGGTGAGAGGGGGAAAGCCGAGCCCGGAACCGGCGTCGGGAATTTTCGGCGCGGCGGGAGCTGCGGGAGTTTCTCTCACCTCTCCGCCCCCCACTTTCACCATGGAGGCGTCCGTGCGCAGGTATCCCTTGAACGAGTTTGATGGGATTTCGACATACTGGTGGCCGACAGTGGTTATGACGAGGTTGTTGCCGTCGAATGAAAAATCGTCGCTCTGGGCGGAAAACGACATGAAAAGGCAATACGGAATCCACACCACCGCGCTGTCCTTGATAAATCCCCTGTATTTCACGGGCTTTCCCGCACCGTCAACGGCGGAAAGCACGAGGCTGCCGCCCTCCAGAAACATTTTCGACTTGAGAGAGGCGGAGTGGATTCCGGCAGTCATGACGGCCTCGCATTCCAGCGAGCCGTCCGGGGCGCGGGAAAAGGTCTGGCGGATTTCAAAGGCCCCCAGCTCCCTGTCGCCCTCTATGGATATGCGCTGCGTGCCGCGCCACGAGCCCTCGTAGGCCGACATGGCGCTCTCCGGCCCGAAGAACATCGCGGGCCTGTCCACCTCCACGCCCCCCGAAAACCCGTCAAGCGACTGGGAAAACGCGGCGCACGCGCACGAGGCGGCGGCAACGGACGCAGCGCGCAAGAGTTTTGCAAAAACGGAGTTCATGAAATTCGCGCAAAACATGGCAAAACCGGTCAGACGTCGATTGTGTCGTCCCGCTTTTTGGAGACTTTGCGGAAGAACCTGTCAGACTCGGCGAAGGCGAAAATCCAGGATATGGTCTCGATGAGGAACCCCGAAAGCAGCGCCATCCAAAACGAATTCAGCCGTATTCCCGGGACGAAGAACGTCGACGCCCATATCACTAGCGCGTTTACGAGCACCACCCCCGCCCCGAGCGTAAAAAGGATGAAAGGCAGCGTAAATATTATAAGAAGCGGCTTTAGCATCAGGTTCAAAACCCATATGACAAGCACCAGCCCCACGAACGAAAAGGGGTTGTTGAACTCGATGGAGGGCACGAGCAGCTTCGCGATGAGAAGGGCCATCGCTATTATGCCGCAGCCCTTCCAGAAGCCCAGATTGACGCGCCTTGTTATCTTGACTCGGTAGATTCCGACGTCTTCGCGGCCGGGACCGCCGTTTTCAGGGTCGAGGTTTTCCATGCTTGAGCATCCTTTTTATTTCTTTGTATTTTGCAAGCCTTTCGGCTATTTGCCGCTCCGAACCGTACTCTTTGGGGGCGTAAAGGCGCAGGGGGCGCTCCATGTACTCCTGTCCGCTTATGTTTTCGGGGCAGTCGTGGCTGTATATGTAGCCTTCGCCCTGCCCGAGCGAGCGGTTCAGCTTCGTGTGGGAGTCGCGCAGGTGCATCGGCACGCGCTGGAGCCCGCCGCGGACGGCCTCCTTTGCGGCCATGAGCGCGAGGGTGGCGGAATTGCTCTTGGGGGCGCATGCGAGAAAGAGCGTTGCGTGGGCGAGGTTCAGCTCGCACTCCGGAAGCCCCACCCTCTCGCAGGCGTCGAAGGCCGCGTTTGCAATCAAAAGCCCGCGCGAATCGGCAAGCCCGACGTCCTCGCTCGCCAGTATCACGAGCCTGCGCGCGACAAACCTCGGGTCCTCCCCGCCCTCAAGCATTTTGGCGAGCCAGTACATCGCCGCGTCCGGGTCGCTGCCCCGGACGCTTTTTATGAAGGCCGAAATCGTGTCGTAATGCTCGTCCTCGTCGGCGTCGTAGCGTATGCGCCTCTCCCTGGCGAACGCCTCAAGGTCGCCCTCGGAAAGCTCTCGCCCCCCGCCCGAGGCGAGGACCATGGTCTCAAGGGCGTTGAGCGCGCGGCGCATGTCGCCGTCGCAGATTTTGGCAAGCCCCATGAGGGTGGCGTCCGAGGCGCGGACCCCGAACGCGCCAAGCCCGCGCGAATCGTCCTCCAGGGCGCGGCGCAAGACTTTTGCCACATCCCCCGCCCCGAGGGGCTCCAGCTTGAAGAGATGGCTGCGGGAAAGCAGGGGGGCGTTTATGTAAAAGCCGGGGTTGTGGGTTGTGGCCCCGATTAGGCGCACGTTGCCGTCCTCGACGTCCGGGAGGAGGAGGTCCTGCTGGGCCTTGTTGAAGCGGTGGATTTCGTCGATGAAAAGTATAGTGCGCTCGCCGCTTCGGTAGCGCGCCATCTTGAGCTCGTCGCGGAGCTCGGCGACGTTTGAAAGCACCGCGTTTATCTTGACGAACCTGCTGCCGGTCTCGCGCGCGATAACCCCTGCGAGGGTGGTCTTGCCGCACCCGGGGGGGCCGTAAAAAAGGAGCGAGCCGAAGTTGTTCGCGGCAACGAGCCTGGGGAGCAGGCTGTCCGGGGAGAGTATGTGGGAATGCCCCACGACCTCCGAAAGCGAGCGCGGGCGCATCCTCACGGCAAGCGGGGCCGAGGCCGGCACCCTGGGTTCGGGCGCCGCCCTTCTGGATTCCGCTTCGTCAAACAAATCGTCCATTGCAAATAAAGTCGCAGGCTCGCGCGGGGGCGCAACGGCCCGCCGCAGATTGAAAGTCGCCAAAACGCGCGATTTTTCAAGAGTATTTGGCGTTTTCAAGAAAATTTAACGAAAGGAGTCCATAAATCTCAAAAACATGCCCGCGCCACCCGGGGCAGAACTGCTCCGCGCAAATGCTCGCGGGCGCACTTCAGGCCGCAGGTTTTGCCCCGCCCGGCGCGGGGAATGCGCGGCGGCGGGGCTGCGGAATAAAAATGCCGCAGAAAGGCGGCTGCGAAACAAAAAAATCCCGATTCGTCTTGACAAACTCGGGGGGCGGAACAAGATTCATCTACTTTATTTCCAAAGAGGGGCTGTAGCTCAGTTGGAAGAGCGCTAGAATCGCACTCTAGAGGTCGTGAGTTCGAACCTCATCAGCTCCACCATTTTTTTAAATGCGGAAAAAGGCCGGGCGCCCTTTCCGCATTTTTTTTGCAAAACCGCCTGCGGGCAATCCCCTCCCCCGCTTTTTCAGGATGCGGATATTCCCCCGCCTTAGCCCTTCCGGAACTTCGTCCGCGCCATCCGGGCACCCCGCGCGGCAATACCGCCCAAGGCCCGGGTGCCGGCACAAATAAGCTTGAAAAGCGCGCGCCGCGCGGCAATTATTGCAAGTATAGATATTTATTTCGGCGCGTCCGCCGCCGCAGGGGGCAGGGAAGGAAATTGCCGTTTGCAGACCGGCGCGCGCCGTTTTTCACGAAACAACCCCGAATATATGATGAGAATTCCCCTGCCACGACAACTCCGTTTTGCCGCGCACATCGCATCCGTTCTTATACTTCCGCTCGCCGCCCTCTGCGACGCGGTGGAGCCCCTGAAGTCCTACAAGCCGGACGGGAAGCCCTCGACCAGCAAGAACGTAACCGCCGAAAAGCAGCGCGCAGTGGCCTGGATAACATCCCCCCAGGAAAAGGAACTGCACCTCCAGCCGCGCAGCGGAAAGTGGCCCGAGACGCCGAACGGGGAGCTGTTTGTCGAAATGACTTACATGGACGCGACATACGGCAGAATAAAGGCCGTGATGAAGACAAAAGACGGCCTCAGTATAAAGCCCGACAAGTACACCCAGGTCGTGATGATGGCCTCCAAAACCTGGAAGACCGCATTTTTCCGCTTCCCGCAGGCCCAGCAGGATGAAATCGAATCCGTCGTAATAAGCGTGGAGCCCTCGCGCTGGAAGCAGGACAGAGAGTCTACAAAGGAGCCCGCCATAGCCGTCTCCAAGGCCACTGCAAGCGGCGAAGCCCCGAAAAACGGCTACTTCCGCTACCTCCTCGCCGAGTCCTGGAAGGGCCCCTACACCGGCCCGACCGTCCCGCCGCGCGACAACACCACCTTGAGGGGCAAGACCATGACCGGATACCAGGGATGGTTCCGCACCCCGAACGACCCCTACGACGCCGGCTGGATCCACTGGGGGGACGTCCCCGGGGCGAGATTCTCCGTGGACATGTGGCCGTATCTGAAAGACTATCCGGAACACATACTGGAAAAGGCCCACGATGTAAAATACACAAACGGCAAGCAGGCCTACCTGTTCTCCTCCGCCCGCCCCGAGGCCGTCATAACCCACTTCAAGTGGATGCAAAAGTACGACATCGACGGCGCCTTCCTCCAGCGCTTTATAGGCGGCGGCTCCTACGCGACCAATAAAAACAAACCCGAGTGGGTGCTCGGCGCCGTGCGCGAGGCCGCAAACCGCACGGGCCGGATTTGGGCCATCGAATACGACGTGAGCGGATGCAGGGACGACACGCTCTTTGAGAGAATATCGACCGACTGGAAGTGGCTCATCGACGAGTTCAAGCTGCGCGACGACCCCAACTACGCGCGTGTCGACGGCAAGCCCGTCGTGTACGTGTGGGGCATGGAGCTGAGGGGCCTCGCCCTCGAAGAGGCAAACAAGGTTGTGGACTTTCTGAAAAACGACCCGAAATACGGCGGCAACTACTTCATAGGCGGGGCCTCCGGCGCATGGCGCAACAAGCCCGAATGGATTGAAACCCACTTCAAAAAGCACGACGCGGTTGGCTTTTGGATGAGCAAGGACTACGCCCGCGACCTGAAGGACGTGCGCGAAAAGCTCGGGGAAAACGTCGGCTATTTCGCCCACATAATGCCGGGGTTTTCCTGGTACAACCTCAAGCACTACCAGTCGGCCGCCAACGAGGCCTACACCCCGAGGCGGGGCGGGGAATTCGTGCGCGAGCAGATTGAAAAGGTGAGGCAGTCCGGGGCCGACATGGTTTTTATTGGAATGTTCGACGAATACGACGAATGCACGGCTTTCATGCCGATGGCAGACCATGCGCCAAAAACCCCGGAGCGGCCCGGCGTCATGGTTTTCTTTTCCAAGGCAGAAAACAAAAACCCGGAGCACACCCCCCCGCAGGAGCTGCGCCAAAGCGTCGCGCTGGATTTCGGCGCCCCGCCGAAGCCGGGCTTTGAAAAGGGCAACTACGTCTCAAGCTGGAACGGCTCCATAAAAATCCCCAAAGACGGCGAGTACACGTTCTCAATAGACGGCCCCAAGGGCGACTCCTTCACCTTGAAATCAAGCAACAAAAACCTCATAAGCGAAAACGGCATAAACCCCGACCTCCCCCCGCGCGAAGTCAGGCTAAAGCTCAAAAAGGGCGAATACTTCCCCTTCCGCCTGATTTACACCCACAGGGAAGAGCCGGGCAAAATGACGATGATGTGGGAGGGCCCGAACATCAAGCGTTCGCCCATACCGGAAGACGCCTATATCGACGCCTGGGGCAGGTTTATAGATAACGAGGGCCAGGACCCCTTCCTGTATCTGGAACTTTGCAAGGAAGTGCGCGAAATAATAAATCCGGACTCGCAGCAGCAGAAAAAGAAACGCTGACGCGCAAGCCGGCGCATTTCAGGCCCGCGCCCCGCATAATGCGGGACGCTTCTTGCATTGAGGCGTGCGGATTTTGCGCGGTCTGTCCTCGCAAATTGAATATGGGAGATTGAAACCCGCTAATGCGCGGCGCAATAGGCGAACGCCTAATCAAATCATGCTGATAAAAACCGGCCCGAAAGCCCCATGCAAAGGCGCCCCGTTGCAAGGCCCCCCGGCGGCGCCCTCTCCGCAAAAAATCCAGGCGGCCCGATACGTCCCCCCCGTACTGCCGCCGCAGGTTCCGCGCCTCATAAAGGCCCATCCGCTGCGGCAACCCGAAAGGCAAGAAAACCGCTCCTGCATGGACAGCGATTTTACTTAGAAAGTTTGAGAAGTAGCCCAAAACCGTCAAAGAAGAGAGGCTGCGGACAGTTTGAGCTTCCGGGATTGGTTTTATGAAAAAACTCCGTCGGGGCCTGCAATCTGTAAAAAAGTCGAGCATTTGAGGAAAAACAGGTCTTGGCGGGGAAAATAGGCCGCCTGATAAGGCTTCTATCCCGTAGTCGCGTTCCGCAAGACGCGGAAATATATCAAAATATCAAGCCTCTTTCCCTCAAACATTCGATTCCTCCCCTCAAACCCTGCGGCGCAATATAACGGCAGATAAAAATAAAACATTCCCTTTTCGGGAAGATGTACCGGAATGGGAGGAATGCGCATGATTCGTTTAATTGCGCGGCAATGCCCCCCCCAATTTCTGCAAACGAATTTCAGCTTATCAACCAGTTCAATATCGGGCCGCAAGAGGACTCCGGAGAAGGCCGCAAAAACGCAGATTGCAGGCGCAAAAAAAACGGCCTAAGGGCCGAATATAAGAAAGGGTCTGAAAACAAGGGAATGGAGTGCGGCTTGGGGGAATGAAATTTTGCGCAGAGAAGAAACGCCCGCTTAAACTTCCGCGAAACGCCGCCTGATTTTTCGTTTCTTTCGGGGCGCTCCAATCTATGCCAGTCCCAAAAGGAAAACACAAATCCCGCAGCCGCTACTGCCTGTGCCTGATTTTCAAAATCGAGCAGGTGTTCCCCTCAACCGTAAAATTCCGGCCCACCGAAACCTCATAAGCCAAATCGGCTTCCTGAAATTCGGGAGCGGCCGACGCGCCGGCATCCTCCGCCGCCGAAATCGTGTCCTGGGAGAGCTTGAACATTACGAGGCTCATAGCCATGAAAGCCGCAACTATCGACCACTCTGCGGCGGCCCTCCTGCGGCTGGCGCGGCGCGGCGCCCGGACGGCCGAAAACCCCGGAAGCGGGGCGAGGCACACCTCACCCCTGCCGAACATCCGGCAGGTTTCAATGTGGATGCGGCAGGCCCTGCCGAAAGCGTAGGCCGCGCGGACGTCGGAGCGGACTACTTCAGAGAGGAGGGCGAGCTCGGACTCCGACGCCTCGCCGTCCAGATAAAGGCTCACCAGCTCGTCGAAACGGCAAGCCGAAACTGCGGACCCGTCCGCCGATTTGTAGGATGCAGCGCCTTTGGCTTCGACTTCGGTCATGTCCCTCTATTTTTCGAGACCGGCCAGCGCGTCGCGAAGCTGTTCGCGCGCCCTGGAAAGCCTGCTTTTGACAGTGCCGACGGTGAGGTTCAGCTCTTCGGCTATTTCATCGTAGGACATGTCGAGCTCCGAGCGCATGCGCAAAACCTGGGAGTATTTCTCGTCGAGGCTCTGCATTGCCAGCGGAAGAAGCTCTGAAAATTCGCTGGAAAGCGCCCTGTCTGCCGGGTTTGGAGCGTCGCATGCAAGCGTGTCTGCCAGCGTTAGCTCCGAGTCGGCGGAGACGGACGAATCTATCGAGACGGATTCGCCCCTCTTGCGCCGCCACCAGTACCAGTACTTGTTGCGGGCCAGGTTTGTCGCAATCCGGTGCAGCCAGGTCGAGGCGGAGCAGTCGCCCCTGAAGGATTCCGCTCCGTTTTTTGCGCGCAGGAACGTGTCCTGGGCGACCTCTTCGGCATCTTCCCTGTTCTTAAGGAGTCCGTAGGCACGGGAAAAGACCCTGTCCCAGTTGTCTCGGACAAGTTCGCCCATGGCGGTCTCGTCGCCGTTTTTGAGTCGGCGCAGGAGATCGTCGGAGTCTATCGTCTTTTCAAGTGTAGCCATATGCTTATATACCTTTTGACAGGCGCGCTCCGGAAACGTTTCAAAATTTCTTAAAAAAATTTTCGGGGCGAAAAAGGTTTTGATTTGAATATCGCAAAGAAAATCTTAATCTAAACCTGCAAAAAAAGGTATAGGCAATGTTTTCATTCGGCAACAAAAAAAATCGCGCCCCAAAAATAGTGGCCCTCGACTGCTTAAGTTCCGCAATTTCCGAATATTCGGATTTTCCGGTCGAGGTTGACGAGAACGGGGATTTTGAAAGCGGCAAGCCCGCGGCAATGTCTTTTGAGGCCGAAGGCGGCTCGATGCCGGAGGCCGTGCCCGCAGAGTCGGCTCCCGCCAGGCCCGTCCTGAATTCGGCCCCGCTCGCCGCCCCGGCGAGCCTCCAGGCGGTCAACACCCTCCAGATTGGAAAGCGCATATTCCTGATTTTTGCAGGCGACGGCGCGATGGAGCAGGCAAAGAAAGTCGACCTTTCAAAATGGCTCATATTCAACACGGACTCCGGAATTGTCGAAGACGAGGCGCCGTTTGACAGGATAAGGGCCGCCGTCGAGCGCAGGGGCCTGACGGGCAACGGCCTGGCCATATGCCCCAAGGGGGTGTCGACCGGATTTTTCTTCACGCAGATTTTCGGGGGCGACGAGGATGCCCAGCCGTCCATAGGCGTTTCCGAAGGCGAAATCATATGCCCGCTCTGCTGGCTCAAATTCGACATAGGCGACGCGATGAGCATAGCCTCGCACGAGAGCCTCCGAGGCGACACGGTGCTCGGAAGCGAGGAGATGATGAGGTTTTTGCCGACTGCGTTCGACTCCGAGGGCGTGGCTCTCGACCCTGCGGGAATGCCCGCCCCGGACGTGGCCTGCCCCCACTGCCGCAAGCGCCTGCCGACGGGGTACCTGGATTTAAACCGCCACATTTTCTCCATAGTCGGGGCCCCCAGCGCGGGGAAGAGCTACTATTTGAGCGTCCTTATAAAGGAGCTCCAGACGGCGCTTTTCAAGCACTTCGGCGCGTCGTTCAAAGACCTCGACCCGTCGGGCAACATGCTGCTTACGCAGATGAAAAACAGGCTGTTTTCGGCCGAACGCCCGGAGGAGGCGATTCTTGCAAAGACGGCCCTGGAAGGCGCGATGTACGAGCGCTACCCGCGCTTCGG
Organism: uncultured Opitutales bacterium; assembly: GCA_900548185.1. Lineage (GTDB taxonomy): Bacteria > Verrucomicrobiota > Verrucomicrobiia > Opitutales > Intestinicryptomonadaceae > Intestinicryptomonas. Next base: position 21,732 of record URJJ01000009.1, read on the forward strand.
CAAAATGGTGGCCCTGCCCAAGCCAATGACGTACGCGGTTTCAAAGGAGGGCAAAAACGGCTCCCCTGGGGTGGCCTCGGCGCTCATATTTTACGACAACGCCGGCGAGCACTTCGAGCCCGGGCTGGATATGGACGACTCCCCGGGCGCGATGCACGTGGCAAGCTCCGACGCCATTTTCTTTCTCTTCGACCCGGCCGCCAACCGCAACTTCAAGCGGATGCTCCCCGACAACCCCGACCCGCAGCTTAAAATCGGCGGCAGGCTCGACCAGCAGGACACGATACTGGCGGAGATGGAAGTGCGCATAAAGCGCATACTCGGGCTATCCTCGCGCGACAGGGTGCAGACGCCCCTCGCCGTGATGCTGGGCAAGTCCGACCTCTGGCTCGGGCTTCTGAACGAGCCGCTCGCCCCGTACTACCTCCCCGACGGAAGCTTCTCAAAGGAGGCCGTGGACGGGAACAGCGAAATCCTGAGGCGCTTCATGCTGGACGCGGACCCGTCGATAGTTTCCGGCGCGGAATCGATTTCAGAAAACGTGAAATACTTTGCAATAAGCTCGCTCGGGCACTCCCCCGTCAAGCTTGAGGACGGGCCGCAGGCCGGAAAAATCGCCCCCGTGCCGTCAAAGCTGGCCCCCTCCGACGTCGAAATCCCGACCCTCTGGACGCTATCAATTCTCGAGCCCGGGCTTTCCGAGGGCTGAGGGCTTGGCACCGATTCCGCCATGGCATTCAGGCTCATATTCACAAGCGCGCCCCGCGCCCTGTCGGGTTCCCGCACCGGATTCTGCACGGTGGCCCGCAGTTCGGGCATGTCCGAAAAGCTCGCGGCGGCCGTCGAAAAATGCGGCGCCTACGAGCACGACAAGATGCGGGGCCACCCGGTGTTTTCCCACCGCAAGCTGATGTTCGCAAACTCCGTCTACCACGTGCTGACGAGGCTTTCGGACGCCGGCGCGGACTATACGAACCGCTCAAACTACATCGCAGACCACATCGTCCTCTCCCAGGACGAGGCCGCGCTCCTGCCCTCCCCCGCCCAGGCGATGCTCCAGAGGGACGACTGGCACGAAAGCTGGAACGGCGAGCCCCGGTGGCTCGGAGACGTAAAAATATCCGGGCAGGAGCAGGCCTATGCCCCCCCCTCCCGCAGGTGGAGGGAAGCCTTCGGCGACGAGGGCGCGGCGGCCCTGCTCCTCGGGGACCCGCCCGCAATATTCGCCTCGCCCGGCGACGGGAAGAGGCTCCTTGAGCTGTTTGCAGAAAGCTCCGCCCTCCTCCCCGACCCCGCGCGCGCATGGGACTACGCCTTCACAACCTCGCTGGGCAGGGGCGAACAGCCCTCGGACTACTCATGGCGCGCCGAAGTCTCGCCATCGGCCGACAGGATGGCCTCCCTCCCCGGGGCGGTGAACCTCGTTTCCATGTCGGCCCCCGCCGCGCCCGACACGCCGGCTGCAAGGTACGCGCGCACTGCAAAAATGACAAACCGCGAGCGCCTCGGGCTGAAGGCCGCGAGCTTTTCCGAATTCAAGCCGCAGCTTCACATAGCAAAGCCCCCCCGCCCCAAGGCCGGAACGGGGCTTCCGGCGTGGGCCCTCGCGGCGGCGGCGGCGGTTTCGGCGGCGGCCGTATTGGTCGGCATATGGGCCCTGGCGGGCGGAGGGGAAGGCGGGCAGACGCAAATCCCGCCCCCGGCCGGAACGCGCCCGCCCGAAATCGACTACTCCCGGGCGAGGACATTCCCCGAGACCTACTCGTCCGTGCGCGCGAAAGTCAAGGCCGCCATGGCCGCCCAAAACTGGGCCGACGCGCTTTCCATATGGGACGGCTCCGGGCTGGACGGCTACAACCCGGCAGCGCGCGCCGAAATATTGGGCGACATCGCCATGCGCGCGGACGCCCTCATGGACGAGGCGGACAAAACACTTTCATCGGAACAAAGCGACGACGGCGCGGAGCCTGCGGCAGTTGCGAAAATGGCCTCCGCGAGATCCGCGCTCGAAATCGCCGACATTCCGAACAGGGGGGAGCGTCTCAGGCGCTGGAAAACAATAGAAAAGAAAATTAAAAAACTATGACGACACAATTTTTGATTCTCAGAATCCAGGGCGTGCTCGACGGCAGCGCAGACCTCGGCGCGCCCCAGCTAAGGGCGCTCGCAACCGAATACAGGCGCGTGTGCGAAATTGCCGAGCGCAAGCTTGTCCACTGCGCATCGCTCATAAAGGCCGGGCGGGACTATGCGGCCCTCCAGGTCGCCGAGACCGAACCGCTGCTGCTGGAATCCATAAACGAGCTGGTATTCCCGCAGATAGAGGCGTGGCGCAACTACTGCTCGATAAACTCCCTCCCGTGCCCGCCGCCATTTGACTCCTACCAGATAGACCTCGTAAAGTCTCTCTACACGCGCGAAATATCGCAGACACACCCGCTCTACCGCGACTACCGGCGCGCCATGCGCATGCACGACTACGCCGCCGCCCTCTCCATAATAAGGACCATAGCCAAGGTAAACAGCGCAAACGCCGAGGCGAAAGCCGAATGCCAGAAACTCGAAAACAGGATAACCCTCCAGAAGTTCGAGGACGCCAAGAGGGCCATGGCGGAAAACCGCGAGCTAGACGCCGTAAAAATCGCCTCCGAAATCCGGGCCTCCGCCTCGGAAATGCTCGCAGACGACCCGGATTGGACCGCCCTTGAGGGCCGCATAGCGCGCTACGAGCGCGAAAACGCGAGGCTGCGCGTATCGCACATACTGGAGGAATTGAAGGAGCTGAAGGAATCGCCGGATTTCCGCAGGATACTCGCCCTCGGCGCCGAACTGGACATACTCTCAAGCGAGTATTCGATAACCCTTCCGGAGGCAGAAGAGGAGTTTGTCCGCGCGCAGACGCGCCGCGCCTCGGCCCTCCAGGACGAAAAATTCATGCAGGAATCCCGCGCCGCGGCATGCCGCGCAATAGCGGCCGAAATCGAGCATCCCTCCCCCCTCCCAGCCCCGGAGGCGCTCAAAAACCTGCTGAAACTCTCGAAGGAGGCGGACGGCAGCCTTGAAGACGAGCTTGAAAAAAAGCTCTCAAATAGGATTTCCGCCCTGCGCGCAAAAATATCCGCCGCGAGGGCGAGGAAGCTCGCGGCGGCAGGCGCTGCGGCGTGCGCCGTTGCGGCGGCCGCATTCTGGGCCCAAAAGGCGTATGACGAATCCTCGAAAAACTCGGCCGCAAGAAGCGACCTGGCCTCGCTGCGGGAGACTTCAGACACGGCGGCGGCACTGCGCAAACTCGGGGAATTCTCTGAAAAATACCCAGAAATCGCCAAGAAGCCGGAGTTTGCCGGGGTGCTCGAAAAAATTTCCGAAGACCTCTCCCTGCGCAAGATGAGGTCGGACAGGATGGCGGCGGCGTTTTCTGAAATAGACAAATTCGATTTTGAAAAGGCCCCGCTGCAAGCCTTTGACGCCCTGTTTGAGCGCATCGGCGAGCTGGAGGCTGACGCCGCGGCATTCGAGGGCGCGGAAAAGATGCTCCTCTCCGAAAGGGTCTCGGAAGCCAAGCGGGCCGCCTCCAACGGGCTCGCCGCAAGAAAGGCCGCAATATCGGGCGCACTCAAGACAGCCTTTGCGGATATAGAAGCCGAGATGGCGGGCTTTGACCCGTTCGGGAAAGACGCCGGCGAGTCCCTTCAAAAGGCCCGGGCGGCGGAAGAGGCGGCGCGGGCCGTGGTGGAAAATCCAGGAAGGGTTTTCACGGCGACTTCAAGCGACGCCCAAAAGCTCGCGGACGCATCCTCCTCCATCAAGGCCGCCTCCGAAGCCCTCGCCTCCGTGGAGCGCGCCGAAAAGGCCCTAGATTCGGCCCGCGATGCCGACTCATACTTCGAGGCCCTCGGGGAATACCTGCGCCTCCCGTATGTAACAGGCCCCATGGCGCGCGAAATAGAAGCGGTGATGGCGGCGCAAAAAACCGTGGAGTTCAACCTGTACGGCGGCATATGCCCCCCAGAACTTGCGCGGAACCTGCCCGAAAAGTTCAAGCCATACGGCATAGACTTCACAGGCGACGACGCAGCTCTCAAGATACACCTTTACAGGGACGCCCAAAACGCCCCGATATACACGCTCGGCCAGGCCGAACAGTCGGCCCAGGCGTGGAGGGGAGGCAGCGAAGTGACGCAGCGCGCGTCTGTCATAAACGCGGCAGGCGGCCTCAATTCGGCGGTTTACCGCATAAACTACACGGACGGCATGAGGGCGCGCGGCTCGCTGCTTTCAGGTGGGGAGCTTACGGCAGAATCGAAGCTTGCCGAACGGGCGGCCCGAATATCTATGGAAGAGTCCCCGCTCAAGGCCATTGAGATAGCGGCAAACGCGAACGCGCATCCGGGATTCAAGGTGTGGCTTGAAAAGAAGCTTCTGGACGCGATGCGCTCCGACCCAGGCGAAAGCGGGCTTGAGTTCTCAAAGTCTCTAAAGGCAAGAATCGCAAAAATCGACGCCCTTTCAAGGGAGCTCACGTCAACCTCGTGGATATTCATGACCCCTTCGAGGGTTAACTTCATAAAAAGCGAGCTGTATTCCTCGGCGGTTCCCGACTACCTGCGCGAAGCCTCAACGATGCTCGCCCAGGCGGCCGCAGGCGTCAAAAACCCCATGCGGCTGGCCGGGCGCATAAACCTGCGCGGTGAAAAGGCAACCGCTTCGGAAACCTCCGAGACGCTGTACGGACTGGATTCCGACGGGAACTTTTCCGAAATTTCAAAGATAACACCCGCAAACTTCTCGCCGCTATTTAAAAAGTGATGCGGGCGTCCTGCGGGATGCAGACAATCGGCCGTGGATGAATTTCCCCGGCCGATTTTTTGCATAAAAACACCATAGCCCGCTTTCCCCTCCGCCACTTTCGGCGCATCTTAAAACGCTCCCCCGGCATTCACCCCCCCATTCCCCGGCAATCCCCCTTGGAGGGCGCAGCCAGCTTGGCATCGCAGAATGCATCGCGCCGCAAGATTTGATGAGAGAAATAGAACGGTTGAGGAAAAGGCTTGATATTTGGACATATTGTAAACCTCGCCATGGCAGAGTTTGCGGCAGACCCGGACTATCTCTCACATCCGGCGGCTCCATCCGCGCCGCGCGAAAAAAGATGACGCTGCAACTACTTTTCAAAATTCTTGCAAGCCCGTTGCAGGGGCTTTTTTTCAGCCTGGAGTGTGAGTGCGGGCTGGGCGCAAAAGCTCGGAGCAGGGTGGAAAAACTTTTCAAATCTCACTTAATTTAGGGGCGCCGGCGCAAAAAGTTTCCAAATTCAAATCCCGATGCCAACTCCGCCCCAAAGCCTTTAAATTCCCGCAATTTTCCATTGTTTCCCGGCATCTGCCGCTTCCTATTTCACCTTTCAAACATCGGCGACTCCCCAAACATTTTCAGCAAAATCAATACCGACAAATGCGGGGAATAGAAGACGGAAACGGCGGCGGACTTTCCGCATTCCCGTTCGCGCTTCAGTCCTTTTTATCCCGCCCATTCGCGCTTGAACTCCATCCACCAGGACGGCTGCGCTTGCGGATTTGCAGGATTTGCCCGCCCGCAAAACCGTAAGACATGCGCCGCATTGGAAATTGCGGCGATGATGGGTGTCTGCGAGAGTTGGCTCCGGACAGAGGGAAGCGACGTTTTTGCAAGGTGCGTCAGGCAAAGAGTTATGAAGTCCCCGCCTGCGTGTGAAGGAGCACAGTATCTAAATTCTGCGTTATTTGTTTTGAGTCTGGCACCGATAAGGGAGCGGAAATCCGTTTTTGGGAGGTAGGATGAAATTTTGCGCGGATAGGGAACGCCCGCCCGGGCTTCCGCGAAACGCCGCCTGATTTCTCGTTTCTTTCGGGGCATTATAATCCGCCAATCCATTTATACTTAGTTTTGGGAAGCGTAAAACTGCCGAAAACAGGCTCCGTGAAGCTGCGCGGAAAAAGGCATAAAAACGCGCACTCCGCCCCGCAAGAAAAAGCCGCATGGGCCGGGATTTTCAGTTGCTTATATAGTTGCTGAAAGCTGGCGGCGGGACGCGCACGCCGGGGCGCCATTCAGAGCTCGGGCAGAATCACCCTGAAGAAAAAGAGGCCCAAAACCGCGCATGCAAAAGCCGCCGCGCAGACGCCTGCCGCCGTTTTGCGGTCCCCGGCCCTGAAGAGGAAGAACGCGAACACAAAGGCTGAAACGCAAAAGCAGACGGAGACGAAAGAAAGCCCCCCCATCAGGTATCCGAATACGGCGAAATCAGACCCGGCGCACGGGGAAGCCCCCCGGCCGGGCTGCGCATCCCCCGGGGCGCCGTCCTCATGCGAAGACGCCAGAAATTCGCCGACGCCGACCTCCCGGCCGCCGTCAAGCACGACCGAGTGGAGCATCCCGACGGCCCCGCGGGCGAAACTTTCGGCAATCTCCTCCCGCGTGAAGCTCCCGACGGCTTCGCCCTTCCAGACTATCTCGTACTTTCGCATGTCAAACGCCGCAAAAAGTTCAGCCGAATCACCGCCCCCCGGCCGGGACGGACGAGCGCAAAAGAGGCCCCGACTGGCGCTCTATCCCCTCGCGGCAGGCCTGGGACATCGGGTATATGTCCTGCGCCATGAGGTAGAAATTCACGGCTTCCGCCGGCCTTCCCCCGCGCTCCGCCTCCTTGGCCGAATCGATGGCGCGGACGTAGTCGGAGACTTTCGGGGCTAGCTCGGACATGGCGCGGGCCACAACTATGTCGCCCTCGTCCATCGCGCGCGCCTTTTCCAGCATCTCCCAGGCGACATACGAATTGCCCTGTATCGACATCTCCCGGGCCTGCGCGACGAGCATGTCTATCTGCGAGACCTTCGAGACGATTTCCTTGAGCTTTGCCGACTGCTCCGCGTCGTCGCGAAGTGCGAGCGCAAACTCCGGGGCGCTTTCCATCACATCGCGCCACTTGCGCTTTTCGACGAGCTCGGCGAAGAGCTTGGAGTGGCGGGAGGTGCCTATTGTCATCTGCATCACCTCGTCGTTAAACTTGTCGAGCTGCGGGTTGAGAGGCCATATCTGCGCGGCCTCGGCAAGGGCGGCGCGGGCCCCGGGGATGTCGCCCGAAGCGGCGCACGCGCGCGCCTCCATGACCTTGAGGTTGCTGCTTTGCTTTGCGATTTTCACCTTGGACTGGATTTCGCGCGAGGGGAAGTCGTCGGCGACCTGCCTTATGCGCTCAAGGACGCGCTCGATGCCGTCGAAGTCGTGGTTGTCGCCCATGTCCTTTAAGGCGCTCAAGTCGCGGTAGAGGCCGTGGAGGACCTTCTTTTTTTCAAATTCAAAGGACCTCACAGACGGCTCGTTTTCGCCCAGGGCAAACGCCTCAAGAAGGCGCATGAGGGCGGTGTAGCGCTGGCCCGAATCGTACAGGGAGCGCACCGATATCATGCTCTCGCGCACGTCGTTTCCGGCCTCCGTGGACATGCTTTCCAAAATGTCGTTTGTGGGCGCGAAGCCGGAGAACGGGAAGAACTTGGCAAACTGCTCCTTGCCGACCTCGAAATCCTGCGCGCCGCCCTTGTAGAGGTGCCTGTAAAAATAGGAGGCTATGGTGGCGTGCTGGAACTTTCTCGCCAGCACGAACGCCAGTATCTGGGACTGGAACTGCAATACCGCCTTCATGCCTGTGGCCTCCTTCGCAGCCGTCACCACCGCAAGGTTCGCGGCTTTCGATGCGATTTCCTCGGCCATAAACGCAACTTCCGCCGCGCCGTCGCCAATATCGCGCATGGCCTTGGCGCGCTTGAGGTTGAGGCCCTCGGTGGCGGCCCTCGCCTTCATCTCCTTGTAGCGCTCCACGGAGAGCTTCGTCCTTTTCGAGGCTTCGAGGGCGCGGTTCTGCTCGGTTTCGTTGACGCGGTAGCGTTCAAACTCCCCCTTGAGGCGCCACGTCTGGTAGACGTTGTTTGCTATCGCGATGCAGCCGTCGTTGTCGATGTCGTACTCGGCGGCGTCGTAGAGCTTGCTCCAGGCTAGGCGGACGGTCTCGGGGGAGAGGGAGTCGTTGGAGGGCGAAAGCATCGCCGCGATTTCGCCGAGTATCCGCTGGTAGGTTTCAAAATTCTGGTTGCGGAGGTCCATGGCCAGGTACCGCTCGAAGCGCGAACGGACGGCCCGGGAGTTGCCTATGTCGAAAGTCTTGCCCTTCCAGTTGAGAGTCCCGTTTTCGAGGTCCACGCTGTCCTTGTCGAAATTGAAAATCTTGTCGGTGGTGCGCTCGAAGGTGCCGCTGTCAAGCGACGTTCCCGCAGGCGCTACGGAGACGCGCGTGGAGGACGGCGCGGCGTTTATCGTGGGCGACGCGTTTACAGGCGCGTTTACCGGAGCGCTCACGGGAGCGTTGTTGCCGAGGGAGGCGCTGTTTGCAGACGCCGGAGAGGAAAGCCCCGCAGCGGGAACGGCCCCGGGCATGCCGCCGGGGGGCGTGGGAAGCGACTGGGCCGCGAGCCCGCCCGCAGCGGCGACGGCGGCCAGCGCCGAATAAAATGCGCGTTTTTTCATATCAGTATTTCTCCATCCCACCAACTACCATGCACCCGTTTTCCAGCACCCGTATGTCGAAGTCGTAGCGCTGACCGGCGCTCAGCTTTTCCGCAAGCGCAACCGGGACCACTATCGCGAGGCGCCCGCCGGACTGCGGGCGGACGCATATGAGCTTTCCGCCTGCGGCGTCGAAGCCGAGCTGCGAATCCACCTGCGCCCTGAGCGAGTAATGCCCCCCAAGGACGGACGCCGGGTTTTCAAAATAGCGCTCCCTGGGGAACGGCTCCGCGCCGCCACCGGACGCCCGCTTGAATATGACTGCGCCCGCCGCAAAAACGACGGCCGCAAGCGGTATGGCTACCGCCACAATCACCGGATTAAACCTAGAACTCATTACCCCTCCCAGTTTTTCAGCATTAAGCGGGCACAACCGTGTATGACGCGGTAAAGCCCGAAAAGTTTCACATGCCCCGCAGTTTTTTGCAATGCACGCATTCTAATTCCACTTTTTTGCATAGCATCCTTTCAGCACGAATGCAATTCCAATCGCGCCCTGGGCCGCGAGCGCGGCGGCGGCAACCTGCGGGGAGGCGACCCACTCCCAGCTCTGGGAGCTTTGCACGAAGGCGTCGTACAGGCGCGTGTCCCGCATGGAGGTCATGTATCCCGCCCAGCCCCAGTAGGAGTTTATGAACGGGCGGCAGACCCATTTGAGGCACTCGGGCAGGGCCAGGACTATGCCCGAGAGCGGAAGCTGGAAGCCCACGAGGTATATTGCGACGATGTTTGCCTTGTCGGGGGACGAAAAGACCGCGCTGAAGGCCAGGCACACGAGCGTCATCGAAACGCACACGCCCGAAAGCACTGCGGCCTGCACGGCAAACGAGCCGGGAAAGCCGCATATCAGCTTGACAAACCCGCACATCCACACGCCCTGAAAGAGCGCGACAGCGGAGGTGAAGGCTATTTTTGAAAGCGCGTAGGCCCAGGGCCTGAGCCCCAGCAGACGCTCCTTTTCGTAAAGCCCGCGCTCGGCTGCTATCTCCCTTGCGGAGTTGTTGGAGCCCATCAGGGTGAGCAGCACGACCTGGAAAAGGATGAGGCCCGTCACCAATGCCGAAGTGCGTGCGGCCTCCATTGCAAAGCGCAGGCTTTCGCGCAGCTCCTCCACGCCCCCGAGGGACCTGTCCATGGCCAGCCCCTGTATCTGCGGCAGCCCCCCCAGGGCGAAAATCACGACGACCACCGGAAAGCCGAACGTTATGGCCGCAGTCAGCGTAAGGTACCCGCTGTCGCGGAAAAACAGCTTCACCCGCCTTGAAAGGAGGGTGGCAAACTGGCTCATTCCAGACGGCCTCGGGGCGGCGGGCGCGGATGCGGCCCCGGAGCATTCAAAGTCCTCAAGCGGGAGGCGCCTTTCCAGCCAGTAGCGCAGGCCCTTGTCGTTTAGCGCGTCGTAAAGCTTGAGGGGGGAGGATATGCCGAAGTGGGCGTTCAGTTCGCCGGGCGTTCCCTGGAATACCACGCAGCCCTCGTAAACGACAGTGACAAGGTCGAAGTAGTCGAGCTTTGCGAGGTTGTGGATTATGCACATCACGGTCTTTCCGTCGCGGCGGCACAAATCCCTAAGCATGTCGAGGATGGCGTTTTCAGAAAGCGGGTCGAGGCCGCTTGTAACCTCGTCGCAGAACATCGCGGGCGGGTTTGTGGCAAGTTCTATGCCGAGCCCTATGCGCCTGAGCTGCCCCCCGGAGAGGCTCCCTATCTGCTTTGAGGCGTGCGCCTCAAGCCCTATTGTCTTTAGGATTTCCCCGGTGCGCGGCCCTATCTGCGACGAGTCCGCCACGCTTATTTTAAGCGCCCCCTCTATGGCCTCTCGCAGCGTGAGCTTCGGGTGGGCGCATGTGAACTGGGGCGCGTACCCGACCTTTCCAACCAAATCCTCGCTCCTTGATATTCTGCGGCCGCAGAAGAAGGACTCCCCGGAACTCGGTATGATTTTCATCATGGCCTTCAGGAGCGTTGTCTTCCCGCATCCAGAAGGGCCTATTATCGCGTTCATTGCGCGTGGCTTGAAAGAGAGGTCGGCGTCCTTTAAAATCGGCTCCGGGGAGCCGGGAACGCGCACGGTCAATTTTTTGCAGCTCAACATTAGCTCTTGCGGTTTGAAATAAAACTCCTAACATCTGAAACTATCACAAATATTGGGGATGCTTGCAACCATGAAGATTAGATTTCTGACCGCAGCCGCGCTCGTCGCGGCGTCCGCAGCAGCCGCACAGACGAAGGCCGGGTTCGTAAAAATATCCGACGCCCTGGAGAACAGGGCGATATTCGCCGTGGAGTTCGAGGACGGAACCTCGGCTTATGTAAACGAGAGGACGCTCGTCTCGATTTCGAGGCAGGACTATGTGGCAGGCCCGCTGGAAGTCTCCGAAATCGTGATAGAGACTACCGGAAACACGCAGATAAGGATATACCGCGCCGCCCCTGTCTCCCCGGAAAAGCTCGCAAGAAAGGGCGCGGCAAAGCTGTCCGGCATCCCCGGGGAAATGGCCCAGGAGGCCCTCAACCAGGCGGAAGCCATGAGCCCGAATCTGCCCCCGGAGCTTCAGATTGAGGCGGGAAGCACGATAGTATACAAGGACTACCCCGCAACGACACATGCAAAGACCGCTGAATTCGCCGTCGAAAAGCGCGAGGACATAGACGCGCTCTACGAGCTTTTGATAACGGACTACGCCCTCGAAAAGCCCGCCCCCGGAGCCCTCACAAAGCTCGGCGGCAACAAGTACGCCTACACATCGCCCGGCCAAACCCCGCAGCAAAAGCCGGCCAAAGCCGCGAAGAGATATTTTTAAAAACGCTTAAAAAGGCATTACAAAAGCAATGAAATTCTTCAAATTCCTACCAGTATTCACCGCAGCAGCCCTGTCGGCCGCGCCCTCGCAGCAGAACCCGGTCGGCGACGTGGGCGACATCCTGCGCCTCGGCAAGAGCAGCTACATGGTCGTCTTCGACTTCAACTCCTACCCCAAGTACGAGGAGTTCCAGCGCAACGCGCAGATAATGAAAAACGCAAACGCGGCCATAGCCGCAGTGAACGCGAAGCTCGAGGCGGAAAAGGACGAGGCCGCAAAGCAGAGCCTCGCCCTCCAGCTAAAGCAGCTCAAGGACGAGTTTGAAATAAACGACCAGACAATGCAGCGCGGCTACAACTTTTCCAGCAACCGCCAGTACCTTGTCATGTTTCTCAAGACGAACATATGCGTGCCCGTCTCCGACGAGGAGTTTTCCGAATACAAGTTCAAGGACGGCACAAAAATAGACCCGATGAGCATCGTAAAGCAGGGCGGCAGGCGGTTCAGCCGCAAGTTCACCCTCGAAGGCCCCAGGGAAAACGACGAGTTCCAGCGGGTGCTCCGCTTCTCGATGGCGACCCGCGCGGAAATGGCAGAGCTCAGGAAAAAACTCGACAACAACACCGACATGGACGAGCTTGCCAAAATATCCGAAAAGCTTGCGGCAAACGAGAAGGCGCTGCGCGAAAACGACGAAATCATGCTGAAAAAATACGGCCTCCAGGACGGGCAGTCGTACATGATAGAGATTGAAAAGTCGAAGCTGCTTCTGCTTCTCACCCCGGAGGAGCTGTCAAAAATAGAGGCCGCCCGCGCCGCCGGACAGTCCGAATAACCCCCCCTTTACCCCACCCCCCGATGCAAGAGCAAAAGACAGATTCAGAACTCCTATCTATAATCCAGCAGGAGAAATTCGTGGCGTTTTTCGACTTCAGAAAGACGGACGACTCCCGCCAGAGCATGCTTGACGGCCTCTGCAAGATAGCCGAGCCGCGCGGCGGCGACATCCGCTACTACTCGGTGACCCTCATATTTGACACCCCCAGCGAGGCCAAGCGCGAAATGGCCGTGAAAACGGTCGAGAGGCTCTCAAGGAACGCCTTCCGCGTCCCGATGCCGGACGTCTATGCCGTAACGAGCGTCCCAAGCTCGGTGATAGCCCCCGCAGACCACTACATGCACCAGATAGACGTCATCCTGAAGCCCGGCTCAAAGACGACTACGAAGGAGGCCGTAAACGCAATAGCCCACGTGCTGCGCCATGCGGCCGGGCTGGACACGGAACTGCCGCAGTGGTGGTCGGACGAGGAAGCCCCGGAACGCACCGAGCAGGAGTCGAAAAACCTGGCGGGGCGCATCAAGGCCTTTTTGGGAATATAGCCGCCCGGCGCCGGGCCGCCGTTTTTCAGCCCCGCCGGCCGCCCCGATGCGCATCCATTTTGCCCCCCGGACGGCGCGCGCCCGCCGGAATCACCCCGGCGCAGCCCGGAAAATTCGCGCCGGGCCCCGAGGCTTATTGACCGCCGCCGGTTTTTGTGAAACATTCGCATTCCAAAAAAACAGCGCCGGACATGAACGTATCAGATTTGGACTATTTTCTCCCGAAGGAGCGCATCGCGCAGTTTCCCGCGCAGAAGCGCGACGAGTCGCGGCTTCTCGTGTACAGGCGCTCCGACGGAAGCGTGGAGCACCGCCGATTTGCGGAGCTGGATTCCATAATCCCGCCCGGCACCGACTTTGTAAGAAACGACGCGGCGGTCCTCAAGGCGCGGATTTTTGCAAAGAGGCCGACGGGCGGGGCTGTCGAATGCCTGCTTCTCTCCCCTGCGGCGGAAGGGCTTTGGAGGGTGATGTTGCGGCCTGGCAAGAAGCTTCCCGAAGGCTCGTCGTTCGGCATCGACGGGCTCTTTGAGGCCCGGGTTGAAGAGAAGTTCCCGGACGGCCAGGCCCTCGTAAAATTCAGCCTCGGGCGCCACGATAGCGTGATAGCCCTGAGCGAGGAAATCGGCGCCGTCCCCCTGCCGCCATACATAGAGCGGGACCAGAGAAGCCCCGCCTACGACCGCCGCGCCGACAACGAGCGCTACGAGACAGTCTATGCCGACCCCTCAAAGCGCGTGGCTGCGGCCGCGCCCACTGCGGGGCTGCACTTTACAGACGCGCTCTGCGGAAGGCTGGAGGCGGCCGGGTCCCGTTTCCATTCCGTCACGCTCCACGTCGGCCTCGGAACCTTCCAGCCGATAAAGGGCGACAGCGTCGAAAACCACCGGATGCACTCTGAAATATACGAAATACCCGCCGAAACCGCCGAGATTCTGCGCGCCAGAAGGGCGCCCATAACGATGGTGGGGACTACGTCGCTCAGGGCCTCGGAGGACTTCTGCCGCAAAAATCCGGAGCTCGCCCCCGGGGAGGGGTATGTCGGCAGCGCCTCGCTGTTTGTCCATCCCCCGCAAAGGATAGTGTCTGCGGACGCGCTAATCACGAACTTCCACCTGCCGCGCTCCACCCTCATGTGCCTCGTTGGAGCGTTCATCTCTCCGGGCGAGGAGTGGGGAATCGGGAGGCTCAAGGAAATCTACGCGCTCGCCATATCCGAGGGGTACAAGTTCTTCTCATACGGCGACGCGATGCTGATTCTATGAGGCGCCTCCATGCGCCCGCGCGCCAAAATTCGGCTGCGGCGCTCAAAATTCTTGCAGATTCCGGAAATTTGCTTTCGACTTTTCCGATATAAAACCAGTCCGCGCCGCCGGGCCGGACGCACTCCACCCCAAAAAACGCCGGGAAGGGGACGGCTGCGATGCATGCATTCATAAACCATATAACAGACCTCACGATAACATCCGAAAACGTCCTTCTGGTCGGTTCGGTGCTCCTGTTTTTGAGCGTTCTTGCGGGCAAGGCCGGATACAAGATAGGCATCCCGATACTGCTGCTTTTTCTGGGGGTCGGGATGCTGGTCGGAAGCGACGGGCTCGGCATAGAGTTTGAAAGCCCGGCAATAGCCCAGTTCATAGGCGTGGTGGCCCTGAGCATAATACTGTTTTCGGGCGGCATGGACACCAAGTATTCGGACATAAGGCCGGTGTGGAAGCAGGGAGTGGTGCTGGCGACCTTCGGCGTGCTTTTGACGGCGGGGCTTACGGGCGGCTTCATATACGCGCTCTCCGGATGGATAGGCGGGGAGTTCAGGCTGACGCTGGCAGAATCCATGCTCCTCGCCTCAGTTATGTCTTCCACCGACTCGGCCTCGGTCTTCTCCCTACTGCGCTCGAAGGGCCTGAACCTCGACCGGAACCTGCGGGCCACGCTGGAGCTTGAAAGCGGCAGCAACGACCCCATGGCCTACATGCTCACGATACTCTTCATCCAGATAATAAATGAAGGCTCCACCGAATTCGGGCCCGCCGCGGCGGACTTCGCAGTCCAACTGACAGTCGGCGGCGCGCTCGGCTACCTGCTGGGGCGCCTGACCATATACTGGCTGAACAAGATAAACGTAAATAACGCCTCCCTCTACTCCATCCTGCTTCTAGCCTTCGTCCTCTTCACATTCGCCTTCACCGACGCCCTCGGCGGGAACGGCTATCTTGCGGTTTACCTTGCCGGCCTGGTCGTCGGGAACCGCAAGTTTGTGCACAAGCGCACGATACTCACTTTCTTTGAAAGCTTCGCCTGGCTATGGCAGATAGTCATGTTCCTGGCCCTTGGGCTTCTGGTAAACCCCCGCGAACTGCTGCCGGTGGCGGGCGTCGGCCTTGCGATAGGGGCGTTTATGATAGTGCTGGGAAGGCCGCTTGGCGTGCTGCTTTGCCTGCTGCCTTTTAAAATGCCGAAAGCCGAGCGGGCATACGTATCGTGGGTTGGCCTGAGGGGGGCCGTGCCGATTATTTTTGCGACCTACCCGCTACTTGCAAACATCGAGCAGGCGCACCTGATTTTCAACGTCGTATTCTTCATAACGATAATGTCGCTGCTGGTGCAGGGCACTACGGTCGGGTTCGCCGCCGGGAGGCTCGGCCTCATAAAAGACGGCGCCATCGCCGGGGACGAATTCGGGGTCGAGCTTTCAGAGGACATAAAAAGCACCATGTCTGAAATAGAGCTGGTGCCGGCTATGCTCGAAAACGGGGCGAGGCTCATGGACATGAAGCTGCCCGGCAACACCCTCGTCGTCATGGTCAAGCGTGACGGCAACTACTTCGTCCCCCAGGGCAACACGCAGCTCGCCCCCGGGGACAAAATGCTGGTGATATCCGACAACGCCGAGGAGCTCTCAAAGCTCTACGCGAAATTCGGCATTGAAAGCTACACTGTGGAAAAAAACTGACCCCGGCGGGTGTTTCCGCCCCCTCCGGGCAGGCAGGGGCGGATTTTTGGAAAATTTTTCTCGAAAGAATCCGGAAAAAGGCGATTATCCGACCCTTTCGACATGAGCCGCCCAGACATCGCCAAAGCCCTCGCCGCACACTTCGGCCACACCTCTTTCAGGAAGCCGCAGCGGGAGGTCGTGGAATCGGTCGTCTCCGGCCGGGACACCCTTGCGATAATGCCCACGGGCGGCGGCAAAAGCTTGTGCTACCAGCTTCCGGCAGTCGTCTCCGACGGGGTGGCGCTCGTCGTATCCCCGCTCATAGCCCTGATGAAGGACCAGGTGGACGCCCTCTCAAAAAAGGGCATCCCCGCCGCAATGATAAACAGCTCCCAGTCCTGGGCGGAGCAGAAGGGGGCGATGGACGCCATGCGCTCGGGAGCGCTGAAGCTCGTGTACATAGCCCCGGAGCGCTTCAGGGCGCAGAGTTTCACGCGCTCGCTTGCGGGGGTGAAAATATCGCTTTTTGCCGTTGACGAGGCGCACTGCATAAGCCAGTGGGGCCACGACTTCCGCCCCGACTACATGCGCCTGCGCGAGGCCCTCGAAACCCTCGGGCGCCCACCGTGCGCCGCCTTCACCGCGACGGCGACGCCGGAAGTGAAAGGCGACATTATATCGCAGCTCGACATGCGCTCGCCCGCAGTGTTCGTCTCGGGGTTCGCGCGCCCCAACTTAAGCTTCAACGTAACGCAGGTCTCGGGGCGGGCCGAAAAGGACGCAAAGACGCGGGAGCTGATTGCGAAATTCAAAACCGGCATAATATACTGCTCGACGCGCAAGAGCGCCGAAGACGTCTCAAAGGGGCTTGCGCTCGACTCCATACCGCACGTGCTCTACCACGGCGGGATGACGCCCGCGCAGCGCGACGAGGCCCAGGACGAATTCGTGTCCGGAAGGGCCGACGTTGCAGTGGCAACAAACGCCTTCGGCATGGGCATAGACCGCCCCGACATACGCTTCGTCTGCCACCACGACCTGCCGGGGAGCGTAGAGGCATTCTATCAGGAGGCGGGAAGGGCCGGGCGCGACGGCGGGCCGGCGCGGTGCGAAATGCTCTTTTCTTACGCCGACAAGCGCGTGCAGGACTTTTTCATAGAGGGGGCAAACCCGAGGATAGCCGAAATAAGGGCGGTCTATTCGGCAATATGCGCCGCGGCGGGGAGCGACGGCACCGCCTCAATTTCGATAGACGATATGGCGGATGCGGCAAACGCAGCGGCGGGGAGGAAGGCCCTCAGCTCCATGTCGGCGGCAAGCGCGGTCTCGCTGCTTAAAAAGCACGGCTTCATAGAAAGGCTGGACGCCCCGTCGGGCCCCGGCAGGCTTACAAGGCTCATCGGCCCCGCCCTTCCGCCCTCGCACATAGTCTTTCCGCCGGGAATGCTTGAGGAAAAGCGCAGGCGCGACGAGCAGAAGCTGAAGGACCTCCTGCGCTTCGCATATTCGCGCGGCTGCCGCCAGGAATGGATACTCGGATACTTCGGCGAGGCCGACGCCTCGCCCTGCGGCAGGTGCGACCGGTGCGCCTCCGGCCGCGCTGAACCCGCCGCGCCCCTTTCGGGAGAAGCCCTGGAGGACGTGCGCAAGGCCCTGAGCGGAATCGCCAGAATGTCCTTTAAAACCGGCAGGCGCGAATGGGCCCCGCGCTTCGGCAGGGACAGGATAGCAAAGAGCCTGTGCGGAAGCCGGGACGCCAGAATCCTTGAGGCGGGGCTAGACAGGGTTTCGACCTACGGGATTCTCAAGGAGCGCGGCAAAGCCTACGTAGGCTCCCTCATAGACGCCCTGCTGGACGCGGGGCTGGCTGAGATTTCGGACGGGGAATACCCCCTGCTTGGCATAACCCCCAAAGGGGTGGAAGTCATGCTGGGCGGGCTTGTCCCTTCAATGGACATCCCGAAACCGGCGGGCGGAGGGCGCGTCAGGGCGCGGCCTGCGGCGGGTGGCTCGGCGGATGCCGGCGAGCCGGAATATCCCGAGCTCTACTCGCGCCTGGTGGAGCTTAGAAACGCCGTGAGGCGCGCGCGCGGAAACCCTCCAATATATGCTCTCTTTCCGAACCAGGTGCTGAAAAACCTCGCAAACCTCCGCCCCGCCGACGCGGAAGAGGCCATGAAGATAAAGGGGATAGGCCCTCAGAAGGCGCAAACCCTGCTGCCCCCGTTTCTGGACGAGATAAGAAAGTTCGAGCGCGAAAACGGCCTCGCCTAGGCGGGGCGCGCAAAAAAAGCCGGGGAGCGCCCCCGGCCTTTTTTTGCGCTCGGCAATGCGGCGCATCAAAAGAACACGAGCCTCTGGAGAAGGAAAGTGAGAATCCCCGCCGCGTAGCCTGCCAGGGCCAGAAGCGATATGTTCTTCAGGTACCAGAAGAAGTTCATGCGCTCAAGCCCCATGACGACGACGCCCGCCGCAGAGCCTATTATGAGGATGCTGCCGCCCGTGCCTGCGCAGAATGTGAGAAGCTGCCAGAACACGCCGTCTTGAACGAAGTTTGCCATATACGCAGGGTCGGCGGCGGCTGCGGCGGCCTCCGGCGAAAGGAGCGGATACATGCCCATGGCGGCAGCCACGAGCGGGACGTTGTCCACTATGGAGCTCAGAACGCCGATTGCAGAATTTATCAGGTAGGGGTTGTGCAGCCTGCCGTCGAGGAAGGCCGCAGCCGTGTGCAGCACGCCCGCGCACTCAAGGGCAGCCACGGCCATCAGTATGCCGAGGAAAAACAGGATGGTCGGCATGTCTATCCTGGTGAGGACAAACGGGATGCGGTGCTGCTGGGCGTGGGGTATGGCCTTGTTGCGGTTATATACAATTTCAGTATAGACCCACATCAGCCCAAGCGCAAGCAGGATGCCCATAAACGGGGGGAGGTGCGTGACGGCCTTGAAAAGCGGGACCGAAACCAGGCAGGCGACGCCGAGGACCAGTATTGAAAGCCTGGCCGGAGCGGGGAGCCTCACCGGATGGCCGGACTCCGACTTCGCGCGCAGCTCCTCCGGCGGGGAAACCTCGCCCTTCAGGCGGGCGGACACAAAAAGAAGCGGCACAAGCATCGACACAAATGACGGCAGGAAGAGGTGGGTCAGGAGGTAGAAGCTCGTGACGTTCTCGTTTATCCATAGCATTATTGTGGTAATGTCCCCTATCGGAGTCCACGCCCCGCCGCTGTTTGCGGCTATCACCACGATGCCCGCAAAGAGCCACCTGTCCTTTTTGGAGCTGACGAGCTTCCGAAGGAGCATAATCATCACTATCGCAGTCGTGAGGTTGTCGAGGACTGCGGACATGAAAAAGGAAATCATCGCTATCATCCACAGGAGCCTGCGCTTGTCCCGAGTGGCGATGTGGCGCGTTATTATGGCAAAGCCCCCGTGCGCGTCGATGAGCTCGACTATCGTCATTGCGCACAGCAAATAAAACAGTATGCTCGATATGTCCCCGAGGTGGTTTATCGCCTGCCACTGGCCCACGAAGGCGGAAACCTGCTCCCGCAGGGCGGCCGAAGCGCTTTCGGGATTTGCGGCGAGGAACATTTCAAAGGCCCGGCGGTTCGTCTCGACTATCTGGGCGTCCCCGCAGAACATGTACATGGTCCAAAGCAAAACGCCCAGAACTATGGCGGTCGCCGCCTTGTTTATGCCGACATAGTGCTCGAGGGCAATCAGCAGGTAGCCCCCGACAAACAGTATTATCATCGCCGCTATCATGTGCAAAAACCTTTCAGAAACGCAAAAATATACGCAAAAACAATCCTCTCATTTCATCATAAAAGAACAGAACAGTCAAGGAGAAGTTTGCGTTTTTGAATTTTGAAATGCCCAAGCGGAAACCGCGCAAAAACGCCCGGAAAATTTCCCCGGGCGCGCCGCCGCCCTCCCCTGCCGGCGATTGGAAAGGGAAAACGCCCGCGCGAAAAGCCCGCGCGGGCGCCTGAAACCTGCGCCGTTTTTTAATCCGGGAATCCCGGCGCGGCCGCCGGATTTTGCCTAAGAGGCTTTTGCCGCCCCGTCATAGTCCTTCTTGCGCGCCAAAAGGCTGGCGGAATTGAGCACCACCGTAACCGAGGAAACATTGTGCAAAAGGGCGCCGCTAACGGGGTCGAGCACCCCCGCCGCGCTCAAAATGACAGCCGAAAAGCTTATCGCAAGCGACAGGACGATATTGGAGCGTATTTTAAACATCACGGCCTTCGAGAACTTCAAGAGTCCGGGGACGAGGGAAATGTTGTCGTTTAAAAACGCTATGTCCGCAGTCTCCACGGCGAGGTCGGACCCGAGCGCGCCCATGGCGGCCGAGCAGTCCGCAGCGGCCAGGGCCGGGGCGTCGTTTACGCCGTCGCCTATCATCAGCACCTTTGCGCCGCCTCGGCGCAGGCCCTCTATGGCTGCGACTTTCCCGTCGGGCATGAGCGAGCTGAAGCATCTGGCAACCCCCGTTTCGGAAGCCACGCGGGCGGCGGCGGAGGGATTGTCGCCCGTCAGTATTGCGGTGGAGTAGCCCAAGCGACCGAGTTCCGCAACAGCCGAGGCCGCGCCCGGCCTTATTTCGTCCGAGAGCGATATTATCCCCGCGAGTTTTGAATCCGCCACGAGGCACACGAGCGTCTCGCCGCGCTCCAGGCGGGACTCGGCATATTCCCGCGCCGCAGCGTCCACGGCGGCGCCGGAATCAACCGCCGCCCGGTAGGAGCAGACCAAAATCCTGCGCCCGCCGATTGAGCACTCCACGCCGATGCCGGTCAGGGCCTTAGTGCCTTCAGGCTCGGGAATTTCAACGCGCCCCCGGGCGGCCGCGGCCACGGCCCTGGCTATGGGGTGTTCTGAATAGCTCTCGGCCCCGGCGCACAGTGCGAGCGCTTCGTCTTCAGACATGCCGAATCCGGCCACGGCCTCAACCTTCAAAGAGGCCGTCGTCAGCGTTCCGGTCTTGTCGAAGGCGACGCAGTTTATGTATGAAAGCTCCTCAATTGCCGCTCCACTTTTTACAAGTATGCCGCGCCTTGAGGCGTTGCCTATCCCGGCTGCGACGGCGGTCGGGGTCGCCAGGGCAAAGGCGCACGGGCAGAACACAACGAGTATCGTAACAGCCCTCACAAGCGAGGTCGCCATGTCCGTTTCGAGCGCCAGGCGCGTAAAGAGGAATACGGCAACCGAAGTCGCGACCGCAGCCGGCACTATCCGCCCCGCCCATTTGTTCGCAACCCTCGATATCGGGGCCTTCTTCCCCTCCGCCTCCTCGACGAGCGATATGAGCTTTGATATCGCTGTCTGCGACGAAAGCTTTGAGACGCGCACCATCATCGGGCCGGACTTGTTCCAAGTGCCCGCCAGCACCGTGTCGCCGGGCTTCTTGTCCACGGGGACGGACTCGCCCGTCATGCTGGACTGGTCCACGGCGCCCCCGCCCTCGACAATTTCCCCGTCGACTGAAATCATGCAGTTGGGGCGCACCAGCACGATGTCGCCGACCTTCAGGCTCCCGACGGGGGTTTCGGAAAACCCGTCCGCCGTTTTCAGCATGGCGGTTTTGGGTGCGATTTTAACAAGGGCCTCCACGCCCTCGCGGGTCTTGCGCACCGTGCGGGCCTCTATCATCTCGCCCAGGCCCATCAGGAAGGCGATTTCGCCCGCGGCAAATATGTAGCTCGCGTGCCCGTGCCCGGACTGCGCCCCGCCGAAGCTCTCCAAAAGCTGAAGGGCTATCGCGGAAAATATGGCGATTGTTATGAGCAGCGCCGACGTCACCCTGCCCTCGCCGCGCAGGCTCTCCCACGCCCCCTTGGCAATGGGCCACCCGCAGAGCGCTACCGCTATCCACGACGGGTCGGTCAGCGGAAAGAGCGGCCAGGGAACATGGAGGCTCCCCACCGCAAACCCCGCAGCCAGCGCCGCAAACGAAATCCAGAGCCTCGCCCCGTCCGGAATCCCCGAGTGCGCGGAGCCGCAGCAGCTCCCGCCGCCGCCCGAGCGCTTTGCGCCGGAGCCGCAGCAGCATGAGCCGCCATGGCTTTCGCCCCCCCCGGCCGCGCCGCAGCAGGAATGTCCGGAGGTCTTCCCGCCGCCGTGTCCGCCGCCTTCGCAATGGCATTCCCCGCCGCCCGAGGGCTGCGCCCCGCCGCGGCTGCAACAAACCTTTTCTTCCGAATCAGCCATAAATCACCTCATTTAACCTTCTTCAAATGCTCGACCAGCTCGTCCACGAGGCTGTCGTCCCTCTCGACCAGCGCCTGCCTTATGCAGCCCTTCAGGTGCCCCTCCAGAATCTTGACCCAGAGCCCGTGGAGCGCCCCGGAGACTGAGGCTATCTGGCGGAGCACGTCGATGCATTCGCCGTCGTTTTCTATCATTTTTTCGATGCCGCGCAACTGGCCCTCCATCCTTTTGAGGCGGATGGAAAAGCCCTGCTTGTCCTCTTTGCTTCTGCAAACTGCCATATGCGTCCTTTTTTCGCTCAATATACTATATAGGGGTATACCCTATTATCGGTTCGTAAAAAAGCGCAAGCATTTTATAGATTTTTTTTGAACCGCCCGCATTCCGGGCAAAAAAACGGCGCCTTTTACGGGAAATCCCGCCGCATGCCGCGCGCCCGCCCGGGCTATGCGCCGCCCTCCGCAAAAGGGGCGAACCTGCATACCTCCGACCTCCACAGGCTTTCATCGAACTGCGGGAGCCCGCAGGCGGACACCCCTCCGCCCAGAAGGCCAGCCAAAGCCGCCCCGGCGAGGGCGGCAAATTCCCCGCGCACCCGCCCGGGGAGCCCGGAGAGCGCCACATAGCCCTGGACGAGGAGTCCGTCGCGCGTCCGCTTCTGGGCGGCCCCAGCGAGCTTGCGGCCGGACGCCAGCATGACGTCCCCCGCGCTCGGGCGCCTGAAGCACTCTGCGGGAAGCCCGTCCGGCGGCGCGTCGCGCTCAAGCAGGGAAACCTCCGCCCCGGCGAGCCTCGCCGCGCGCGCGAGCGCGCCGTGTATTTCGACATAGGAATCGGCCGGGCGCATCGAAAAGAGCGGATGCCGCCGCGATACGGCGAAGGCGTAGGTCATTTCCGCATTTGAGTGGCGCACCAGCCCCCCTCCGCCGGGCCGCCTCACAAGAAAGCGCGGATCAACGCCCGGAAAATCCTCGGCCCGCTGCGATACGCCGCAGGTTGCGCACGGGCGCTCCCAGCCGTAAAACCTGAGCCTCGGCTCGTCGGCGAGGGGCCAGGCGCGCAGCATGAGCGAGTCGAAAGCCATGTTTTCGGAGGCGCCCATAGTTTTAAAAGGAAGCAAAAACATAGAGAAAGCATTGACGCGGAAGCGGCGCGCAGTTTAAATCGGTCCGAAAACAATTTAAGCCGAAAAACATTCAAAACGGACAATGGGAATAGGACTAGTAATAGATTTCATACTGTCAATACTTCGTATAGCCGCATGGGCGATTCCGCTTGCGATAGGTTTGGCGTTTTTATTGAGGAAGGCGGATTCATACGAGGATTCGTACGCCATGTCCCGCTTCAAGGGGATGGGGGTGTCGCTTTCGGCATACAAGCTGCTCTTCAGGGCCTTCGGGGCGGTGATGGTGGCTGCGGCCGCCGCCCTGTTTTACATAATGCACATGGATACAGACCAGGAGCCCGACGACGCCGACGACTTCTGGAAGAAAATAGACCAGACCAAGAGCTCCGACTCCGTATTCCGCACCGCAATGCTCATAGGGGCGATAGCAATCCCGGCCCGGATGGGCTCCACGCGCTTTCCGGGCAAGCCGCTGGCAAAGCTGGGCGGCAAAAGGGTCATTGAATGGGTGTATGAGAGGTGCGCCGCATCGAAAATGGCGGAGGGGGCGTTCATCCTCACAGACAGCCCCGAAATACGCGATTTTGCAGGCTCCATAGGCGCTAAGTGCATAATGACAAGCCCCGAGTGCAAAAACGGCACGGAGCGCATTGTCGAGGCCCTGCCCGAAATCGGCGCGGAATTCATAGTGAACGTCCAGGGCGACGAGCCGTTTGTGCCGACCCAACTCATAGACTCCATTTTCGAGCTGCGCGCCAAAACCTCCTGCGGGCTGGCCACGGCCGCCACCCCCATAGAGGACCCCGGGGAGCTGTTCAACCCAAACAACGTGAAAGTCCTCACAAACGCCGCAGGGGAGGCCATTTATTTCAGCCGCTCCCCCCTGCCCTACGTCCGGGGGGAGAGCGACCCCGCCGAATGGCTCCGGCGCACGCGCTACCTCAAGCACATAGGCATTTACGGATACTCGCGGGAGGCGCTGGAAAAATACTCCGCGCTCCCTCCGAGCCGCCTGGAGGCGTGCGAGAGCCTCGAACAGCTCAGGTTTCTCGACGCGGGCATGCGCTTCAGCCTGGTCGAGAGCGGGTACAGGGTAGTCGGGATAGACACGCCTGAAGACCTTGAGCGCGCGGAGGGGATGCTCTCCGCAGAAAGCGGAGCGTAATCCCATGGAAGCAAAGCCAGAATTCATGAGGGCGGCCGAAGCCGCGATGGAGTGCGAGGCGGCGGCGATAGCTGCGGCCGCAAAGCGCATAGACGCAAACTTCCGGAGGGCCGTAGAGATAATACTGGCCCACAAAGGCAAGCTCATGATATGCGGCGTGGGCAAGTCCGGGCTGGTCGGCCAGAAGCTCGCGGCGACGCTTTCAAGCACCGGCACTCCCGCCGTATTCATGCACGCCGCCGAAGCCGTGCACGGAGACCTGGGCATATACGAGCCGGGGGACCCAACCATACTGATTTCAAAGAGCGGGGCGACGATAGAATGCCTGCGCGTAATGCCGGTCCTTAAGAATTTCAACTCCCCGCTCATAGCCATACTGGGCAATACCGACTCTCCAATGGCGCGCGCTGCGGACGTCGCAATCGACGCCGGAGTGCCCTGCGAGGGGGACCCGC
This sequence comes from uncultured Opitutales bacterium, assembly GCA_900548185.1. GTDB lineage: Bacteria > Verrucomicrobiota > Verrucomicrobiia > Opitutales > Intestinicryptomonadaceae > Intestinicryptomonas. The sequence goes on from URJJ01000009.1 coordinate 46,407, forward strand.
TCGGCATAGTGCCCACGAGCTCCTCGACGCTCGCAATGGCCATGGGCGACGCCATCGCCTGCGCACTCATGTGCGCGCGCGGGTTCACCAAGGACGATTTCGCCCGGCTCCACCCGGCCGGTCAACTCGGGCGCAACCTGACGCACAAGGTGGGCGACGTCATGCACCCGGCCGCAGAGTGCGCCTTCATCCCGCCCTCCGCCACGGTGCGGGAGGCCGTCATAGCCATGACTGAAAAGCCCCTGGGGGCGGCGTGCGTGGTGGCCCCCGACGGCGCGCTTGCGGGCCTCATAACAGACGGCGACATACGCCGGATGCTGCGCAGGGATGTGGCGATAGACGCGGCGAGGGCCGCAGACATCATGACGCCCTCCCCCGTCACGGTCGGCCCGGAAGCCCCGCTTTCGGACGCCGCGCGCCTCATGGAAAACCGGCGCTCGAAACTTTCCGTGCTTCCCGTCGTGGACGGCCAGGGCCGCGCTGCGGGAATAATAAGGCTGCACGACATCTACCAGCCGGATTCCCACTGACAAAATGAAACACGCCAAAATATCCGACGTCCTGAAATTTACCGCGCGCTTTTTTGCCACCCCGCGCTTCACCGGCTCGATTCTCCCAAGCTCCCGCTTTCTGGGCAGGCGCATGGCAGACGGGGCGGCCCCAAGGCCCGGCGCGGCCGTCGTGGAGCTGGGCCCCGGCACTGGCCCCGTCACCGCCCAGATACTGAAAGGCGGCGTGCGCCCGGAGGACCTATACTGCATAGAATTCGACTGCGGGCTCTGCGAGATACTAAGGAGGAGGTTTCCCGGCGTAAACGTCATAAACGCAAGCGCGGAGGACGTGCGCAGCCTTCTGGGCGAAAGGTGCGGGGACGTGTGCGCGATAGTGTCGAGCCTGCCCTTTCTCAGCCTCCCGCCGGAGGTCGGGCGCAGGATACTCTCCGAATGCGAGCGGCTGCTTCCGGAAGGCGGCAGGTTCGTGCAGTTCACGTACAACTTGAAACGCGCCCCCGAGGAGCTGGGCTTCAAGGCGATGAGGCATGTGAAAGATTCGCGGGTATATTTGAACGTCCCCCCGGCGAGGGTGGACGTGTTCGAGAAAGCCGCCGAATAGGCCGCCCCCCAGCATGAGAAACGCCTTCATAAAGGGGATTTTAAATACGCGCGGGGCCATCGACCCGCTGCCCATAATACGGACCGCGCGGGAATACACCGCAGAAAAGGCGGCCGGCGACATAAGGGCCGGCATAAGCGTTGCGATGCTCACCTTTTCAATGAGCATCGCCTATGCGATGATAGCGGGGCTGCCTGTCATGTACGGGCTTTTCGGCGGGATTGCCGCCGCGTATTTTTCATGCGTGTTCTCATCGTCCAGGTTCATAATGTTCGGCCCAAGCAACGCCTCGGCCGTGATGCTGATGAGCGCCTTCGCCTCGATGGGGCTGGACACCGAGGCGCAGAGGGTCGCCGCGGTTTCGGCGATAGTCCTGCTTGTCGGGGCGTTCCTCGTGATTGCGAGCCTTTTTAAAATCACCAACTTTGTGCGCTACGTCTCGCGGACGGTCGTGACGGGATACATTACTGCGGGCGCCATGCTCATAGTCGCAAACCAGCTAAACAGCGCCCTCGGGATAACCTCCGTGAAGGGCTCCTCCGGCCAGCTCTTCTCAAGCCTCAATCGCACCTTCGCCCACATTTCCGACGCAAACTGCGACGCGATAGGCCTGTCGCTGGCTGCAATCGCCATACTCTTTGCCTGCAAGAGGTTCTTCAAAAAGCTCCCCGCGCAGGCGGTCGCGCTCGTGGGGGCCGCTGCCATCTGCGCCGCGCTCAAGGGCCCGCTCGGCATCGAAGTGGCCTACCTCGACTCCGTGACGGTTTCCGACTGGGCCCTGACGCTTCCGGACTTCGAGGCGGTCCCATTCAGAAGCCTCGCCCTGGCGGCCCTCGCAGTCTCGCTTTTCTGTGTGATAGAATCCACCTCGATAGGCAAGAGCCTGGCCGCAAAAAACGCCGAAAGGCTCAACACAAACCAGGAGCTCTTTTCCCTGGGAATGGCCAACATAGGGGCGTCGCTGCTCTCCGGCACGGTGGAGTCCGGGTCGCTCACGCGGTCGGCAGCGGGCGCCGACGCGGGGACCAAAACCCCATTCGTGAATTTTTTCAGCGCGACTTTCATGCTGGCCGGCATACTGCTCTTTGGCAGCTTCATAGCATACATCCCGCGCCCGGCCCTGTCGGCGGTGGTGATAGTGATAGCCTTCACGCTCTTTAGCAAAAAGGCCATAAAGCTCGCCCTCAGAAGCACGCGGGAGGACGCCGTGGTGTTCCTCCTCACATTCATAACGGGAATCACCTCGTCGCTCGACGACGCGATATACATAGGGGTGGCGGCCTCCATCATACTGTTTCTGAAAAACGCGAGCGCGCCCGAAGTCGTGGAAGTCGCAATCGGGGACAACGGCCTGGAGAGGAAGCTGGACGGCCCCGAGGGGAAGGAGGCCCCGGAAATTTCCATAGTGCACGTCGGCGGCAACCTGTTTTTCGGGGCAAGCGACGTGTTCCAGGACCAGATGCGCCGCATATACGAGGCCCCGAGCCTGAAAGTCCTTTTGCTGAAGCTCAGAAACGCAATAAACTTTGACGCTACCTCCGCAGCCGACCTGGAGGAAATCGCAATACAGATGAGAAAGCGCGGCGGGGTGCTCTACCTTTGCGAGGTCATGCCGGACGTTATGGCGGCCCTCAAAAGCTCCGGCGTGGCAAAGACCATAGGCGAGGAAAACATATTCGCAAACACCGAGGAAAATCCGACGCTTTCAACCGCCCTCGCCCTGCGGGCCGCAAAAAAATACCTTAGCGGCAAAAGTTCGGACGTCCAGATTTTCGTATAGCCACCCTCGCAAACGGCGCCGCCCGGCGCGCGCAAATGGCGGCGCGGAAAGCCGGGCCGGGCGGGATGAAAAACGCCGCAAAAATCCCGGCAAGCCGTGCGGCGCGCACGCCCCCAACCGGAACGGCGGGCGCCCCGCGCCCCGGACGTGGCCGGGGGGGAAATGGCCTTGCCCCGCATGACGGCATGCGGCATGTCTGGAAACGCCCGGCGCCGCTAGGCCTGCCCGGGCCCGTTCATTATTGCGGAAAGCTTGCGCGCGCGGTCGAGGGCCGCATGTATGTTGTCGCAGATATTTTCCTCGCCTATCGTTTCGGCCAGGCCCGACTTGTATATCATTTGCAGGGGCTGCGAATGCGTGCCGGAGAGCAGCATGATGGCCCCTCCCGCCCTTATTTTTGCGTTGAGGCGCTCCAGGGCGTTCACGGCGGTCGTGTCTAGGGCCATGACGGTGCGCATGCGGAGTATAACCACCTTAGGCGGCGTCGCGTTTCCGCGAAGGACGCCGTCGAGCTTGTCGGCCGCGCCGAACAATAGCGCGCCGAACACGCGGAAAATCATGACGTCCCTCGGGATGTCGCAGCCCTCGAGAGATTCAAGGTTTTCTAGGCTTTCTGCGGTGCGGTCGTACGGGTCGATGTGCGTCGAGTGGGCTATGCGGCGTATGAAGAACATCGCGGCCAGAAGCATCCCGACTTCCACGGCGATAGTCAGGTCGAAAACGACGGTCAGCGCAAATGTCGTGAGAAAGACGAAGGCGTCGCTTTTTGTCATCTTCGGAAGAACCAGGAATTCGCGCCAGTCGCCCATGTTGTAGCAGACGACAAACAGTATGGCCGCGAGGCAGCTCATCGGGATGTACTTCGCATAGGGAGCAAAGACGAGAAGTATCACAAGCAGGGTCGCTGCGTGGATTATGCCGGCGACAGGCGTCTTTGCGCCGTTTTTTACGTTCGTGGCAGTCCTTGCTATGGCCCCCGTCGCCGGGATGCCGCCGAAAAACGGTGCAACGACGTTGGCAATCCCCTGGGCCATCAGCTCCTGGTTGGAGTCGTGGCGGTCCTCTATCATGCCGTCTGCGACCACGGCCGAAAGCAGGGACTCTATCGCGGCGAGTATCGCAATTGTGAGCGCCGGAACTATCAGGCCCCTGAGCGTGCCCCACTCAAAAGACGGCATTGAAAACGCGGGCAGGGAATCCGGGATGCCCCCGAACGTGGAGCCTATCGTCGAGACGTCAAGCCCGAAGAGAAGGGCGAAGAGCGTGCCGAAAATCAGGGCCGCAACCGATCCCGGGAAGCGCTTCCTCCATTTGACGGGCCAAAGGATTATAGCTGCGAGCGACACGCCGGCCACGAGCGTGGTCTGGAAGTCAACAGACGGCAGCGCGGCAAAAATCGCCCGGATTTTCTCGAAGAAGTCTGCGGGGACGGCTCCCATTTCAAGCCCGAAAAAATCCTTTATCTGGGTGAGGAATATCACCACCGCTATGCCGTTTGTAAAGCCGACGGTCACGGGGCGGGGAATGTACTTTATGACGGCCCCCATCTTCATGAGGCTCATCATTATGAGCATCACGCCCGCCATTATCGTGCATATGAGTAGCGCCTGAAAGCCGTAGTCGGCTATGACGCCCGCCACGATAACTACGAAGGCCCCGGTGGGCCCGCCTATCTGGACGCGCGAACCGCCAAAGGCGGAAATGATAAATCCCGCTATTATGGCGGTGAAAATGCCCTGCTCGGGCTTGACGCCGCTTGCTATCGCAAATGCCATCGCAAGCGGGAGCGCTACGATGCCGACAATCACTCCGGCAGCCAAATCCGACATGAATGTGTTCAGATTGTAGCCGCGCAGACAGTCGACGAGTTTGGGGCGGAATGTGAATGGAATATGAGGTGTGTTCATGGGCTGCGGGGTTGGAAAGCCTCATCCGAAGCCCCGCCGGACTCGCGCCCCGGGAATTTTTCGCTTTGGCCTTCTGCAAGCTAAAGCCATCTTTAAAAATCACTTTGGACTTTTTTTTGCAAGAGGTTTTTTATTGAAACCCGGGTTTTTTACATATCAAAAACAAGAGCCGCCCCAGAAAGCCCGCCATCCGCCCATATATTTGCGATGAAAATGCGCCCCAGCGGCGCGTCCTGAAAAGGCACAAAGGCTGAAGCCCGGCCGACGGGCCGGCCGCGCAAAACCGGCGTTCCCGCCCATAATTATCGCCCTACATTTGCGCGGAAACGGGAAGCCCCAAGCGGGAAAGAGCCAAAACCCATAAACGCGATTCCCCCCTCCCGCAATGATGCCTAAGACACGGGATTTTGAAACGCGAAACGCCCGGAAAGAGCTGAAAGAGGCAGGGCCAAACGATGTGTTTTTGCGGATTTGCTTCCCGGATTAGTTTTCGGATTGGGCTTTCAAAAATCTTTGCTCCGACAGATGAGACGAAGCCGGTTCGGAAAACTTTTCGCCCCGCTGCGACTTTTACCGCCCCGCATGCAACTCTGCACACCGGGCTTGAAATAGGAATTCCCTTTAGCGAATTTTTACGGCGTTAAATCAGAAAAGGCGGCCCCGATTCTTCCGCGCGTCGCGGATGTGGCCGCCGCCAGAACGGAATTGATAACCCGGATGCGCGGCAACCCTCATTGCGGCGATGCGTGGTATTTTTTAAATCAGGCAGAAGAAAAGCCGCCCAAACCATGCAGCGGGGATTGGTATGCGCCCTTCAGCCGCAATGGCTGAGGCGTATACGGGCATTGTCCGCAATAAACCGTTCAGCTTCATCCCTCGCTTCCGTAGCCGGATGCCATTGCCCCCCCAAAAAACGCCTATCCGTATAAAAACAAGGCTATCTTTGCCTGATTTGCAATCGCCAGGGAGTTCCGCAAAAAAACACTCCCGCAAACAGCCAATAGCGGGCTTTCTGCAAATTCAGATTCATTTTCCAGACCCCAAACTTCACCATATGTCAAAGCCAGCGTCTTAATGCGCACAAAAAACGCCGAACCGCAAACCGGTCCGGCGCGCACTTTCCCGGCAAAATCACGCCGGAGCGGCCGCTAGCCGCCGAGAATCGTCCTGAGCTTTTGCTGGAAATCCAGCAGGTCTTCCTGCGAAGGCCGGTAGTCGGGAGCCGCCCCGCCGAGATGGAGGCGGCCGTCCTGGTCGAGCTCCCATGTGGCCTCCACCCCGTCCGAAAACTTCACAGTCCCGCCCGTTATCATTCCGGGCCGCTGGACGGGGCTAACCTCAACGCGCACCCCGCCGCCTTCGGGAAGCGGAGCTTCGTCCGCCGGCTGCTGCGCAGCGGGCGCGGCCTCTGCCGGCTTGGGATCCTTGACAGTCAGGTCCATGTCGTCCACAAGGAAGCGCACGTCCATGTAAGTCATGCTGATTCCGAATTCTTCAAGAAGCCGCTTCTGGACTTCGCCAAGCTTTGCGCCCGACGCTATCCAGGATGCCACAGCCTCGCCCTGTTCGGGGGTAAGTTTTTCGCTCATACTGCTAGTTCAATGGTTCCACAAGGAACTGCACCTTGCGGGTAGTCGTAGTTCCGTACTGCTGGCGCAGGGTCTGGAAGCGGGCCAGCTTGCCCTCGCCGGACAGGCTGCGAATCTCCATCGCGCCCAAGTCGGAAACAAACGTCATCGAAATTTCTGCAAAGGCCAGGAAGCCGTTGCGGATTTCCTCGGGGGCAACCGCGACCTTGCCGCCGCCCTCCCCGCGCTCGTACACCCTGCCGTCGACATATATCCTGTCGGCCACGGTAAACGGAGTTCCGGGCTCTATGTATGCGATGTGGTACGGGCTTTCCTTTTCCGCAACCTGTTCGCCCTCGCGCCTGTACATTACGGCGAATGTGACCTGAAAGTCCACTATGTTGGCCGCGATGAAGTTCGACGGGGAAAGAATCCAGGACTTGAGGTCCGCGCCGCGATCGTAGCCGCCACGGTCGTTCAGCACAGTGCAACTGCCGTTCCAGAAGCGCTGGAGGGCGTATTCGTTGTCGTCAAAATCGCCCTGCATGTCCCCGAGAGCCTCCTCGAAAGTGGACTTGGGGTCTATAACGCCTCGGTAGAGGCCGTAGAAAGCGTTGAGCTGGCGCTCGTTCGAGCCTTCGTTGGCTCCGCCGGGGCGGAAGGGGCTTTTGTAGCTCATCTGGTATTTGACCGCGCACACGCTGCCGGGAATCGACTGGCGATCGTCGGAACGGTTCATCATCTGGCCGCTGTCAAAGCGCGGGCGGATGTAGGTGGGCGAGAAAAACATTATCTGCGGCGGCCTGACCGGCTCCCCACCGACGCTGGTGCCCGTCAGCATGCCGACGTCCTGCGGGTAGTCCACCTGGAACCATGCCCTGCCGTCGCGCTTTATCACCGCAGACTGGATGTCCTGCTGGATGAAGTCGGCGAGCGAGTCGGCCTCGAAGTACCCCTGTATCTTTCCGGTCGAATTGTTCCATGACTTCAGCACTTCGCCCACTCCGTAAAGGACGGCGCCTATCATTATGACCATTATTGTCGCGGCCGCCATCACCTCTATCAGGGTGAACCCGCGCCTGGACTTCGGTTTCTTTGAATGCGGAAGAGGTTGCTTGGATTCCATTAAATTACCTCATTTTTACGATTAGGTCGGAATAGACGCGGCGCTGGTTGTTCTGGTCTTCGTCGCCCGCCCCGGAAATGATGTCGTCAACGGGGTCCACGAGAACCTCGACGTTTATCGGCAGGAAGGCCTCGCCGTACAAATCCGAAGATTCGGGCAGCGAACCGCCGCCGTATTCGCGCTCGGGATCGTCCAGGTTGACAAAGCGCCCCTTGAGGGCCTCCTCGCTAAGCGTGAGCACGGCGCGGTAAATGTTGCCGTCGGCCTTTTTCAGGTCCTCGGCGTTCGGGGGGGCGCCAAGGCGCTTGCCGGGGGTTTCCGAGGACACGGAAACCAAGGACGGGTCGTCAACCTCCTCGAAATTTGCGTACTCGTCCCAGAAATAGACTACATACGGCTGGCGCGCGGTGCGGACCCAGTCGTACACCTGGTCGAACGACTTCGACTTCAGTATGACTTCCAGGTCCGTCACAACAGATATAGCCTTGCTCTGGTTGCGGACTTCCGCGACCTTAGTCGATATGGCCGACAAAAGCCCTATGAGGGCCGTCAGCGACACGGAAAGTATGCCTATGGCAATCATCACCTCCACAAGCGTGAAGGCCCGTTTCTTCGCCTTTAAAATCTTCTGGATCATTGCAGCATGGCCTCCTTGATTTCCTCATAGTCCGTAAAGCCCACGGTCTTGCCAGTCCTCAGCACCGTAAAGCCGAGGATGTCGAACGGATTTTTCATTATGAACTCGCCCTTCGCGTTCTGGGTTCCGGTGGCGACAATTATGCGGGCGTTGGGGTTTTCGGACAGGCCTTCGGCCGAAAATTCATAGCAGTACCATTCGCCGTTGCCCTCGCCCACGCTCTGGGCCCTTCGGCTGCCGAAATTGGCCATGCCGACCACCCTGGGGGCGCCGGTTACCCCGTTGCTGAAGGTGCTGTTTACAACGTCGGCCTCGCTCATCGAGTCGCTGTCTATCTTGACCTGGGAATTGAACTCGCCCGACGGCGGGATAAAAAACGTGTTTTTGGGCAGCATCGTCCCGCTTGAGTGCGACACCCATCCGTTGCTGTTGCCGTCGTCGTCCAGGGATTCGTATATTATCCCGACCTGGCGCAGCCGCCTTGAGTTGTCGTCCCCCTTGTATATGACTACGCGGGCCTTGGCGCTCTTTGCGCAGGCCAGTATCCTGGCCTCTTCAAACGAGGACATCAGCGTCTGCTGGGCGGTCACGAGAGACTGCCTCCCCGAATTGAAATTGACCAGCATGACGCCGCCGGCCCCGATGACGGAGATTATGGCAATCACCACCAGCAGTTCGACGAGCGTAAAGGCTCTTCTTTTTCTTCGCATGTTCAAATATTCCGGTGAAAGTTTGGTGGCCTCACTGCCAGGTGAAAATGTCTTCGGCCTCGTAGTCGGCCTTGTCCTTGTTCTGGTCCTTCTGGAGGGTGAAGATTATCACGGCCTTGCGCACGCCGTTTGCGGTGTCGGGCACAAGCTCCTTGTAGCTGTCGGCAGACAGGCCGTCGGATATGGTCGGGTAGCCCTTCTTTATCGCGCCGCCGCCGTTGGAGTCCACGCATATGTAGATGTTGGGGTTCCCGAAGCTGTCGACAATCTTCCACGTGTTGTTCTTTTTAACGAGGTTGGCGTTGTCGAAGGTTATGAAGTTCACCATGCGGCGGTTGTACTTGTTGCGGTCGGAGTCGGAGAGGCGGGAGCCGTCGGGATTCCTTCCGGAAAGGGCCTTCACGAGGTTTGTGGCGGCGTTGCCGTCGTCGAGGTTCACCCTGTCCTTTTCGGTGAGAAACTCCGGAAAATAGCCGTACTCTGCCTTGTAGCGCTCTATGGAGGTGGCAAGCTGGGTCATGAAGTTTTTGGAGGTGCTCTTCTTTGCCATGTTCTGGGCGCCTGAAATTGCCGGCATCAGGAGGCCCGCCATGACGGCTATAATCGATATTACTATCAAAAGTTCAACAAGGGTAAATGCGTTTTTCTTTTTCATAATTGGGTTGATAATTTAATTTGGAAATCTGCTTTTTCAACAAAATAAACAGCCGGGAAGCGGACGCCCTAGTTGTCGAGGCCGTAAACGATGTTGTCGGCGTTTTCAATGGGCTTGCGGTAGTCCTCGTCGCTGGGCATTATGCCGTTTGAATACATGGAATTTACGCCCACATCCTTGCCGTCGGGCCCGCGGGACAGGAGGATGAACGAGGCCGCCTCCCAGGCGCCAACGGCCCCCGCCATGAGGGAGGAGTCGTAGAAATAGAGGTAGGGATTCCCCCAGGGGTCCAGAAAGGCGAGCTTCGGGTTGTCGAAGTCGTTCACTTCCCGGTCGGGATCGACGGGGTCGCCCACCCTCATTACGGTGATGTCCAAAAGGGGCTTGTAGTCGCCCGCGCTCTCCATGTCGACAAAGGTTATCTGGCCGCCGTTTAGCCTCATGAAGCTCTTGCCGGAAAGGCACTTGTAGAGGTCCCTTGCAAAGGTTGTGCCCCCCGCGTTGGCGTTCAGGCGCGGGTAGTCGTTATACATGCTCTTGAAGGTCTCGAGGGCGGCGGCCATGGCGGCCATGTCGGCAGCGGCCTTCGAGCGGTCCTGGGACTGGGTTATGGAGTCTGCCACGCGGGTCGTCATGGCGGCCAGAACCGCGATTATCGCGATTACGACCAGGATTTCTATAAGGGTGAACGCCTTTCTGGCGCGGCCTGAAACGGGGGGGGTAAACTTTGCCATATTCGTGTTAATTTGAATGCAAGTCTGACGCATCCCGGGAATCTTGTCAAAATAATTCACGGGCAAAAAAGTTCCTTTTGGGGAATTTTTATTCTTCAAAACGCGGGGAATTTCCCCATTATCGCCTTTTATGATTATTGCGGACGTATTGGCTGAAAGGTACGCCTCCGAACAGATGAAGAGCATCTGGAGCGCGGAGGGGAAAATTTTGCTGGAGCGCGAACTCTGGATTGCCGTGATGAAGGCGCAGAGGCAGCTCGGCCTGGACATACCCGCGGAGGCCATTGAAGCGTACGAGCGCGTGAAAAACGACATCGACACCGCATCCATAACGCGCCGCGAAAAGATAACCCGCCACGACGTCAAGGCCAGAATTGAGGAGTTCTGCGGCCTCGCGGGCTTCGAGCACATCCACAAGGGCATGACAAGCCGCGACCTCACCGAGTGCGCGGAGCAGTTCCAAATTTACAAGTCCCTGAAGCTCGTAATGATGAAGGCTTCAGCCTCGGCCCTGGCCTTCGCCGTTTTTGCGGAAAAATACGCGGACTTCCCCTACGCGGCCCGCACCCACAACGTAATAGCGCAGCTCACAACCCTCGGCAAGAGGTTTGCGATGTTCGGCGAGGACCTCCTGAGGGCGATGGATTCGATGCAGGCTTTTATCGATTCCTATCCGGTGCGCGGAATCAAGGGCGCGATAGGCACCCAGCTCGACCAGCTCACGCTCTTTGGCGGCGACAGGGAAAAGGCCGCCCGCCTGAATGAAATAGTGCTGGAGCACCTCGGAATATCAAATTCGCTCGGCGCCACCGGGCAGGTTTATCCGCGCTCGCTCGACTTCGAGGCGGCAAGCCGCCTCTACCAGATGGGCTCCGGCCCCTCGTCCTTTGCCAAGACGCTGCGCATAATGGCAGGCCACGAGCTGGCCGGCGAGGGGTTTGCCAAGGGCCAGACCGGCTCCTCGGCCATGCCGCACAAGATGAATTCCCGCAGTTGCGAGCGCCTCAACGGCTTCCACGTCATAATCCGCGGCTTCATGGAAATGCTGGCGGGCCTGGCGGGGGACCAGTGGAACGAGGGAGACGTTTCGTGCTCTGTGGTCCGCCGCGTCGCGCTGCCGGGGATGTTCTTTGCTATAGACGGCCTCTTTGAAACCTTCCTGACCATATCCCGCCAGATGGAGGTGAACGAACCCGTGATAGCGGCGGAGCGCGAGCGGTACATGCCGTTTCTGCTGACGACTACCGTCATGATGCGCGCCGTCAAAAACGGGATGGGCCGCGAGGACGCCCACGAGGTCATTAAGGAGCATGCCGTGGCCACGCTGCGCGACCTGCGCTCGGGCAGGGCCGCCAAAAACGACCTGTTTGAAAGGCTGGCGGCGGATTCCCGCATGCCGCTTTCCTCCGGCGACCTGGCGGAGATTCTGGAGGCCGGCAGGACGGAGACCGGCATGGCAAAGCCGCAGGCCCTGGACTTTGCCGCGCGCGCAAGGATTTGGGCGGAGAAATATCCGAAAGCCGCCTCATACGCGCCGGCGCCCATCCTCTGACGGGATTCAAACGCCCGCCGCGCCGTCCGGAAAGCCGCGCGCCCTCCCCTCGGAAGGCGGCGGAAGCGGGCGCCGCACTGGGATTTCATCTATTAAAAAAGGCCGCCAAAAAGACCCTGCGCGGCGCGCAAAACCGCGCGGGCGAAATTGCGGCCCGCACACGGGGAGGCAGCAAACACCATGTTTAAGACAATAGCAAAAGACGCGTCGGCCAGGCGCGGCGTCCTCAGCACGCCGCACGGCGAAATCCAGACGCCGATATTCATGCCCGTGGGCACGCAGGCCACGGTGAAGTCGCTCACGCCCGCCCAGATACTCGACACCGATGCGCAGATAATCCTCTCCAACACCTACCACCTGAACATCCGCCCCACCTCCCCCCTCATTGAAAAGTTCGGGGGCCTGCACGGCTTCATGAAATGGCCCAAGCCGATACTGACCGACAGCGGCGGCTTCCAGGCGTTCAGCCTTTCGGCGCTTCGCAAAATTTCCGAGGACGGGATAACATTCAAGTCCCATCTGGACGGGGCGGAGCTGTTCCTCTCGCCGGAATCCTGCATGAGGATACAGTCGGAGCTAAAAAGCGACATACGGATGGCGCTCGACGAGTGCATACCCTACCCCTGCGAAAGGGGTGCTTGCATGAAATCGGTCGAGCGCACCCTCCGCTGGGCGGAGCGCTGCAAGGCGGCGCACGACGCCCTCGCCGACGGCCGACTCACATTCGGCATAGTGCAGGGCGGCGTGTACGGCGACATCCGAGGGCATTGCGCCAGGCAGCTCGCGGCGATGGGCTTCCCCGGATACGCGATAGGCGGCGTCAGCGTCGGCGAGCCGGAGGCCGAAATGCTGGAGCAGGTGGCAGCCTCCGCAGAATTCCTCCCGCACGACAAGCCGCGCTACGTCATGGGGGTCGGCACCCCCCCGCAGCTTCTGAAAATGATAGCCCTCGGGGCCGACATGTTCGACTGCGTGATGCCGACCCGCCTCGCGCGCCACGGCAACGCCTTCACATCCTGCGGGGTCATAAACCTGAAAAACGCGCGCTTCCGCGAGGACGAATCGCCGCTGGACCCCGAAGTTCCGGGCTATGCGGCCGGGTTTTCTCGCGCATACATAAGGCACCTCGTGGTCGCGGGGGAAATGCTGGCCTGCACGCTCCTTTCCATACACAACATATCTTTTTTCCTTAACCTCATGCGCGAGGCGCGCGCCCACATAGAATCCGGCGACTTCCACCCCTGGTCCTCGGCCTGGATATCGCGCTACGAATCGGGCGGGCGCTAGCGCAGCCCGGCGGCTCTCCCCGGGCCGGGCAGCGCGGTGAAAGGCGGAAAAATAAAATTGCAAAAGGCCGCGCGGGCGCTAGCGTGGAACCGAAAAATTTTCCGCGAGAATGGCCCTTCCAGAAATCAGGATTTTAAGCGAGGAAGTCGCAAACAGGATTGCCGCAGGCGAAGTGATAGAAAGGCCCGCCGCTGCCGTAAAGGAGCTGGTTGAAAACTCGCTCGACGCCGGGGCGACGCGGATAGACATCGAATTCAGAAACGGGGGCAAGAGCTACATAAAAGTCTCCGACAACGGCCACGGCATGCGCCGGGACCAGCTCCTCACCTGCCTGGAGCCCCACGCCACAAGCAAGATACGCACCGCCGACGACCTCGACACGGTTGCCAGCTTCGGCTTCCGAGGCGAGGCGGTCCCCTCGATAGCGAGCGTTGCCAAGTTCTCCGCAAGCTCCCGCACCGCCGGCAGCGAAGTCGGCTCCCGCGTGGAGGTTTACGCCGGCAAGATAGGGAAAATTTCCGAATGCGCAATGGCCGCGGGGACGGAAATAGTGGTTGAAGACCTGTTCTGCGGCGTGCCGGCGCGGCGAAAATTCCTGAAGAGCGACAACACCGAAGCCTCCCACATCATAAGGATGTGCAAGCTATACGCGCTGGCGAGGCCGGACGTCGAATTTTCACTTGCCGAAAACTCCCGGCCCGTATTCGCCTCGAAAAAGTCGCGCGACCTCGTAGGCAGGATAGAGGACGTGTTCGGGAGCGAAATTTCCGGGAAAATCATCCCCCTGCGCCCCTACGAAGCCTTCGGAATTTCGATAGACGGGGCGCTCTCAAAACCCGGCGAGGACTGGGCCTCGGCCCGCAACATTTACGCATTCATAAACGGCCGGCCGGTCGACTGCCGCGCGGTATATTCCGCCCTCAGGGAGGCGTGCCGGAACGCAATCGGCCAGGGCAGATACCCGGCGGCCTTCCTTTTCATAAGGCTGGACCCGCGCTCCGTTGACGTGAACGTCCACCCCGCCAAGCGCGAAGTGAGGCTGAAAAACGAGTTCGCCCTGCGCTCCGCCGTGATGGCGGCCGCCCTCGACACGCTTGAAAGCTTTTCAATAGCCTCCCCCTCGCACCTGTCTCTTATACACATCTCCGAGCCCACGAGACCCTAAGAATCTCGTATGCC
>URJJ01000010.1 GCA_900548185.1 uncultured Opitutales bacterium
ATGTGTATAAGAGACAGCCCCTAGTCAAGACCTTTCGCCCGCCCCGCCGACGACGCCGAAATACGCGATGAGCGAAGCCCTTGCAATCGACTCCGAATTCAGGGCAAACCCTACCGACACCGGGCTGGAGCGCCTATCCAGGCCCTCCATCTTAGCCGTTGGGAGGGCGTAAACTGTGAGAATGTACCTGTGCGGCCTGTCGCCCTTCGGGGGGCATGGGCCGCCGTAGCCGAATTCCCCGTAGTCGTTTGCACTCTGCACCGCGCCCTCCCACATGGCGTGCGAGCCCGGCGAGCCGGCTCCCGCCGAAAGCGACGTGGCCGTTCGCGGGATATTGAAGGCAAGCCAGTGCCACCATCCGCTTCCGGTCGGGGCGTCGGGGTCGTACAGAGTCAAGGCAAAGCCTGCCGCGCCGTCCGGCGGGTCTATCCATTCCAGCGCAGGCGAGAGGTTTTCCGCCCCCGGCACGCATCCGCGATACGCGCATCTGGGCGGAACCTGCCCCTGCCAGTCGGGGCTTTTCAGCGTAAAATTTTTTTCAGACATGCAATATTTATCGTAAATGCGGCGGCAAAATTCATCCATTGCGCGCCATCCGCCCCCGCCCCGATAAAAAAACGCTCCATTTGCGTCCAGCCCGGCGCCCGCCAAAGCGGAAAACTCAGCCCGCCTGCAATCTCAAAAGCGCGGGGCGGTTCTTGCCGCGCCTTCGCATCGGGACTTCCGGAACGCAAACGCGGCCAGATGCGCAAAAAAATCCCGGGCGCCCGATGCGCCATGCGTTCCCCGCCGGGACGGATTCAGCGCCTTCTGCGCCCCCCGCGCTGTGGCATGGCATGCTCGCAAAACACGCGCGCGATGCGCTCTTCAATGTCCCCAATCCTGCCTGCGGAGCTTACGCAAATCCCGCTTTTGCTGTAAAACGGCCTGCGCGCGGCCATGAGCTCGCGGATTTTTTCAAGCGGGTTTTCCACATTCAAAAGCGGCCTCCTTGCGGAGCCTGAAACGCGCTTGAAAACCACCTCGGGCTCGGCGAAAAGAACTACCGAAACCCCCTTCGACTTCACGAGCTCCGGCATGCCCTCCCGGCATACGAGGCCGCCCCCGCAAGAAACCACGCAGCCGGTGGCCGGGTGCCCGCCCTCCATGAACTCGCGCTCCATTTTGCGGAACTCCTCCTCGCCAAGCTTTGCGAATATGTCCTTAACGCTCATGCCGCGCCCCCTCTCGATTTCCGAATCGGAATCCAGAAACCTCATGCCGAAGCGGGCGGCGAGCCTCCGGCCCAGCGCGCTCTTGCCGGTTCCCATAAAGCCGACCAGATACAGGTTCGGCAGCTCCGCCGGATTCGACGGCAATCGCCTGGGAAGAGTTTTCATCATATGCAAATCTAGCCCGCGCCCCCGTCCGCGCAAGCATATTATTCGCCCCGCATTTATTCCCCCATTGGGCTTGCATGCCCGCGCCCTAACGATATGCTAACACACCGCTAACAAAATTAAAAAAACGAAAGGGCATCATTGCGGCCATGTCAGAGAAAAAAATACTCGTGGTGGAGGACGACGAAAACATATCGGAGCTCATCTGCTTCAACCTGAAGAAGTCCGGCTACGCCTCAAAGGCGGCCTTCAACGCCGAAGACGCCCTGTCGATGCTGTCGCGCAACGACTTCGACCTGATACTTCTCGACGTCATGCTTCCCGGCATGGACGGCCTCGACTTCTGCAAGCTCGTGCGCTCCAAGCGCCAGTACGCAAAAATTCCCATCATAATGCTCACCGCCCGCTCCGAGGACGCCGACATAGTGAGCGCCCTCGAACTCGGCGCAGACGACTACATCACAAAGCCGTTCAGCCCGCGCGTGCTCGTGGCCCGCATAAAAACCAGGCTGCGCGACACCTCCGACGCCCAGGAGCCCGACGAAATATCCATAGCCGGAATCACGATGAACAACAACTTCCACGAGGTTAAAATCGACGGCGCGCCCGTGCAGCTTACGGCGAACGAATTCACAATCCTTTTCATGCTCTGCGCAAACCCCGGCAGGGTCTATTCCCGCGACGACATAATAACCCGCCTCCACGGCCCGGGATACGCCATCACGGACAGGGCGATAGACGTCCAGATAGCCGGCATACGAAAAAAGCTGGGCGAAAAGGCGGCGCTCATAGAGACCGTCCGCAGCATAGGCTACCGCTTTTCAAAAGCTTGAGCGGCGCGGCTTGCGCCCCAAAGGCTTTGCGCGCGAAAAGGCCCCGCAGTAATGCGGGGCCTTTTTTCAATCCTTAAGCGACTTGCAAAGCTCGCGTATCCGCCTGGCAATCTGCTTCGGGCCCGGCATGCCGGGCTTTTCCCTCATCGACATGGCGCGCCTCAAGTCGAACACCGACCTCCAGTCGCCGCCAAGCTCCGGGCAGACCCCGGCAGCCTCCTTTTCCGGCAGCTCGTTTATCGGCACGCCCGATTTTTCCGAGAGGGCAACCAGGGCGCCCACATAGTGGTGGGCCTTGCGGAACGGCACCCCGCGCATTACAAGGTAGTCCGCGAGGTCCGTCGCAAGCAGCAGCGGGTCGGAAACGGCGGCCGCGCAACGGTCCTTCCTGAACTCTATCCCGGAGGCCGCCGCTGCCGCCACGTCCAGGCATATCATGGCCTGCTCGTAGGCGTCGAACACCGCGGGCTTGTCCTCCTGGAGGTCGCGGTTGTAGGTGAGCGGAAGCCCCTTGACGAGCATAAAGAGGGTCTCCATGCACCCGATTATGCGCGCGCTTTTTCCGCGCAAAAGCTCGAAGGAATCGGGGTTCTTCTTCTGCGGCATGAGCGACGAGCCCGTGGTGAACGCGTCGGGGAGGCGGACGAAGGAAAATTCCGACGAGTTCCAGACAATCACGTCCTCGGCCATGCGCGAAAAGTGGACGGCCATTATCGAGCACGCCGAAGCGAACTCCAAAAACACGTCGCGGTCCGCCACGGCGTCCATGCTGTTCGAGGTGATTCTGGGCCTTCCCCTCGAATCTACGAACCCCATCAGGGAGGCCGAATATTCGCGGTCTATCGGCAGAGTGGTGCCTGCTATGGCGCCGCTGCCGAGGGGCGAGACGTTTGCGCTCTCGCGGACCGAAGCGAAGCGGCGAAGGTCGCGGGAAAACATCTCGGCCCATGCGAGGATGTGGTGCGCAGCGCTCACGGGCTGGGCGCGCTGGAGGTGGGTGTAGCCGGGGATGAGGACGTCCCTGTTTTTGTCGGCCAGGCCCGCGAGGGCGGAAAGGAGGGCTTCCAGCTTGTCGCATATGCGCATGCAGGCGCTTTTGAAAAACAGGCGCATGTCGGTTGCAACCTGGTCGTTGCGGCTGCGCCCGGTATGCAGCTTTGCGGCGGCGGGGGCTATCTTGGTCAGGGCCTGCTCGATATTCATGTGGACGTCCTCAAGGGCGATGTCCCACTTGAAGGTTCCCGCCTCGATTTTGTCGAGGACCGCGTCCAGGCCCCGCAGGATTTCCGCGCACTCGGCCTCCGTGATTATCCCGCAGCTTGCGAGCATTTCCGCCTGGGCCGCCGACCCCTGTATGTCGAAATAGGCTAGTTTTTTGTCGAAGGAGACAGACTCCCCGAAACGCAACATTAGTTCGCTGGGAGCCTCCGAGAACCTCCCGCCCCAGCTTGCCTGCTTGCCGTCATTCTTTTTACTCATGCGCGCAAGTAAAGACGGGGAGGATTTTTTTTACAAGCATTTACTTGGAAGGCGGAATGCGCGGCCGCGCGCAAAATGCACCCGCGCTCGGAGCTTCCGGCCGATTGGAAGCCGCGCGAAAAACTCCCCGAAAGCGGACGCCCGGCACATGCCCGCAAATCGCCCCACGCGTCCGGGCGGAATCCCGCATGGGAGACGCGCGCGTGAAAGCTTATATGATAAATACAGGCCGCCATCGCAGAAAGCGGAACAAAAAACGCATCTGAGCTATGCGGGTTGCGGCCCGAAAAACGCGAAAAAGGAAAGCCTCAAACGGCTTCTGCAATGCGGCAAAATATCGGTGGAGGCGGCAAATGCGGGTGGGATGAGCTATTCCGCATCCGCCTCTATTGCGAGATACCAGGCTTTGAGGGTTTCAATAAAAGCCTTCTGCTTTTTCTGCGGGATGAGGTCCGCGTACTTCCGCGCCATCGCGTCATATTCGGGCCACAGGGCTTCAATAAAGTCCGCGCCCTTCTTTGTGATTTTCACGATGTTTTCGCGGCGATCAGACTTGCTCTGCCTGCGCGTGGCGTAGCCGTCCCGGCAGAGGGAATCCACGAGCTTTGTGACGTTGCCGGGGCTTGTTATCAGGTGGCGGCCTATCTCGGACTGGTTCAGGCCCTCGCCGCCGTTTATATAGGCCAGGGCCATCAGGATGTTGTACTTCGGCGCGCTTGTGCCGCGCGCAGCGAAGTAGGAGTGGAAACGCTTTTCCAACACTCCGTGTATGAGGTTTGTGACATAGAGGATGCCCTCGTAGTTGCGCTTCTTCTCCTCAAGTATTCCGAATTCTTCAAATCTGTCCATAATCCCCGCTCTTTGATTTTGCCACAATTCTCGCCGATACTTTTTCCCTTGTCAATTTTTACTTGGAAAGCTGGTTGCCTATTTCATACGGCGGACTTGGGCGATGCAACGCCCGAAAGCTTTGTTGCGATTCGTTTCATCCGCCGCCCGCCCGCGCCGGAACCCATTTTGCCCTTGAATTTTACGAGCATTTTTTCGGTTGATTGGAAAAATTTTGGCCGACATCGTTTGCGCCAGAATGCTTTAGCGCGGAGCGTTTGGTTTTACTTTAAAAGTTTGAAAAGCCGCCGAACCCACCGAAAGTCGCGGAAGCAGGAGGGCTGCGGGAGGTTTGAGCGTTCGGGATTGCTTTGAGAAAAAAACGGGGCTAGCGGGAAAATAATATCGGCCGCCCGATAAAGCGGACTGTCCCGTAATCGCATTCCGCAAGCTGCGGGAATATATTAAAACATCAAACCTTTTTCCCTCAATAGTTCGCCTCCCCACCCCCTCAAACCCTGCGGCGCGATACGGCATCCACGATACCCGCTCCCCTGCGCACTGCAAAGCCGCGAACCCCGCCGTATATCATTTTAACATTCCCGCACACATGCACCCTTCCGCATCCGGCGAACATCTGCGCCCAACAGGCATGCCATGTGCGACCCTGTGCATTGCCCGATACGGCAACAGCCGTCCATTTGATTTTCCATCCGGCAGATTCAAAGGCATCCCCCCTTTGGAATTCCGGACTTCCCGAGCTTCGCAGGCACAATACAAGGCGGTGCTAAGCCTTGCAAACCTTTATAAAATATCGCCTTCGCGCTCAATTCTCCCTTTCACCGCCCCAAGACATTAGCCGCCGAACCTAAAACATTCCCCGCTTGAAACTTCCGCAAAAAACCCCTTCGCTGAACCGCTCCCCGGCGCCTGGAATTTGGAGAGGGCTTTCCCTTATGAGTAGCGCAGACAGCCACCTCGTCCGCATGAAATTCCCCCATGTTAGCCCACGCCGGCAGGGGATTTTTTTCCATCCGGAAGCGCATAATAACAAACTAAAACGGCAAGGCATGATAAAAATATTCCCCCTCTAGCCCTGTTTTGAGGCTGCGGGCGCAAAACTTCCCAAATTCTGAAGGCTATGGAGCGCGTACCGCCAATTATGTGCAAAATAGCAGCCGCGCCAAATATTTTTGGACTGGCATAGATGAAGATGCCGCGAAAGAACGGATATAGCCTCTTCAAGTTGGCATTTCCTGCATTTTTTTCAAAATGCCGAAAATCATAAATTGAACTCCGTCTTTTGAATGAATTTTTCAGGATTCTTCGCAGGGAATCGGAGATTTTCAATGGCCGCTTTTTTCGGCAAAAATGGCCGGAAATGTGGAAAGTTTTTTTGGAAGTGTGAGGCGCCATTTTTTGCGCCAGATTCTGCTGAAATTGCGCAGACATCATTTTTTTAATCCCTCCCAAACTCAAAATCCGGAAGCCGAATCCGCCGCAAAACTTTCCTACATTTTCCAACTTACCATTATTTTCCGCCGTTTTCCGTTTCCAATTCCCTTCATCAAATATCAGCGCCACCGCCAAACGATTCCAGCCGCAAAACCATCCGCAAGGGGCGGGCGAAAGGCCCGCGTGCAGGATGCGATTTGCGCCTCAAAGCCGGCATGGCGGCGCAAAAGTCCGAATGGCGGCGCAAAAAAAATCCCGCGGGAAGCCTCCCGTGGGATTTTTGAATTTGCGCGGAAGAACCCGCCGCCCGTTTCTAGGCCCCTCCGGTGAGGGACTGAATTATCTGGATGAGCGGGAGGAAGAGCGCAATAACGATGGAGCCAACTACAACCGCCATCAGAAGAATCATTATCGGCTCTATAATCGACGTGACTGCGCCGACGGCGTTGTCGACTTCTTCGTCGTAGTTGTCGGCGATTCGGTTGAGCATCTCGGAGAGCTGGCCTGTTTCCTCGCCGACTTCCACCATGCTGGTCACCATTGTCGGGAAGAGCTTCTGCTGGTCGAGGGGAGTGGCAAGATTTTCGCCGTCCCTCACGCGGTCGTGGACGCGCTGGAGGGCGTCGTTTACAACCACGTTATTGAGGGTGCCGCTCGTGATTTTGAGGGCTTCGAGAATCGGAACGCCGGAAGAGAGGAGCGTGCCGAACGTGCGGGTGAAGCGCGCGACGGTTGACTTCATGGCAAGGTCGCCTATCTTGGGAAGCTTCAACACGGCGGTATCCCAAGAGCGCTTTCCTATCTTCGTCCTGAAATAGAGCTTAATCAGCACGAAAACCGCCACCACTATGCCGATTGTGGCAAGGATGTTCTCCTGCATGAAAGTCGATATGTTTATGACGACCTGCGTGATGCCCGGCATCGGGGCGCCCTTCAGCATGTCCTGGAATATCTTCTGGAACTTCGGGACGACGAACACCATGAGGACGCTGACTATCAAGACCGCGACGACCATGATGACTATCGGGTAAACCATGGCGCCCTTGACCTTGCCCTTGATTTTCAGGGCCTTTTCCTGGAAGGTGGCGACGCGGTCCAATACGACGTCGAGGACGCCGCCGGCCTCGCCCGCCCTTGCCATGTTGACATAGAGGTGGTCGAAAACCTTGGGGTGCTGCGAGAGGCCGTCGGAGAACTTGTTGCCGGTTCTGACATTGTCTGCAACCTGTTCGAGGACGGACTTGAAGTACGGGTTCTTCTCCTGGCGGCTTATGACTTCAAGCGAGCGCAGAAGCGGGAGGCCCGCCTTCAGAAGGGTCGCCATCTGGCGCGAGAACACGGTCACGTTTTCATTTGAGATGCCGGTTCCGAAGAGGGCCTTCTTCGGCTTTTTGCCGCCCTCGTTCTCGGTTATCTCGGCGATGCGCGCGACCCTCACGCCCTTTGAGCTGAGCTGCATGCGGGCCTTTGCCTCGCTCTGGGCGTCGATGACGTCATTGACCTCTTTGCCGTCCTTGTCTTTGCCTATGTATCTGAATTTTGCCATTAGTGTGCCTTTTTTAAATTAGGTGTATTTCAAAACTTCGTCCACGGTCGTCGCGCCGTCGAATATGGCGCGGAGGCCGTCGTCGCGGAGCGTGCGCATCCCCAGCTCTATGGCCTTCTGCTTGAGAACGAGCGTCGGAGCGCGGGCGGTGATGAGCTGGCGCAGCGCGTCGTTTACAAGGAGAAGCTCGAAGAGGCCCTGGCGGCCGCGGTAGCCCGAGTTGGAGCAGTCCGGGCAGCCCTTGCCGAAATAGAACTGCTTGTCGGCGATTTCGATGGGGTCCACGCCGAGCATGTCGATGAGCTCCTGGTCGGGCTCGTAGGAAGTCCTGCACGAGGTGCATATGCGCCTTACGAGACGCTGGCCGAGAACGCCCTCGAGGGAAGCGGCGATAAGGTAGGGTTCGAGGCCCATATCCATAAGCCGCGTAACGGCGCCCGGGGAGTCGTTGGTGTGCAGGGTGGCGAGAACCACGTGGCCGGTGAGCGACGCCTGGACGGCTATCTGCGCGGTTTCGAGGTCTCGGATTTCGCCGACCATTATCTTGTCGGGGTCCTGGCGCAGGAAGGCGCGGAGGGCGCGCGCGAAGTCGAGGCCGACGTGGTGGTTTATCTGCACCTGCATGATGCCGTCGATTTCGTATTCGACAGGGTCTTCTGCGGTGAGAATCTTCACGTCGATTGTGTTGACCTCGCGCAATGCGGAGTAAAGCGTGGTGGTTTTGCCGGAACCCGTCGGCCCCGTCACGATGAAGATGCCGTTCGGCAGCTTGACGAGCCTGCGGATGTTTTCCATAACCTCGTCGGCCATGCTGAGCTTTTCAAGGTCGAGGTTGACTACCGACTTGTCGAGAATACGCAGCACCACCGATTCGCCGAACTGGGTCGGGAGCGTGGACACGCGCAAATCGACGGGGCGTCCGGAAATCGACATCTTGATTCGGCCGTCCTGCGGGATTCGAGTTTCGGCGATGTTCAGGTTCGCAAGAACCTTCACGCGCGAAATCACGGGGAGGGCCAGGCTCTTCGGCGGCGGGGCCATTTCGTAGAGCGCGCCGTCGATTCGGTAGCGGATGCGGAAGCAGTCCTCAAACGGCTCGAAGTGGATGTCGGAGGCCTTGTCGCGTATGGCCTGCTGGAGGACGAGGTTCACGAAACGGATGATGGGCGTTTCGTTTGCCATGTCGTTTATGTCCTTTTCGGACATGTCGCCGCCCTCGCCGAAATCGACGCCGGAAATTTCCGAAAGGAGGTCGTCTATGCTGGCGTCCTCGTCGCCGTAGGTCTGGCGCATGAGGATTTCCACGCCGGCGGGGTCGGCCACGATGACGGTCACGTCCTTGTTGAGCGAGAAGGTGAGGTCGTCAACGATGGCGTTGTTGAAGGGGTCCATCGCCAAAACCGCTATCGACGTGTCGTCCACGCGGACGGGGACGACGCCGTACATTCTGGCGACAGGGGGCCTTATCTGCTTGGCGAGCTCCGGGGACACGTCCATGGGGACGGAGGCCATATATTCAAAACCGAGCGAGTCGGCCACCGCCTTCAAAAGGGTGGGCTTGTCCATCAGCCCGGACCCGATTATGGTGTCCGCGAGGGAGTTCCCGGTGCTGAGATGCGTTTCGTTAAGTTCGTCGAGCTGTTCCTTGGAAAGCAGGTTGGACGACTGGACTACCTCGAAAACGGTGCTGTTGTGATCTTCAAACATTGCAAAAATCCTATTTAAAAGTTTAGTCAGCCTCGTTCATCGTGACCTTGAGGACTTCGTCCGCCGTCGTAAGGCCGCTGCCGACCTTTCGGATGCCGTCTTCTCGCATGGTTCTCATGCCCAGCTCCCTCGCCTTCTGGCGGAGTTCCACGAGGGTTCTGGCCTCGTAAATCATCTGCTGGAGCTCCTCGTTTACAACAAACATCTCAAATATGCCCATTCGGCCCTTGTAGCCGATGCCGTTGCACTTGGGGCATCCGGCCCCCTTGTAGAAGGTCATGCCGGCCGCCTCTATCTCGTTTATGCCGAGAGCCTGCAACACCTTGGTGTCGGGGGCGTAAACCTCCTTGCACTGCGTGCAGCTCTTTCTTACGAGGCGCTGCGCCAGGGCCGCGCGGAGCGAGGCGCTGACGAGGAAGGGCTTGACGCCGATATCGACGAGTCGGGTAATGGCGCTCGCGGCGTCGTTTGTGTGGAGGGTGGAAAACACCATGTGGCCGGTGAGCGACGCATTCACCGCGATTTCCGCGGTTTCAAGGTCTCGGATTTCGCCGACCATTATGATGTTCGGGGCCTGGCGCAGCATTGAGCGCAGGGCCGCTGCAAACGTCATGCCCACCTCGCGCCGAACCTGGACCTGGTTCACGCCCGTCATCTGGTATTCGACGGGGTCTTCAACCGTGATGATTTTCGTGTCCGGGTGGTTGAGGTAGTTGATGCCGGAATAAAGGGTCGTGGATTTGCCGGAACCCGTCGGGCCGGTCACGAGGAAGATGCCGTCAGGCATGCTGACGATGCGCTCGAAAGTGGACTGGTCGTCCGAGAAAAAGCCCAGCTCCGGAAGCCCGAGGCGCAGCCCCTCCTTGTCGAGAATACGCATGACGATGGACTCCCCGTAAACGGTCGGAAGGCTGGAAACGCGCAAGTCGATGTCCTTCTTGGCATACTGTATCTGTATGCGGCCGTCCTGCGGAACGCGCTTTTCGGCTATCGAAATGTTTGCCATGAGCTTCAGGCGCGAAATTATCGACGGCTGGAGGCGTTTCGGCGGGTTTTCGACTTCCAAAAGGACGCCGTCTATGCGGTAGCGGACGCGGAAGCGCTTTTCGAGGGGCTCGAGGTGTATGTCGGAAGCCCTGCGGCGGACGGCTTCGGTAATGAGCTTGTGGACGTACCTTATAATGGGCGCCTCCTCCTCGTTGACGCCCTCCTCATTGCCCGTCATCAGGCCCGAAATTTCGCCCGCCTGGCCCTTTTCCTCCTCGGTGTCGAGCCCTTCAAACATGCCGCCGTATGTGGACACGCCGTAGTGCTCGTCTATGGCCTTCTGAATGGCCTCGGGGGTCGCGAGGCGCATGTCGATGGGGAGGCCGACGAGGTGGCTTATGTCGTCTGCGGCACTGAGGTCGAGGGGGTCGCTTATTGCAAGCTCCAACTGCCCGTCGTGGACTGCGATGGGGAAGACCCCGTATTTCAGGGCCTCCTCCTTTGGCACCAACTGTTTGATTTCATCCTCAATTCTAAGCTCCTGGAGGTCGGCTAGGGGTATTCCGAACTCAACGCTTAAGGCCCTGGTGATCTCTTCGAAACGGATGTATTTCTTTTCCACCAAGAGGTCTATGAGCTTGGAGTCAATATCTGCCGGGCCGACGCCTTCGCCTTGCAACTGCGCCTTCGCGGTCTCGATAATGTCGCCAGCAACCAGACCCTTGTCGGAGATCAACTGTACTATGAAGTCGTCCGCTGATGTCATGAATGCTATACTGTAAATATAAAACTTGGGGTGAAAGATAAACTATCTATTAATTCCCATGAGAAATTCAACATTTGTTTTCACTTTTTTTAGCCTCTGGAGCAAAAGTTCCATGGATTCGGCGCTTGGGACGCCCTTCATCGCCCTGCGGAGGGAGTAGATTTTCAGCATCTCGTCGGGGTGGTAGAGAAGCTCCTCCTTGCGCGTGCCGCTCTTTTCGATGTTGATAGCCGGGAATATGCGCTTGTCGACGAGGGAGCGGTCGAGGTGCAGTTCGAGGTTGCCGGTCCCCTTGAACTCCTCGAATATCACCTCGTCCATCTTGCTGCCGGTCTCCACAAGGGCGGTCCCGATTATTGTGAGCGACCCGCCGCCCTCGATGTTCCTGGCCGAGCCGAAAAAGCGCTTGGGCTTCTGGAGGGCGTTGGCCTCCACGCCGCCCGACATTATCTTGCCGGAGTTTGGCATTAGGGTGTTGTAGGCCCTGGCCAGACGCGTTATGGAGTCCAGAAGTATCACGACGTCCCTGCCGGCCTCGACCATGCGGCGGGCCTTGCTTATCACCATTTCGGCGGCGTGCACGTGACTGAAGGCGTCCTCGTCGAAGGTTGAGGCTATTATTTCGGCGTCGACGGTGCGGCGGAAGTCAGTCACCTCCTCCGGGCGCTCGTCCACCATGAGGACTATCAGGTGGGCGTCCGGGACGTTGCGGCGGATGGATTTTGCCATGCCCTGCATCAGCACCGTCTTGCCTGTCCTGGGCGGTGCCACGATGAGGGCGCGCTGCCCCAGCCCGAGCGGCGTCAGCAGGTCGACAACGCGCATTGAAAGGTTGTCCCACGAGGCGTCCGCGTCGGCCTCAAGGATTATGCGGCGCGTGGGGTAGTACGGGACCAGCTCGTTAAACGGAGTGAGCGCCCTGGCCTCTTCGGAGGACATGCCCATGACGGTTTCGACCTTCAGGAGCACCGGGCAGGACTCCCCTCCGTCGGCCCTCGGCGGCACCGCCAGACCCGACACCTCGCATCCGCGCAGAAGCCCGTTTGATTCGATGAGCTTCTGCGGGACGTAGACGCAGTATTTCTTGAGCCGGTAGCTGTCGGAGGGAAAGCACACAGCCCCCCCCTGCCCGCCTTCAAAGACGTCCAGAACGCCGGAGACCCTTATGGCCCCGCCCGCGTCCCTCACGCGCTTCAAAAAGGCGGCGAACATGCCCGAAGAGCCGGAATACCTGTCGAATTCCACCCCTTCGCCTGCGAGCTTTTCCTGAAGCTCGCGCTGGCCCAGGCCCCAGTAGTCGGCATAGTTGAAAATTTCCGTTTCAGGGGAGAACGAAGCCTCCGCCAGGGCCGATATGCCCTCGGAAGTTTTCAGCTCCGCCCAGTCCATGAGCGGCGTCGGGTCGAACTGGTCCTCCGGGCGCCTGTCGCCGAGTTTCAGCCACCTTGCATTCTGGCGCGCGGCCTGCTGGCCCTGGCGCCCCTGCTGGCCCTGCTGCCTGCCCTGGGCGCCCTGCTGGCGGCCGTTTTGCCTGAGCCGGTCCGGCGCCCCTGCGGGCATGTTCTGGCGGTTCTGGCGGTCGTTCTGGCGCCCCTGCGCGAAGCGGTCCTGGCGCGCGCGGCCGTCCTGCGGGGCCTGCCCCCTGTTCTGCTGGCGGCTTACGGGCAGGCGGCCCTGGGCGCCGGCCTGGCGGAAGTTCCTCCACTTTTCAAACCTCTGCGCCCGCCCGGGCTGCCAGTCGGCGTCCTGCGGGGCGGCGGAGTCGCCGGAATCGCCTTGCTGCCGGTGGAAATCCGCGCCCCGGGAAGGGACTTCGGATTCCTCCTGCTCGCCGGCGTGGCCCCGGTAGGAATCGTGGAGCAAGTCCTCGTCGGTAGTCGAAAAGCTCTCCGGAATGTCGGAATCCGCGTCCTCCCCGCCGGAATCGGAATCCCCGCCGCCCATGTACTCCGAGCCTCCCGTAAATGAAAATTCGTCGTTTCGCTTGTTGGACTCGCGCTCGCGGTTGCGCCTGCTGTAAGACTCGAATTCGGCGTCATCGTCATAGTCGTCGTCCCCGGAGCCTGCATGGGGGGCGGAAGGCGCGGATGCGCCCGCATCGGGAGCGGCCCCGAAATCCCCGCCCGAATCCGCAACAGCGGCGGGAGACGCTTCTGAAGGCGCGGCATCGGGGCCTGCCGGGAGGGCCTCTTCCGGCGCAGACTTGGCCTGCCTGCGCCGCGGTTTTGCGGGGGCGGCCTCGCCCTCGGGCCTCACTTTCGGCGGACGGCCCCGCCGCTTCTTCGGGGCGGCCGGTTCCGGGGCGCCCGAAGGCGCGGGCTCGGAGGGTTGTTCCGGAGGCAAAATGTTTTCTTCTTCCATGTGGGATTCCTGATAAGCTTGGGGGTTACTTGCGGAAACGGGACAAAAAAATCCGTATCTGCTCTTCCAAAAATTCGACGCTCCCGTCGTTGAAAAATACCGCGTCCGCGCGGGCGGCCTTCTCGGCCTGCGGCATCTGGAACGAGTCGCGAGCCGCAATCTGTGCCGGGGAAAAGCCCCTGCCTGCGAGCCTCGAAATACGGATGGGCTCGCTGCAAAACAAAGTAGCGCAAATATCGAACCCCTTTTCAAGACTTTTTTCAAAAAGCAGCGGAATTTCGACCACCGTCACGCCCCTCTCGGCGACCCTGGCGCGCCATGCGGCCTCTATCTTCGGGTGCAGCACGGCCTCGCAGGCGGCGAGCTTTTCAGGCGACGAAAAAACGGCCGCCGCAATTTTCCGGGGAACTGGGACGCCGGACGGGCCGAAGCATTCCCCGCCTGCGATTTCCCTTATGCGGGCCTTCGCGTCGGCGTCCCCGAAAAGAATCTCCCTGGAGAGGGCGTCCGCGTCTATCACCCTTGCGCCGAACCTGGCAAACGCCCTGCCGGCCGCGCTCTTTCCGCCGCCCATGGGGCCGGTTAGGGCCACGAGGGCGGCCCCCCTCTCTGCAAGCTCTTCGTATTTCATAAATTGCCTCGGTTTACCCCCGCCCGGCAGGGCGCGCAGGCCCGAAAGCCCGATGGCGCCCCCGCCAAAGCGACGCGGCGCAGCCCCCGCGCCAGGCGGCCATAGAAAGCTAAAAAAAACGCGGCCCGCCCGCTCGTGCGTCCTCAGACGCCGAGCATGTGCCTGAGGCAGGTCTCCCTGTCGATTTTGCCTTCGGAAAGGTCGCACAGGCTGGACATGATGGGCAGTTTCAGGGCGTACTTTTCCTCAAACATCCTGCAAATCTGGATGGTTTCAAGCCCAGCGCACACGCGCCCCTTGAGCGCCGCCAATGCCTGCTCGACCGTGGCCCCCCTGCCGAGCTGCTCGCCGGTGCGGCGGTTGCGCGAATCGGGGCTCATGCAGGTCGTTAGCACATCCCCCAGAAGCGCGGGCTCCTTTATAAAAGAGTCGCTCCAGGCCCCGAGGACCGCAGAGGCGCGGTATATCTCCTGGAACCCCCGGGCCATTATGATGGCCTTAGTGTTGGCGCCGAGGTTCATGCCGTCGCAGAATCCGGCGGCCAGGGCCACGATATTTTTGAGGGCGGCGTCGACTTCGATGCCCACCACGTCCCTTGAGGCGCGTACGCTGAAAGTGTCGGTCGTAAAGACGGACGCAGCCCGCCCTGCGGCCGCGATGTCCTCTATTGCGACAACCGCCTCCGCATAGCTGCCTCGGGCGACTTCAAATGCGATGTTGGGCCCCATGATGGAGCCGAAATATCCAGCGCGCGGCACGGACGCGGCGAGCACCTGGGAGGGCCTGCGCCACGTCCCGATTTCGATGCCCTTCCCCGCGTTTATCATTATTGCGCCGTCTGCCACATGCGGGGCAAACGACTCCGCAGTCCGCGCCAGATACTGGATGGGGACGCACCAGACGAGAAGCTGCGCCCCGGAGATTGCCTCGCCGGGGTCGCCCGTAAACTTCACGCCGTCCGGAATCCTTATGTCCGGAAGGAAGAGAGCGTTCGTGCGCGTGGACGATACCGACTCCACCACTTCCGGCTCCCTGGCCCAGACGAACACGTCCGGTACGTTTTTGGAAAGAATTATGGCCAGGGACGTGCCCCATGCCCCGGCGCCGAGCACCGCCACTTTTTTGAAATCCTGCATAACTGTTTGCCTGCCGTTGTTGACCGCTGCGCGGCGCCCCCAGCTTTCCCGGGGGCCTCCGCAGCGCGGAAGTGTCCTTTATTTTTTCACGCCCCCCGAACGCACCCTTTCGAGAATCGGCCCCGAAATCCGGCACATGAGCGAGCGCGGAATAAAATAATTCATGAAAGCTAGCACAGAATTGAGAAACCCTACAACCTTTAAATTCCTGCCGCCAGCGTAGGCCTCCAGCGCGGCGGCGGCAACTTCCGGAGCCTCGTGGCCGTAGGCGGAGCCTATCGGCCTTTCCTCGAAGCCCGCGCGCCTGAAAAAATTGGTCGTAGTCGGGCCCGGGCAGAGGCACAGGCACCGCGCCCCGTGCCTTCTAAGCTCCCAGTCGAGGGCCAGCGAAAAGCTCATCACATAGGCTTTCGTGGCCGCATACACGCCCAAAAACGGGCACGGCTGCCACGCCGCGGTGCTTGAAACGTTTATTATGCCGCCCCCGCACTCGCGCAAAACCGGCACGAAAAGGCCGGAAAGGCAGGTTAGCCCGCGCACGTTCACGTCTATCATGCCGCAGTTGTGCTCAATATCAGGCTCTGGAAACGGCCCGTAGCCGCCGAACCCGGCGTTATTCACAAGGAGGACCCCTCCCTTTTCAAGCCCCCTATCTTTGCGCAGGGCCATGACTTGCGAGAAAGCCTCGCGGATTTGGGCGTTATCCGACACATCGCACGGAACATTTTCAAAATTTTCCCTGTCAAAAAAATTTGCAGGTTTTGTGCGAGAAAGGTTGCAAATCAAAATGTTCTTTGGTAGAGTTCCTGCCAGTTCAAGAAAAGCGCGGCCTATCCCCGAGCTGCCCCCGGTCACCACGATGGTGGAATGGCGGGAGGCGATGGTTTGGAGGGCCTTTTCGAGGCGGCGTTTCTTTGCGGATTTGATCTTTAGCATGCCGGGAGACGGGTCGATATTAATGGTGTCAGCCGGCTATACTCCCAAAAAAATTTCAAGGCATCAAGCCATAACAGAAAGGAAATCATGAACGACAACGAAATCATCATCTCAGGCCAGAATCTCGAACTGACGGACGCCCTCAAGCAGGAGGTCCACGCCAAGATGGAGAAGCTTTTCAAGCACCAGGAGAAGATTATCAGGGTGCGGGTTGATTTGGAATACACCCCGAACCGCCATCATGAAAACGAGTTTGTGGCAAAGGGCAGGATTGAGATAAACGGCCCCGACATGGTGATAAGCATCGCATCTTCCGACATGTACAAGTCCATCGACGAGCTGGCCGAGAAGCTCGACCGCAAAATCCGCCGCGCCCGCAGGCTTGTCAAGGTAAAGACAAAGCAGGTGAAGAACGTGGACATTTCAAACAACATTCCCAACGCCGAAAAGGTCAACGCCTAGCGCGCTGAAACGGCTTGGCGAACGAGTCCGGGCGGGGCCTCAGGGTTCCGCCCTTTTTGCGCCCGCAAGCGCCCGAGCGGGCATGGCCCCGCGCCCATTGCGCATCCGCGCATTGAAAATCCCAAATGCCGCAAAGCTTTTCCCGCAGGTTTTGCGGCATTTTTTAAATGCGAAAAGATTCAGTTTTTTCTCGCAAGTCAGAAACTTTTCCCAAAAATCACTACATAATCGGTAGATATTTTTCGATACTTAAAAAAAGCGGAAAGGGAGGCGCAACATGAAAATTTCCACAAAAGGAAGATACGGGCTAAGGATACTTGCAGACCTTGCCCTGCACGACGACGGCTCTCCGCGCCTCATCCGCGAGATTTCGGCCTCCCAGGACATTTCGGAAAAATACGCAGGAAGGCTCATCATAGAGCTGCGCAGGGCCGGATTTTTGAGGAGCGTCCGCGGCGCGAAAGGCGGATACATGCTGACCCGAAAACCGTCCGAGATAACCCTGCTTGAAGTCATCGAAGTCATGGAGGGAGAAACCTCAATAGTGGACTGCGTGGCCTGCCCCGGCAAATGCCCGCGCTCAAAATCCTGCGGGGCCCGAGGCATATGGGCGGGAGTCAATTCCGCAATCCGCAACTCGCTTGCCAGGGCGACGCTTGAAGACGTCGTAAAAGGCGCGGAGGATGCGGAATACTGCATATGAAGCGCTGCGGCCGAAGGGCCCGGATTTCCCCCCGGCCCTGCGCAATCCCGCCGCATTCGATTTTTCCCCAGTCTGCGGGCGCAAAGATGCGCAAAGCGCGTAAAGTCCGCCTGAAAAAACGCGCGCCCCATGCGCAAAAGGCGATTACGCACAAGACTCGCGCCAACACTCCCCATGAATCCCGCCAGCCAGAGAGCCGAAATTTTGGCGCAGCCGCCTTTGCGCATTCATGCCTGGTCGGCCCGCGCATTTTTTTTGCGGAACCGGCATAGCGCGCGGCTTCCCGAAAGAGCGAAAAATGCGGATAGCGCCGCCTCGCCTGAATATCTGCAAGCCCCCCCTTTATCGCAAACAAACTTGCGCAAAATCCGCTTTCAGTTTCCAAATCCATCCCAAAGCCCTTTTACGCTTTTCCCCCCTTGGATGCGTCATATTTGAAATATTGAATTGGGCCTGCATCTTAAATATTCCGGCATCTTTAGTCCCGGAACGGGGATTCGAGAATGAAATTTTGTGCATAGAATAAAATCCCGGCCAAACTGCCGCAAAACGCCGTCCGCATTTTCACATCTTTTGGGGCATTCCAATCTGCCGCCCAAAATAAGACGCTTTTGAACGGCACCTGGGTTGCCGATTTTAGCTTGAAAAAATCCCCAACCGCCCTCTGCCGCAATAAAGCGGGATTTGGAAACGCCCTGGCACCGTTTCGCACAAAATATCGCGCCCTCTCCGGCGTGCTGCGGATTGGAAATTAAAAAGCAGAATCGGATTCAATGGGAGTTAAAAGGAAGGCCCTCCGTTTTTACGCGCAGCAATTTTTTCGCGCGGCGGACAATTCGGAAGGCAAGGCGAAATGCCCCGCAAGCCCCGCCGCATACCGGGTTGCCGCAGGATTTCCAAACGGGGATAAAAGAGACGAAGGAGAGGGGAAAAATGAGGCGCAGATGCTGTCCCCAAAGGGATTTGAAAGCTAAAACATCCCATAACCCCGCGCAGAACCCGGCCAGCCCCCTGAAATACTCCGCAAATACCCGCACCCGGGAAGGCTCCCGCAAGAGCCTCCGAAAAGTCCTCCCCTCCCATGCTTTCCGCAAAAAACGCGGGAAACGCGCCCCAGCCGCTCGCCCCGCAGGCGGGAGGCACGCCCCGCCCGAACATACCCGCGCAGAAGACGGGATGGTATAAAGCCTGCCGCTCGCCCCGCAGCCAGCCGGGGGAAACCATCCCCCGGCGGATTGCGCGGCACGGAGGCGGGTTGGGTCAGCGCGCCGCCCTGAGGGCGTCGTCAAGCGCCTCCTTTATGTCCTCGATATTCTCAAGGCCAATCGAAAGCCGGAGAAGTTCGGGAGTGATTCCGCCCGCCCGCTGCGCTGCCTCGTCGAGCTGCGAATGCGAAGTGCTCGCCGGATGCAGGATGAGGCTCTTTGCGTCGCCCACGTTTGCGAGGTTGCTGAAAAGCCTTATGCCGTCCACGATTTTCACAGCGGAGGCGTATCCGCCCTTCGGCCCGAAGACTACCATGCCGCCAGCCCCATCGGGGAGGTACCTGTCGGCCAAAGGCTTTGACGGGTCGCCGTCCAGCCCCGGATAGCGCACCCATGCGACATCCGGATGCCCCTTTAGAAACTTAGCCACTTCGAGCGCGTTTTCGCTGTGCTTGCGAATCCTAAGCGGAAGCGTCTCCGCGCCCTGGAGGAAAATCCAGGCGGCGTCTGGCGAGAGCGTCGGCCCCATGTTCCTCAGGCCGACGGTGCGCAGGCGCACGATGAAGGCGAGGCGGTTCATGTCCCCCAGGTCGCGGGCGAAGCGCAGGCCGTGGTAGCCCGCGTCGGGGGTGTTGTATAGGCTGAACTTAGGGTCGGACCAGTCGAACTTCCCCGAATCCACAACTATCCCGCCGATTGCCGTGCCGTGGCCGCCAATCCACTTTGAAAGCGAGTGGACGACGATGTCGGCCCCGTGCTCTATCGGCCTCAAAAGCGGCGGCGGCGTGAAAGTCGAATCCACAATGAGCGGGAGGCCGCGGCTCTTTGCGATTTTTGAATACTCCCCGATGTCGGCGACGTCCAGGGCGGGGTTTCCCACCGACTCAACGTACAGGGCGCGGGTGCGCGGGGTTATGGCGCGCTCCACCGCGTCGAAGTCGTTCACGCCGGTAAATCTTGCCGAAACGCCGAACTGCGGAAGAATCGCGTCGAACTGCGTGTACGTGCCGCCGTACAGATTGTTTGCCGCGACCAGCTCGTCGCCCCGCCCCATGATGTTCATGACGCTGAAAGCTATCGCCGCCGTGCCGGACGACAGCGCCAGCGCCGCAGCGCCGCCTTCGAGGGCCGCGATGCGCTTTTCGAGGACGTCGTTTGTAGGGTTCATCAGCCGCGCGTATATGTTTCCGCTTTCGCGCAGGGCGAACAGGTCGGCGCCGTGTTTTGCGCTTTTGAAATTGAACGCCGTGGTCCGGTACACCGGAACTGCGCGGGCGAGAGTTGTCGGATCCGGAACCTGCCCCGCGTGCAGCGCGAGGGTCTCCGGCCTGTATTTTTTTTCTTCCATGCGGTGTCTCCTTCTAAAATCCGGCGCGCCGGAAAAGCGTGCCGGGCTACCCCTCAAAAAGCCATGTGGAAAGGTAGCGCGTTCCCGTGTCGGGGATTAGGACTACGATTGTCTTTCCCTTGTTTTCTGGCAGGCGCGATTTTTCGAGGGCGGCATGCACGGCGGCCCCCGCCGATATTCCAGCCAATATCCCCTCCCTGCGGGCGAGCTCCCTGGCCGCCTTTCCGGCGTCTTCCGCCGATACGGAAACCACCTCGTCCACCAGCGACGCGTCGTATATCTTCGGGATGAACCCGGCCCCGATGCCCTGGATTTTGTGCGGCCCCGGCTTCCCCCCGGAGAGCACGGCCGAATCGGAAGGCTCAACCGCCACTATCTCGACGCCGGGCTTGCGCGCCTTCAGGGCCTTTGCGACCCCGGTTACCGTGCCGCCCGTGCCAACGCCCGCGACAAACATGTCAACCTTGCCGTCCGTGTCGTTCCATATCTCAACCCCCGTGCCCTCCGCATGGGCGCGGACGTTCGATGGGTTTTCAAACTGCTGGGGGATGAACGAGCCAGGGTTTGCGTCGCGCAGGCGCAGGGCCTCGTCAATCGCCCCCCTCATGCCGAGCGCCCCGGGGGTGAGGACGACCTCGGCCCCGTAGGCCTGCACAGCCTTGCGCCGCTCGACGCTCATCGTGTCGGGCATTGTGAGTATCAGGCGGTAGCCCTTCAGGGCCGCAACGAGCGCAAGCCCTATGCCGGTGTTCCCGCTTGTCGGCTCTATGATGAGCGCGCCCGGCTTCAGCGCGCCGCTTTTTTCGGCGTCCTCCACCATGGCGGCGCTGGCCCTGTCCTTGACAGAGCCGGAAGGGTTGAAAAATTCAACCTTCGCAAGGACGTCCGCGACGCCGCCGTTTATTCTGTTGAGCCTCACAAGCGGGGTGCCGCCTATGAGTTCGGCCATGTTTTCCCTGATTTTCATATCAAAATTCCCTGTCTTAAATTTCCACAATTATCGGATTTATTGCAACCGATTTTAAATCTACCATACAGGTAGCCTTTACAATCCCATTCGGAAGTCAAGAAAAAATCTCAACCATTTTAGTAGATTTTTTTTAATCGGCTCCTTCCCGACGGAAAAGCCCCTCCCCTCCGGCAGGCGCAGCGCGGGGCGCGCCCGGCCGAAATGGCCCAAGGGGAGACAGCCGCCATACCGGGACCTACTCCGCCCGACGTCGAAGTTCCGATGATGGAGGCGGGCAACTAGGCCGACAAAATCAGCCGATGCTCCAAGTCCTCCCACGTCGAGTGGAAGGCGTGCGTGCTAGCTGGCGACTAGTAGATTTACCCCTCCGGAGGTTATCCGCAACGAGCGTTACCGGCATTTACAAAATGACCGTCCGCGAGGCCCCCCCGCGAATAAATGGAACCGCTTTTAAACTGCAAATGCCTTGCAGTGGACATCAGTTCAAAGAGGGATCGATTGCCGGGCAGACATTGTCCCCAAATGAGCAAATTTCAAAGTGGCCAATCAGCATATCGGAGACAAACTCTTCAAAGAAAACCCCGACCTCCGTAGCCGTCCTCCCATAGAAATCCATCGTTTCGGTGTCCAAAAACAGAGCAACCTTTACAAGTTCCATGATCGGCTGGGGTTGGCTAAAAACTACTCCCGTCCATCACCCAATATCAAGCTTTTCTCCTCAAACCTTGCGACGCGATACATCAAAATTCGTGCCGTTTGTCGGCGGCATAGCAAAACCGTAAAAAAAACCCTTTCAACAACGAGCTTTCTTTGTCACATCACCTTTTGGTTTCCTCTTTTATCAATCGCCATCGGAAGCTTGGCCAAAACGGATTTTGTTACGGACTTGCTTTGATGTATCGCATTTAAAATACGGTTTACAATTTTTTGTTCAATCGGTTTCCGTTGGGCTTTAAATTGTCTGGCCGTTGTGAATAAATCCTCCATTGTTCTTTGGGGAATCAAGTTGCAATTTACATAACTTGTATGGTCAAGCTCTTCGTATTCCTCTTTTTTGATTTCTACATAAGTATTGTCAGCGGCGCGAGGCGTCAGACTTTTCAAAGTATTTAAATTCGAAGAAATTGCAGCAAAGAAAATCATTTTTTCGCTTTTATCGCCGCCAACGATAACAAGAAAATGTTCCTTTACCGTTTTCATTTCACGCGCCTGCAAAATAAAAACATCGCCGTATTTCAGACTTTTGGAGAAAGTCTGAATGTCCTTTAAATTAGGCCGCATTCAATCCATTCTTCTTTTGCGTCGCGTTCGGACTTCGGCAATTCCGGATAATATTCTTTAGATTCTTCGGAATCGGAAAGCATATCCGCAAGATTCATTTCCACTGATTTTGTTTCCTTTGAATCAATCAGTGTTTCAAACTTTTTCCATTCCGGATATTGATGCGTAAGGTCTTCCAATTTCTTCATGGAAAAACCTCCAAAGTTTCTTTCCACAAATTTAATGGCTTCCATTTCACTTTCGGAAAAATCGGAAATATTGCCTTTGCCCTTGGCTAAAATCTTGTCCGTGTTCGGCATTATAATATGCGCTTTTGCCCATCGTGAGCCTTTGCCACCGCAAATTTGCGTCAGCAAATCGTAAGTATTGTTGGCTACCGGCCCGTGCTGTTTTGCAAAATAAACGTCTCCGGTAATCGTCCGCGAAAAATTCCTAAGATGGTAGCGGTCGGCAAAAAATACGAGTTTCAAAAGAGCCAATTTATCCATCTTATGCCCCTTTTGCGAGGAAACAAACCAATGGATAAGTTTTTCTGTGACTTCTTGATTAAACATTTTTCATCTTTTTGCTTTTATTTCGGAAAAATTTTAAACAGTTATTTTTTGTGCGTATGAAAAATAGGCAAGCGTAAAATTTGTCTATATACTTTTTGGCTTTTTTAGACGTTTTTTCAATCCTTTGTTTTTGTTATTGATTCAGAATATTCAAAATCAAATTTGCCAATCCGCCGCTTCCATGCCTTATACCCGTCGTAGATTTGAAAAAGTGGCGGGAAAGCCCAATGCTATTGGGCCCGGCAGAACATAGCGGGCTTGTGCCCGCGAATCCGAATCTTTGCAACTATTCGCGAAGCGGTAATTTCGATGCCATTTTTGCGCGGCAAGTTCTCTGCCGCTTGACAATTCATCCTATGGCCTTTGGTTCGATATTATCAAAAAAAAATCCGTAATCATCAGCAAACTAACGATGCAAAAGGATATTATGCCAAACCAAGACCCGAATATACCTGCGAACGTCTTGCAGAGCCTTTTTTATCCCCTTGCAGGAAAGATACAGAACAAGGGTTGCATATAAAAAAGATCAAACATTTGGCACACTATATCAAACCTTTTGGCAAGATACAATGCGGCCCGCTAAAATCCGCCTGCGCGGGGCGCAAAAAAAAGCGCGGCCGAAAGGGCCGCGCAGAGAAAGCCAATATTTTGCAATTAGAAGCCGAGGGAGACAGAAGCCCCGTACCAGAGGAGCTGCTCGTCATTGCCCCAGGCGTCGTCGTTATTCATCGCCCAGCGGATGCCGACGGCTGCGCGGCAGATGCTGTTGACCTTCCAGACGAGGTCGGCCGTGACGCCGCCGTAGCTGTAGCTGTTGGTGCTGCGGGAAATCACGCCGCCAGACTTCGAGCGGTCGGAGGAGGTCCAGCCGTAGAACACAGAAGTGTCAACCGACAGGAAATCCTTGTCTTCGCCGAACATCCACTTTGTGACCGGGACGGAGGAGAACACGGCGAGCTCGACGGTGTTGGCCATCCTGTCGAAGTCGTAGTAATAGTAGACGCTGGGGGTTATGGAAAGGTCGGCGAGAACCGAGGAAACCCTGCCGAGAAGCTCGGTCGAGTCGTAGTTCAGCCCGGCCTTGAGCTCGTTGGTGGCTGCGAAACCGCCGTTTTTAACGTCGTTATACCAGTAGTAGGTGTAGCCGGCGTCAATCGTGAAGGCGGCGATGGAGTACGTCGCGCCGATGTTGATGTCGGTTTCGTTGAAATCGGAATTCTTGAGCGGGGAGTTGTTCCAGACGCTGGTGTAGACGCCCCAGTTTTCGCCCATGGCGTAGGAGACGGCGACTTCCGGCTGGAAGGAGTCGGAAGCCTCCTTCTTTCCGCGGAAGACGTATTCGCTTTCAAAGCCGAACGAGACGGAGGCGGAGAGCCTGTCCATCGAAGGCTGGGTCACGCCCGTGAAGTAGGGGCTGACGGGGTTTGCCGGGGCCGCTTCAGCCGCAGCTTCCGCCGCATATGACGCGGAGCAGAGAGCCGCCGCAAAGCCCGCAATTATCGTAGTCTTTAGCATGTTATTCATAGTTTGTCCTTGTTTGTAGGGATTGTGTTGTTAAATCCATTAAAAAGGCCCGCCGAAGTCAATCAAAATCGCCTGTCCGGCGGGCCCTGAAGCCCCCATTTAAAAAGGGCTATTCGCTTGAGAATATCTGGAATCCGCCGTAGGCTTCCATGCCGTGTTCGCTGATGTCCATGCCGCGGATTTCATCGCCTTCCGAGACCCTCAGGCCGACAGTCTTCTTCAGGGCGTAAAACACAGCCCCCGAAAATGCGCACGACGCAATCCCGACAGCCGCCATGCCCACAATCTGCGGCGCCAGTGTGTGGGCGGGCGAGAATATGCCCACCGCGAGGGTTCCCCACAGCCCGCAGACTAGGTGAACCGAAAGAGCGCCCACGGGGTCGTCGATGCGGAGCCTGTCGAAAAAGTACACGGAAAACACCACTATCACCCCGGCCACAGCCCCTATGAGGCAGGCAGACGCTATGCTTACGCAGTCGGCTCCGGCCGTAATCCCAACGAGGCCCGCGAGGCACCCGTTAAGAATCATGGAAAGGTCGGGCTTGCCCTGCACTATCCACGAGGTCAGCATCGCGGCGGTCAGCCCGAACGCGGCGGCAAGGGCGGTCGTGACAAAGACGTAGGCCACCATCACGGGATCGGCAGAAAAGACCGACGCACCGTTGAAGCCGAACCATCCGAACCACAGCAGGAATACGCCGAGGGTCGCGAGGGCCATGTTGCTTCCCATCATGGCGTGCGTCCTGCCGTTTACGTACTTTCCGATGCGCGGCCCGACGATTACAGCGCCCATCAGGGCCGCCCACCCGCCAACCGAATGCACGAACGTCGAACCCGCCAGGTCGTAGAAGCCAAGCTCCTTGAGCCAGCCGCCGCCCCATCCCCACGAGCCTATCACGGTGTAGCCGAAGGCCGCGTAAATGAAGCCGAATATTAGGTAGGCGGAAAACTTGGTTCTTCCCGCCACCGCGCCGGAAACTATTGTGACGCACGTGGCGGCAAACATGGCCTGGAAGATGAAATCAGTCCAGTACGAATAGAGTCCGCCGTTATACCCGATGGCGCCCGCAGCGCCCTCCGGCGAGGCCACGCCGAAAGACGGCATGGCGAGGACTCCCGGTATCAGCCAGTCCCCGCCGGGATACATGAGGCTGAAGCCTATTGCGACATACGTAACGAGGCCAATGGCCACGGTGACGATGTTCTTCGTCAGTATGTTCACGCTGTTTTTTGCGCGCGTCAGCCCCGTTTCGACGAGGGCGAACCCCGGGTGCATCGCAAACACCAGTATGGCGCCGAGCAGAATCCAGAGGTTGTTTACAACAAACATCTCTTCCGACACCGCAGGCGCGGGCGCGGCGGCCTCCGCAGCGGCTTCCTGCGCGAGGGCCAAACCCGGCGCGGCAAAAGACATCAAAAATAAAACGGTCTTTCCAAACATAAAACAGACTTTCTAACCTATCGCTTCCCTTCCCGTCTCCTCGGTGCGGATGCGGATGCATCCCGCGAGGTCGAGAATGAATATTTTCCCGTCGCCGATGCTCCCCGTCTGGGCGCCCTTCATTATGGCTTCGACGGTCGTGTCGAGGTATTCGTCGTTGACCCCGATTTCAAGGCGCATCTTCTTTAAAAGATGCACCTCTATTTCGTTGCCCCGGTAGTTTTCGGTGTAGCCCCGCTGCCGTCCGCAGCCCAGCGCGTTTGTGACGGACATTTTGAAGATTTCCCTCTTAAAGAGTTCCCTCTTCACCGCGCCGAGCTGTTCGGGCTTTATGTATGCTATTATCAACTTCATTGCATTGTCCTTCTTTGAACTGGAAGATGCCCCTATGTAAAGCACGCGCCATGCCAGCAAAAGCGCAGGGGGAATCAAATCCATAACAACGTAATATTCATACTCTTAAAATAACAGCCAAAATCCGCCCCAAAATGCGCGGCACAAATTTGTGCATCCTCCTCCCGCACCCGAGCCCCAAAAAATACAAAATTGTACGCCGCAAAAATTGCGCAAAGAAAGGCGGGGCATAATTCAGCACATCTCCCCCCAAAAAAGCGCCGAAACCGCGTGCGAATGCGCCGCCGCACAAAAGGCGCGCGTTAAAAAAACGACAATAATGAAGTTTGCGCTGCCCGCGCTACAAAAACGCCGCAGAAAAACGCCGACAAAAATCCGCGCAGACCCAATCCGCCCGTGCGCTTCCGAAATTCCCCCCGGACGGCGGCAGGAGATGCCCCACGGGCTGCGGCCGCAAAAAAAAGCGGAACCAAGCACCGGTTCCGCTTTTTGAAAGGCACCGCCCTACTTGTACATTTCGGGCGTTATGCCGAGCTTTTTCATCTTGTACAGGATTATGCGGGATGTGGTCCGCAAATGCCGCGCGGCGGAGGCGGCGTTTCCCTTTTTGAGCTTGAGGGCCTCCACGATTATTTCGCGCTCAAAGTTCGCCACCAGCGCGGAGTAGTCCGCGCCCCCGTCGCTCTCCCTCATTGCGGCGGACTGCTCGG
The DNA here is from genome assembly GCA_900548185.1 of uncultured Opitutales bacterium. Classification (GTDB taxonomy): domain Bacteria; phylum Verrucomicrobiota; class Verrucomicrobiia; order Opitutales; family Intestinicryptomonadaceae; genus Intestinicryptomonas. The sequence goes on from URJJ01000010.1 coordinate 26,597, forward strand.
TGTGGACGGTCTGGAGGGCGGGCGGAAGGTTGTAGGCGCTCACCACGCTGTCGGAGGTGCTGAGCACCGCGTACTCCATGCAGTTTTCAAGCTCGCGCACGTTGCCCGGCCAGCAGTACGAGGAAATCATGTTTATGGCGGGGGTCGATATGCGGGCCACAGACTTGCCGTGGACCTTGTTGTACTTTTCGAGGAAGTATCCGGCAAGGAGCATTATGTCGCTTTTGCGGTTGCGCAGGGCCGGCATGTAGATGGGGAACACGTTCAGCCGGTAATAGAGGTCCTCGCGGAACGAGCCCGACTTCATCATTTCCTCAAGGTTCCGGCTCGTCGCCGCGATTATGCGGACGTCAACCCTCATCTCCCGCCCGCCGCCCACGCGGAAGAACGAGCGCTCCTGGAGAAAGCGGAGGAGCTTGAGCTGCATCGCCTGGCTGAGGTCGCCTATCTCGTCCAAAAAGAGCGTGCCTCCGTCTGCGGCTTCAACAAGGCCCTCCTTGCGGTTGACGGCCCCGGTAAACGCGCCCTTCTCGTGCCCGAAAAGCTCGCTTTCCACAAGCCCCTCCGGAAGGGCCGCGCAGTTGACCGCCACAAACGGCCCGCCGCTTCTCGAAGACGCGCGCTGTATGGCCTTTGCGACAAGCTCCTTGCCCGTGCCCGACTCGCCCCTTATCAGCACCGTGGCGTTGGACTCCGACACCTTCGCCACCATCGAATACACCTTCTTCATCACCGCCGAATTGCCTATCATGTCGGCGGGCCTCAGCCTGTTGTCCAGCTCAAGCTGCAGGCGCCGGTTTTCCGAAATCAGCTTTTCGCGCTCCTCGAATTCGGTGTAGGTTGCGAATATGGCCTCGGCTGAAATGTTTGCTATCAGCTCAAGGAGGTGCATGTCGCCTGCGAGGTCTGTGCCTTCTTCGACCTTCCTGTCGATGGAAATCGTCCCTATCACGTCTCCCTTGTAAACTACGGGGACGCATATGAAGGCCACGCCCTTCTCCCCGTCGCGCGCCCGTGTGCGGTTGAGGAACTCCCCCCCCGCCTCGGATATGTCGGGGATGACGCGCGGGCGGCCGTCGGCAGCAACCTTTCCAGTGACGCCCTCGCCTATCCTGTACATGCCCCGCTCCTCCTCGGCGGTGCTTAGGCCCTCGGATGCCTCGATTACGAGCATGTCGCCCTCGCGGAGCGCAAACGTCCCGCGCAGGAGGCCCATTTCGGAGTGGAGTATGCTCAGGACTTCGCGCAGCATCACCGGGACGGACGCGCGCTGCGCGATTACGTGGCTTATGCGGTTCAGGATCGTGATATCGACGTTGAGGCTCATTTTTTGAGGTTGTTATGCTGCGGAACAGATTTCAGGTATTCCGAAACCGAAGCCGCCGCTGCGAGGCCGGAAGCCGCAGCCCGCACGACGAGCGACGGCCCACCCACGCAGTCTCCGGCGGCAAACACGCCGGGAAACGCCTTTGAGGGGCGAAGCGAGGCGAAGGTTCCCCTCTCCGAGAAATCCAGGCCGAGCTCCCCGGCCATCGGCCCGCGTTCCGCTCCGGTAAATCCCATGCTGATGAGGACGAGGTCCGCGTCAATTTCAAAATCGCCGCCAGGGCGCTCCGAGAATTTGGACGGCCGGCCTTCGGGCGAAAATTCCCAGTCGGCAAGCCCAGCCTTGAGCGACTTCACGCGCCCCCGGGCGCCCCCGAAAGATTTGGCGACGACGCCCCACATGCGCGTCCCGCCCTCCAGGTGCGAGCTTGAAGTCCGCTTTTTGTACTCCCACATGGGCCACGGGGTCGACGGGTGCCTGCCTTCCGGCGGCTCGGGCATTATCTCTATCTGCACAACGCTTTTTGCGCCCTGGCGTATCGCCGTGCCGACGCAGTCGCTGCCGGTGTCGCCCCCGCCTATGACGAGGACCTTCTTTCCCTTTGCGCTGACGGGAACGCCGTCCAGCTCGCCGGAAATCGCCCGGTTCTGCCCGGCCAGGAATTCCAGGGCGAAAAATATGCCATCCAGATTCCTGCCCGGCACCGCCAGGTCTCGCGGGACAGGGCAGCCCGTGCAGAGGCACACGGCGTCGAACTTGCGCATGAGGTATGCGGCAGACACGTCCCTGCCGACCTCCACGCCGTACTCGAACATGACGCCCTCCGCGCAAAGCAGGCCTATCCTCCTGTCCACAACGCGCTTTTCGAGCTTGAAATCGGGAATCCCGTAGCGGAGCAGCCCGCCCGCAGACGCGGCCTTTTCAAAGACCACAACCTCGTGCCCCGAGCGGTTGAGCGCGCCCGCAGCGGCAAGGCCAGCCGGGCCGGAGCCGATTACTGCCACGCGGCGCCCCGTGCGCGGCGCGCGCCCTGCGGGGACGGCCCAGCCGTTTTCAAACGCGGCCTCCGCCACCTCGTACTCGACCTGCTTCACCGTGACGGGCGAAAACGATATTCCCGCGCAGCATGCCGACTCGCAGAGCGCCGGGCATACCCTCGAGGTGAATTCCGGGAAAGGCGACGTGGCCCGGAAAATCTCGTAGGCGTCCCTCATCCTGCCCTCCGCGACTGCGGCCATAGCGTCCGGAATCGCGTTTGAAAGCGGGCAGCCGTACCCGTGGCAAAACGGGACTCCGCACCCCATGCACCTGGAAGCCTGCCTGCGCGCCCCCTCGGGCCCAAGGCGGATTTCAACGTCGCGGAAGTCCCGTTCGCGCCCGGGCCTGTAGCGCGGATTGCTCCGCGGAATGTCCATGAATTCTGTAGCCATAATTTCTACGAAACCGCCCCTCCTTCGCGGCCTGCCGGATTTTCCCCCGCAGCGGCGCCCAGCGCCTTGCGGTACTCAACAGGAAACACCTTCACAAACTTAAGCAGGGTCTCGTCCCAGCAGTCGATAAGCTCCCTCGCCCGCTCGGAGCCCGTGAGCTCCAAATGGCGCCCGACAAGCTCCCGCAGGCGCGCGTCGTCGGCGCTTCCGGGGCGGACGCACTCCAGGTCGACCGAGGCCAGGTTGCATCGCCTGTCGAAATCCCCGGACTCGTCATAGACGTATGCGATGCCCCCGGTCATGCCGGCTGCGAAGTTGAAGCCCGTGCGGCCGAGCACGACCGCCACGCCGCCTGTCATGTATTCGCAGCAGTGGTCCCCCACGCCCTCGACGACCAGCGTGGCGCCGCTGTTTCTTATGGCGAACCGCTCGCCGGCGCGCCCGTTTATGAATATTTCGCCCGAAGTCGCGCCGTAGGCTATGACGTTTCCTGCGGCCGCGTTGCCAAAGCTCTTGTACGGGGCCCCGCGCGGCGTGCGGATGACAATCCTGCCGCCGGAAAGCCCCTTGCCTACATAGTCGTTTGCGTCGCCTTCGAGGTTGAACGTAACCCCTGCGGCGAGGAACGCGCCGAAGCTCTGGCCGGCCGTGCCTCGGAAGTTTACGGTAATCGTCGAGTCCGGCAGGCCGGCGTGCCCGTAGGCGGAGGCTATGCGGGAGCTCAGCATCGCCCCGACGCTCCTGTCGGCGTTCCGTATGGGCATGTCGGCCGACATCCTCTCGCCGCGGCTTATGGCAGGCTCAAATATTTTCAGGAGCCGCTTGTCGTAGGCGTCCTTAAGCTCGCGGGGCGAGAGACCGGCCGACTTGCGCGGGACCGACGGGTCGCAGGGGTCGTCGAATATCGCGGAAAAGTCGAGCCTCCTTGCCTTCCAAAAGCCTATCGCCGCGTCCTTTTCGAGAAGGTCGCACCTGCCGACGGCCTCGTCTATCGAGCGCAGGCCCAGGGAGGCGAGTATGCCGCGTGCCTCCTCCGCCACAAAGCGCAGGAAGTTCACCACGTTTTCCGGGGTTCCCCTGAAGCATTTGCGCAGGCGGGGGTCCTGCGTTGCGATTCCCACAGGACACGAATTTTCGTGGCACTTCCTCATCATGACGCACCCCATCGAAACCAGTATCGCAGTGGCAAAGCCGAACTCCTCCGCGCCCAGAAGCGCGCCGATTACGACGTCGCGCCCGGTCTTCATCTGGCCGTCAACCTGGATTCTTATCCTGTCCCTTAAGCCGTTGAGGCGCAGGGTCTGCTGGGTTTCGGCAAGGCCAAGCTCCCACGGAAGGCCCGCGTGCTTTATGCTCGTAAGCGGGGAGGCGCCCGTGCCGCCGTCGTGCCCGCTTATAAGCACCATGTCGGCCCGCCCCTTCGCGACGCCTGCGGCGACGGTGCCCACGCCCGCCTCGGAAACCAGCTTTACAGAGACGCGGGCGGCCTCGTTGGCGTTTCTCAAATCGTATATGAGCTGCGCCAAATCCTCGATTGAGTATATGTCATGGTGCGGCGGCGGCGAAATGAGGGAGACCCCCGGGGTGGAGTGGCGTATCCGCGCGATGTCGGCGTCCACCTTGTGCCCCGGAAGCTGGCCGCCCTCGCCGGGCTTCGCCCCCTGGGCCACCTTTATCTGAAGCTCCTTTGCGTTTGCCAGATACTCCGCGGTTACGCCGAAGCGGCCGCTTGCAATCTGCCTTATGGAGCTCGCCCTGTTTTCGGCCGCCCCCTCCGAAGCGCCGCGCGCAGGGTCCTCCCCGCCCTCGCCGCAGTTGGACATGGCGCCTATGCGGTTCATCGCAACCGCTATTGTCTCGTGCGCCTCCGGGCTTATCGCGCCGAGGCTCATCGCGCCGGATACAAACCTCTTCATTATGCTCTCGGCGCTCTCGACCTCATCGAGCGGCACAGGCTGGGCCTTTTTGAACTTGAAAAGCCCCCTCAGCGTGCACAGATGCTCGGACTGCTCGTTTATGAGCTTCGCGTATGCGGCGTACTTTTCCGGATTGTTTTCGCGCACGGCGCCCTGGAGGAGCGATATGCTGGCGGGGGTGAACAGGCGGTGCTCGCCGCCCTTTCTGAACTTGTACTTTCCGGTATTTTCCAGAAGGCCCTCCTCGCCCGGCTTGGGATAGTACGCCCCGTGGTAGCGCATGAGGGCCTCTTCCGCTATTTCCGGAAGCCCGAGGCCGCCTATGCGCGAAGCGGTTCCCGAAAAGTACCTGTCGACGACTTCCCTGTTTAGCCCCACGGCCTCGAAAAGCTGCGCCTGCCGGTAGCTGCGCAAAGTCGATATGCCCATCTTCGACATGCACTTCAAAATGCCCTTGCACACGGCCCGTATGTAGTTTTCCACTGCGCGGGCGGCGTCCATGCCTGCGATGCGCCCCGAGGAGGCCATGTCGGCGACGCTCTCTATCGCAAGGTAGGGGTTTACGGCCGTGGCGCCGTAGCCCAGCAGGAGCGCGAAGTGCATTATCTCCCGCGCCTCCCCGGTCTCGACGACGATTCCAGCGCTCGTGCGCATGCTCTTTTCAACCAGCCTCCCGTTGACGGCGGCGGCCGCCAGAAGCATGGGAATCGGGGCATGGCCGTAGTCGAGGCCTCGGTCGCTTATTATTATGACGGAGCTTCCTGCGGCGACGGCCTCCTCGGCCTCCCGGCAAAGGGCCTCCAGGGCGGAGCGCATGCCCTCCGCCCCGGCTGCGGCGGAAAACTGCGCCTTTATGGTCTTTGACTGGAAGGTGGGTATCCGCGAGGAGCGCAGGCACTCCATGTCCCTGCCCGTCAGTATGGGGGTCGGGAGCTTCAGAAGGTGCGCGTGGCGCGGAAGCTCCTCAAGGGAGTTGCCCTGGTTTCCGATGTAGGTCATCAGACTCATCACAAGCTCTTCGCGGATTGGGTCTATCGGCGGGTTTGTGACCTGGGCGAAGAGCTGCTTGAAGTAGTCGTACAAAAGCTGGGGCTTTTCGCTCAGGACGGCGAGGGAGGCGTCGTTTCCCATGGAGCCGACGGGCTCGCGGGCGGTTTCTGCCATGGGCTTTAGAATGAGGTCGATGTCCTCGCGGGTATAGCCGAAGAGCTTCTGGCGAAGCACCAGGTTTTCGCCCACGCCCGGGTTTGACACGGATTCAAATATGCCGGGGAGCGTTATCCTATTTTCATCGACCCAGCGGCGGTACGGCTTGGAGCGCGCGATGAGCGTCTTTATCTCCATATCGTTTAAGATGCGCCCCTTTTCGGTGTCTATGTAAATCATCTCCCCGGGGCGCAGGCGGCCCTTGCGGACAATGTCGCCCTCGGGGATGTCGAGGACGCCCGCCTCGGAGGCGAGGACGAAGAGCCCGTCCCGCGTTATGGTGTAGCGCGCCGGGCGCAGGCCGTTTCGGTCCAGGAGGGCGCCGGCGTGGACGCCGTCTGTAAATGCGAGCGCGGCGGGGCCGTCCCACGGCTCGGAGAGGCCCGAGTGGTATTCAAAAAAGCCCAGGATGTCGCGGCTCAGGTAGAAATCCCTGCCCCACGCCTGCGGGACGAGCATGAGCATGGTGTGGGCGAGCGTGCGGCCCGCGCGGGTGTAGAACTCAACCGCGTTATCGAGGCAGGCGGAGTCGCTCTGCCCCCCGCGGACCACGGGGATGAGCTTTGAAATGTCCTCCCCGAAAAGCGGCGAGGAGAAGTGGGATTCGCGCGCCCTCATCTGGTTCAGGTTGCCCCGCAGCGTGTTTATTTCGCCGTTGTGGGCCAGATACCTGAAAGGCTGCGCCAGGGGCCACGAAGGGAAGGTGTTTGTGCTGTACCGCTGGTGGACGAGGGCTATGGCCGACTTGAACGCCGGATCGGAAAGGTCCGGGAAAAAGCGGCGGAGCTGCGGGGCGTTCAGCAGGCCCTTGTAAACCACCGTCCGCGAGGATAGCGAGCAGATGTAAAACGAGTCCCCGGCATCCGTGCGGGAGGCGACAGAGTTTTCAATCTGGCGGCGCAGTATGTAAAGCCGCCTTTCGAGCGCGTCGGAATCCCCGGGGGCGGAGACGGGGCGGACGAAGAACTGCGCTATATTCGGGCAGGTACTCAGGGCAACGCCCCCTATCGCCCCCAAATCCGTCGGGACGTCGCGCCATGCCACAAGCTCGAAGCCCTCCGACAAAATTGTAGATTCGCACACCTTCCTGCACTCTTCCCGCAACATCCCGTCCCGGGGCAGAAAGACCATGCCGACCCCGTAGGAGCCGCGCTCAGGAAGGTTTGCGACCTCCCGCCTGAAAAATTCGTCGGGCGTCTGCACGAGAATGCCCGCGCCGTCGCCGGTCTGGGAGTCGCTCCCGACCGCGCCCCTGTGCATGAGCCTGTTTAAAACTTCGATGCCCTGGGCGACAATTTCGCACTTTGCCGTGCCGCCGGTATCAACCACGAGGCCGACGCCGCAGGCGTCGTGTTCATTTTCCGGGCTGTAGAGTCCCTGCGGCCCGGGATAGTTGGAGTTTGAATCCGTATTGTTTTGCATAAATGTATGATTCCTTTGCAACCCCATACAGCACATTGCGTGCCAGAACGGCATCAAAAGCGATAACACCATAGGGAAAAGCAACATACAAAAAACACGAAATTGTCCGCCCCGCCGGAAGGTAAAATACAAAAACGTAAAAAGCGACAAATTTGTCGCCGCGCATCCTCAAAACGACAAATTTGTCGTTCAAGTTTGAAATTTGAAAACGCGCGTCCTGAGAATTTCTTCTTTAAAAAACCCCAAAGCCCCTTATATAAGTTGCAAAATCTTTTTTGCCCCGTCTAAATTGACCGCTTAAAAAAACTGGCACGCCGCGTGCTATTATGAATTTTGCAGACATTTTATAAAATCCAGCAAAGGAAAATATGAACAGCAGAAAGTCAGCAATCGCCGAAATCGCAAACCGCCCGAAGGCCGAGGAAACGGTTCCGCCCCCGTACGACGTGGAAAAGGAATACGGCAGGGACGTATTCGGGCTGAAGGCGATGGAGCGCTACCTCCCGCGCCCGGCATACAACAAACTGATGGAAACCGTGAACTCCGGCATGCCCATAGACCCGTCCATAGCAGACGACGTCGCACATGCGATGAAGGCGTGGGCGATGGAGCGCGGAGTCACGCACTACACCCACTGGTTCCTGCCGCTGACAGGCTCCAGCGCCGAAAAGCACGACGCCTTCCTCGACCCCTCCGACGAGCTCGGCGGCGCCATCACCCGCTTTTCCGGCAAAAACCTCATAGTCGGCGAGCCCGACGCCTCATCCTTCCCCTCGGGCGGCCTGCGCTCCACCTTTGAGGCGCGCGGCTACACCGCCTGGGACCCCACGAGCCCGGCTTTCATCAAGCGCACCGGCTCCGTGGCCACCCTCTGCATCCCGACGGCCTTCTGCTCCTATACGGGCGAAGTGCTAGACAAGAAGACGCCGCTTCTGCGCTCGATGCAGATACTCGGCGCGCAGGCAAAGAGGCTTTTGAAGTGCTTCGGCGAAAACCGCAGCGGCCGCGTCTCGGTAACTCTCGGCGCCGAGCAGGAATACTTCCTCGTCGACAGGTCGCTTTGCATGCTGCGCCCAGACCTCATCCAGACGGGCCGCACCCTGTTCGGCGCAGCCCCCCAGAAGCACCAGCAGCTTGAGGACCACTATTTCGGCGCCATAAAGCCGCGCATCCTGAACTTCATGAACGAAGTCGACCACGAGCTGTGGCGCATGGGCATCCCCGCCAAGACGCGCCACAACGAAGTCGCCCCCGCCCAGTTTGAAATCGCCCCCGTATTCGAGGAGCTGAACGCGGCGGTGGACCACAACACGGTCATGATGGAAGTCCTCCAAGAGGTCGCCGAAAGGCACGGGTTCGTCTGCCTGCTGCACGAAAAGCCCTTCGCGGGCGTAAACGGCTCCGGCAAGCACAACAACTGGTCGATTTCCGTCGGAAACCGAAACCTCCTGAACCCGGGCACCGACCCGCACCAAAACGCCATATTCCTGACGACGCTCTGCGCCATAATCCAGGCTGTCGACAGGCACGCCGACCTCCTCCGCTCCTCCGCGGCCGGGGCCGGAAACGACCACCGCCTGGGCGCCAACGAAGCCCCTCCGGCGATAATATCCATGTTCCTCGGCGACCAGCTCTCCGACATAATCGACCAGCTCGAAAAGGGCGAGCCGAAGTCCAGCAAGAAGAGCAGGCAGATAAAGGTAGGCGTGGACACGCTGCCGCCCCTGCCCGCAGACGTCACCGACCGCAACCGCACGAGCCCGTTCGCCTTCACCGGGAACAAGTTTGAATTCCGCGCGGTGGGCTCCTCGCAGTCCTGCGCAAGCCCGAACATAATCCTCAACACAATCGTAGCCGAATCCTTCGACGAAATTTCGACCTACCTCGAAAGCCTCCCGGCAAAGGACTTCAACTCCGGCCTGCAAAAGAAGCTCCACGAAATTGTGAAAAAGCACAAGCGTGTCATCTTCAACGGCAACGGCTACGACGCCTCATGGGTTAAGGAGGCTGAAAAGCGCGGCCTCCCCAACCTGCGCACGACCCCCGAAGCCCTCAAGCCCCTGCTGGACCCGAAGAACATCGCCCTCTTTGAAAAGTACGGCGTGTTCAACAGGGCGGAGCTTCACTCGCGCTACGAGGTGTTCATCGAGGAGTACCAGAGCAAAATCCACATCGAAGCGGGAGTATCGCTCAACATTGCAAAGACGATGATAATCCCGGCGCTCGCCTCGCACCTGTCCAAGCTTGCCGCCGCCGCAAACTCCCCATGGAAGAATGCGGAAATCGACTCCATAGGCAAGAGGGCGGCCGACAGCATCTCCGCAGTTTCAAAGGCGGTTGACGCCCTTGAAAGGGAGTTTGCAAAGCCCGCAGGAAACGAAGATGCCGTGCTCAATGCCATGGCCGCGCTCCGCAAGGCGGTTGACGGCGCGGAATGCGAAGTGGAGGATTCCATCTGGCCGCTTCCGAAGTATTCCGAGCTCCTCTTCATATACTGAAAAAGACATTCAAAAACACTGCGGCGCGGATTTTCATCCGCGCCGTTTTTTTTTCGACTTTATGCAAGGCGGGCCGCCCGGGAGGCGGGAATCGCAAACGCCAAAGGCATGGCAGCGCCCCAGCTCTACCCGGCTATACCCTGTTCGGCAAAAAAAAGCGAAGGCCAATTCCCGAATCCGAGGGACGCCTGAAACGGAAGCACAACTGCACCCTCACAAACGCAAAAAAAGATGCGAACCAAGCCGCCTCCGAAACCCTGCCACAAGTTAAAAAAACGGCAGGCGAACCCCGGCAGGCTCATCCAATCCATCGCACCGGACAGCCGCAGCCTGCCTTCCCCAGGCAACATTCATCCGATATGCGGAATTCTACGAGCCGCACTTTTTTGTAAGGCGTACAAGCCAAATGAAATGCGCTTTAAAATCCTCCGGCAGCCTGAGAAGAATCGTCCCGCCTGCAAAAAGGCCGGAGTCATCCCCCCTGCAAACCGGCTTAAACCGCCAAGAAATGTCCGCAAACAAAACCGGAAAACGAGTGCGTCCAGGGATTCATCCCCTCTCCCGCCCGGCTGAAAAAATCCGAAAGAGGCCCCTCAATGCCCCCGCCCCATGCCCTCTGGGATTCCGCGACCGCCGCCCAAGGAGAAAAGGCGCAAATATCCGTGAAACATTCCCCGTGCGGGGGGATAAATCAAAACGGGAAAATCCGCGCGAAAATCTGGGGAAAAACCCTCGGAACAAAATTGCAGGGCATAAAACGCGTCGCCAGCCTCCAGGATTCAGACCGAGCGAATCCGGCGGCAGGGCGCGCCCACAGCCAGAGACCCTGCCGGGATGTCCTTTGTAACGACGCTTCCAGCACCTATCACGCAATTTTCGCCTATGCTGACACCCGGAGTTATAATTACGCCCCCTCCTATCCAGCAGTTGCGCCCGATGCATACCGGCGCGGTTTCCAAGGCAAGAACCTTCGAGCCGCAAACGCTTTCCCAGCGCCCCGACGGGGAGACCGGGTGCCCCGTGGCATATATCTGGACATTCGGGGCTATTATGGTGTCGTCCCCGATTTCAACCCGGTCGCCGTCCAAAATGGTGCAGTTGAAATTGATGAACACATTTTCCCCAATAAATATGTTTGAGCCGAAATCGCAGCAAAACGGCGCCTCTATCCTGAATCCCCCCTTTGCGCCGCCGAAAAGGCTCCTTATGATTTCACCCTTGCGCTTGAAATCGCGGTACGGGAGGGAATTGAATTCGCGCAGCATATCCCGCGCTGCCGCGTATTTTTCAAAGAGTTCAGCGTCGGGAAAGTGCGATTTGAGAATGCTGTTATCCATGCAAGCGGCATATCTTTAAAAGAGCCCCGGCATAGTCAACGAATTTTACGCGGCGCAGGATGCCGGAGAGGCGCACGCCCGTTTACTTTTCAGGCAGCCGCAGCCGTGTTCAATCCAGCCGGAGGCAAACCCTTGCGCAAACAAACTGTTGCATAAAAAATGGCTATCTTTTTTTTGACTTATTCAAGGATACTTCCCATATTCTCTATCATATTTTTTCTGCTTTTATCTGTTGCATGCAGCTTTTAAACGCAGAAAAGAGTATGAGCTGAGAAGACCCGCGGTCAAAATCTTAGCTTGACAGAATCAGCGATAATATCACCTCATTTTAGTGAGGTCGCCTCCGCCGCACTAACGGCGGGGGTTTTTTTGAGAAGTTAAACAGCATCCCCCCAAAAAAACTGCCAAAACTGCGCCTCCCCCCTCTCGTTCCGCCGCCTTTGCGGGAGCTGCCTTAGCTATCGAAGGCGGCTCCCGAACCGCACCCCGCCCGGAAAGGTCTTACGCAAAATATACCGCCCTCAAAAAAAATGGGAGGCAAACGCGAGGCATCCTTTAAAAGCATGTTTCCCATAACCCTTCACGGCGCACATTTTTTCTAAAATAAACATCCATAAACGCCCAAAGGTTCCGCTTCGGAATCTGCGCAACTTTTTCAGGTTTTTGCAAAAGGCCGGGCTCAGGCGAAAAGCCGATTCCGCCGTCTGCGCAAAGCCGGACTTTTTTGCAGGCATTGGGTTCCCCCAGTTTCTCCCGCGCAAGCCGGAAACCGCCGTCTGCCCATGCGCAAAAAAGGGCGGAGCCGCATGGGCCCGCCCAAAACCGCCAGCGAGAAACGCGCCCGCACATCCCGCGCCCGCGCGGGAGGCGGAAAGCTCCCCGGCTATTCGGAAGGATAGAGGTATTTTTTATCGACAGCCTGCGCCGCAACAATCACGGCTGCGCCGAAAATGTCTTCAGTCATCGCGCCGCGCGGAATTTCCGCGACGGGCTTCACAAGGCCCGTAAGTATCTGGCCGTAGGTGCGCGCGCACCCTATGACGCTTATGAACTTGGAGGCGATGTTGCCGGAATTCAGGTCGGGGAAGATGAGGACGTTTGCCTTGCCTGCGACGGAGCTGTTTATGCCGCGTATCTTGGCCGCTTCCGGCACCAGGGCGGAGTCAACTTGCAGCTCGCCGTCGATTTCTATGTCGAGGTTTTCCGCGCGGGCCATCTTGTGCGCGAGGGCCGTGGCGGACTTCACCTTGAGGACGCTGTAAGTCTTGGCGACCTGGAGCTTTGAGACGAAGCTTAGCATCGCCACGCGCGACGGGTCGCCCGTCAGGTGGTTTGCGAGCTTCGCGGTCGTTATGGCGATTTCCGAAAGCTGAACTTCCGTAGGCTCCGGGATGACGCCGCAGTCCGCGAGGAAAAGGACGCCGTCGCTTCCCATGTCGGGGTTCTGGGTTTCGACTATCGTCATCGAAGACGCCGTCTTAAAGCCCTTCTGGAGGGAGATTATCTGGAAAACGGGCCTGAGGGAGCTGGCGGAGAGCTTGGTTGCGCCGGAAACCATGGCGTCGGCGCGTCCCGTGGCGAGCATCATCGTCGCAAAATACCCCGGATTTTTCAGGAACTGCTCGACGTCGGCAGGCTCCATGGAGCGGAATTTCGGAAGCCCCTTCAGAACCGTAAAAAGCTCCGGAAAGTCGTCGCTTTTTTCTATTTCAAGAATGCGGATGCCGTCGAGCGGCATGTCGCGTTCGGCAGCCTTCTGCTCAATCGCCTGGCGCGAGCCGATGAGGATGGGGACGCCGAGCTTGCGGGTGGCGAACTGGCGGGCCGCCTTGAGTATGCGGATGTCCTCCCCTTCGGGGAATACGACGCGCTTGGGGTGGTTTTGAAGGCGGGCCGAGAGTCTGTTTATTAATGACATATTGGATAAATGCTTTCTGAAAAAGTTCGCGCCGATTATCTAGCGGAAAGGGGGGCCGCGTCAATAATTTCTTTCATATAAATCCGGATCGACGCCCGACCAGAAGCGGCTGGGCTCGCGCATGTCGGAGCGCCCCCTGCCGAAGGTTATGCGCGGGAAGGTTATGACAAGCAGGTCTTTTGCGCGGGTGCTTGCCACATAAAAGAGGCGCCTCTCCTCGTCCACGTCACCCTCCTCCACGCACCTTTCGAGCGGGAAGAGCCCCTCCGCCGCCCCGATGACAAACACCACGGGAAATTCCAGGCCCTTTGCCTGGTGGACCGTCATGAGGCTCACGCGCTCGCCGAAAGCCTCCGAATCGGCGCCGGCGCCTTCGGATATTTCAAGCGACGCGCTGGAGAGGAACTGCACCAGGTCCCGGAAGCGCGAGGCGTATTCGTACAGCGAGTCGAAGTCCGCGCAGCGGTCGCGCCAGTCCTCGTATGCGGACTTCATGCAGTCGAGATACCATGTGTCGCAGGCGGCGCGCACCATCTCGCCCGGGGCCATCGCCGCAGGCTTTTCAAAGAGGTCCTGCCCGGCGCCCTCGCCCGCCCTGGAGGCCGAAACCGCCGATTCCAGGGTAAGAAGCGTCGCGCACATCGAAGAGTAGGCCGCCCTTGCCGCTTCCGGAACCTTTTTGGAGACCTCCTCGGAAGCGAGGGCAGAAATTATCGAAATCCCCCTCTTTTCCGAGGCGGAAAGCGCGCGCTCGTATATTTTAAGCGCGGTCTTTTCCCCCACTTTCGGCAGGAAGGTCGCAAACCTTGCAAACGACACGAAGTCGCGCGGGTTTGCCGCGAACTTCATCTGGGAAACGACGTCCTTTATGTGGGCCTGCTCGAAAAATTTCAGGCCGCTTGTGATTGCAAACGGGATGTTGCGGTACTGCATCTGAAGCTGCACGTCCATGGCCTGGAAGTGGGCGCGGTACAAAACGGCAATGTCGGAGCGGCGGTACGGCGCGGACGGGCCGTAGGTCAGCTCCTCTATGAAGTCGGCCACCATTTTGGACTGGCTCTGGGAGTCCACGGCCCTCATTACAATCGGGCGGCGGCTGTTGGGGCGGGAGGCTACGAGGGTTTTGCGGAAGTCTTCGGACGCCTCGAAACCCTCCAGGATTCCGTTTGCAAACGCGAGGATTTCGGGCGAGCTTCGGTAGTTGCGCCCGACCTTGTATATCGACGCACCCGGATAGCGCTCGCGGAATTTCAGGATGTTTTCGATGTTGGCGCCGCGCCAGGAGTATATGCACTGGGCGTCGTCGCCCACGGCGCTTATGCGCCCGGACGAGCACAACAGGTCCAGCACGCGGCACTGAAGGGTGTTCGTATCCTGGTATTCGTCGACAAGCACGTTCTTGAAGCGCGAGGCGTAGCGCGCGCGCACCGCATCGTCCTCAAGCAGGAGCCTGTGCCACAGCTCCAGAAGGTCGTCAAAGTCGCAGATGTTGTCTGCCCGCTTTTTTTCCCGGTAGGCGAGCGCGATTTTTTCGATGTCGGCGGGATCCGTCTCAAGCCACGAGAAGCGGTCCATCATCGCCCGGGCCACGGGCCGGCAGGTGTTGCGGGAATAGCTGATTATCTCCTTTAAGAGCGCGGCGCGCGGATTGTCCTTGTTCGAGAAAAACCGAGGTGCGGTCTCAGCGACGCAGTGCTTCAGAAGCTTTTCCGAATCCTCCGCGTCCGCGATGGTGAAATCCGGCGAAATCCCTATCGCGGAGCCCTCCATGCGCAAAAAACGGTTGCCCATCGAGTGGAACGTGCCGCCCCAGAACCGCCACGGCTCCACGCCTGTCAGCTCCTGCACGCGGCCGAGCATCTGGCGGGACGCCTTGTTGGTGAAAGTCAGAAGCATCAGCTCCTGGGGCGCAATGCCCAGCGCGCTCACGAAATGGGCGACGCGGTACGTCAGCGTGCGCGTCTTGCCCGAGCCGGCGCCCGCAAGCACGAGGGCGGGAACGTCGGCGGGGGCGGTCACTGCCGCATACTGGTCCGCGTTCAGCTCGGCGGAAAAGTCGATGGAACGGTTCACGCGCCCTGCAATTTTTGCGAGAGGTACCTGAGGGCTGCCATGTAGCCTTCAAAACCCATGCCGCATATCTGGGCTTCGCACGCCGGGGCGGTAAGGGAACGGTGGCGGAACTCCTCGCGCCGGTGGATGTTTGAGATGTGGACTTCGACAAACGCCATGCCGGACCCCGATACGGCGTCGCGCAGGGCCACGCTCGTGTGCGTCAGGCCGCCCGGATTCATGACAACCCCCGAAAACCCGCCGTCTGCGAGGGCGTAGATTTTGTCTATAATTTCGCCCTCGCTGTTCGACTGGAAACACTCCGTCCCGACCCCAAGCTCCGCGCCGAGGGCGGAAAAAGCCGCCTCCAAATCCGCCAGCGTGGCCGAACCGTAGATTTCGGGCTCCCTGAGCCCCAGGCGCCCGAGATTTGGGCCGTTTATCAAAGCTATTTTTTTCATATCGGCATGCCTCCGTGTTCCGGGCCCGGAACGCCCTGTTTTTCCCCAGAAAGATTCATGATAAATCAGGCCCTGTCAATGCGTTTTATGCGGGGTTTGGACGGCTTGCAGAGCTATCCGAAAGGCCCGGGGCATTCGACGCCCTCCTGCTGCTCCACAGCTTCACAAGATGGGACGCCCACCGTTCCGAAATGTTCACGGGAACGCTCCTCAAAATGCGGGACGTTCCCGGCGTCCAAAACTACGGCCCGTTTAAAAGCCGTCTGGAGTCCCGCAGCGGAAGCGAAGCTCCGGATGCCCCTCCCCGGAGCAAAGGCGGCATATAAGGCCGCCCTCCGCGCGCCCGCGCTCCGGAAGGATTCCCACGGCCGGCGCAGACAGCGCCCGGCGCGCATGAAGTCAAAGCGGGTTTTCCGACTTTATAAACGCGCAGGGAAGCCCGAACTCCCGCGCCGCCATCTTCGCCATCGCCTCAACCCCGAAACATTCGGTGGCGTAGTGCCCGCAAGGATAGACGTTCAGGCGGTTTTCCTGGCAGAATACGTACTGGCCCTGCTTCAGCTCCCCGCACACCATGGTGTCAAACCCCTCCTTTACCAGCTCCGCGAGGCTCGACGATCCGGAGCCGGAGCATATCACGATTTTTTTCGGCCTCTTCGGCCCGAATTCAAACCCCTTGTAGGTCTTTGGAAAAAGCTTTTTGAGGGCCCTTGAAAGCTCCGCCCTTCCCCCGGCCGGCGGATTTGCCACAATGCCTATATCCTCGCCGCCAAAGTTGAAACACCCCCCGGCGACCTCAAGGCCGAGGCGGCCGGCGATTATTGCGGAATTGCCAATCTCCCTGTGGGCGTCCAGCGGCAGATGGCAGGAATAGACCGCAATGTCCCCGTCGGCGAGCGTCTTCACCTTTTCGTACGCGCCTCCCACGACCGGGACGGGCGGCGTCCAAAACATTCCGTGGTGGACCAGGAGGAGGTCCGCGCCCATTCTGCGGGCGGCCTTGGCCTCCGCCACCCCGCAGTCTACGGCGGCGGCAATTTTCGTGACCCTGCCGGAATTTTCAAACTGAAGGCCGTTGAACGAGCCTGGAAAATCGGCAAAGTCCTTCACGCGCATGCGCGCATTCAAAAAATCAACAATATGTGCGAGTTTTGCCATTTCGGCCTCCTTTAAAGATTTATGCGGCGCGCATTCGTGCACTTTCTGAAAATCAAGCCGAAAACCGCGCGGCAATCAAGCCGCAAATTAAAGCCAAAGCGGCCCCGGCATCCGCCGCCCAACATGGAATCCATGCAAGGAAACGGAAACGCCCGCGCAATTTCAGAGCAAACAGCACCTGCGCGCGTCCCTAACAAAGCCCGCGCAAAAGGCGGCCGGAAGAGGGCCGGGTTTTAGCCGCCTGCGGCGCCGCCCTCCCGCGGGAGCGGAGCGCCAGGCGGCAAACGGGGGCGCATGACGCCCTTAAAAAAGGGCGATTATCGGCGCATGCGCTTTAAGATGTCCGAATACGAGTCTATGCGCCTGTCGCGGAAAAACGGCCACGTGCGCCTGAACTCAGCGGTTTCAGAAATGTCTATGTCGGCGAAAAGTATCTCCTCCGAATCGCCGGAAGCCTGCGCCACGACCTGCCCGTAAGGGTTCGAGACGAAGCTGTGCCCCCAGAATTTCACGGAGCGGTCCCCGGCCCCCTCGGTGCCGACCCGGTTTACGGCGGCTACGAACACCCCGTTTGCGACAGCATGCCCGCGCTGCACGGTCTGCCATGCGGTGCGGAAACGCTCAAGCTCCTCCGGGCTTTCGGAGGGGAGCGTACCGATTGCGGTCGGATAGAATATGACGCGCGCGCCGTCCAGCGCCGTCAGGCGGGCGGCCTCCGGGTACCACTGGTCCCAGCATATGAGCACCCCTATCCTGCCGAAGCGGGTGTCCCAGGCGCGGTAGCCGAGGTCGCCGGGGGTGAAGTAAAACTTCTCCTCGAAACAGGGGTCCTGCGGAATGTGCATCTTGCGGTAAGAGCCGAGCATTGTCCCGTCCGCGTCTATTACGACGCTCGTATTGTGGAACACCTCCCCGCCCCTGTCCTCGAAAAGCGACGCGACAAGCACTATGCCCAGCTCCGCGCAAAGCCCGCAGAGGATGCCGGTGGTCTTTCCGGGAATCTTTTCCGCCAATGAGAAGTTTTCGGCGTCCTGAACGAGGCAGAAGTAGTCGCTCAAAAAAAGCTCCTGCGTGCAGACCACGTTCACGCCCATTGCGGCGGCCTCGCGTATCTTTGAAATCTGGCGCTCGAGGTTGCGGGATTTTTCACCCTCGCTTTTCATCTGTATCAAGGCTATTTTCATGGTAAGGCGGAAGTTTGCGGGGTCATTTTGCGGAAAGGGCCGCCTCGCGCTCGAGCAGCGTCGGGTGCGAATAGTGGAAGGCGCTGTAAATGCGGTGCGGCGTGAGGTTGCCGAGGTTTTTGGTATGGAGCTTGCGCAGCGCGGAAACCAGCGCGCCCTCGCCCCCGCACACCTTTTTGGCGAAGGCGTCCGCCTGGTATTCGTAGCGGCGGCTGAGCATGTTTGACACGGGCGTGAGCCAGAAGGTAACAAGCGGCGCAAGAACCGTGAAAAGCAGGAGCGCCGGGGCCATGCCGTCGGAAATTTCAAAGCCGAAGCCCTCGTAGAAGCGCGGGCTTTTCGCGAGCCACGCCACTGCGGCAAACCCCGCAAAGAGCATGGCAAACGCCGACGCTATCATCTTGGGCACGTGCCCGCGCTTGTAATGCCCTATCTCGTGGGCGAGCACCGCCTCTATTTCGAGGGGGGAAAGCTGAGTCAGGAGGGTGTCGAAAAGCACTATGCGCCTGAACTTTCCAAAGCCGGTAAAAAAGGCGTTGGAATGGCTGCTGCGCCTGCTTCCGTCCATAACAAAAATCGAGTCGGCCCTGAAGCCGGCGCGGTCGGCCATGGAAAGCAGCCTGTCGCGGAGCTCCCCGGCCTCAAGCGGGGAAACCTTGTTAAAAAGCGGCATTATAAGGCGGGGATATACGATGAGCATGGCTATCTGGAAGACGGCAACGGCGCAGAACCCCCATATCCACCACGTGTTTTCAAATACGCCAAACAGCCACAGGATGAGCGAAAGAAGCGGGATTCCGAGCGCGAGGGAGAGGGCCAGCTCCTTCAGCTTGTCGCTTATCCAGAGTGCCAGGGTGCTCTTGTTGAAGCCGTACCGCTGCTCCAGCACGAACTGCGAATACCACTCGGCCGGAAGCTCCGGAAGCCCGGCTACGGCGCTCGCCAGGCAGAGCGCGGCGGCCTGCGCCCAAATGCCCCCGCCGAGGGCCTGGGAAATCGAGCAAAACAGCGCCGGATACGCCCCGAACACGAGAAACAGGACAAGCACCGCCGACGAATAGCCGCCTTCAAACAGGCCGAAGCGGATTTTGTCGAGGGTGTACCTCACGCTTTTAAAATAGTCGGCCTCCTCGACAATTCCGGAAAACGCGGGGGGGACGGCGCGCGAATTGGCGCGCACGTTCGCCGCGTTCAGGGAGTCCAGCCATGCCGACGCCGCAAACTTCGCAAGTATGAGCGCGGTTGCGGCGAACACTGCGGGGGTCAGTATCATTGCGAGACGAGCTTTTTCAATATTGACATCACCATGCCCGGGTTGGCCTTGCCCTTTGAAGCCTTCATGACGGGCCCCACGAGGGCGTTTACCGCCTTCTCGTTCCCGGCCCTGAATTCGGCCACGGCCTTGGGGTTGGCGGCTACGGCGTCCATGCAGAAGCGTTCAAGCTCCCCGGCGTCGCTGTTCTGGGCAAGCCCCTTTTCGGCCACCACATCCGCGGCAGGCCGTCCCGTCCTGAACATTTCAGCAAAGACCTCCTTGGCCTGGGACTTTGAAATCTTGCCGCTTTCCGTTATTTCCACAAGGCCGGCGAGATGCTCCGGCGAGATGCGGCACTCGGAAATCGGCGGGCGCGCCTCGCCGAAGTCCGCCGCTGCCGACAGTTCCCTGAGTATGTCGTTTGTTATGAGGTTTGCGACTGCCTTCGGGCTTCCTCCGGCCGCGACTGCGGCCTCAAAGTATTCGCACATCCCGCGGTCGGGGCAAATGACGGAGGTGGCCGAATACGGGAGGCCGAATTCGGAAATGTACCTGCGCTGGCGCTCGAACGGCTGTTCCGGAATTTCCGCGCGTATTTCCTCTATCAGCTCCCGGGAAATCTTGACGGGCATGA
This sequence comes from uncultured Opitutales bacterium, assembly GCA_900548185.1. Lineage (GTDB taxonomy): Bacteria > Verrucomicrobiota > Verrucomicrobiia > Opitutales > Intestinicryptomonadaceae > Intestinicryptomonas. The sequence continues at coordinate 46,395 of URJJ01000010.1, forward strand.
GGTCGGGCTCGGGGAAGTAGCGGTAGTCGTGCGCGTTCTCCTTGCCGCGCATGGACTGGGAGACGTTCGCCTGGGCGTCCCAGCGGCGCGTTTCCTGGACGATTGGCAGGCCCTTTCTGGCCGCGTCGGTCTGCCTGCGTATCTCGTACTCTATCGCGTTTTTGACGCCCGAGACGGAGTTGAGGTTTTTAAGCTCCACCTTCACGCCGAGGCCGGTTTCGCCCTTGGGGCGTATGGAGACGTTGACGTCGCAGCGCATCTGCCCCTTTTCCATGTCGCACTCGGAAACGCCCAGGCCAGATATGCTCTGCTTGAGGGAGTTCAAGTATGCGAATGCCTCCTCGGCGCTGAACATGTCGGGCTCCGATACTATCTCCATAAGGGGGGTGCCGGCGCGGTTGTAGTCGACCAGCGAGTCGTGGGCGAAATGCGTAAGCTTTCCGACGTCCTCTTCGAGGTGTATCCTGGTGAGCCTTACCGTGCGGTGCGGGCCCATCTCTCCCCTGGACGCCCCGGGCAGCTCTATTTCAACGCCGCCGCCCGCGCAGAGGGGCTGGTCGTACTGCGAAAGCTGGTAGTTTTTGGGGCTGTCGGGGTAGAAGTAGTTTTTGCGGTCCCACTTTGTGATTTCGGGGATTTCGCAGCCGAACATCAGCCCGACTTTTATTGTGTCGCGTATCGCGGCGAAATTGAGGACGGGCAGGACGCCGGGAAGCGCCATGACCACCGGGTCTGTGAGCGTGTTGGGCTCCTCGCCGAACCTGTACGGCGCGGCCGTGAACATCTTAGTCTTAGTGTTGAGCTGGACGTGGACTTCCAGCCCTATTACCGGTTCGTATTCCATTGTCTTAAAGGGTGATGTTTGGGTTGCGCCCGGCGAACCCGGCGGACTGCTCGTACGCGTAGGCGTAGGAGAGGAGGTTGCGCTCGTCGAAGGCGGCCCCTATCATCTGGAGGCCTATGGGCAGGCCGGAGGAGCTGAAGCCGCACGGGAGCGAGAGGCCCGGAAGCCCCGCAAGGTTCACATTTATGGTGAAAATGTCGTTCAGATACATCGAGAGCGGGTCGGAGGACTTTTCTCCGGCCTTGAAGGCGGTTCCCGGCGCGGTGGGCGTCATTATGACGTCGACTTTCCCAAAGGCCTCCTCGAAGTCCCGGCGGATGAGCGTGCGCACCTTCTGGGCGCGCAGGTAGTAGGCGTCGTAATACCCGGAACTTAAGACGTAGCTTCCGAGGATTATGCGGCGCTTGACCTCCTCGCCGAAGCCCTCCGCGCGGCTTTTGAAATACAGGTCCACGACGTCGGAGGCCGACTTTGCGCGGCGCGTGTAGCGTATGCCGTCGTAGCGGGCCAGGTTCGACGACGCCTCGGCTGTCGCGATGATGTAATAGACCGGGATGGCAAGCTCGGTGTGCGGCAGCGAAATCTCCACGATTTCAGCCCCGAGCCCGGCGCAATGGCGTATGGCGCCCTCCACGGCCGAGCGCACCTCGGCGTCCATGCCGTCCACGAAATACTCGCGCGGCACGCCTATCCGCCGCCCCTTGAGAGAGCCTGCGTCAAGGCACGCGGCGTAGTCGGGAATCTCGGCCTTTACGCTTGTGGAGTCCAGCCTGTCGTGCGAGGCCGCCGCCTTCAGGAAGAGCGCCCCGTCGCGCACGCACCTTGAAAATGAGCCTATCTGGTCCAGCGACGACGCGAAGGCGGCCAGGCCGTAGCGGCTCACGAGGCCGTACGTCGGCTTTATGCCGACAACCCCGCAGAAGGCAGCCGGCTGGCGTATCGAGCCGCCCGTATCCGAGCCGAGGGCTATCACGCACTCGCCCGCCGAGACCGCCGCCGCGCTCCCGCCGCTCGAGCCGCCCGGAACCCTGGAGAGGTCCCACGGGTTGCGGGTTGACTTGAATGCGCTGTTCTCGCACGAGGAGCCCATGGCAAACTCGTCCATATTGAGCCTCCCCCAAAGCACCGCGCCTGCCGCGAGCAGGTTTGAGACGCTCGTTGCCGTGTAGGGGCTGACGTAGTTTTCAAGCATCCTGCTTGCGCATGTAAGGGGCTCGTTTTCGACGGCCACTATGTCCTTCAGGGAGACGGGGATGCCGTCCAGCTCGCCGAGGGTCTGCCCGGCGGCGCGCCGCCTGTCCGAGGCTTCCGCCATGGCGAGGGTCGCGGCCTCGTCGTAGCTCAGGAAGGCCCCGACCGAGGGGTCCACCGATTTCGTGCGCTCTATGAACGCCTTTGCCAGCTCCACCGCGGAGATTTCGCCGGACGATAGCATGGCGGAAAGCTCCGCCGCTGTTTTGTAGAAAATTTCCATTGCTGTGCGTCTTGTTCGGTTTTTCCCGGCTATGCGTCGTCAACGACTTTGGGGACAACTATCTGGCCGTCGCGGCTCTCGGGGGCGTTCATGAGCGCCTGCTCCACGGTGAGGGTCGGGCCCTCCTCGTCGCCGCGCCACACGTTGTAAACCGCATGGGCGTGCGCGCAAGGCTCCACGCCCTCGACGTCCACCTTTGAAAGCTTTTCAAAATATCCCAATATCTGGCCGAGCTGGGCCGAAAATTTCTCCTTTTCGGCCTCCGTGAGCTCTATGCGCGCCAAGCCTGCGACATACGAAATGTCAATCGGTGCATTTTTGTCCATAAGCGGCCCATTTTTGCAAAACGCCGGGCGTTGACAAGCATTTTCAGCCCCGCGCGCCTCCAAAAAATTCGGCGCAAGAATCGCATTTTTGCGCTTGAACGCGCCCCCGGGCGGCATAGCATGCGCGCATGGCATTTCTAGAGTCCTACTTGGCTGCGGCCATTTCCCAAAACGCGTCGGACATACACATGTGCGAGGGCGCCCCCGTGCGCGCACGTATAGACGGCAATGTGTTCGCTTCAGACTCCCCGCCACCGGACATGCGCAAAATTTTCGAGGAAACAATGGCCGCCTGCACTCCTGAGGCCCGCGCCCGGGCGGAGGCCGATTTCGCTGCGCTCCACGACGTGTCCGTATCTTTCGGCACACCTGGCGGGATGCGCGTCCGCGCAACATTTTACCGGGACGAAAACGGCATGTGCGCGGCAATGCGCATAATCCCGGCCGAGCCTCGGGACGCAGAATGCCTTAAAATCCCGCCGGCTGCGATGGAGGTCTGCTCTGCAAACCGAGGCATGTTCATAGTAACAGGATCGACAGGCTCCGGGAAATCCACAACACTCGCCTGCATGGTGGACAGGATAAACCGGGAGCGCAGGGGGCACATAATAACGCTCGAAGACCCCATAGAATACATCATGCCCTCAAAGTCCTGCATCGTAAACCAGCGCGAGATAGGCAGGCACGTCCAGAGTTTCGCAAGCGGCCTGAAAAGCATGATGCGCGAAGACCCGAACGTGGTGGTAATAGGCGAGCTGCGCGACATCGAATCGATGCGCGCGGCGATACAGCTTGCAGAAACCGGCCACCTTGTGCTGACGACCCTGCACACGCGCAGCGCCCCGTCCTCCATCGACCGCCTCATAGGCGCATTCCCGCCCGACGACCAGCAGCAGGTGCGCATGATGCTTGCGGACAACCTCATAGGCGTACTGGCCCAGGCCCTCTTCCCGAGGCGGGAGGGCGGCAGGGTCGCGGCGTTTGAGCTTCTGCTAAATAACGACGCCGTAAAAAACAACATCCGCGAGCAAAAGATATACCAGGTGGACAACATCCTCCAGACGGCTTCAAAACAGGGCATGATATCCATGGAAGACAGCATAGCGGCCCTGGTCCGCAGCGGCGAGGTCAGCTACGAGGCGGCAGTTGCAAACGCCCCCTCCCGCACAAAGCTCGCCGCAAAATTTAAAAGCGTCTTCGGCATTTGAAGCCTGAAATGCCCGGATTGCGGAAGCGCTCCAGCCGCCGTCCGGCGCCGGGCGGGCATAAGAAAAACGCAGATGCGCGCACCGAGCCCCGGGCGCGGGCGGAGCCCTAGCCGCCCCCGCCGGTTATCGTGATAAGCTCGACCCTCGGCGTGCAAAAAAACCTCGCGGGTATCGTCGAGGTGCCCACGCCCCTTGTCACAAACATTGGAATTCCAAGGTAATTCACAAACAATCCGTCCGCCCTGCCCTGCCCCGCCGCAGCTCCCATCCCCAGTGGGGAGCCGACGAGCGGAAGGCGCACCTGCCCCCCGTGCGTATGCCCCGCAAAAACCGCCGAAGCCTTCCTGGGCAGGGCCGGGAATAGCTCAGGCTCGTGCGTGAGAAACAGGCACGGCGCGCCCGGAGGGACGTTTTCAAACGCCTTTTTCAGGCTGAATCGGGAAGTTGCCATGTCCGGAATGCCCGCGACAAAAAAGGTTCCGAGGGGGGAATCCACCCTGATGCTTGAGCTGTCAAGAAAGCGTATTCCGACGCCCTCCAAGGCGCGCGTCAGACCGGCGGCCCCGGCGTACTCGTCGTGGTTTCCTGTCACCGCAAATTTGCCGAGCGGCGCGCGGAGGCCGGAGAGGATGCCCGCAAGCTCCTCAGGCGGCATGGACGTCAGGTTAAAGCCGCCGTTTACAAAGTCCCCGAGGAGGAGCACGATGTCGGGGGAGAGCGAGTTAACCTCCTCCACGACCCTACCCACGCGCCACTTTTCAAACGGCATCCCGCCGGCGTGAATGTCGCTTACAACCGCGATGCGAAGCCCGCCGAGGGATTCGGGCCAGTTCTTCGAGACAATTTGAGTGCGCTCCGAATGCAGCGCAAAGTAAGGCTCGTACACGAACGCGTCCGCAAAGGCAAAAAGCGCGGCCGCCGCCAGGGCAAGACGCAGCACCCTGCGCGCTTTCCCGCGGCGCGGGGCCGGGGCGTCAGGCATTCCCCGCCCTCCGCGAAAGGGCGTCGAGAATTTCGAGGCTCCTCTTTGATGCGCCCGAATTTGACGCGTGCCACGCCCTGGCGGCCTTTGAAAGTTCGGCGCGCCGCCCGGGGCTGCCCGCAAGCTCCGCAAGGGCCGCGCGCACGCACGCCTCGTCAGACGCCTCCATGAAGGCCCCCGCATCGCGAAGCGAAGCGCACATCTGCCTGAAATTGGTCATGTTGGGCCCGCACACAAAAGGCACCCCGGCCGCCGCGCAGTCGAGCGGGGACTGGCCTCCGGAATTCGGCGGCATCGACTTTCCGATAAACGCGAAGTCCGCCGCCTGCGTGAGGGTGCGCAGCTCCCCCGTGGTGTCGCCCACATAGGCGAAAGTCCCCTCCGGGGCGGCGGCAGACCCGCTTCTGAAATGGAAGCGGACCCCGAGCCTTTCGAGGGTTTCGCGCACGGCCCCGCGACGCTCGGCGTGGCGCGGTACAATCAAAAGGCGCACGTCGCCCCCCCCTTCCGAGGAAATCGACTGCGCGATTTTCACCAGCATCTCCTCCTCGCCCTCCCATGTCGAAGAGCCCAAAAGCACGAGGGATGAGTCGGCAAAGCCCATGCCGCGCCGCAGTTCCAGCCTTTCTTCCCGCGACAGCAGCCGTTCCGGGCCGGAGTCGAACTTTATGTTGCCCGTGCACGCAAGCCTTGCGGGGTCGGCCCCGAGGGCGGCGAAACGCTCCATGTCCTGCCCGCTCCCGCACGCGATGAAATCAATCCCCGAAAAAATCCTGCGGGCTATGCCCGGAACCTTTGAATACCTGGAAAAGCTCCTGTCTGAAAGGCGCGCGTTCAAAAGCGCGACGGGCACGCCCCTGGAACGCGCCTGATGGATGTGCTCCGGCCAAAGCTCGCCCTCCATCAGCACACACAGGTCCGGCCTTATCCGGTCCCATGCCGAAGAGCTGAACGGGGCGAAGTCGAATGGGAATATGCCAACATGCGCGCACAGGCCCGCGTACTTTTTGCACAGCACCGCATAGCCGGTGCTTGTCGTCGTGGTGACGACCGCCTCGTAGCGCCCGGAGGCCGCCATGAGCTTCAAAAGCGCGGCGCACGCCTCAACCTCGCCGACGCTGACGGCCTGTATCCAAACCCTCACCTTGCCGGCGGCCGGAGGCGGGAGGCGGCCGATTAGGCCGAAGCGGTGGGAAAAGTCCCTTCCGTAGCCCCCGCGCCTGAGCATCCGGGCGGCGTAATACGGCATGGCGAGCGCCATCGCGGGCAGGAAGGCGAGCCTGTAAAGCCAAATCATGGGGCCGTCAAGCCTTCCCGAAGAGAAGCGCCGTGTTTGCGCCGCCGAAGCCGCTGCTAAGCGACATCGCGACCCCCAGGTCCGCATCCCGAGTTTCGGTCGGGATGTTGAAAGGTTTCGCGGCCTCGTCCAGCTCCGAGATGTTCGCAGACCCCGGGATGAAGCCGCCTTCGAGGGCGAGGGCGCAGAAGCCCGCCTCCATGACGCCCGCAAGCGACAGCCCGTGGCCAGTCAGGGCCTTGGTGCTGCTGAGCGGCACGGAGGGCGACGCCCCGAATTCCTTTTCGATTGCGCGCAGCTCCGCGACGTCCCCGATAGGCGTCGATGTCGCGTGGGTGTTTATGTAGCCGACGTCCCCCGGGGTGAGCCCGGAAGCCCTGAATGCGTTTCTGACTGCAAGCGCCAGGCCGTCGCCTCCGGGGTGCGGTATCGCGACGTTGTATCCGTCGCTGCCCTGGCCCCAGCCGAGCATCCTTGCGTAAATCCTCGCCCCGCGCGACTTCGCCTCCTCCTCGTCCTCAAGGACTGCGACGACCGCGCCGCCGGTACCCACAAATCCGTCCCTGGCCTTGTCGTACGGCCTTGAAGCCTTCGCGGGATCGGGGTTTGAAGAGAGGGCCCTCATGCCCGCAAACGGGAGTATAGTCCGCTCGTCGCCGTCCTCGCCGCCCACCACGAACATGCGCTTCTGGCGTCCGGAGGCAATCTCGTCAAATGCGAACCCCATCGCGTGCGACGAGCTTGCGCAGGCGGACGCGAACCCGCAGCTTGCCCCCTTTATTTTGAAGGCTGAAACGAGATTGAAAGAGAGCGTACCCACAACCGACGAAACCACCCCCATAGGCGGGCAGCGCGACACGCCGATTCTGTCCATGCGCTGCATGTTGCTGTAAAGCATTGAAGTGGAGCCTGCGGAGGCCGTGTACATGCCGGTGTCGTCGTTTGACACTTCGCCTTCGGAAAGGCCGGCGTCGGCGACGGCCTGCCTCATGGCGCAGTATGCGTACAGGCAGTGCGGCGAAAATCCCCGCAGCACGTCCCTGCGGACGGAGTATTCCCCGGGGAACGTCCAGTCCTCCGGATCAGAGCCGGCGACGGAGAAGCCCTTGACGGTTCCCGCGCACTTGACCGGTATTTTCGGATCCGCGAATGGCGGGTAAAGCTCGATGCCGGACACAAGCCACTTGAGGCTTTCCAGCACGCTCGCCTTTGAATTGCCGATGCTCGTTATAAAACCGAGGCCGGTTATGACAACTTTTCCGGAGCCCATTTGTCAGTCCTTTGAATTGAGATAGTCGAAAGTTAGGGAAATTTTTTCGGCGAACGCGGCCGGCTGGCCCCCGACTTCCACCCGCCCCTCAAACATGCCAAGGGGGTGGCGGATGCGCTTCAGCTTCACGCTGAAGTCGAGCCTGTCGCCGGGGCGGCATATGCGCGTGCAGCGCACCCCGTCGGTTGAGGTGAAGAATATCCTCGATGAATTTATGCGGGTCTCCCCCCCGGCCAGGTCGTATTTTATAAGGTAAAATATGGCAAGCTGCCCCAGGGCCTCGAGCATTATGGACGCCGGAAAGACCGGATTCCCCGGGAAATGCCCGGCAAGGAAGTCTTCCCGGCCCGTTATGAGGTAAGAGCCCGTGGCGCAGTCGTCCGCCAGCTCCGCCGAATCCAGAAAAAGGAAAGGCGGCTGCTGCGGCATGACCGAGCGGATGTCTTCTTTTGAAAATTTCTGAGTTCTGCCCATAATTTTGGAAATGTTAAAATAGAAACGAGCCCGGCCCGTCTTTCAACACAAATTTGCTGCCGCGCCGCGCAAGGGGGCAAAATAATATTGCGAAAAGCGCGGAGAGGGCCACTCTTTTGGGGCGTGGACTTATCGGGCAAAAAGATTCTGTTTGTCGTAAACTACGGAAAACGAGACGCCGGGGCGCTTTCCGAAAGGCTCGACGCGGCCGCGCGCGGCGCCGGGGCGGAAACTGAAGTCAAAAGCGGGCACGCGCTTCCGCCCGACGCGTTCGCGGGGGCGGACTTCTGCTGCGTAATAGGCGGCGACGGGACGATACTGGCGTGCGTCGAGGGGGCGGTGAAACACGGCGTCCCGATTTTCGGGATAAACCTCGGGAAGCTCGGATTCATGGCCACATTCACCGACGGGATATCGGACGCCGAATTTCTGGAAATACTCGGGGGCGGCGGCAGGATAAAGCCAAGGTCGCTCCTGGAGGCGCGCTGGGGCGGCGAAAGGCGCATCGCCCTCAACGAGTTCGCGGTTAAAAGCCCCGGGGCCTCCGGCATTCTCTCGCTCGCCGTGCGCGCAAACGGGGAGTTCGTCGCAAACTTTGAAGGCGACGGCATAATCCTTTCCACGCCGACCGGCAGCTCCGCCTACAACCTTTCGGCGGGCGGTCCCCTGATATACCCGAGGGCGAAGGCGTTCGCCCTGACAAGCATATGCCCGCACACGCTCTCGAACCGCAGCATAGTGTTCGGCGCAGACATGGAAATCGAGGTCCTGCGCAGGGGCGGAGACGCCGTCTTAATCGCAGACGGCGCGCCCTGCCCCGGCTGGAGTCCCGAAGAGCCGCTCTTTATAAGGGTGCCCGAAGAGGCGGTAAAGTTCCTCAAGCCCGAGGGGCATTCCCACTTTTCAATACTCCGCACGAAGCTCGGATGGAGCGAAAACCCGCGCAAGGGGGCGCGCTGACGCCAAACTGAAAAATCTCCACATGCCAGAGGACAAAAAGAAATCCGGAAACGCGGGCGGCGCCAGGGAGAGGGCTGCGGCCGCGCTTGTGAAACGCCTGCTCGAAGACGCCGAGCTGGAGGCGCGCGAGCGCAGGACGTCGGCTGCCTGCCTCTTTCTTTTCATGCTTTTGAGCGCGGCCGGATTCGCCCTCCTTCCGCAGCCCGGCTGCTCGGGCCCGGCGGTCGCGGTATTGGGGGCCATGATGCTTTCCTCGCTATTCTACCGGACGCCTTTCGGGGCGGCCCGCGCGGCGGCCGCGTTTTTCGCGGGCTTTTACTCGTACAGGCTCTACAACGCCTCCCTTGAGCCGGCGGCTGCGGCAAACCTTTCATACTGGATTCTCGGGGCGCTCATGACGGTCAGGATGAAGTCGAAAATAACGGTGCTGGCGCTTCTGGCCTCGGAGGCGGTATTCATGTATATGGCATACTTAATCATCAACAAAGGCGCATGACATGCCGGAAATAAAAGACGGGGCGGCACCGCACAAAGAGCCGCTTTCAAAAAAAATATCCCGTGCCGTGGAATTTTTAACTTTCGGCATATGGACGTCCGACATACGCAGCATGCCGAAGTTCATGGCGGCATGCTACGCCCTGCTGAGGGCGGCCGTGACCACCGTCACGGGGATAATGAAAAACCGAATCCCGATACAGGCGGCGTCGCTTTCCTACACCACCCTGCTCGCGCTCGGGCCGATAGTCGCAGTGGTGGTGATATTCTCGGGGATGGTGTTCCGCGAAAAGGGCGACAGGTTCGTCTATGACAAGATAGTGGAGGCCATGGTGTTCGTGATGCCGGCCGTAAACGAGGTCGTTGAGCCGGTTCCCGGCTTTGAAGGGCAGTCCCCGGAAGAGCAGGCGCGGGAGGAGGCGGCGGAGATGAGCCGCATAAACCCCGAAATACTGGCGCTAATCGAAAAAATTTCAAAGGGCAGCACGTCGCTTGGAATCGTGGGCACGCTCACGGTCGTGCTGACGTGCCTGCTTTTGTGCGTCAACATGGAGTCCGCCTTCAACACGGTGTGGGGCGTCAGCAAGGGGCGCAAGTGGGTGATGCGCTTTACTTTCTACTGGATGCTCATAACACTCGGCGTAGTTCTGGGCCTGTCGGGCATGACATTCCTGACGGGATCGCAGCTCGGCGGGATTTTCAAAAACATCCCCGTAATTTCAGAGTACTCAAGCTGGGGGACGCAGCTCATAGGCATGGGCGCCCTGGTCGTGGCGCTTGCCATGTTTTACAAGTTCATGCCAAACACCCACGTGCGCCTGGTTCCCGCACTCGTCGGCGCGGCGGCGGTGACATGCCTGCTTCTGGCAAACAACAAGCTCTCCTTCCTTTACATCGGCAAGGTGATGCAGCACCAGAATTTCTACGGATACCTCGCGATAGTTCCCGTTGCGATGTTCAGCCTCTACATATTCTGGCTCTTCATCCTGACCGGGGCCCAGATAACCTATGCGGTCCAAAATATAGACTTTCTTGCAAGCAGCCAGATGTGGAAGCGGACGGGCTTCAAGGTGCGCGAGCTGATAGCCCTCGCCATATACTCCGAAATCGCGAAGGCCTTCTACGGCGACGCCCCCTCGCCCACCCTGCGCAGGCTCTGCGACTCCCTGAACATTCCCAAGGAAATCGCAAAAGCCGGCATACTCGCCCTCGAAGACAAGGGGCTGATATGCTCGGTTGAGGAGGACGAAATGAGCGAACCCTCGTACAAGCCCTCGCACTCTCCCGACTCGCTGACGCTTTCGGACTTTTTCAAAACCATGGGCGAAAACGACGGCGACGAAATAATAGAGCGCGACATAGCCTGCCGCAACGCGACCGCCGCTCACGCCGTCGAGTCATTCTCGCGCTACGCCAGCGGCGAGTACGCAAAAAAAACGATAAGGGAGCTTCTGAGCTGAGAATATGGACATATTCGAATTGAGAAACGAATACAAAAAGGGCCGCCTCGACCGCCAGGACCTGAACGACAACCCGTTCGCACAGTTCAAAAAGTGGTTCGACGAGGCGATGCACTGCGGCCTCGAAGAGCCGAACGCAATGACCATCGCCACCGTCGGCGGGGACGGCGCGCCCGACATACGGACCGTTCTGCTAAAGTCGTGGGACGAGCGCGGGTTCGTGTTCTTTACAAACTACGAATCATCCAAGGCCGCCGACCTCGCCTCAAACCCCAACATAGCCGCGCACTTTCTCTGGCTCGGCCTCGAACGCCAGCTCAAAATTTTGGGCAGGGCCGAAAAGATAAGCGCAATCGAATCTCTGCGCTACTTCGTTTCGCGCCCTTCCGACAGCAGGCTCGGCGCATGGGTGTCGCACCAAAGCAAGGTGATAACCTCGCGTTCGCTCCTCGAAATCAAATTCGACGAAATGAAGCGCAAATTCTCAAACGGCGAAATCCCGCTCCCGTCGTTCTGGGGCGGATACCGCATAAAGCCCTCTCTTTTTGAATTCTGGCAGGGGCGCCCATCTCGCCTCCACGACCGTTTCCGCTACAAACTCCTTAAGGATTCCTCCTGGCAAATAGACCGCCTTTCCCCCTAGGCAAGGCAAGGCGAAGCCTTGCATGTGGGACGCTCCCGCATCCCGAGGGGCAAGGCAAAGCCTTGCATGTGCGATGCTTTCGCATCCCGAGGGCAAGGCAAAGCCTTGCATGTGCGATGCTTTCGCATCCCGAGGGGGCAAGGCCCCCTGCGGAGGAATTTGCATCCGCAAATAATCTCCTCCGCTCCCCCTCTAAAGCCTAAAGCACTTCACAAAGAAACCCCTCAATAGGCAAAGCCTTGCATGTGCGATGCTTTCGCATCCCGAGGGGGCAAGGCCCCCTGCGGAGGAATTTGCATCCGCAAATAATC
>URJJ01000011.1 GCA_900548185.1 uncultured Opitutales bacterium
ATCTCCAAGATACATTGGAACAGGAGAAGTTACCCTCTTTTCTATGTATAGGGCCATTTATGCCCCTAGTCCCCTGGGTATTGGAGACGCCAAGCGTCGATTGGCACGGTTATTCAACGCAGATTTTGCGCAGAAAGGAAATATGCGCCGCAGGCCATGCCATCAATAATACCTTCTGCGCCGCACGCGGCAATAATACGCGGCCGCGGCAATATAATTCACTGAAAGCACAGCCAATATGAGCCAGGAATATCCGAGCGATACGGGCAAAAGCAGCAATGCAAGATGCGCAAACGCAACGGCTGGACGGCCTATATAGAGGTTTTGCAGCCCGCTCCAGCCGAGGAATACCGTCAGGCTGAAAAGCCGGCCGCAAAAACCGCGCCTTCCGCCAGCCATTTGCGAGTTTATGCTCTCAATTATCTTTGCCTCATCCCTACGCATTATATTCATGTATTATTTCTCCCGCCAATCCGCCTGCAAGAATTTATTTGCACATCCGCTTTTCCATAAGGAAACGCGGATAATCTATTGAACTGCCACCGCATCCGCATTGACTATGTTTTTAGCATTCAGCTCATGCTGGATTTTGCGTTCTATTGCGTCGTGCTCAGCCTTCAGCTTTTTAAGCTCGTCCAATTTACCCCACTCGGTATTGACGATTCCCGCAAGCATCGGAATGTCCTTTCCGCTCTCATCTATCTCCTTTATGTATTCCGCCTCAAGCTTTGGCATACGTTCAAGGGCGTTGAGGAAGTTCCTCGCTGCCAGCTGCGGGTCTTTCGCCATTATGCCGTTATTGTACGAATACCGGTGTTCGCCCTGGACATAGAATCTGTTGGCCTTTCTGTAGCCCAGCCCGTCCGTATTCACGAGCTCAGTTTTTACAATCAGCTTGAAGCCGTAGAGCTCCCCAATCTCCCTATCCTGCCCAACAACATCCAGATTCGAATTGATTTCCTGAAGCTTGCGCCCAATGGCCTCGGAATCCTCTGGCGCAAAGCCGTTTAAAGACACGGAGTTTAGCACCTTCCCGTCCGCATTCTTGCGGGCGTTTGTGGCAAAGGCAGCCATGTCGGCGCGGATGCGGGCGAGAATATCCGTTGCCTTGTCCCGAATGGCGACCTTCTCCTGCAGCTTGTACTTCGAGTAGCTCATGTTCTTGTTGTAGGTGCGGTATTCGCTTTCCAAGACGGATATCTTCTTTTCCAGCTTGGCCTTGTCCATGAGGTCTGTGTTGCCGGACAGCACCGCCATCCATTCCGCATAGCTCATGCTTCCGTCCTCCGAAATGCTCCCCTCGTCTATCGTTCTGATACCCAAAGTTCCGCGCTTAAGCTGCGAAATAAATAGCTGCTTGTTGTGCAATATCCCGAACTTGTTGCAGTCTGAGGTCTTTTCGGTGGCGTATGTGAAGACGCACACCTTGTTTCCCGCATGCCTTTTTGCGACTTCGTTGCCCTTTCGGACGGCCCTTCCGTTTCGCTGCTGGAAATCCGACGGGCGCCACGGGATGTCAAGGTGGTGTATGGCAACCGCCCTCTGCTGCGCGTTTATGCCCGTCCCAAGCATTACGGTGGAGCCGAAAAGCACCCTTATCCAGCCCTTGTTCATGGCCTCTATCATCTTTTTCTTGGCGGACTCTGTTTTGCACTCCTGTATAAAGCGCACCTCGTACTCGGGAATGCCGTGGTCCCGCACCAGCTTGCGCTTGATTTCCGAGTAGATATTCCACTCGCCAGACTTGTACGTGCCAAGATCGGAGAATACGAACTGCGTCCCCTTGACCGAGTCGTATTTACGGTAGAATTCGGCGATTTTTGCCGCGCAGACGGACGCCTTGTTGTCCGGTTCGTCCGCGTATTTTCCGGAATCGAGCATGCGGGTGTCCAAGGACATCTTACGGGCAAAGTTTACCAGTATGAGCATCCAGGCCTTCTTCTCGGAATCCGATAGCGGCGGCATGTCCAAAAGCGCCCCATCCGCGGTGCGGACAAACTCCATCATTCGCGGGAAAAGCTCTTCCTGCGACTGCGTAGGTTTAAGCTTCACGAGTTCGGAAACCATCTTGGGGCGGTCCACCCCGACGTCTTCTGCCGTCCTATAGTCCGTAATTTCGTTGTAGAAGGCTGCAAGCTCCGGGACCTTGATAAAGTACCTGAAGCGTTCCCTGCTAGTGACTTCGTTTGTAATCGAGAACTCAAAGTCCGTGGTCTTTTTCGCGTAGATTGCGGCCCATGCGTCAAAGCAGCGGATTTCCTGGCACTCCATTTCTTTGGGACGGAGGTATTTGAAGAGCAGATAGAGCTCGGTAAGAGAGTTTGACACCGTGGTTCCGGAGTAGAACGTCGCCCCCAGGTCCCTGCCGGTGCGACTCTGAATCGTTCTTATGGCCACGAGCAGGTTCATCGCCTTTTGGCTGCCCTCCTGCGTGCCGAGTCCCGCAACCCTGTCGTGGCGCGTCGTGTACGTGAGATTTTTAAAGGCGTGGGACTCGTCTACCGATATGAAGTCAATTCCCATCATCTCAAAATCCACCACGTCGTCCGTCCTGTCCCTGATATCGTCGGTGATTTTCTTCAGCCTTGATTCAAGGTTCGCCAGCCTCTTTTCCAAGCCACGTCGCATACGCCCAGTTATATGCCTGTTTTGATAGCTAAGGGTATCCAGGTTTTCCTTAACGGAACCCTTTTCCTCCTCTATCATCCGCTTCTGGAATAGGAGCGACTGGGGGATTTTGGCAAACTGTTCATGCGAAAGTATCACTGCGTCCCATGAGTTGTTCCTTATGTCGTTGAATAGCCTCGTTCTGTTTTTTGGGGCAAAGTCGGACGCTTTTGGGTAGAGTATCTTGGCGTTTGGATATATGGCGCTAAAGGTCTGAGCAATATCGTGCACATTGGCCTTGGGCGCTATTATCATGGGCTTATTTACATAGCCCAGGCGTTTCATTTCATAGGTGGAAATGCAGATAATCAGGGTCTTGCCGGTTCCAACCTCGTGGTCAACAATGCCGCCACCGTTTTCCAGAATCATCCTGGTGGCATCCATCTGGCTTCGGTAAAGCTTCTTGATACCGATATTTTCCAGCTTGAGGCCCGGGAAAGTCTGATAGGAACCGTCGTACTTCGCCCTCACGTAGCAGTTGAAAAGTTCGTTATACCTGTCGACCAATTCCTCCCTGAATGCCGTAGGCTGGGCCCCAAGCCACTCGCCGAAGGCGTTGCGGATTTCGTCGATCTTGGCATTTGCAAGCTGTATGGCCTCGCCGTCCCTGACATTGACCTCTTCGCCGTCAACTATCTGCTTTTTCGTAATTTCAGGAAGGGTGTTTACCAGGGCGTGCCTCAGCAGTTCTATCCCGTTGAATGCCCAGTTTTCGCCTTTGATGGCGTATTGGTCAGTAATTTTGGCGTTTATGCCGTCCGCCTGCACGCTGAAGGCGTCGATATCCTTCATATAGGAAATATGGACCTCTACGCCGAACAAATCTGTGGCAAACCTGGAATAAATGCCCGGATCAATCCACCTCTCCCCAAAGTTGAAGTCGAGCTCCTCGAATGTGATTCTTCTTGGCGTCGCAGCCTTAAGCGCCGCAAGCGAATCTGCAACTTCCTCTGTCATCTGGTGACTTTCAGCCCATTCCTCTATCCTTCGGGCCTTTTCCACCACATTGCCGGAGGCGAACTTGTCTGCAGTCTCATATGCGTCCTTGACGGGATCGTAGTAAATTTTTCCCCTGAGCTCCGATACAATCTCCTCAGAACTTGTGCCGTATAGTCTTGCCATATAGCCTATATCCACCTGCCCTATGCGGTTTAAGGATGCAAAGAGGGCCTCTATGGGGGTGTCGACATGGGTAATTTCCTCGGACAAAAAGGACACCGGATGGGCAAATATGTCCGACTTCACCCACTTGCCATCAGACTCGCGCTCAAGCGAAAGCATTGCCCGCCCTCCGGCATCCTGCTCTATCAGGAAGGCGTTCGCCCTGGAATTGATGAATCCGAATCGGCCGGCAAAGTTCAGGTAGGCCTCATTCAGCTTCGCACGGCCATCAGGGTCTTCCTCGCGATTTTCAGCCTCGTTGACATACAGCTTTTCGTATATATCCCTGAGTGTTATGTAGCGTCTGGCCCTCTCCCTTTGGGGCTCCGAAAGCGCTATCGGGACAAAAGTCGCCTCCCCGTGAAACAGGTCCTTCAGCTTGCCGATTTGGCCGTTTTGGGCCATGACGAGGCTTCCCTCCTTGTGGTGCGCAAGCACTTCGCCGTCGTATTCCCTTTCCTTCAGAGCAGGCGGATTCCAAGTGGTATCCGCCCCTGCAAAATTGAAGAAGCTCATCTGTTTCTGATGAGCTTCTTCCTTTGGGGCTTCCTCTTTTTGGGCAGCTTTGGGCAGTGTCTTTAAGATTGCTCTGTCGTATGTGCTTTTAAGGTCTGTTTTGAGCATTTCCGCGACATCTTTGGCGATTCCCGCAACCCCGCCCTCATGGAAGTGTTCCATGGCCGGCTTGCCGTATTGGTCCGTTCCCAGCTTGGATGTTGTAGCCGATATGCGCGTTGACGAGCCGTCAAAGAGCCCATTGCACCAATATTTGCCGTTTGCCATGGCGGAAGCCACAAAGCACTTCTCCATCTCCGTCATCGGGCCCTTTGATGGGTTCTTTTGCAGCACAATGAGGTCGGAGCAAACCTCCGTGTTGGCAATATCCCTAAAGAGGTTGTTCGGCAGCCTTATGGCAGACAAGAGATTTGCCCTCTCCATGAGCCAGCGTCTCAGCCCCATGTGAGCCAATGAATCCAAAAAAGCGTGGGTCGTGATGAAAGCCAGCACCCCGCCATCTTTGAGAACATCCATTCCCTTTGCGAAAAAGTAGGCGTGTATGCTTTTCGTGCAGACTCTCAGAACCAGGCTGTCGGAGCGCAAATATGAGCTGTCGTACACCGATATGTCGCCGAAGGGTATATTGGAGACAATCGTGTCAAGATGGCCGGCATACCGCGGCTCTATCGTCTCAAAGCCCTCGATACGGACTTCCGCCTCGGGGTGCAGCGCCTTGAGAATCTTTCCCGTAAGCAGTTCCTTTTCAAATGCCGTGCTTTTGCCCGCATGCTTTGCGAACGAATCTAGGAAGGCGCCTGTCCCCGCGGACGGGTCAAGAAATTCTCCGATGGGCGCTCCGGCTCCGGCAATAGAGTCAGATATCGCCCCGACAAGCTCGCAAGGGGTGTAAAATGCCGTAAGAACAGAATTCTTCAGGCTGGAGAGAAGCTTTTGGCATTCCGCCGCGGAAGAGCTTTCATTGCGCAGCATATCATGAATCTTTTCGACAAGAGGCCGCAAATTTAGCTCGCTTGCGCTCCATCCTGCATCCGAATCTATCGGGTTAAGGACGCACTTTAAACCTCCAAAACCGCTATATCGCGAAAGGGCCAGCCTTTCCGCCGAAGTGGGCTGTCTTTGGGATTTTTCCAAAGACAGTGCCGTTTTTATAGCCTCTATGTTGTATTCAAGACTTTGCTTTTTATTATATGACATACAGCTTCGCGCTGATAAACACGAAGTGTTTTAACTAGCGAGAAGGGATGTCATGGGAATGGGATTCATGTTTTGCAAAACAGGCGTTTTCATGGGCGGACGCGTCGTTTTTGTACATTTTCCAAAGCTCATCTGGAGTTTCTCATAGCCTTTGCCCCTGCAAAAATTTTCCAATTCCGTTCGATCCAGCCCCAAAAACTCGGAATAAAATGCAAGGTCGGCGCATATGTTCTGAATTTTCATCTTGTTTTCACGGGAATCGCAAAGTTCCAACAGCCTTTCTGCGAGGAGGGATGAACGGTTTTTTACGCATTTTGCCAAGTCGGACTTGCTTGCCTTTGAATTCAGCGCAGGTTTGTATGACACAACCCTTTCCCATTCCACTTCCCGCTCGTCAACATTGTCCGGCAGTACCGTTCCTTCCAATGTCACGCCCTCTTTATTATACCAATCAATAATTTCGGGCGGAAAATTCCTGGTTCCGGAGAAGTCCAAAGCGCGAATGGTTGCTGTCTTAAAATTTTCCACCCCGCTTAGATCCAAATATTCCGGCATTATGATTCGCGCGCGTCCATAATAAAATCCGTGTTCCCGAACAAAGCTTGCCAAGTTCACGTTCAGCGCCTTGCTCAAATCAATACAGTTTATACGGCAGGAATATTTCGCAAAGTCTATGCCGGCAAAATCCACTCCGTCTGGGATTTTTACGCCCGACAAGTTTCTGGCCTCCAACAGCCACTGCGCGGTAACGCCCGTAACGGAACTCAAATCCAAATCACGGGAAAAGTCATTATCATCCAAATTGGAATAGCCCCTTATATCGATTTCCGAAGCATTTTTCCCAGATTTTATGTCATTTACCAGCTGTTCGTAGCTGATTATATTGGAAATATATGGAGTATAAGGAACCTTTTGTTCGCCTGCCGAAAGGGCATCTACATCCTCCTTGGAAATATGGAATGAATTGAGCCCGACACCTTCTTCGGCAAAGATTATTATATTGTCCTTGTAAAAGTCATTTATTTCCTTGGGCGCCTTGACAACTTTCACGGCGGAAACCTTTATTACATTGTCCAGTTCCTTTCTGTCCGCCGAAGCGTAGTTCCAATCCGCCGCAATGCCAAAAACGTTACCGTATTCTTCCGGACCGCCCTCAACGTCAAATTCAACGCCGTCGCATCTTACTTTGCCCGAAAACGGAGAAAATCTCCTTGAAAAACCGGGGACCATCTTCCATCCGCCATCCATATCGACCAGATGTCCGCTAATCAGCTTTGAATCAAAGAAAATCCTATTCCCAATACGGACAATATCCGCCGGCATTGGAATTCCGCCCAATTCGCACTTGCCCGCTTTGACCATATCGAGCATTTCCGATATGTCCGCATCTTTTCTGTAATACGCCTCTATCGCAAGTTCTTTCAGTTCCATACGCCACAGTATAGGCAATCCTATTGTTTGGATAAGGGTCCTTTGCTTCCGGCATAATCGCGAGTTTGATTTTCAGCAAAATTATTCGATATTTATGGAATCAAATCCGGAAATATATAAGTTATTATGGAATACCCGTCTAAAACTAAAGATGAGAAAGATTTCCTTCCATAGCGCAGTGCAATGAAGGGCCAGGCACCTTAATGACAAAGATTGGGCACTAATTAGCCCGCAACCAGATAGCGCAAAAACTTATATGCCTGGTTGTTAAAGAGGTGCGGAAATTTCCCAAGAGCCGTTTCTGCGGCCGCCCTTGCGAGATATAATCCCCTTTTCCTGAAGAGATACCGTCAGCCGCTTTACGGTTCTCGGAGACTTTCCTATAAGTTCCGCTAAGGCTGTTTGGGTGATTTTGGGATTGGCCTTTATCGCTTTAAATACAGACATCTCCTCTAAAGTGCAATCCAAAGTGCCATTTTGGCACTTTGGAGATTCGGATTTGGCACTTTGGGATGTATTCTTCACCAAAGAAATATGCATATCCCTATTCCTCAAGGCGTTATTTTCGCCGAGAATTAGATTGCGGAAAAACAGCATCAGAAAATGGTCTGTCGCCGTTATGCCCTTTTGCAGATTGCTATAGTTCGCCCGAACAAGGGCGTTTCTGAAATACCAGGAATTGTCCTTAAAGAGGTCGTTATTTATATCAAAGCCGAAACTTCTCAAGTATTTGATGAGAAACACGGCCGTCGTCCTGGTATTTCCCTCCCCAAATGGATGGATTTGCCAAATCCCGGAAATAAATTGCGCAATGTGAGCTACGGATTCCTGTAGGGCATGCTGGCTGTAGTCGTATCGTTTTTCTTTGGAAAAGTCATAGTCAAGCGTGTCCGACAAATCGCCCGCGCTGGCGTAAACTACCGTATCACCGTCAAGCACCCATTCCTTTTTGCTTATATTATAATCGCGAATTTTGCCGGCATGGTCGTAAATCCCCGAAAACAAGTGTCTATGGATCGCAATGAATCCAACTGGCGACATGCTGAATGTCTGTTCAGACAATAGCTCCGTAATCCGTACCGAAACATCGTCGGCTTCCTTTGTGCGCGAATGCTCGTTTCTGGCGTCCTTTTTCTCATAATAGGCATTTACGAGGTGCCTGACGTCGGAAAGGCTGATTTCGCCCTCAACATGCTTGCGGGCGGTATCAATAAGGTACTCGGAAACATTAAGCTGATCCACTTTTTGAAGACCTATGGCCGTCTGCCAAGCACGGGCTTTGTCCCCCATGCTTGGTTCACCTTGCCGAATATAGTCATCAAAGTCGTCCATAATCATTATTTATACCATACATGCTAAATTATTCTTTCGCAACATCAAGAACAAAGCCGGGATCTTCATCGCCCTCTTTTTCATTATCCATATACGCAACTTTACTTTTTTGTTTTGTAGAAAATTCGCCCTTTTTTGGGGATCTTTTTTGAGGAAATTTCAAAAGAATCTCCCAGTGCCATAAATTCGTCCAAATTCTCAATAAACACTTCGAGGATCTTTCTTGTGTCTTCCGCTGTCATCCTCGATCGCCTCAGGGCGATTTTGTGGTATTCCAACCAATTTTTGGCATTCAGGAGCGCATGGAATACCCCAGAGCGGAATTTAAGGCTATCAGAATTCTTTCCCGCACATATCCATGAATCTATTTTATCTTTGATGCGCAAGGTCTTAAGCATGTCAATTTTCCCGCCTTGGAGTTTCGATTTACTCTCGTTCACCGGTTTCAACCCTGTCGTGTATGGCAATGGGAAAAGAATAGCCGCCGGTGATTTCGCCCAGCCTGCAGTCAGACGTATATAGAAAATTGCCCCCAAACATCGTCCAGGAGCCTTTTTCAATTTCAATACACGGAACGGCTTTGACATATTGCCTATTTACGACTTCCGCCCTCAGAACCTCTGAAAAGGGCGTGCCTGCCCTTTCGCACAGCAGTTTTATTTCCGCAAGACTCAGATCCCCGGAGTAGAGTTCAAGCATTCCGCGTCTGGAAGAAATACCCCCGTTTGCACAATCCGGGCCATCGCTTCTGTAGACAAATGCAAGAATCGAAGGCAGTTTTTCATAGCTGCCGTCTTTGATTGTGTTTCTGACTGATTCTTCATTTCTTCTCATGGAACTTCTTTCTGTTTAGATTCAGAATTATCCATTCAGAAATGCGCAGCATTTTGAGCGCCTTCATCTTCCCTGTTCCATGGCCGATATGAATAGTCTTGCCTTTGAGGGGCTAAATATCTTAAATTTTAAAGATAATGAAGACGGCCGCCTCCAAACGCATGATTGTAAAATTGTGTACCGAAATACGCAATCTCGATCGGGAATACAAAGAGATTGGGAGGAAGCGCAACGAAATCGAAAGGCGCCAGGCGGAGATTCTGCAAAAACTGGATAAAAAGCTAAACCAAGTGCAGGAAGCCGTAAACCGGCTTCAATGCGGCGATTTCCAGCCGGAAAATTCCGAGGAAATCAAAAAGCTGACCGCCAATTCCACGATTGAAAAGGTTGCCGCGGCCATGTTGTCCGTGCCCCATTCAATGCCGCAGTTATCCGAAAAAACTATAGAAAAGTATATCGCCCATATAAGAGGCACAAAACTTTCCAAAGAATCAATCAGCATATCCAATAAGGCATTCGAAAGGAAGTTTGACGCGGAATTTTCCGGCCTGAAACCTTATACCAAAGCGGCGAAGCAGACCGCATTCCGAAACATCTTCAAATTTGCGTTTGCAATAAGCCTGATACCGGCCCTGCCCTTTGGCAAAAGGCGCAGAAACAAACAATAAAAACCGCCCCGCCGCGCAAAAATCCAGCTTGCGGCAAAATTACTTTATTTTTTGCGCGCAGCTTGCCAGAAATTCGGCCCACTCTTCGTTCATAAGGGCGACATATTCCACGGGCGAATATTTAATGAGAATGAATTCCCTGCCGCGCATTGTGGCATATGCCACCCTGAAAGTCCGATTTAGCATTTTGGATGCCGAGCAAAAGGCTCTTTTGTGAAACGAATCCTCAATTTCCTCCACATCACGGAACTTGGATTTGCACGCGGAAACAAGTTCCTCGTCATCAATATCCCCAAAAGTTTTCTTGAATACGGGGCATCTGTCCACACAAACGGCGCTTTTTTGAATCGCAGATCCGGCGAGAGTCATGGCATCGCCCTTGCCGTGATGTCTGGAAGCTTTCTTCGCCTTTTCCATGAACTATAACATGGTTTGTTCTTATTTTTAGTCAACGATATTTTTTTAATCATCACAGAATTAACCGCTATATATAAGGGATTAAAGCCTTTTTATCCCAAGAAAAGTTATAGTTATAACTCTAAAATGAAAAATACTATACTATTTAATTGACACCTCCGAAAATCCGGCTAGCAAAAAATGCAATAAATCTCGCACTTTACAATATCATACGCCGCCATGTACCATAGCGCCATTGCGTATCGCACCATTTAGCCAGATGAAGCCAGGCAAAAAACAACCGACAGGGAAACAGACGCGGCAAAACACACCGCAGAAAACTAAATCCGTCACAGTCAGCCTTTCGCCGGCGGCGATAAACTTTGCGGATTTCTGCATCCATACGCTAAACAGGAACAGAAGCAACGTCATCGCAAACGGACTGGATATGGACATATCGGAGATATACATGTCGGAGGAATTCAACGCCGCGCTGAATACCCCTGAAGTTAAGAAAATCCTCCCGCATTACGCGGAAGGGATAAAATATGCCGAACGTTTGTCCAATATGCGCCATTTAAAAAAGGCCCTAAAACAGGTTATGGCTCAAAAAAGCCCTCCAAAGCATATTAAACCCTAAACGGCAAAACAAATAGCAAGACGCAGCAGCAAGCAACGAGGCGCCCCCTTCCGGGGCGCCTTTCTTTTTCCCGCCTGATTTGCAAAAAACTTAAGTACAATCATCCCCCATCCGGCCGGAAAACCACACCAATGCCTATACTTTTGGAATGAATACCGATACTCATACTGAAAATCTCCTCTTTGGCGAGGATTTCGGCCTTTCGTCGGGGCACATGTTCTTTTGCATTAAAGAGCCTTTCGCCCTTTTCAAGGATGTTACAGAAAGCGGCCCAAAAGATACAATCGAGTTCAAGACAAGCGACTGGAAGCGCTACATAGGCATGGATAAAGGCGAAAGGTCCGAATACGAAAAACGGCTTCTTGCCGCTTTCAACGACTTTCTTGGACCGGACTACTTCGCCCCCAGAAAAATTTCATTGGCCGAGCTAAACAATTATCCGCGCAACCTTATATTGCGCAACAACGGCTTCACGAAATTTTATGCAGTCCGCTCATCCGATGAGGAGCCTCCTTTCATCGAGGAACTCGACCCCTATATAGCAAATCCGGGAGAATTTCTTGAATCGTACAGAAGGCTGGACAAGAGCGGCTTCCACTTCAACTATCAATGCGTTAGAAGCTTTTACAAAAATATCAGAAAATTTCTGATAGGACAGGCGAAATACACCGCCGACGACATACGCATTCCGGAACCGTTTTCCGAGTCACAATCCCGCAGATTTTAGGAGAATCTATGAGCCGTCCCTTGGAGTGTTTGCCACGGGAAAAAGCACACAAGTGTCTCCCACGCCCACAATGCGTATTTTCGATTTAGGGAATTGCGAGCCAGAAACAATCCCTGCAAAACCGAGTAAAAACTCAGTTAATTCCGCGGGATTCAGGCCCCCGATATCTATGTTTACCATGGGTTGCTCATATTTTTCCCAGCGGTCGGCAAAGAGACTGAGCATCCGCTTCAATGAATCAAGATATACCCTTATACTCTTTTCACCATTTTGCAGGCAGTTTCCAAGCTCCATATTCGCGCGGATATGGCACTCGCCATTGCGTATTACCCCGCCGCCGATAATGTCCGGCAAGCATTTGGGAGTGCGGGATACCAGCTCAACCGCATGGACTCCAAGAAATGACAACCCGTCCATGAGGATGCTTCCATTAGACTCCAAAATGCCGTCCAAGGCGGCGTCTTCATCTTTTGCCCGCACGATTCCCAATATCTGGTCATTGCGCACCTCTTTCCCATATTCGTCTTCACAGGTTCCGCCAGACCCAATTACGGCATACCATTTCATAAAAAACTCCTTTCCTTTAAGCTGATAGCGCCAATATGACGCCAATGCCGTATTTTCTCATCATATTGCAAATATGCCGGCAAAACGACGATCCGAGCATGGCATTGAAACAAAAAAAACGCCGTTTAATACGGCGTTTTTTAAAGGAAGGAACCTGTAAATTACTTGGCCTTGAAGGCGGAACTGGGCTTAAATTTTATGGCCTTAGACGCCTTGATCTTGAGCTTTTCACCCGTACGGGGATTAAATCCCGTGCGGGCCTTGCGGTCGACAACGGAGAATGTGCCGAAACCTATAAGCTGAAGCTTCTTGTGCTTCTTTACCCCCGCCTTAATGGAGTTGAGGACGGTTTCAAGCGCCTTTTTTGCGCATGCCTTAGACGCATCCTTGCCAAGCGCCTTTTGGATTTCAAGTATTAGATTTTCCTTGTTCATTTTCCTTAATTTATGGAGTTAAATAATGACATCACTATGCCCTGCATCCCAATAAAATCAAGGCTAAATGTGAGTCCCTCATTTTACGAAAAAGAAATCAAATTCTTTAGTAACATTATTATACGCATATACAATAATGGCCTTATCTCCATCGATAAAATAGTAAAGAAGATACTTCCCATTATCTGCAATACCAGCTAATGTGAGGCAAGCTGGAATTCCCATTATTGTTTTATCTTTGCTCCACCAATCTGGGTAATGTTTTAAAAAATCACTATTGCACAGTACCATTTCTTTGCCATATTTACTTATTTTTTCTTGCGTTGGCTTATATCCGAAATCCACTAAAACAATGTCTTCTTCTTTAGGATTTAGATATCTGTCACCATCCAATAATTCCATGGCGGCCCAATAATCAAGTTCTTGAATAAGAGGCTCAGAAGGCTGTTGGCAACCAGACATGAATAATAAAAACCATGTAGCTGGAACTAATAGAGCTGCAACGATCCATTTTTTCATTTTTTTCTTTCGTTTAAAATCCTTTGGGCTTGGTCTTTTGGATTATGATCATATCTTGGGGGTAAATTTAACTTATCACTCATAAATCTTTCCGTCTCCATTGCTTTATACTCATCCCAAAGCTGCCCAGACGACATGTGCAATCTATTAGGATGTCTGTTCCCGAAATTTGCCCGCCATCCGTGTTCAAATGCTTCATGCGTTGAAATTACCTCCGGATGGTGGGAGAATAATGTACCCTTTGGGGTTTGGGAATCCGGATCGTTTTTAAATGTTGACGGTAAGGGATTCCCATCCTTGTCAAAATTTAGAATTTCATTTGGATCCATAATAATGAAACATGAGCTGCCCTTGCCAGAAACATTATTTGTCTCATCGAATTTTGAACCTTCCGCATCTACATATACAGTCTTCGGATAGTCATCTCTAAGCGCCGCCTTCCTTTCGTCTTCTGTTCCTTCAAAGGTACCATCTCGCAATGAGTTATGCTTGCGTCTTTCCTCTTCTGTAGGGGTTCTAAAAGTTTGAAAATACTTGGATTTTTCTAATTTTTTGTATCTTTCGTCCAAATGTTTTATCTCCCTGTTCAAGTCGATCAATCGCTGAAATTCCTTCTTGTTTTCTTCACTCTCACTTCCATTTATATCTATTTTTAATCCCAGCGGATCCCAACGCCCCCAAGGATTGTATCCGCAGTAAGCGTAGAAGTTCAGGCCGTCGACATACTCAAGCGGGTCGGGAGACATGAAGGTTTTATAGCTCAAACTGCGATAGCGGCGTCCTTCAAGCAAAAGACCGGTTTCAGCGTCTTCTACTTTCGTGTTGGCGCGGTGTTTGTCTACTGGCATCGTGCCAAAATCGACGTGTTCACCGTAAGCTTCGTATTGGCTTTGCGAAAGAACAGCACCCGCGCTGTCAGTCGTAACTATCACGTCTCCACGCAAGTTGTAATGTTTGTAATTTAAGTCGGTGCCGTCAGCCTTGCAAGAATAATTGATTCCTCCGACGCCACCTCCCATATCCGGACCACGGTAGAAAAGTCTGCGTCCGGTTTTATCTGAACCTTCCATTACGCAAACGCCTCCGGAATACCAATAGTTCGAAGTTTCTATTGTAGTTGCGGCAACAATTTTGATAATTCTGCGCCCACGATAGTCATAAGTGTATCCCGTATGCGAATATACAGATGGGGGGGTACCATATTCATCAGTCCCGGTAAGCCAGCCATAGCAGTTATATTTATATTCAGTCCTTTTGTTTCCCACGGCTATATTGGTGATATTTCCCATGCTATCGTAAGTAAACTTCGCGATGCTTGAGTCCGGATTTTTGACCTCGTCAATCATCATGGTACCGGGCTTATATGTATATTTGAAATCGCTCGAAGCGCCCCTATAGCGCCAGCCCGAATCAAGCAAATATCCTTTATATTTATAGTCATTTTGGTATTGCCCTTCAGCGTATTCGTCAAAACATCCATACTCGTATATCAGACGGTTTAAGGAGTCGTACATCATTGAAAGGGCCTGCGTTTTGCCGTCGCACGCCTGCGTAAAGTAGGCAAGGTTTCCGCCGGCATCGTAAGCATATTCGCAGCTTAAAGTCACATCTCCATTATTTGTTGTATTCGTGCTCACCAGCCTGTTAAGGGCGTCATATTCGCGTGTGATGACATCGCCGTTGGGATACACTTTCTTGGCAACATTTCCGTTAAGGTCGTAGTAGTAACGCGTAATGCGATTCTTTTCGTCCTTTATCCTCGTCACGCGGTTATTGGAGTCGTATGAGGTTTCCTCCTGCATAACGTCTTGGGCAGGAATTTCTCTCGTCATATAAATCGCATGGCGCCGGTTCCCCGACAGATCGTAGCTGTTCGCCTGTTAAGGCCATCGTACTCGTAATTCATCTTTATCCCGCCCATATCGGTTATGGAAACAAGGTTTCCTTCGGTGTCATATTCGAAGGTATCTATATGGAAGACGCATTCCTGATACACAAGGCCGAGCGTTTTGACGTAAAAGGCAAAGACGTTTTGTCCGGCAACTGCAAGTATTATCCGAACGACCTGTCATTCAAAAACTATCTCTATCCAGGCGTTGGCTATTGCGCGGGGTACAAACTCGAGAACCTCGTATATCTTGAGCTTCGACGAGCCGGATATAAGACCTATGTGGGCGCAATGCGCGACAGGGAAGTGGACTTTGTGGCAAAGAAGGGCGATAGGCAAATCTACATACAGTCAACCTACATGCTGACAGATGAGGAAACGGTAAAACGCGAATATGCCTCCCTTAAATCCATCCAGGACAACTATGAGAAGTTCGTCGTCTCCCTCGACGGCTCCCCCCTGCCCACGGATGAAGGAATACGAAACATACAGGCGTGGGAACTGAATAAGGTACTCTAGAGCGATTTTCTTTCATAATAAAATGAGTGAAGCACTTTTTAATCTCTTAGATAATACTGTTGGTGCATTATCCACCAATATAGCCAAATGACTAGTGTACGCGACCCCGCCCGAGCCTATTCCCTGCCTCACATGTCCGTAAGGCCCGAAAGGAGGGCAATAAAGGCGGCAAGGACGCGAAAAAGGCTATACTGGGGAGAAAGGTGAAAAGGCAATATACGGCACGGTCTAATTATTGCGAATTTACAGCTTTTCGTCTCCCGCAGGAGGCGCGGAACAATCATATACGGAAACAGACGGAAACGCGAACGATAGGCCGCTCTTGCGAACAAGTTTCATTATTGCCATATTCACACACCTTATCGTATGATTGTAGCCGGCAAGATCCGTATTCTCAGAATAATACACTATTGTCACATCAAGCGTGGAATCTCCGAAATTTATAAACTCGGCCATAACTCCCGCATACCTTGCCACACCTTCGGTTTCTTCTATCGTCTTTTTCAAAAGCGGAAGAAATTCTCCCATCTGTTCAGCGGAAGTATCGTAGGAAAGCCCTATTTTTCGTTCCACTTTTCTTATGTGCATCTTGGAAAAATTTTCGACCGACTCTTTTGCCAAAGACGAATTCGGGATCGTAACGACGGTATCGTGAAATGTGCGTATGCGCGTGGAACGAAAACCGACCGACTCGACATTGCCCTCGAATGTAGAGCCTTTAACCCAGTCTCCGACGATAAACGGGCGGTCGAATATTATTGATATTGATCCGAAAAAATTTGCTATCGTATCCTGCGCCGCAAACGCCAAAGCAATGCCTCCGATTCCTATGGAAGCAAGGGCGGAGGCGACATTCAGTCCGAAATCGTCCAGTATGAATATCGCGGCTATACCTATCAATACGCACTTTGAAACGCGCCTTAAAAATTCGACAAGATTAAATATCGAAGCCTCCGCGTTAGACTTCGCACGTTTGCCTAATGCTGAAAAGAACAGGTCGCATGCCAACAATCCCAACCAGAGAAGCGCGCAACTAAAGAGCGCCGATGCTATTCGCGCCGCATGGGCAATCGTATATGAATCCCTAAAAAGAAAGATCGACGCCGCATATACGCCGAACGTCCATGCCAATATGTTTATCGGAATTTTAATTTCATCGACAAAATTCTTCGAAAACACTCCGCGTCTGCGGTTTTTTTTGGCCGAAAACAATCGTCCGAAAAACAGCGCCATCAAAAATTTAATGAGAAATGCGGCAAGAGCGAGAACTATTGCCGATGCAATATATTGAATTATCCTAATTCCGAAAATCTTCGATTCGAGAAAACCTCCAAACGCCGGAGAAAATTCCTTTAGTTTTCCGGTTATTTCAAGGAGATGAAGACGCGCATTACGTGCATTCTCCACGGCCTTTTTGTCGATTGCATCTTTGGTGTCCCCGTATAAAGCCGACATTTTTTCCGACGAAAACATTGCCGACGTATTTTCATTCTGTTGCGAATCGGAAGAGGCCAATGCCAAATTGACGCCTACCGCAAGGAAATATAAAACAAAAATCGCGTATTTAAAAACAACCATCACTGCCAATATTTTAAAGATTGCAAAACGGGTCGGCAAGTGCGCCGCAAGTTAAATATGCGCAATAGACGACAAATAGCGTAAATTCACCCGCTCCGCAGACTAAGCGCATATTATTTCCGCGCGGCATTTCATCTTCATAATCGGGAAACATTTCGCCAGGAGAGCGAAATAATGATCGTTTCCATATTTTATCAGCGTTTCCTATTTCTCCCGGAAAGAATGCACAACAGCGCAAGAACGCCGAATATCGCGGCATACTCTGCCGGTTCGGGGACCGAACTCGTCAGCTTAAATCCGCTTTCCGGATTGAAATCAAACTGTATGCCGTACTTGTTTTTAAATTCTTCGGTTTTATCTTCGCCGTTGCTGTTCAACAATCCGATATACTTTTCATATCCCAATGCCCCGTCATCGGACGCACTGCCAGTCACAGTCTCCAAGACAGCCGCTACAAAATTCACATCGGCGCCGTTAAAATCAATCAGGTACATTTCCGAAAAATTGAAATCATCGTTTATTCTTATATAAAACTTGGTGTCTTCTGAAATTGTAATGGTTTCCGTACCGACAAAGGAAAGCATCGACTTTTCATTCTCGAATATTATGTTTGCGCCCGAAAACGACACGTTTTTGGCCACCAATTCGGTCTTGTTCTCGACCGATAGGTATATGTCGGAAAACGCGAGATTGCCGGCTTCGGCTGTACCGTGAATGTCCCTAGTAATTATGCGGTTGTTGTGTAA
Organism: uncultured Opitutales bacterium; assembly: GCA_900548185.1. Taxonomy (GTDB): domain Bacteria; phylum Verrucomicrobiota; class Verrucomicrobiia; order Opitutales; family Intestinicryptomonadaceae; genus Intestinicryptomonas. The sequence goes on from URJJ01000011.1 coordinate 17,821, forward strand.
AAATTCTTCGTCGTACGCACCTATGCGAATCGATCCCGAAATTGTAAGATCCCCCTCGGAAACAATGGAGCCGTTTATTGCCGAAGCAAAATAAGCTCTGGCGTAATCGGGAGATTCCTTGCCGTCAATAACAAGTTTCGGCACTGTCGTCACAAATTCGTTGGCGCCCTTATTTGACATATGGACGGCAATTCTGTTTTCATCCAGTATCCTGTCGTCCAAAAAGTTAACGCGAAGAAAACCGGCTTCAAAACGTTTGGAAGACGTGTGCACGCCTACCGCTGTCGCGGATTTTTCAATGGTGCCGCCTATGTTGATGGTTAACACTCCGTTAATCTTAAACGTGTTCGCATGCGAACCGGCGGATTTTCCGGTATAGGAAAGGCCCGTCGCCGACTTGTATCCCGCATAGTTTAGGTCAATGGTGCCGCCTGCGGAATTGAATTCAAATACGTCCCCGCTTCCGATTTTGCAATCGTTTAATATAATCCCGTTTATGCTTTTCGCGCTCGAGGAATTCTTAACATATCCGGCGGCAAAACTGAATTCGGAAAAATCCACGTTATCGAAATACAATCCGTATGACGCGTCGCTTATGCTGCTATTGAGCATGTTTAGCTCGATTCCGCCCGCGTCGAATGCGATTCCGACATTTTTGCAATCGACAATATACGCCCCCGCTTTAATGGGCGATGTGGGCATTCCGAATTGCTCGCTAAAGACAATAGACGTGGCGTTTGCGGAAAGCGACGACGGCCCCAAACAGTCTTTTGCAAAGAGAAATGCCGACAATGCGTCAGCGGGTTGCGAAACCGCGCTTAACGGCGTAAATACTCCGGCGTTTATGTTAAATGACCCCGTTTGGTGAAAATGTTCCGCCCAAACGCCGTTTATATCAATATCCTCCGCATGGCCTAAAAACGGAAACGACGCAAATAAAAGCGAAAAAAATAACGATTTTTTTTTGTCAATTTTCATATTTTCTCCTTTGTAATTCTTTTACGTTCAATACTTTTTCATGGGGTCTGGGACGCATATTTCGTTTGTGCAATCCGCTTTGTTGCCATTAACGGAAAATAAGAATTTTGCATTATAATAAAATAGGCGGAAATTCCCCCTTCCTCATTTCGCAGAGCTAAGGGGGAATTCCCATGAGACACGCACTATTACTATTGCATTGCCTGCAAACTGGCAGACCGGAAACAATGCAGCGAAAAGAAAAAACTCGTATTCCCGCACTCCTGCAGCTTGCAGACAAAATTTAAGAAAGAACAATTTTTGCTGCGCTGGCGGCTATACGCGCGCTTTCCGTCTGCGCCAGGCTGCAAGACCGAGAACCAATGAACCGAGCATTGCCGCATATGTCGCCGGTTCAGGAACGGCGCTGGTTATTACGCCCGACGAATTCATAATATATTCTTCGCCCTCTACAATATTGCCGTATTCATCAATGACTTTTATCGTTATATTGCCGGCATTGTCTGTGTCTTCAGCAAATGACCCCGCAATAGTTTCCGTCTGATTTCCGCCCACGGTGATATGGTCTCCCATAAACAGGAAGTCATTGACTTCCAGCGATGTACCTTTGCGCACGTAAAATTCCGTATCGCTGTCTATTGTAACAATGGCATCGCCGAAATTGATTAAACCGCCATTTCCCGCATTCTCAAATACGAATATTGAGTTTATAATATCGACTTTCGCGGCGGAAATTTCTATCTCATTCTTAAAAAAGAACTGTGCATTGTCGAACGTCAACAGACTGTCGGCATTCAACAGTTCTATTCTATTGTTATCCATAATTGCCGAATCGGCCTCCACCGCAAACCCGAAACCGCCCGTGATAGTAAGGTTTCCGTTGGATTTTATCGAACCGTTCAAAGTTGTAATAATATCTTTGTTGGGATCAATTTTGGCCATGTCTTTTTTTGATATCGGATCTGCCGACATAGTCGACGCGCCGGTCGAAGTGAAATACACCGCATAACGCTGGTTCGCAACACCGTTCTTGTTGCCGACAGATATTTGGTTGTGTCCCGTAAAACTGAGGTTCGACGAAGTTTCTACCCCGTACGCCGTTGCCGTGGAATACGACGACTCGCCAATTATAACCTTGGTGTTGGCGATATTTATCGCGTTGGAAGCGTTGGGCGTCAGGTTTAGTTTTATACCCACCGCATTCTTATAACTCATGGTTTTTAAATTTCCCGTAGCATTGTCGTATCCAATCGCAACTAAGCCGTAGTGTTTGTCGTGCCCGCCCAGCTGGAAATTCGGAGCGCTAACTTTGCAGTCGTTAAGATGCACGCCATAAAGATTATCCGCGGTGGCGTTGTTCACCAAATGCGCTCCTCCGAACAGGAAATTTCCGCTAAACGCGCCACTGTCGCTAAATGTTGCGCCGTTGAAATAAGCGACCGAAGCCGACGAGTTTGCAGTGGCATTTACCGTACTGTTGGTAAATATTGTATGTTTTGAATCCAAATGAATTCCCCATTGCGGAAGGTCAACTTCAGTTCCATCAGGATTTTCAGCCAGATTCATTCCTCCAAATTCCGAGCTGGAATTTACATACAGCACCGTGCTTAGAGGCGAAGTGGTATTCCCTCTAAGTTCAACGGAAGTGCCTTTATAATCAATGAAGGAATTAGACGTAGTTCCATCCATGAATATATATGTAGACGCCGTCGAACCATTACCGGCAGAACCACTCCACTGTAGACCGGTTCCGGTCATTTGGCCGCTGCCTTGCTGTGAATAATGCGACGTGACACCTTCAATCGCGAACGCCGCATCTGAGAATGCAAACACCCCTGAACAAAGAGTCACTTTGCTTCCTATATCCAATATTTTTTTAATTTTCATTTTTTACCTTTCGTTTTGCAGTTTTAAAAGGTTTTTTGGGTGGCGAGGCATCGGAATAATAAACACATTTGCGGTATCCTCAAATCTGAAGCATCCGACTTGCGCCGCCGAAACACAATCTGCGATATATAGATTCCCGACGCGCAAAATACGCTATAACCTACGCCCTATTCTAATACCTAAGTATTTTGCTTTTACTCTTTACTCCTCATAGGTCGATAGCGCGTTTTGACGCCGGAAAAATTTTAAAGAACGACAATTTTAACCCTATCGCCTCGCTTTCCGTCTGCGCCAGGCGGAAAGGCTTAGCGCCAATGCGCCGAGAATTGCCGCATATGCTGCAGGCTCCGGAACATATGTACCCGAAATATGGAATCCCGCATCGTCGAAAGACGCCTTCCAATCTCCGGTATAAAGTTCGCCGTTAATCTTAAAGACTATGTTGTCCTTGTCTTCCCAAATTTCCGAATTCGCCAACGTCACAGTTCTTTCAAACGACATCACAAGGATATCGAACACTTCGCCTTCCGAAAAATTGCCAAGCACATCCAAATTCAGCTTTGCTCCGTCCGCAAATTCCAATATCGGCGCAAAATCGTCCGGGTATGGAACCTGTCCAGGCTCTGTTTTAAAAATTAAGGTGCTTTCACCCTTGTTCAATGTAATGTTCATAGGCCCCTCAATACCCATTGAGGAATCTATGAGTGTAAAAGTATCACCTGCTTCGAACGTTGCGCCGCCTCCTTTGGAGCCTCCGGAATATTCGCCAAACCATACCATATTTTGCTTCGGAATATAAGACCAATTTGTCGTACCAGGGGCGTAACTACCGTCGGGCACTTTACGATCAAAATTAGTTTCGCCTTTACTTCTATCATATTGATAATTCCACATTATATACTTAGCTTCGTTAGCCGGATGACCAGCTATAGCTGATGTGTTTTTGTCAGTATATAAGAAGCTCCAAGGATGACCTAATGCACTGGTATTTTCCCACCATCTATCCGGCACAGCGGTATCCGCAAGCGCCATAGCGCCGCTCAGAGAGCCTTTAGGAGTCGTCCATACAACACCGGAAAAATCGGTGTAATGTATCTTCGCATCCGCGAGTGTCGCGCCGGCCAATGTAGCACCTTTAAATGTGACATAAGAAAGATCCGTATTGTCGAGATTTGCTCCGGTCATATTCTGGGCGGCAAGATTCCAAGCGGCCAAATTGTTTCCGCTCAGATTTACAGCGCCGAGATTTTTCTGCTGGTAGCTTCTCGTTCCCATAAAATGCTCCCACGTCAGACCGTTGGCAACCGTATTGCTGAGGTTTGCCCCGTTTATGGCCGCGCCGTAAATCTCCGTAGTGGACGTAAATGTTGCGTTTGACATGTCCGCTCCCGACAAATCCGCGCCGTTCATGCTCATATTTGCCAGCGATTTGCCGCTCAGGTTGGATTTTGACATGTTTGCGCCGTCCAATTTGCTATTGGTAAATACCGCGCTCCTCAAATCCTGCCCGTCAAAATTCCAACCGCGCATGTCGTTGTTGGAAAGGTTTATCGCGCCCAAGTCCTTGTTCTTAAAGCTTGCTGTGCTTTCAAACTGTTCACGCGAAAAGTTTTCCACACTGGACAAATTCGCGCCTTTAATTACCGCATCTGTAATATTTGAAGCAGTCCAAGAGGATTTTTCTAAATTTGCATTTTCAAAAGAGGCATTTGTCAATTTGCAATAAATAAAGGCGCCGCCACCCATATTGGCGTTATTAAAACTTGCGCCGGTCATTTCAAAACCGTCAAATCCCCAAGCCTCCATGTTGTTGCCGTTTAACTTAACGCCCGCAAGATTCCTGTCATTGAAACTCTTGGTAGAAGTTATTAAGTCTACAGACATGTTGGTATTTGAAAAATCCGCGTTTGTTATTACGGCATCGGTCATATCCGAAGCGTTTATATCCTTATCCGCAAAATTCCAGCCGTCCAAGTCGTTATTGCTTAAGTTTATTGAGCCCAAGGTGTTGTTTTTATAACTTGCCGTGCTTTCAAACTGTTCCTTTGTAAAGCCGTTTGCTACGGTATTGCTTAAGTTCGCATTGTTTATATTTACGCCTATAAAAGTTGCCCCAGTAAAATTAGCTCCAGACAAATTCGCACCGTCAAAGCTTACTTTAGAGCTTAAAGCACTATTTACAAATTTCGCCCCAGCCATATTCTGACCACTAAAATCCCATTCCGAATAATACAGATTGTTGTTACTTAAGTCTATTGCGCCAAGATCCTTGTCCTTATAACTCTTAGTTAAATAAATATTCTCAGGACCTCCAAGACCGTTTATCTTATTAAAAGACGCATCCTTTATTATGGCATTTGTTAAATCGAAATCAGGCCTAAAGGTCTTTCCGTCAAAATTCCAACCAGTCATGTCGTTATTCGACAAATTAATGGCGCCTAGCGTATTATTTTTGTAACTTGCCGTGCTATAAAACTGCTCTTTTGTAAAGCCATTCGATGTCACTCCACTCAAGTTAGCATGTGTAATAACTGCATCTGTAAACGTTGCGTCAGTAAGCATTGATTTTTCAAAATTTGCCGACGTCAGAGTAGCGTTGGAAAATTTGGCATCGGTAAAATTTGAGCTACTCAAATTACCACCCGAAATATTTGCGCTAGAAAAATCAGTAGAATAATAATAACCGTTGGCAAAAGCAGCCTTTGACATATTCTGGCCACTAAAGTTCCAGCCGCCCATTCGATTATTGCTGAAGTTTATTGCCCCCAGATCCTTGTTCTTATAGCTAGCGGTACTGTAAAGATTTGCCTCACTAAGATAATATATGCCGGAAAAATCTGTATTCTTTATAATGGAATTAGCGAAACTGGATCCGTTGATACTCTTACCACGGAAACTCCAACCTGTTAAGTCGTTGTTCGACAGATTTATCGCGCCCAATTTGTTTTCTTTGTAGCTCTTAGTGCTTTCAAACTGCCCCTGCGTAAAGCCTTTCGCTACGGTTCCGCTAAAATTTGCATTCGTTATTACGGCATCCAAAAAATTAGTACCAGCTAATGTGGCATTGGAAAAGTTGGCGTTGGAATATTCTCCTTTAGCCAAGTCTTCACCAGATAAGTTCTGCCCTGAATAATCTTTCCCTTCCGAAAAAGCCGACGATGCCCCCAATAAAAATATAGGGAGCGACTTCAACAGTAATGTCAATTGGTTCCTATTTGTTTTCATATATTTGTACCTTTGTTTTGCTTAAGATTCATTCACAAATTCTTCTTGGGAGCCTTCCCTTCTTCATCGTTCATATAAACACGCTCCACTCCAAACAGCGTCTCGTGCTTATCCAAAGTCACTTTGAAAGGCTTCTCCGCAACAGACACGCCGTTGCGCGTAGCCAAAAGCGTACCGCTTACGACGGTATGACCGGGTTTATCTTTTTCCGAGTTTCCGTTGAGAAATATTATTTCCTCCAAAACCGCATAGCTGATGGAAAAGCTGCCGTCGTTTTCAAACTTTGCGCGAAGCTCGCTGACGCTGCCTTTGGGGACAATTTTGCGCACATCTTCGATGTTTTTATCCAATATAAAACCGGCCGCTTTCAAGATGTCGCCCCGTTTGCCGCCAACCGTTTCCCTGCCCTTAAAAATGGCGGTTTGCAACTCTTCAGAATGATTTATCATGCTTTCTATTTCTTTTTTCGTTGAAAGGCCTAGAGCGATACCTCACTAACATCTCCCGGCGCGATTATTACTCCTATTATAGGTTTTTATCGCGGCAGCTCGCCAAGACGGACGCGCCAAAAGACGTTTATTAAGATTTATGCCTCCATAGCCCTGTCGCAGGCGGGAATAAGATTGTGAAGCTTCCCTGATTGTTTTTGTATGCAAATGAAAAGCTTCTTTAACCTGCCTGCCGTTTATAATTGCGGCAAACGGAACTATATCCGCGAAAACTTTGCGGCGCAAAAACTCAAAAACGTTCAATTTAAACGTTCGTGTAATTGAACATTTTTAGAAGAAAACAAACTTAGCAAAGAAATACAGATTAACGAAAAATGAAAGCCGCAAATCTCACAAAAACAACCAATCAGAGGTACAAGGGGCGCAGGAGCATTGAAACAAAATATCGCCCCAACCCCGTTCAAGGCAGACGAACCTCTAAATTGAACGCCAAAATTTTGTCAACAAAAAAAATAAGTTTTTAAACAAAGCAGAAAGGATTTATGGAATGGTATACGGTTATGTCAGGGTAAGCACCTGCAAACAATCTACTAAGAATCAGTATTTTGAGATAAAAAAACATCTCAAGGGACGCGGGGCGTCGATAGACAAGTGGTTTGAGGAAACAGTCAGCGGAAGAAAGAAAATTTCGGAAAGGCAATTGGGCAGACTGCTTGAAGAAGTGCGTTCTGGAGACGTCGTAGTGGTCTCCGAACTCTCGCGGCTCGGCAGAAACCTTATGCAAATCATGGGCATTTTGCACATGTGCATGGAAAAGGAAATCAAGATTATAACCATAAAGGAAGGCTATGAACTCGGCGACAATATAAATTCAAAAGTATTGGCATTCGCCTTTGCCCTATCTGCCGAAATAGAACACAACCTGATTTCACTGCGCACAAGGGAGGCTCTGGCCAGAAAGAAAGCCGAAGGGAAACACCTCGGCCGGCCTTTGGGGTTCAAGCCCGCAAACATCAAGCTTACCAGCAAGGAAAAACAAATTAAACAAATGCTCTTGGAGAATACGCCCAAAACGGAAATTATGCAGACTTTCAATGTCAGCAGGAACACGCTGAACAGTTTCATAAAGAGCAGGAAAATCGTATAAAAGTTATGGGACTTCACGCGAGCAATAAAAAGGGATATGTATCCGGTCAAAATCCAGGACCGCCCGGCAAACGCGCCCCTGGAGGCCTCGGAATGCCTCTATACGGCCGCAGGAATTCTCGCTTGACTGTTTTCCGGTTATGACAATCTTAAAAACGATATCCATACTGCTTTTTGCAGTAATGGGAGCGTCCCTATATCACCTATTTGGAAGTATGATATCTTTCCTTCCTGCCTAAGCCTATCTAACAACGGCCTCGATAGATTCATATAGGCCAAGGCTTCTTTCAATGTCAATAGTGGGATATCTAGATCAGGAAGAGTTGACCTGTCTTTCGTTATGTATGCTTGCCTTAAAAAAGACAAAATATCTGTGTATTTAAACCTATATAATTTTTTTCCCAGACAAGAATACGGAAGCTTATTTGCTCCAATTAATCGGTAAATAAATAAAGCAGATACAGAAATCAAAGATGAGAACTCCTGTATATACCAAAGACGATTATTTATATTGGAGAATGGTATATTTTTGTCCATGGATATAGCATAAACATGATACAATTTCTCCGTAAATTTTCCTGCCTATAGGAAATATTTCTAAACCTAATTTTCCGCTTCAAATAATCTAAATTTTCTCTAAAAACTATTGACGAAAAAAAACAAATTTACGATATGAGAATCATTTGTTTTTTCTATTTGCAACTAGAAATAAATTTTTAACGATTTACACGCAAAAATTTGAACATTTTGCAAATATTTACGAAAAAACTTAATTCCAATAGCTCTTTTGCAGTTGATAGACTTACGACATTTAAACTTCTACATTCAAATGCCTTACAGCTACTTGCAAAGCGAACTAATTCGCAAGTTTCACAAAAGCACTTATTTATAGAGTGCGAGTATTTTCTTATTGGTATTCATATTTTTTGCATCAATCGTGGGACTGTTTTCCAACCCGATTAATGAACCTTTAACAATGACAGATGCGGAATCGGTGTCAAGTTGAAACAAGGGGCATGCCCTCAAGAGTAAGAATTTTAAATTCAACGAGTTAAAAAACCAGAATACCCATTCCCCCGGAGGAACCCTGCATGCGAAAGGAAAACGGCGCGGAAAAGACCTCCATCATTTATTATTAAATCTCATTTATATTTAAGAAGCACATTTCCATCCGCAAGCAATCGAGTTTTTTCAAATCCCGGCACAAAATCAAATGTTTTATTGATACGTTTCAATTAAACATGGCAGCGCAACGCGCAAGGATTTCACCGGGTCTTTTCCGCCCCACCCGGCCTGCCGTAGAAAGGCTTCGCGCAAAACCTCCTCCGAATAGTCTTGAAATTCCCCGATTTAGAAAATTAACTTTCCATATGAAGAAATTTATATGCATGGTTGCCGCAGCCGCATGCGCCGTCTCCGGCCCGGAAGCTTCGGCAAAGATTGGGGAGCGAAAAATAGACATCGAAAAGCGCATGAATTCGCGCATGAACGGCGCCTACCAGTATCCGGACGAAGAGGCATTGCGCGAGGCGCTTGAACTGCCGTACAGCCAGATATTCTGGATACAGCCGCTTGGCTCCTCGAACTCCTTTTACTTCAAGCGGCCAAATTCGGAGCTTTCCACGCGCGCAGACGCGCTCAACCAGCGCGAAATATACGGCTGGGAAGTACATGTGGCCTACCTGAAGGACGTCTCCGTAATGGAATTTTACAAGCGATGCGGCGACCCTATGACGATGGAGGAAGCGAAGGGGCTGATGGTGCGCATGGCAAAGTCGCGCGAAAACGCCTCATGGAAAAAGGCGGAATTCAAGGCGTTCAAGCCAGAGGAGAAGACAGACGACCCCGCGCTCGGCGACGTCCTGAAATTTCTCCCGAGAAACGAGGAGCGCTACATAGCCCTTGAAATCCCCAAAGAAGTGTCCGACCAGTCCAATTTCGACTCTTCGCTGGCCGCCATGATACTTCAGGACGAGACGCGCGCAACATTTGAAAACTATTCCAAGATACTGGAAGAGGCCAAAAAACACAGCGACACAAAGACGGCCTCCGGAGCCGCCAGCAAGGCAAAGGGCTCCACAAAGAACATATCCGCCATGGAGGACGTCATAAGCCGCAAGTCCGTAATTCCTTTTAGCGGCGTGTCTTCCGGATTTTCCCTTGGCGGCGTGCCCCCGAAGAACAGGACGCGCAACGTCAGGGCCTTCGGCAAAATCCCCGTGCAGGCCGACACTGCGGTGGGCTACGAATACGAGCTTTCGGACGGCTCCATGCGCGCCCTCATTTACAACTGCGGAATACTGTTTATCGACACGCGCTACGACAAGCTCCTGCGCGAAACCATGGAGAAGCTCTACGATAACCAGCGGGAAAAGCGCGAGCGCGCCGTGGAGGAATCCCTCGACAAATTCTGAAAAGCCGGGCTTCCGGCCCGGGCGGCGCGGCGGAGCTTCGGAGTCTGCCGCCCGCTTTTAGGATGCCCTCAAAGAACCGCGTTTAACGCGCACCCAAAAACCGCGATGAGCGCGGCTTCAGTGGCAAAAAACACGGCGAGCATCTTGAGTGACATCACCTTTTTTAGCATCGCAGCCTCCGGAATGGAAAGGCCGACCACCGACATCATGAAGGCCGTGGCCGTCCCAAGCGGGACGCCCTTTGAAACGAGCGCCTGGACGATTGGCACGGCCCCCGCCGAGTTGGCGTAAAACGGCACGCCCGCAGCCACCGCCGCAGGGACCGAAAAAACGCCTGCGCCCTTTAGAATCCCGCCGAAAAAATTTTCGGGAAGGTACCCGTGTATAACAGCCCCCACCGCCAGCCCGCCAAGGACGTAAGGAAGAACGCCGCGCACAATTCCAACGCTTCCGCGAAGCGCCCCCAAAACGGCCTCCGCCGCCCCGGCCCGGCGGATTGGAGGGGGAGCCATGCGGGCGCTGCGGGCCCACGGCGTAAGCCATCCTTCAAGCCCCATCCGCCCCAGCAGGAATCCGCCGCACACCCCCAGCATCAGGCCGCCCGCCACATACGCAAACGCCGCCCTGTACCCGAAAGCCCCCATGAACATGGCGACTGCCACCTCGTTTATAAGGGGGCTTGTTATCAGAAATGCAAACGCCACCCCGAGCGGGATTCCGCCGCTTACAAGCCCTATGAAAATCGGGATTGAAGAGCACGCGCAAAAAGGCGTGAGCGCGCCGAAAACGGCGGCTGCAAAATATCCGAAGCCGAAAGGGCCTCCCCGGGAAAGCATCCCGCCCAGCCTGCCGGGGGGAAAGGCCGCGTTCAAAAGGCCCATCGCAAAAGACACGCAAAACAGTATAACCGTCATCCAGACCGCATTGTACACGAAAAAGTTCAGGGCGGCCCCCGGCGCGCATACGCAGTCGGGCCCGAAGAAAAGCCCCGTAATCCAGTCTGCAAAATTTTGAAACATGAAACTGCGCCTGTTAAAACGTTCAAAATAATCCGCGCCGAACGCTCCGGCGGCAATAAAAAATTTTCCAGAATAAAACGGCGGCTCCGAAAGGCGAGGCAAACAGGGAAGCTTCATGCGCTCCGATTGCCCCATGCCAAAACCTGTCCAAATCCGCTAAAAGCCGGCCGCAAAAAATAGCGAAAAAGTCTAAGCTCATTTAGACAAAAAACCACCCCTCCCCTTCCCAGGCAGCAGAAGCGACTTTCTGCATAACCCTGCGAAAAAATGCGCGCTATATTGGCATGAAAGCGCCTTGAAAAAACGCCGCATACCGGATTTAGGCAGGGAGGGTGCCCCGGAGTTTCCCCCCACCGGGAGACCACGCATCCATACTGGGCGCCTTTTCATGCGGACTCACAAACGCAAAAATTCCCAATACAGTTTTCCGCCGCCATTTCATCATATGGGCCATTCCGTGAAAACGTTTGGGATGTGGAGGCCGCCAAGCCCGAAGGCCCGCAATTTCCCCCTGCCGCAAGAAAAATCCAGAAGGCGCCGGACTGCCTGCTCCCCCATAAACGCCCGTGAATAAATGCGCCATAGCGAGACATTCAGCCCCGCATCAGAAGCAGACGGCGGAAAGAAGCCTCCCTCGCAGAAAGCGGCCAAAGCAAATTAGAATCAGGCGAAAGGCGCGGGCAGCAACTGGCCTCTCCCGAAGGCTTTACAAAATCCCCGCAGGGCGCCCCCGCAAGCCCCGCCCTCCCCGACAAAAAAATCCCCCCGGAAAATCCCGGGAGGATTTGGAAACCTTCATCCGGCCGATCCCGCGCGGGGAAAGGCCGGAGAAACCGCTATTCTTCGTAGTCGCCGCCGAAAGAGCCGCCTCGGGGGCGGAAGTCGCGCTTCGGGCCGCGGCTGAATCCGCCCCGGTTAAAGTCGCGCGGGCCGTCGGACTGGCGCTGGTACCCGCCTTCTCCGCCGCCTTCGCGGGGCCCGCGGTAGCCTCCCTGCCCACGGTATCCGCCGCCCTGGCGCGGGCCGCCGAAACCGCGCGGACGGTAGCCGCCGCCGTTTCCTTCGCGGGGGCCGTCAAAGCTCCGCCTGAAACCGTTGTTGTAGGGGCGCGCCTCGCGCGGGCGCGCAGCCTCCACCTTTATCTCCCTGCCGCCAAGATCGCTGTTGTTGAGCGAATTTATCGCGTTTGCGGCTTCCGTTTCGTCATCCATCTGCACGAACGCCATCCCGCGGAATTTTCCGGTGAACTTGTCCGTCAGCATCTTGACGCGCGCCACGGCTCCGAACTGTGAAAACGCGTCGATTATTTCCTGTTGAGTAATCTCATGAGGCAGATTGCCCGTGAAGATTTCCATTTTATTCCTTATTGTATATGTATTCAAGATGCGCGGAAACGCCGTCCCCGCGCGCGCCGGAAGGCGAACCCGCCGGCGTCATTAAACATGAGACGAAATAATCCTTCAACAATCAAGCAGAATCTGGGCGGAATCACCGCAAAGCCGGACGCTCCGAAGAAGGGCATTGCGGCCCCGTTTGCGGATAAAAATCGTCCCGTTTCCCCCGGGGATAACGGTCCAGTGCAAAAATTGCAAAAAAAAGCGGGGCGCCGCCTTCCGGACGCCCCGCAGACCATGCAAAAATTTCCGGCAGACGCCCGCCGCCCTAGCCGCCGCGCCCCTCGCGGTATTTCCTGACGGCCTCGCGCATGTTGTGGCGCACGATTTCCCCGCTTTTCATGTATATGACATCTTCGGCGATATTGGTGCAAAGGTCGGCCGCGCGCTCGAACATGCGCGATACCGTGAGGTAGTTGAGCTGGGCCATCGCGGAGGACGGGTCGTTTTTTATGCCCTTTTCGACGCGCGAATAGGTCATGCGGTTTTCGGCGTCCACAATCTCGTCGTCCTCGCAGACCCCGTATGCCAGGCTCTCGTCCCCGCTCAGAAATGCGTCGAGGGCGTTTTTCAGCATCCAGAGCATCCGCGAGGACATGGTTTCGATGTCCAGCGGCGGAATCACGCGCACGGGGTCGGAGGCCATGAATTCGACGCGCTTTGCTATGTTGCAGGCGGTGTCGCCTATATGCTCCAGCTCGTTATTGATTTTGAGGACCGTCACCACGAAGCGCAGGTCGCCCGCAACCGGCTGGTGCAGCGCCAGAATCTTCAGGCACTCCTCCTCTACGTCGACTTCGAGCATGTCGATTTTCATGTCCAGCTCGACGACCTCACGGGCGAGCTTCGGGGAGAGCTCGCGCAGGGCCTTGACGGAGCGCCTCGTGTTTTCCTCAACGGCCATGGCAAGCTCGATAAGCCTCGCCTTGAGGCGGTCCATGTCCTTTCTGAAATGCGTGTTCATATCAGCCGAACCTCCCGGTTATGTAGTCCTCGGTCTGCTTCATTTTCGGGTTTGTGAAAAGCGATTTGGTCTGGCCGTACTCGACGAGGTTGCCCTCGTAGAAAAACGCGGTGAAGTCGGAAACGCGGGCGGCCTGCTGCATGTTGTGGGTGACTATCGCTATCGTGTATTCGCCGCTGAGCTCCGACACGAGGTCCTCTATCCTCGCGGTCGACTTGGGGTCTAGGGCCGAGCATGGCTCGTCCATGAGAAGCACCTCCGGCTTCATCGCAAGCGCCCGGGCGATGCACAGCCTCTGCTGCTGGCCGCCCGAAAGGCCGAGGGCGTTGGCGTGGAGCCTGTCCTTTGCCTGGTCCCACAGGGCGGAGCGTTTGAGGGATGTTTCGACGATTTCGTCAAGCTCCTCCCTGCGGCGTATGCCGACGAGGCGCGGGCCGTAGGCGATGTTGTCGTATATGCTTTTGGGGAACGGGTTCGGGCGCTGGAACACCATGCCCACCCTGCGCCTCAGCTCCACCACGTCGAGGCGAGGATGGTATATGTCGATGCCGTCCAGGCCGAGGAAGCCGGTCGTCCGGCATCCCTGCACGAGGTCGTTCATGCGGTTTACGCACCTTAAGAAGGTGCTTTTGCCGCACCCGCTGGGGCCGATTATGGCCGTCACCTTTCCGCGGGCGATGTCCATGGAGACGCCCTTCACGGCCTGGAAGGAGCCGTAGTATATGCTGAAGTCCCGCGATGAGATGACGCTTGAGGATTTTTCTTCTTTGCTTTGCATGTGGTTGGTTTCGTATCCGGCGCGCGAAGCGGGGCGCACCGCGCATTCTGGTTCTGCCAAATTCATTTTATCACCTTTTGAGTTTCTTGGAGAGCCTCGCCCTCAGGACGATGGCAACAAAGTTCAGCGACAGCACTATCGCAAGCAGCGTTAGCACCATCCCGTACTGCACGTGCATGACGCGGTCAGCCATCTCGTGCTCGGCGCATATGTTGTATATGTTCCACGGCAGGGCCGGCGTCGGCTGGGAGAATATTTTGGAAAGCCCTATCGCAGCCCCCGTGGAGGTCGCGGCGGTGAATATTATGGGCGCAGTCTCGCCCGCCGCGCGCCCCATCGAGATTATGACGCCCGTGAGCATTCCCGGCAGAGCCGCAGGGACCACGACGCCCGTTATCATTTTCCATTTTCCGGCCCCAAGCCCGAGCGACGCCTCCCGGTAGGTTGCAGGAACCGCGCGCACCGCCTCCTCGCAGGAGCGTATTATTGTGGGAAGGATGAGGAGCGCCAGGGTTATGCAGCCTGCAAGCACGCTCTTTCCGTCCGAAAGCTTCAGGGTATTTATGAGGAAGGCCAGGCCGAAGAGGCCGAACACGATGGACGGAACGCCCGCAAGCGTGCTTATGCACATGCGCAAAACCGACACTATCCTGCCCCCTCCCGCGTATTCCACAAGGTAGATTGCAGAGACCGCGCCTATGGGGGCGGCGATGAGCATGGCCCCGGCCGTCAGGTAGAATGTGCCGAGTATCATCGGCCAGATGCCGCCGAAGATGTTGGAGTCGTAGGGGTCGTCGAAGAAGAAGCCCCAGTAGAACGTAAGGTGGGGCTGCAACATGGCGTCCATGTTTTCCTCAACGTAGTCTATGATTTTTTCGGCGGGGGTTCCGGCGAAGTATTCGCGCGAATCTATCCTGACTGAAATCTGGTTGCCGGCCGCGTCGCTTTCGTAGGTCGAAATTTTCAGTATGTCCTCGTCGAGTATTTTACGGGCGACGTCCATGCGCGTCTGGCCGAAGCGGTTGCGCATGAGCCTGGCCTGCGCGCGCCCTGCCGCGTCCTCGGGCCCCAGGAGCTCGCGGACGCCCTCCATAAGGACGGTAAAGGCGCGGTTTGTTGCGGAGAGCCGGTCTGAAACGTCCGCCAGCCCCGCCTCCGCCGCCTCCGCAAAGGCCCTGCGCACAAGGCTCTTTTCAACGACGCCGAGCTTCGCCTTTTTCGACAGGGAGTTCACCGCCCTGCGGATGTCGGCGGAAATCGAATCCCGCTGCTCCTGGAGGAACTTTTCCAAAGCCACCCCGGTGCCGTCTTTCCCGGACGCCTCTGCCGCGTCCGCTACGGCGGCCGCGTATCCCGACCAGGCCGAGGCGGCAATCCCCGAAAGCGCGGCGAGCCTTCCTTCGGAGCCGAGGGCCTCCATGATTTTTGGGAGGTCGGCCTCCATCGAGGCCAGGGCCGATGCCCGCGCGCGCCCTATCCGCTCGGAGGTTTCCGCAAACCGCCCGGACGACGGGTTTTCGCACTCGGAAACCATGGCGTAAAGAGGCGCCCGGGCCTTTTCGGCCCTTTCGCACATCCGCTCGTAGGCCTCCCCGCCGCCCCTTCCGAGGACTTCGTAGAGGAAGCGAGAGTGCTCGACGGTTGCCTCGAACACCACGGCGTTGGCCCCGCGCACCAGAATCGGGGCGAGGAAGACGACGACGGCCAGGCACATCGCGGCGACTGCGCACAGCGAGAGCCATGTGAATGATTTGTCCAATATTTTTCTGGATGCCAGGTTCATGGCGCGGTTATTTGCGTTTCTTGGAAAGCGGGCTGCGGCGGGCGATCCACTCGCTCGCCCCGTTCAGGGCCAGGCTTGAGACCAGGAGGCACAGGCTCATGGCAAACAGCACGTGGTAGCGCGCCGACCCCGTGCTCTGGTCTGCTTCGCCCATTTCCCCCGCGATTGTCGCGGTGAGCGTGCGCACCGGCTCGAAGAAGTTGTAGAAAGGTTCGGGGATTTTCAGGGAGTTGCCGCTTGCCATCCACACGACCATGGTCTCCCCTATCACGCGCATAAATCCCAGTATCACGGCCACGATTATGCCGCTTTTGGCGCAGGGAATCACGACCTTGAAAATCGTCTCCGCCCGAGTGGCGCCGAGGGAAAGCGAGCCCTCGCGCATGTCGCGCCCCACGGCGGAAAGGGCGTCCTCGGAAATGCTGACTATCGTGGGGAGGGCCATGACAGCCAGTATGAGAGAAACGTTCAGGGCGTTTGTGCCGCTTGAAATTTCGGTGCCGTAAAGCGCGGCTGCGGCTGCGGCGAGGCCGGCTGCAAGGGCGCAGAGCATCAGGGCGAGGACTGCGCGGAAAACCCTCCTGGAGGCCGCCCGGCCCGATGAGACCCTGCTTGCGGCAAGCTCGGCGCACACTATCGAAAAGATGACGCCGAGCGGGGCCCCTGTCATGACGCACACAACCGCCAGTATCGCGCCGCCCCCGTCCTGGAGGACAGGCGCGAGCACCATGAGCGCGAAAAAGCCGTACGCCACAGACGGTACCGCGGCGAGAAGCTCGGTTACGGGCTTAAAGACCTGCCTCACCCCCTCCGGCAGGATGTCGCTCAGGCAGACTGCGGCGAGCACCCCGAGGGGCACTGCGATTGCGCAGGCGCCGAGGGTAACCATCGCCGTGCCGTAGAATATTGCCAAGGCCCCGAAATGCGGCTCAGCCTTCGAGGGGGCCCAGACGGTGCTTGTGAAAAATTCCCTGACGTCGCCCCAGTTTTCAAAAAACGGCAGCGACTCCTTCAGGATGAACACGAATATAAAGACGATGGCGAGCGTCGAAACGCTCGTCACGCCGAACAGGGCCGCGCGTCCGGCGGCGGACGCCGCGGCGCGCTTCATGCTTCCGCCGCGGCCCATTATCAGGGAGCCTCGCCGGGCGGAGGGCGTCGGGTGGGTATTCACGCTTGGCATTTTATTTTGACGCTTGCTTTCAGGTTGGAAAAGTGTCGGCCAGCCGCGCGTCGCACTGCGCGCGCGGCCGGCCTCCGCCCGGATCAGTAATCCGTCAGCGGAACATAGCCTATATCCGATATGATATCCTGGCCGTCTTCAGTGAGATAGATGTTTATGAAATCAAAGAGGGGCGAGCCCATCTTGGGGTAGCCGTCGGTGAACATGTAAAGCGGGCGGGCGATGGCGTACTTTCCGCTTGCTATCGTCTTTTTGGAGGGCAGAACCCCGTTTACGGAGAGGGGCTTCACGGAGCTGTCGACAAAGCCCAGGCCGACGTAGCCTATCGCGTTTTTAGTGGTGTTTACGCGCGTCCTGGCCTGGCCGTTGGAATTCACGTACTCGACATTCTTGGCGAGGTCGGTCTTCTTCATGACGAGCTCGTTGAAGGTCTCGAAGGTTCCGCTGTTGGTGTCGCGGGAAATAACGATGATTTCGGCGTCGTCTCCGCCCAGCTCCTTCCAGTTGCGTATTTCGCCTCGGTATATTTTGGCGGCGTCCTCAAGGGATATGGAATTCACCTTGTTTTCGGGGTTCACCACGACAGCCAGCCCGTCGAAAGCGACGACTGTGGCCACGGGGCATACGCCCTTTTCGACGCAGCTTTTGAACTCCCCGGCCTTCATGAAGCGGGACATGTTGGCGATGTTGCAGGCCTTGTTCATGAGGCTTTTTACGCCGTTTCCGCTGCCGGATTCGGAGATTGTGATGTTGACCTTGGGGTTGCGCTCCTTGTAGTAGTCGGCGAAGGCCTTGGCTATCGGGCCCACGGTGGTGGAGCCGTCTATCACAATTTTGGCCTCGTCGGCCGAAGCGTTGAGCGATGCCAGGGCGCAGGCGCCGAGGGCCGCCATTTTGAATGCTGTGTTCAGTATTTTCATATTGGGTTTTGTTTTTTTTTGCGGGAATCCCGCGCCCCGCCTTGCGGCGGGAAATGTTTTAAGGCTTTATGCAAGGGCCGCCCTGGGGCGGGCGGCCCCTCATTTCGGGAAATTCTAGAAGAGCACCTGCATCTGGACCCTCATGGCGTTCACGTCCACGCGGTCAACCGCCCCCGAAACCCTGTCGTTAAACTGGGCCCATTCGTAGCCGGCCTGTATCTTTGCGGAATTGCCCATGATGTACCAGTTGAGGCCCACGTAAACGCTCTGGGCCGCGTTGAAAAGCCCGCCGAGCTTCGGCCCCTTGCTGATGGTGTCCCCCACTGCGGCGCCGCGGCCGTCGGTGTCGAGCCACGAGTAGCGCACGGTGGGAGCGAGAGCTCCGTATTCGCCTATGTCGAACTTGTATTCGGCGGCGACGTTGAAGCCCATCGGGGTCGCATCTGCCAGAGCGCCCGAGACCCTCTTTCCGTACTGCACGTTTGCCATCAGGAAGTCCGCCCACATCGAAAAGCCGCCGTAGGAAAGCTCCACATAGGGGTTGACGCCGAAAATTTCGCCGTTTTCGGGTCCCCCGAGAACGCTGGAGGCGTTGGCGCTCGGGCCGTAGCCGAGGTTGACGCCCGCCTTGTAGCCCAGGCCGGAGCCGATGTCGGCCTTGCCCTTGTAGGCGACGGAGCCGAATACGTTCACGGAGTTCGAGTCTCCGCCCGGGGCGAGGGTGTAATTCTGGGAGTTTGTGACGGCCAGGCTGTATTCGAGGCCGTCTATCTGCCTCACAGTGCCGTCCCACCAGGCGCCGGTGTAGTGGCTGCCGAAGCCGATGTTGCCGGAGCCTGACTTCTGGGATTCCATGAAGTAGCGGGTCGCAATGGAACGCTCTATCGTGAGGAGCTTCGCGGAGGACTGCTTTTCCTCATAGCCGAAATTTATCTTCCCGTAGCCGACGTTCAAGTCGCCCGTAAGGTAGTCGAGGTCGACCTTCTTTGTGAGGAATGCCTCTTCGAGGTAGTTTGCGCCGTTGGCGGCGGTCTTTGCGAAGTCGGCCGTTATGGTGCCGTAGAAGCCGTTGCCGATGTCGGCTTTTACGCCGAGGTATATCCTCCTGAGCTGGAAGCCGTTCTTGGATTCCGCGCTCGCGGCCCCGGAGCCGTCTTCTGCGTTTATAAACTGGTACTGCCCCTGGAGCCGGCCCGAAAAAGTCAGCTTCTTGGTGGTTTTCTCCTTTGCCGATATGGCGAGGGCCGGCTTTGAAATCTTCGCCGCGTCCTCCTTGGTTATTACGCCCTTCGAAACGAGAAGGTCGAGAGTTGCCTTGTCCTGAGCATACGCCCCGCCGGCCGCGATGGCCGCCGCAAGCATCAATGCCGTGATTTTGATTTTCATATCCTGTGTTTGTTGGTTTGGATTGATTTCTCTCACTTAAGACGGCGCAATAATCCCATCTTCAGGTTAACCGATTATTCGCGCTCTGTTAGCGTTCCGTTAATTGCACAGCGCGCTTCGCCCCGCAAAAAAAGCGCCAAAAAACGCCGCGCAAAGCGCATAAATAAAAGGATTTCCCGGCAGCCGGCGCGGCTTTTTTTCTTGAAAAAAATGTTAGAACGGCCAACATACCGCCCTTGATATGCAAAAGATAAAGGGATTCATAGCCGCGCTGTCGGCGGCGGCAGGGGCGCTCGTTCCGGCATTCGCGCAGCAGGGCGACAAGGCGGTTTTGGACTCCCTTGTGGACTCGCGCACCATTACCGCCGCCGAAGCCTCCCGGATAGCCAGGGACCGGACGCTCATAATCCCCCAGCGGGCCGACACCCTCAAAATAAAGCTCTGGGGCATGGCCCAGGTGCAGTACGACAGCATATACACCGATATGGGCGACTTCTCCGAAACGACCAGGGGCTTCAACCTGCGCCGCATATTCGCCGGAGTCAAAACCGACATAACAGACTCGCTCAAAGGCTATTTCGTTGTGGACTTCATGCGCCAGAACACAAACGGCTCCGACTACATCCTCGACGCCTACGTCACCAAGGCGGTCGATTTTGGAGATCTTGCGGGAAACCTGCACGTGGGGATAAAGAAGGTCCAGTTCGGCCTGGAGGAAAACATATCCTGCATGAAGCTTTCGACAGTGGACACATCGATAGCCACGCGCTACTTCATATACTCCCAGCGCTGGTCCCGGGCCCACAAGTCGGAGAGCCGCATCGGCTTCGGCCAGCGGTACGTGGGGCTGTTCTGGGACGGGAAGGTGCATAAGGTTGACGGCCTCAGCTACTACGCCGCCGTCACAAACAGCATGAATAACACCATCTTTCCCGACTCGCACCTCGCAGCCAGGGATTCCAACCCCCGCGCCGACGACTCCGTAAACTGCTGGTTCACCGTCGACTACGTCCGAAAATTTGACGATTTCACCACCCGCTTCGGCTTCAAAAGCGGATACGGCCCCGGGGCAAACATCGTTTCCGACGACAAGTACGGGGCGATAGCCGCCATAAACCCCTATTTCGAGCTGAAGTACGCGGGCGACTTCACATTTTGGGGCGAATTCATCGCAGCCGACATCCAGTACGGCAAAAACGACGGCGAAGAACAGGCGCTCCCGATGGGCTACAACATCGGCGCGGAGTACCGCTTCGACATAGGAAGCGCGGGCAGGCTGGGAGTTGCGGCCCGCTTCTCGCAGCTTTTCACGGACGGCCGCGGAGTCTCAACAAAGGACACCGTCACCTACTGCCGGGGCACCGTCACCGACACCTCCGACCAGGTGTCGTTCGACAGGGCCATGACAGCCTACATCGGCCTCAACTGGTACATAAAAGGCGACGACCTCAAGCTCCAGGCCGGGTACGAATGGCTGAAGTTTGAAAATCCGATACGCTATTCCCCGGGGGCTGCGGACGCCTCGATGAACGTTGTGAGGGTTCAGCTTCAGGCGGTGTTCTAAACGGATAAAAACCGGAAAAAACGCGGGGGCGAAGAATTTCCCCGCGTTTTTTTTGCGCCCTCCGCCGCTCATGGGGCGGGCGCAGGGCGCAAAAAAACGGAACGCCCGCACGGCGTCCCGGATTTTTCGCCGAAGTTTTCCCCGGCGCGTCAGGCCAGGCCGTTTAGCATGCCGTAAAAGTACATCGGCTTCAGGCCGTAAACCTTCAAAAGCCAGGCCGCGTACTGCTCCTTAGACATATCGAACATGACGTTGAAGGGGAATGAAATTTTCGGCTCCTTTTTATAGTCGAACTCGCAAAGCAGCACATGGCCATAGTCGGTCACGATGGGGCACGCCGCATAGCCGTCGTACCTGAATTCCGGCTCGGAGCCCTCCATCAGGGAAATCAGGTTGCGCGCGGCAACCGGAACCTGCTTGCGGATTGCGGCCGAAGTCTTGCTGGTCGGCACGCCCGCGACGTCGCCGAGGGAAACGACGTTCGGATATTTCTTATGCACCAGGGTTTCCTTGTCCACCATCACCCACCCCTCCGGGGCGAGCTTGCCCTCCTGCCACGAAAGGCCGGACTCTTTCACAAAGTCGGGCGCGCTCATGGGCGGGAGGAAGTGCAGGAAGTCATAGTCCTCCACAAACGGGGTCCTTTCGAGCTTTTCGACGGACTTTTCCTCGCCAGTCTCGGGATCCCTGACCTTGGATACGGTCTTTTTGACGCGCTCCATATGCACTTTTTTCGCTGCGGTATCCACCCCGGTGACGCGCGTGTTCAAGGCAATCGGTATGTTGCGCTCGCCGTATATTTCAAGGAGGCGCGGAGTGAAATACGGAACGTCGTAAAGCTCCTTGGAGGCTGTAAAGTAGTCAAGCCTGACCTTATCGCGGGCGTTCTGCTTGCGAGCGTAGTGCTCGGAAAGCAGGCATATCTTCTTGGGGGCTCCGCCGCACTTGTGCTTTGTATAGGTGTCGGCATAAACGCCGCGCCCGCCGTTTTTAATGAATTTCTGCACGCCGGCCCACGTCTTTACGGCCCCTTCATGGTCGTATATGCAGTGGGCGTCGCCCTGACCGAGCGTCTCGCGGGTTATGCCCTCAACCTGCGTCCAGTTTATCTGGAGGCCGGGCGTCAGCACCAGAAAGTCGTAGTCTATCGTCCCGCTGTTTGCGGTCGAAATTTTGTTTTTCCCCGGGTCGAGGGCAACAACGGAATCCTTGACCCACTTGACACCACCGGGGATGCAGTCGGCCTGGTCCATGTAAACTTCGTCCGGGGAATACACGCCGGATGCGATGAGCGTAAACCCGGGCTGGTAATAGTGCCGGTCGCTCGGGTCGATTATCGTTATATCCGGATTTTCAAGCCAGCGGTTCAGCCGGGCCGCCATGCTTATGCCCGCAGCCCCCCCCCCGATTATCACGATTTTCCCGCGCGCGGAACTCGAAAAAGAAGTCGCAACATATGCGCCGGCCCCGGCCGCAACGCCTGCGGCCCCCATCAGCGCAAGGAACTTGCGGCGGCTCATTCCGCCCCTCATTTTGCCAATGCCTTTGTTTTCCATCAATTTCTCTTTCCTTCCCTTTTTTCCAACGTAAACTTGTAAATAAAAAATGGAATGTTAGATTTTTGTTAGGATTCTGCAAACACAATTTGGATATGTGGCGCCAAACCGATAAAAAACGGGCCGCCCATCGGATGAAAATCGGCATCACAGGCAAAAATAAAAATGAAAATGAGAATTATTATCTTTACAAAAGTAAAAATTTCGCGTCTCATGCGATAAATCTATTTGCCCTTGGCGTCCGTTTTGGATAGCTTAAAAGATAGAATATACTTATAATGATTTCGGAAAGGTAAAAACACTATGTCAAAAGAACTAAAAGGAACACAGACTGAAAAAAACCTGATTACATCGTTTGCCGGGGAATCCCAGGCGCGCAACCGATATACCTATTTTGCGAGCGTCGCAAAGAAAGAGGGCTATGAGCAGATAGCCGCCCTCTTCCTCGAAACCGCCGACAACGAAAAAGAGCACGCAAAGCGTTTTTACAAATTTCTGGGCGACACAAAGGCCGAAGTTCAGGGCACATTCCCCGCATTTCTCGGCAACACGATGGAAAACCTCAAGCACGCAGCCGAAGGCGAACACGAGGAATGGTCCCTCCTTTATAAGGATGCCGAAGAAACAGCCTTAAAGGAAGGCTTCCCGGAAATCGCAATCGTGTTTAAGAAAATCGCCGAAGTTGAAGCCCATCACGAAGCCCGCTATCTTGCCCTCTACGAAAATGTGAAAAACGGCAAGGTGTTTGAAAAGGACGAACCCACAACATGGGTCTGCCGCAACTGCGGATACGTCCATAAGAGCTCAAAGTCCGCGCCGAAGATCTGCCCGGCATGCGCCCACCCGCAGGCCTACTTTGAAATTCTGGCCGACAACTTCTGAAGGGGCATAGCCCCTTCACCTGCGGAACTTCCGTTCCGCTGAGGGGGATACTCCCCCTGCGACGGATTTTGCATACTTTAAAATCATTCCGCCGCTCCCCCAAATTCAAAAAATACAAAGCGTCCCAATGCATCCGGACGCTTTTTTAATCCCCTGCCATTCCACGGGCATAGCCCCTTCACCTGCGGAACTTCCGCCCCGCCGAGGGGGATACTCCCCCTGCGGCGGATTTTGCATATGCAAAATAATTCCGCCGCTCCCCAAATTCAAAAGTACAAAGCGTCCCAATACATCCGGACGCTTTTTTAATCCCCCGCCATTCTACAGGCATAGCCCCTTCACCTGCGGAACTTCCGCCCCGCCGAGAAGGATACTCCCTCTTGCGGCAGATTTTGCACAATGTAAAATCATCCCTCACTTGCAAAATGCAGGCACAGGCAAAACTGCATTGCCAAGAATAACATCCGCATAAAACCGATATATGGCGGCGATAAAAATCATATGTCTTTTCTCTTAAAATTTGCCGGAGTTAAGCTATGTTAGAGGATGCAAGGCAAATTTTAAAATCCGCTGGCGCGGCTAACGGAAGCATTATAAAAAACGGCGCGCCCGCACGCTAACTTTTTTCAGGGGCTTAAACATATTTTTAAGTCCCTTTATTTTTTTGGAAAAACCTCCCCTACTACAACCTGCCCTGAATGCGCAAAACGTACACCGCGCTTGGAACAAACCCCACTGCACGGCAGGAAACCGCGCCCCAAATCCGGAATCATTTGGCAGGGCATTCGGATTCCGCCGTGAACGCCCCGCAGAAATCGCCCGTCCATTCCAAGAGGGCCGCCCCCCATGAAAGCCCCACTCCGAAGGCGCACAAAACAACTTTCATTCCCGGTTCGAGCTTCCCGGACAGGGCGGCGTCGGCAAGGGCGACTCCAACGGAAGAGCCGCCGCAGTTTCCGATGTCGCGCATCTTGAAGTGCAGTTTTGAATCCGGAACGCCGAGCCGCTCGGCCACGGCGCGGACGATTTTTTCCCCGGCCTGGTGGAATACGAAAAGCCCAACGTCGCCGACTGAAAGGGAGTTCCGCTTGAGGAGCGCCGATACGCTTTCAAAGGCCGCGCGGTAGGCGAAGGCGAAAATCCTGAACCCGTTTATGTAGAGGTCGCGGTTGGCGCGCACGCAGCCGGTGCCGTCGTCATGCTCGACGAAATCCTCCGGGGCGGGCGGATGCCGGAAGCCGGAGCACGGGAGTATCAGGTCGCCGTGCGAGGAGCCGTCCGTGCCGAAAACGAAGTCCAAAAGCCCGCCGCTTTCGGAAGCGGAAAATAGCGTCGCGCTCGCGCCGTCCCCAAAGAGCGTCACGGCGGAACGGTCGCGCGGGTTTATGGTGCGCGATGGGGTGTCGGCCGTGAGAAGAAGCACGTTTTCCGCCATTTTCGAGCGTATCCATGCGGAGGCCACCGCCGCGCCGTAAACGTACTGCGAGCAGCCGAGGTTCACGTCGAAGGCGGCGCAGGACTGGGGCAGCCCAAGCCTGTCCTGGAGGATGCAGGCGGTCGTCGGCAGGAGGTAGTCGGGGGACTGCGTCGCCATCACCAAAAGGCCGACGTCCCCGCGCCCTACCGGGGAGTTCTGGAACAAAAGCTCCGCCGCAGAAAATGCGAGGTCGGAGGCGCATGTTGACGAGTCCGCGATGCGCCTCGTCAAAATCCCGGACGCGCGCTCGATTTTTTCCATTGCAGCCTCGCCGAAACGCGCGGCCAGCTCCCCGTGCCCGAGCTCCCCGGGGGGCAGAAAATAGGATATCGACTTTATTGCGGCGTTCAAAACCGTTTTCCCATGCAATTAAAAGTTTGAAGATAGCCCCTTTTTCCGGTCGAAGTCGAGAAAATCCCGCATTATCCGCCGCAAAGGCAAATTTTTGCGCATGAATCCGCCAAGAAAATGTTGCCTATCCGAAAAGCCCCCCGCTATAATTCCCCGCAAATTGAAACACCTGAAATATGGAAGACAAGAGCCAGTTTGAGGCGCTCGTGGAGGAGCTCCGCAATGTTTTTGAATTCAACGGAAAGACCGCGCCGGAATTTCTGCCGGAAACGCCGCTCGACGAATCCTTCGGCCTGGATTCCCTGGACTGGGCCGAATTCGCCGTGCGGTTCCAGAAAAGGACCGGCCGAGACCTTTTCACGGAGACCCGCGCCCCGCTCAGGACATTTGCCGACCTCGCAAAACTCGTAGGCTGAAAAGGCCGCCCGCATGGGATTTCTCCGTTCCATAATTTCCGGCGGCCCCGCCGGCGCCCCTTTTATAACCGACGCCTCCGGGACATATTCCCGCGCCGAAATACTCGCAGCCGCCGACGCATTTTCATCATCCCTGCCCCCATCCGCAGCCTGCGCGGCCGTGCCGCCCGAAAACTTCGCCTCCGCCCTGGCAAAGCTCGTCGCCTGCTCGGACGCGGGGATTCCTGCAATCCTTTCGGACGAGCCGCAGGCCGTACCGCCATCCAAGGACCTGGCGATTTTTACAAGCGGGACGACGGGCCGCCCCAAGCGGGTGGAATATTCCTGGAGCGAAATATTTTCGGGCCGCAGCCGCTCGGCGAGCCTTGAGGGCGGGGTGTGGTTTTCCGCATACAGCCCGTTTTTGTATGCGGGGCTGGGGGTTTTCGCGCAGGCGGCGGCGGCCAGGGGGTCGCTCATCTGCGCGGGCCAGATGGAATCCGCCAGTGCGGCCGGGGCTCTGGAGGCATCCACCGGAGCGTCGGTCTGCGCCACCCCGTCGTGGATGAGGACCCTCATCAGCTTCCGCGACTGTTCAAGAATGCGCCCTGCAAGGATAACCCTTGGGGGGGAGCCGGCACGCCAGCCCCTCCTCGACGCCCTAAAAAGGACTTTCCCGGGCGCAAAAATATCGCACATATACGCGACGAGCGAGCTTGGCGAATGCTTCAGGGTGGGCGACGGCCTGGAGGGCGTCCCCCTGCCCCTGCGCCCGGCGAGGCCCGGCGTGGAATTTTCCGCAGATTCGGGGACGCTGCGCGCGAGGCTTGAAAGCGGGGCTGAGATAGACACGGGCGACATTGTGGAAATTTCCGGCGGGCGCATGATTTTTTGCGGAAGAACTTCCGAGACGATAAACGTGGGCGGCCGCAAGGTGTCGCCGGCAAAGATAGAGGCGGCCCTGGAGGGGGTCGAAGGGGTTCTGGACCTGCTCGCCCGCCCGGAGGCCAGCTCCGCAGCCGGGGAGATACCCGCCCTGGACGTCGTCTGCGCCCCCGGGCGGGAGGCGGAAGTCGAGGCGCGGATACGCGCAGAGGCCGCGAAAGTTCTGGATAAATTCCACAGGCCGCGCATAATAAGCTTCGTGAAAAAAATCGAGATTTCAAAGGCCGGGAAAAAGGCGAGGAGGAAGGCGTGAAGGGCGTGATGGTAAGCGGCTCAAGCCGCGGGCTTGGGCTTGCGATTTCAGAGAGGCTTCTGGAGGCGGGGCACAGGGTTTTCGGTTTCGCAAGGAGCCGCTCGGCGGACGCGGACGCGCTGGAGGAAAAGTTTTCCGGGAAATTCAAATTTGAAAGCCTGGACCTTTCAAGCGGGCGGGACAGGGAGAGGGCCGTCGCGGCAGCCTCCGAATTTGCCGGCCCCATATGGGGGCTTGTAAACAACGCCGCAATGGCGAGGGACGGAGTGTTCGCCGCCGCGCGAGAGGGCGACATAGACGACTGCATTTCGCTCAACATCGCTTCCTCCATGAAGCTCACGCGCCTCGCAGTCCGCGAAATGCTGCTTTCAAAGTCGGGCGGGTGCATCCTGAACATAAGCTCGATATGCGCCCTGCGCGGCTACCGGGGGCTCGCCGTATACTCCGCCACAAAATCGGCGCTTTCCGGCTTTTCGCTGTCCCTTGCCCGGGAGCTTGGCCCGCGCGGCATAAGGGTGAACTGCGTCGCCCCGGGCTACGTGGAAACCGAGATGTCGAAGGGGCTTACTGAAAGCGACCTGGCAAAGATAAGGTCGCGCACGCCGCTGGGCAGGCTGGCGTCGGCGCGAGACGTGGCAAACCTATGCGCGTTCCTCATTTCCGACGAGGCGTCGTTTATAACCGGCCAGACCATTGCGGTCGACGGGGGCGTCTGCGCGTAGAGAACGTGGTTTGCGCTGCGGCGCTATCCGGGCCACCTGAATATGTCCTTTATATTTTCGAGGCCCTCCGCCATGAATTCGGCGTCCCCGAAAAATATCAGGCAGGCCGTGGCCGCAAGCATTATGGCCATTCCGGCGGGGTTAAAATTGTTGCGGTAGCCGGTCGCCCTGTTATAGGCGAGCACCCACAGCGGGGCCGTCAGCGTGAGCGCGTTTACATAGGCGGGGTTCGGAACCGTGCTCAGGGCCCTGTTGCCGCAGAATATTGAAAGCCCGCTGAAAAGGGCCATGTAAAGCCCGGCGCGCGCGACGCGGGGTGAAAACGCGGTCTTTGCAAAATTCGGAAGCCCGCCCCCGCGCATGAGCATGAACGCGCAAACGTTAAAGCATCCCGCAACGAACATCGACACAAGAAAATAGGCGGTGTTCCCCGCGAGAAACCCGTCGAAGGCCATGAGGTTTTTGCGGTTTACGCTCATCATCGCAGAGACGAACACGGCTATTATCATGTAGCCGAATATGCCTTCCGAACGCGAATGGTCGGACATCTTAAGGTATCCGTATATGCCGAAAAACAGGCTTGCCAGAACGCCTGCGAATATGGCCGGCTTTTCCGCAAGGGCCAGGAACTGCGAAAAATCCATACCCCACCAGATGACTGCGGATATTATTATGGAAAGAACCATGATGCGGGAAGTCGCCCCCGCCCCGAATTTCGCGGCCGAATTTGCCATCCGGGAGCTGAAAAATCCAGCCATCAGCCCCTGAACGCACGCATGCGCCCAAAACGACGGATCCGACGGGAAGTCCACGAAGAATAGAAACGGAAGCGAAGAGGCCGAAATGCCGAAGCCGCGCCACGCCGCAATGGCGTACCCGTCAACGCGGAACCGCTGGTTGACGGCCGTTGTCGCGGCTCCGAACAGCGCAAACAGCAGGCCGAAAACAAACCAGAGCATCCTTAACTTGTCGTAAAATAGCGGCGCTTTTTAAGCCGGGCAAAGAGGCGGCCCAAACGTGTTCCCCGGCGTTTCAGGGCGGAAAATACAAATGCCTTCGCCCGGGAATGCGAAATCCACCCTCCCGCCATGCGGCGCGCCCGCACGCCGCCGCGCGCAAAAGCCCCGCAGCGCAGAGCTTCGCCAATCCCGGCTGGGCTCAATAGCGCGCCCGCCGCGCAAAGCCTGCGCGCGCGGACTTAAGACGCATTATTTTTAACGCTGCCGCGCCTTCAAAAACAAAACCTCCCCTGCGGGCGGCGGCTCCCGTTATGAAGCGCCCCGCAGCCAAAGGCGAGCCGCCCGGGCCCGGCGCTAGCAGCGGCAGTCGAGCTTCTGGTTCATAATAAGCGACGGGGTGTCCTCCTTGGAGACCCCCATGGGCCTCGCCGGAACCCCGGCCACCGTCGTATGCGGGGGGACGTCGTCCAGCACGACGGAACCCGCGCCGATTTTCGCGCCCTCGCCTATCGTAATGTTTCCGATGAGTTTCGCCCCGGCGCCGATTAGCACGCCCGAGCACACCTTGGGATGGCGGTCCCCGGTCTCGGAGCCGGTTCCGCCGAGCGTCACCTCGTGGAGTATCGACACGTCGTCGTCCACCCGGCACGTCTCGCCGGCCACGAAGCTTGTGGCGTGGTCCAGCAGTATGCCGGCCCCGAAACGGGCGGCGGGATGAATATCCACCGCGAAAATCTCGCTTTCAAGGCTCTGGAGGTAGAGGGCCGTGTGCTTTTTGCCCTTGCGCCACAGTATGTGCGCGGCGCGGTGGGTGCATATGGCCTGAAAGCCCTTGTAATACATGAGGGGGTCGAAGCAGCTCAGGCAGGCGGGGTCGCGCCCGTTTATGGCGACGATGTCGCGCACAACCGCGTCCCGCGCCTCGGGGCTGCCCTCGTAGGCGTCCAGAATGACGCCCCGGATGAGGTCTGCGGGCATCGCATGGGCTCCGAGTTTTCTGGCGAGCCGCGCGGCGACGGCCTCGAAGAGGTTCGAGCGGCTGAGAATTACGTCGCACACAAGGCCCCGCAAAACCGGCTCCGTTTCAGAAATGCGCTCCGCCTCGGCCCTGATTTCGCCCCAGACGGCGTCTAGCGACGCGGGGGGCTGAACCGGCGGCAGGCCGGCGCGGGATTTTTTTTGCTCTTCCATTTTTAAGGCCGCAATGTTTGCCCAAAAAGCGCAGCCTTTCAACGCAAAAAAGCCGGGCCGCGCCAAAAGGGCCGGCAAAATCCCCAAAAACGGCCCGGCCCCGGTTAAATTGTTTGACATATTCGGCCTGCGCTTTTTCCTCTATAAGATTTTATAAAAGAGACACAATGAGCGAGATTTCAAAGTCCTACACCCCGGCGGAAGTCGAGGACAAGTGGTATTCCAAGTGGCTCGAGGCGGGCTGCTTCAAGGGCGAGCCCGACCCGTCGAAAGAGTCCTACTCAATAGTGATTCCCCCGCCCAACGTTACGGGCGTGCTCACGATGGGGCATGTGCTGAACAACACCATACAAGACATACTCATCCGCCGCGCGCGCCAGCTTGGCAAATCCGCAGTGTGGATTCCCGGCACGGACCACGCAGGCGTCGCCACGCAGACGAAGGTTGAAAAGGTCCTGCGCGAGGAGGGCACCAGCGCCCGGGCCCTCGGCCGGGAAAAGTTCATGGAGCGCGCGAAGGACTGGCGCGACAGGCACGGCGGCATAATCATAGGCCAGCTAAAAAAGCTCGGAGCCTCCTGCGACTGGGACCGACTGGTGCACACCCTTGACGACAATTATTCCGAAGCTGTCCTTACCGCATTCGTAAAGCTTTACAAGCAGGGCCACATCTACCGCGGCAAGCGCATGGTGAACTGGTGCCCCGTAAACCTCACGGCCCTCTCCGACGAGGAAGTCGTGATGAAGCACCAGGCAGGCAAGCTCTACCGCATGAAGTACGAGATAGCCGAGGAGCCGGGAACTTACGTTGAAATCTGCACCACGCGCCCCGAGACCATCATGGGCGACACCGCCGTGGCCGTCAACCCCGCCGACCCACGCTATTCCCACCTGATAGGCAAGCACTGCTGGCGCCCCTTCCCCCGCGCGAAAATCGAGATAATCGGCGACAGTTACGTCGACATGAAGTTCGGCACGGGGGTTTTGAAAATCACCCCGGCCCACGACCCGGCCGACTTTGAAATAGGCTGCCGCCACAACCTCGAAATCATCGACGTCATGAACCCCGACGCCACGATGAACGCGCTGGCAGGCCCCGACTTTGAGGGTCTGGACCGCTTCAAGGCCCGCGAGCTCGCCGTCAAAAAGCTCGACGAAATGGGGCTCCTTGTAAAAGTGGAGGACTACGAAAACAACGTAGGCTTCTCCGAGCGCGGCGACGTCCCGATAGAGCCGAGGCTCTCCGACCAGTGGTTTTTGAAGTACCCCAGGGTCGAGGAGGCAAAGAGGGCCGTGGAATCCGGCAAAATCAAGTTCTGGCCGCAGCGCTGGGAAAAGACCTACCTGCACTGGCTCGACAACATACGCGACTGGTGCATAAGCCGCCAGATATGGTGGGGCCACAGGATACCCGTATGGTACAAAAAGGGCGTCGAAAAAATCGACCTCTCAAACCCCGAACACGTCCATGTGAGCGTCAAGGGCCCCTCCGACCCGGAAAACTGGGTGCAGGACGGGGACTCGCTCGACACCTGGGCAAGCTCGTGGCTCTGGCCTTTCGCCACGATGGGATGGCCAGACCCCGAAGCCATGAAAAAAAGCGGCCTTTCGTCGTTCTACCCCACAAGCGACCTCGTGACCGGCCCGGATATCATATTTTTCTGGGTCGCGCGCATGATAATGGCGGGGCTGGAATTCATGGACGGGGACGAGGACGCGCGGATTCCGTTTAAAAACGTGTATTTCACCGGCATCATACGCGACATGCAGGGGCGCAAGATGTCAAAGAGCCTCGGCAACTCCCCCGACCCGCTCGAAATCATAGCAAAGTACGGCGCAGACGGCCTGCGCTTCGGCGTCATGAGCTGCGCCCCACAGGGCCAGGACATACTTTTCAGCGAAGAGCGCGTGGAGCTGGGGCGCAATTTCTGCAACAAGCTCTGGAACGCCTGCCGCTTCCGCCAGATGTCCGGGCCTGCCGCGGACAATTCGAGCCTAGAAAAGACGGTTTCCCGCATCGATTTTTCAAAGCTCGACGCGGACGACCGCGCGGTTCTCTCAAGCCTTGCCGAAACTTCCAAGCTCGTGGCAGGCGACTACGAAACCTACCAGTTCAACTCAATAACCCAGCGGCTCTACGCCTTCTTCTGGACGGATTTCTGCGACTGGTATCTGGAAGTGTCAAAATCCCGCCTTGCAGACGAGTCCGCAAGGGAGACGGTGCTTGCCGTACAGGACCTTTGCCTGCGCGGAACCCTGCTTCTGCTGCACCCGTTCATGCCGTTTATAACCGAGGAGCTCTGGCATTCAATGGGCTTCGGCTCGCCGGAGAGCTTCATACAAAACGAGAATCCGGATGTCGCCGGCGCGCTCGCGGCGGCTGGTATATCGCCGGACGCGGAGGCCCTCGCCCAGAGCCGCGCGCTGCGCGACTTCGCGACGAAGGCCCGCGCCCTCAAGGCCCAGTATCGCCTTGCAAACAGGCGCGACTCGAAGTTCTATTTCACTTCCGACGACGCAAACGCCGAAATAATCGCCCAAAACGCGGAGAAGCTCAGGAGGCTGGCCGGCGCCGAATCAATCGAGCGCCGCGCGGAAGTCTCGGACTGCCCCGCAGCCATCGCCGAGCTTGGAACAATCTACCTCGACCTTTCAGACTCCATAGACGCGGATGCCGAAAAAGCCAGGCTCGGCAAGGAAAAGCAGAAGCTCGAGGGGCTTATAGCCTCCACTTCGGCAAGGCTTGGCAATGAGTCCTTTGTATCCAAGGCTCCGGCAAAAGTCATAGAAGGCGCCAAGAGGCAGCTTGAGGAATACAAGGCAAAACTGGCCGAAATAGAAAAGCTCATGGCAAATCTCTGACATTCCCCGGGGCCGCCCGTTTGCTCCGCAGGCGGGCGGCCCCGGTTTTTTGCTCCCCATAATTCTATTGCGGAATTCCCCAATCCGCGCCCTTTTTGAAGGGACATCCGCCGCAGTCCAAACGGCTCTAACGCCCCAGGTTAATAAAGGCATAAGGGCCGCTTCTGCCCCGGCGCAGGGCTTTTTACACTTTCTCTCACAGCTTCCAAAGCCCCGCACGCTCCATTGCTTATTCACTCAGGAACCGCATCTTCTTCAAGCGCAACCTGCGCTCTAAAGCACCTTTGTCAAGTTGTCTGGCTCTTTCCCTGCGCCTTGAAGTTTGCCGTGGCGCCCCCAGGCTGATTTGCCAATCCGCCCTGAATTTTGCTTGCCGCAATGAGTTGGGCCTCCGCCTGCTTAAAAGAAGTTCCCAAGCACTCCTGAAGCGCGTCCGTCTTTGCCTGCGTTTTCCATGACGGAGGCATGGGTTTCCGAATTAGGCCAAACGCTGCGCGATATGCGCCGGACTGCTACGTTACAATATCGACAATTCCGTCTTCAGAGACGGTAATTGCCATGCACGTTTCACCGGCCGCCTTGCGCGACTCGATATACTTGACCGCCGAATTGTACCTCGCACCCCGCGAAGAGTCCCCGCTGGAAGTCACGATGCCGTCGAGGATGGTGCCGATTGAATGGCAGACGCCGTTATGGTCTATGAGTATGGCCCCGTCGATGGGGGTCAGGCTGCTTAGAATCTGCTTTGTAAGCGGCATCGGGGCGATGGGCGTGGACTGCGGGGCAAGGCGCTTAGCCTCGTCCCGCGCGCTCTTTGAAAACACGAGCATGGTCCCCTTTTTCTCGCGCGTGGCAGTCTGTATAAGCTCGACAAGCCTGTCTATCTTGCGGGGCGCCTTGAAGCCGAACACCTTCTTTAGCGAATTTGCAAACTCCCTCGCCTCGAAAGACGAGCTTGGCGGCATCGGGACGCCGTAGGAAACCACGATGAGCGGCTTTCCGGAATACGATATCTGCCAGCGGTGGCGGCCGAGAAACTCTATGAAAAAGCAGTTCGCGCTCTTCGGGAGGCGGCGCGGCGGACGGCAAAGCCCGAAAATCGTCTCGGAGTCGGAATGCAGCACAAGGCCGTCCTTGGTGAGTTCAAGGAGCTTGCGCGTCGAGCGCACGTCGCCCAGGCGGGGGTTCGCCGAAAACCTCACCGAGCTTGCGAGGTAGTCCAGACCCGCGGGCGCAAGCAGTATCGCCCCGCTTGCTTCGGCCAGCTCGTAGTGGGTGCGGGAAATTTCCGTGCAAACGGAAAATATGTGCTCGTGCCACAGCGGCTGGGGCTTGCCAGAAACCCGGTAGGCAATGTCGCCCACAAAGTTGCGCCCGGCCTGCCTTATGATAGAGTCCAGCCCGAAATGGAACCCCCCGCTTTCGGAGGGCGAGACGGGCATGTCAAGCTCTATGCGGTGCTTTTCAAGAAACTCCTCGATGAGGGAGACCATGAAGGAGGGGCTGAGGCCGAGGTCGGCGTCGGAAGGAAGGTCAAGGGACGGATACTTTTCAAGTATGTCGTGCTCGATGCCAAAGACTATAAATACGTCGGTGTCGCCGAGCGTGGCGGGGTCGGAGACGAAGAAGGCAGTGTCGGCCGGCCGCTTGGGGCAGGACGTCACTATGCGGGACACGACGTCCCTGGCGCCGTGGAAGGTGGCGGAGAGCACATCCTGCGATGGGGCCGCCCTGCGCTTCTGAGACTGGGCTTCGGCTGCTATCTTTGCCGCGACGGACGCCATGTCGGAAAAATCCCCGGACGAAATCCAGAAATTTTCGGGCGCGACAACCTCGGCCCGCATTGCGCAGGCCTCGTCCGGAGAAATTTCGACGAGGAAAAGCTGGGGCCTTATTCGCTTGTCTATGTAAGAGAAAAGCGACTCCGCGCGGCGCGACGCCTCCTTCAGGAAGGCCCGCCTGCCGAGAAACTGCGCCGGAGATTCGTCTGCCATATTACGCGATGATTTTACCCTTTTTTTAATTTGTCAACCGCGTTGTTTTTATTGTTGTAAAAAGGGGCGGCCTCTGCGTTTATTCGGGCCATGACAGACTACTCTTGGACGGATTCGCGCGCAGCCGGGGCGCTCGCGCACATTTCCAGCCTCCCGTCGCGCCAGGGCATAGGCTCTTTCGGCAAAGGCGCGGACCTGTTCATGGAATTCCTCGCGGAGTCGGGCTTCAAATACTGGCAGGTGTGCCCGCTTGCGCCGACAGGCTACGGGGACTCCCCCTACCAGTCCTTTTCCTCGTTCGCGGGCAACACCTACTTCATAGACTACCACGCCCTTGCAGACGCCGGTCTCCTCGGGCGCGGGGACGCCGAAGAGATGGAGGCCCTCCCCGGCGGATTCTGCGACTACGGCGCAGTCTATGAAACCCTCCCGCGCATGCTGCGCAAGGCCGCCGCAAAAAAGCGCGAGTACCGCAACCTCGGCTTCCCCGTCGCAATCGGCGAGTTCGCCGAAAAAAACGCCTGGTGGCTGGACGGCTACGCCGAATTCATGGCCCTGAAAAAGAGGTTCGGCGGCCGCCCGTGGAGCGAATGGCCGGACAGCTTCAAATTCAGGCGGGGCATGAAATTCACCCGCGAGGACGAGGAGGAGAAGCGGGCGGTGGTGTTCGGGCAGTGGGTTTTCGACTGCCAGTACCGCGCCTTCCGGGAAAAGCTGCGCGCAGCCGGCCTGGAAATAATAGGCGACGTTCCCATATTCGTATCCCGCGACTCGGCAGACGTGTGGGCGAACCCCGGCCTCTTCGAGCTTGAGGCAGACCTGTCCCCGCGCTTCGTGGCAGGAGTCGGCCCCGACTACTTCTCCCCCACGGGCCAGCTCTGGGGCAACCCGCTCTACCGCTGGGACGCCAAGGGCGAGGAGCTTTTCCGCTTCTGGGAGAGGCGCCTGGAAAAGTCATTTGAAATGTACGACGTGCTGCGCATAGACCACTTCAGGGGGTTCGCCGACTACTGGGAAATACCGGCGGGCGAAACGGACGCCTCGAAGGGACGGTGGCGCGACGGCCCCGGAAAGCCGTTTTTTGCAAGGATGCGCAAAACCTTCCCGCGCGAAAAATTCATAGCAGAGGACCTCGGAATCCTCTCCGACAAGGCGCGCAGGCTTGTGCGCGACATCCGCATGCCGAACATGGCCGTCCTACAGTTCGCCTTCGGCGGAGTCCCCTCGAACCCGTACCTGCCGCACAACCTCTCGCGCGACATGGTCTGCTACACCGGCACGCACGACAACGACACCTCCGCCTCCTGGTACGCCTCCGCCCCCGAAAAGGCCCGCGACCAGTTCCGGCGCTACTTCTCGACGCCTGGGGACGCCCCGAACTGGACAATGACGCTGGCCGCCATGACGAGCGTCTGCAAGATTGCGGTAATCCCGATGCAGGACATACTCGGCCTCGGGGCCGAAGCCCGCATGAACACCCCCGGCCGCCCCTACGGGAACTGGCAGTGGCGCATGACAAAATCCCAGCTCGAAGCCGCCATCGCAAACCAGGCGCCGTTTTTGCGCGGGATGTGCGAGCTAAGCGGCAGGCTGAACCCCGCGCCCTCGGCTGAAAATGCTTGAAATGCGCCGAACTGCGCCGACAATTAAAGGCATGTTAAACGCCGCAAAAAAGACCGTTTTGGCCGTCCTGCTCTGCGCCTGCGCGTCCCTTCCCGCCGCAGAAGGCCGGGCCCCCGCCGCACCGCCCGACGCCCTCCCCCGGATAGAGGGCCTTGAAAGCGTGGACACGTCCGTCCCGCCTGACTATGTGGAGCGCTTCGTGGACGACTCCAGGCCGTATTCGCAGAAGGAAAAGGAGGCGATACGCTCAAACCGCGACGCGACGTCCGTGGTGCGCGCCCAAAAGACCCTCGGCGCATCCGCAAGGATACTCGAAAAAGTCGGGGCAACGCCCGAATCGTTCCCGGGCGAGACCCTGGGGGTTCCGGATTTCGTGTGGGTTTCGGTGGCGCTTCTGCTTCTCATATACGGGGCAGCGGGCGCGGGCGCGGTCCACTTGGCATCGTGGGTTTTCATGCGGATTTCGGCCGCCAGGAACACGGGGCTATTCAAGGAGCTTCTCGGCAATGTGAAAAGCCCGCTTCTTTACTTAGCCTACGCGGCCGCCCTGTACGCGTCTCTCATACGCCTGTCGATAGCGCTCGGGGAAAACAAGATTTTTGAAAACGCGTTCACTATCGTTTTCATGTCGCTTTACGCGTGGCTTTTCCTGAGGGTGTACGACGCCCTCGCCCGGCGAGTCGAAACCCTCGCCAGGAAAAAGGACGGGGTAAAGGACGTGTTCCCGATTTTCAGGAAGTTCATCCGGTGGATGATAATAGTGTTCGCCCTGCTAACCATACTTTCGAGGCTGGGCTTTGACGTGAAGGGCCTGATGCTCTCCCTGGGCATCGGCGGCGCGGCGCTCGCGTTCGCCTCGAAGGACACGATAGCCAACTTCTTCGGCTCGGTGTCGCTCATAATGGACGCCCCTTTCAGGATAGGCGACAGGATACAGGTTTCAGGCAAGCTCGACGGCACGGTAGAAAGCATCGGCATACGCTCCACGCGCATACGCAACCTCGACCAGACGGTCTCAATCCTCCCGAACTCCTATCTGGCAAACGAATACATCGTAAACGTCACGCGCTGGAAGAAGCGGAAGGTCGCGATGAAGATAGGGCTCGTCTATTCGACGACGGCGGACCAGATGAGGTCGGTTGTAGGCGGCATTGCGCAAATGCTCAAAAGCGATCCCGACGTAAACGGGGAGACGATTCTGGTAAACTTTTCCGAATTTGCGGAAAGTTCGCTGAACATATCCATAACATATTTCACAAATTCCGTGGAAACTGCGAAATATCTGGAAGTATCCGAGCGCGTAAATTTCGCCATTATGGAGATTGTCGCAAAAAACGGAACGCAGATGGCCTTCCCCACCCGCTCGGTTTACATCGAAAAGCAGTGAGGCCGGACGCGTCCATCCGGAGGCGCGCGCATCGAAATCGCTTCGGAATCCCGACCGCGCAAGGGCTCCCGCCGCCCGGATTCGCGGGGACTCTCTTTAGCTGCGCCTGAATGCCCGCTACGCCCGCCGAAGCCGCACCCGCCGGAGGGGTTCCTCGTGCGGGATGCGCGGCGCGGGCGGAGGAGGGCAAACGCGTCAACATCGCCTTTGCAAATTCAAATATCCTGCGAAATTCCCCGCCCCCAGCCCCGGGACTGTCTCTTATACACATCTCCGAGCCCACGAGACCCTA
>URJJ01000012.1 GCA_900548185.1 uncultured Opitutales bacterium
CTCCGGTGGATGGGGGCTGAAATCGTCCAGCTTGAAATACCCACGATATATACGCGCGAGTCGTCGCTCCGCTCCCACTACCGCCCGTTCGCGGACACCGTAAAGTTTTCCGCGATGAATTCAAAACTCTTTTTCCAGTCGCTCCTGCTCCCGCGCCGGATTCTGAAAAAGCTCGCGTCAAAAAGCTGATGGCAGGACGCATGCACAGGCTCATATTCGGGCACTTCGGCGCATTCTGCGCACTTGCCGCAATCTTCTGCGCGGCCTGCGCCTGGCTCGCCGCGCGCTCCGGCTTCAACCAGAGCGTAAGCGACATCCTCCCGGTGCGAGACACCCTCGTAAAAGAGCACGAATACGCGCTCGAAAAGTTCAGGCAGGCGAATTCCCTGTATTTCAGCGTATCGGCGCCGGGGGCGGGCGCCTCTCCGGCGGAGCCTGCCAGGGACCTGGCAAAGAGGCTGGGCGGACTGCCCGGGGCGGAGTCCGTAATCGGGGACTTGTCCGGGGCCTCAGCGCCCGACCCCGAGATGCTTGCCGCCTACCTCCCCGCCCTGTTCGACGGGGAAGCCCGCGCCGAGGCGGAGCGACTCGCATCCCCGGAGGAGACAGAAAAGCGCCTCGCCTACATGAAGGCCCAGATGCTGAGGTTCGGCTCGCCCGCATACGCGAAAATCCTGAAGAGCGACCCGTTCGGCATGTTCGCCGCAGTCGGGGCGAAGCGGGCCTTTCCCGGAGCCCCGGGGACGGTCAAAGACGGGGCGATAATCTCCCCCGACGGGGCCAGCGCGCTCGTCGTCGCGCGCTTTTCGGCAGACTCGTCCGACTCCGAGGCAAGCTCCATGCTGGTCGGAGAAATCGAGGCCGCGCTCGGCGAATTCCTTCGGGACAACCCCGGCGTGCGGGTCGCGTGGGCGGGGGCGTACAGGATAAGCGCGGACAACGCCAAAATGGCGTCGGAGGATTCCGCAAAGTGCCTGGCCATATCGGTTGCCGCCGTTTGCGCCATATGCCTTGCCGCCTTCAGGAGGCGTGCGCTCGCAGTGTTCGCAGTGTGCCCTTCCCTCGCGGGGACCCTGTTTGCCTTCGCCCTGATAGGGACTGTCTTTGACAGCGTATCCAGCATATCCGTCGGCTTTGCCAGCATCGCAATCGGGGTCACCATAGACTACGCCCTGCACGTCATATACAGGG
Organism: uncultured Opitutales bacterium; assembly: GCA_900548185.1. Taxonomy (GTDB): domain Bacteria; phylum Verrucomicrobiota; class Verrucomicrobiia; order Opitutales; family Intestinicryptomonadaceae; genus Intestinicryptomonas. Next base: position 1,192 of record URJJ01000012.1, read on the forward strand.
TGAACGCCTGCCGGGGAGGCTCGATAGGCGAAATTTCGGCGGCGGTATCGGAGCTTTCAAAGCCGGTCGGCATAGGGGCCGCCACCACCATCATAGCGTTTGCGATAATGTTCTTTGCGGGAAGCTCGGGCTTCAGGCAGCTCGGGGTTTTCGGGGCGGCGGGAGTCGCGGCCTCGGCAATGATTTCAATGTTCGCCCTGCCGCCTTTTCTTGCAAAATTCGGCTTCAGGCCCGCCGGGCCCTCTGTGTTCGACAAAGCTGCGGCGGCGCTCGAATCCGCGCAAAAGAGGCATGCGCCGGCGTTTTTTGCGGCGGCGGGCGCGGCGACTGCCCTGTCGCTTGCCGCAGTCGGGGGGCTTGAATTCGACGGTAGAATATCCAGCTTCAGCGGCCTTTTTGAAGACACAAAAAGAGACGACGCCAGCATACGCGAAACCTGGCCCGGGGCGGTGTCGCGCACCCTGGTAATCGCAAGGGGCGCCACGCTCGACGAGGCGCTTGAAAAAAACGCAGAGCTTTTCGCCCTGCTTAAGTCCGACCCGGACGTGGCGGGCATAGACTCGATAGCGCCGATACTCCCCCCCTCGGGGGCGAGGGCAGAAAACCTCGAAAGGTGGAGGAAATTCTTCAGCCCCGAATTTATCGAAAAGTTTTCCGAAACCCTCTCCTCCGCCGCCGGAAAGACGGGGATAAAGCCCTCGGCCTTCGACGGGGCGCTGGCTCGGGCCGCCGCCCCGGACCCGGAGGCCGCCCTGGAGAGGATAATGGCCGGCCCCCTTGCGGCCGCCGTGTCGGAAAAGATTTGCGAGGGCGACGGGGACGCCGCCGTGGCCACGCTGTTAACCCTCCGCAGCGGGGCAGACAAATTCGAGTTCAGGCGTCGGATAGGCGGCGAAGGGCCGGACGTAATCGTGGCCGACAACGCCATGTTCGAGGAGCACATATCGCGCCTTGCCAAGGGCTGGATGCTCAAATTTCTCGCGCTTTCAGTCGGGCTTGTTTCGGCCTACCTTGCGCTCTCGTTCAGAAGCGCAAAGACTGCCATGATAGCAATCGCGCCAATCGCGCTCGGCCTTTTGTGGACCTTTGCCGCGATGGCCGCACTCGGAATGCCCGTCACGATAGTAAACGCAATATTTGTGATATTTGCGGTGTGCATAGCGGAGGACTACGCGGTATTCATCGCCTGCGAAAAGATGCGCGGCGAGCCCGCGGGGGCCCTCCAGTCCGTCATGGCCTCCGCCCTTACGACAGTCGCCGGATTCGGCGCCCTGGGATTTGCGCACCATCCCGTGCTGAAGGGCCTCGGAATGACGGCGGCAATATCGATAGCGGCGATACTGGCCGCGTGCATTGCGGTGTCCCTTCCGCTTTCGGAAAGGCTGGCGGATGCGGGAAGGCGCTGAGGGGGAAAGGCCGTGGACGGGGAAGTCGCACGGCGGATACGCGGGGCACCTGTGTTTTGCCTTCATCGTGAGGCGCATGGGGCTGAGGCCGGCGTATGCGCTGCTGGCGTTCGTGGCCGCATATTTCATGGCCTTTAAAAGGGGAGTTTACCGGGAGAGCGCGAGGTATCTGGCGCGCGCGGCAAACCCGCCCCGCCTCCTGATGCCGGTTTTCGTGTACAGGCACGTATTCTCGTTCGGACGCACCCTGATTGACAAGTGGGCCTACCTTTCGGGCTGCGGGGATGTGAGGATAATAAACGCGTGCCGTGGCGAGGCCGAAAGGCTCATGGAGGGCGGCAGGGGGCTAGTGGTGCTGAGCGCCCACTTCGGAGCCTGGGAGTGCGCGTCTCAGATACTTGAAGGGGAGTACGGGCGCAAGGTTCGCATTCTCGGGATGCGCCGCGAGCACGCCGACATCGAGGGGCTTCTGGAAAAAAACAGGAAGATGGCCGCCCCTGTCATGATAGACCAGTCCGAAGGCGGGGCCTCGGCGATAGAGGCGTTCGCCGCCCTGAAAAGCGGGGCGATAGTGGCCATGCAGGGGGACCGGTACGCGGGGGGGCGGTACATCCGCGCCGAATTTCTCGGAAAGCCCGCAAAGTTTCCGACGGCCGCCTACTCGCTCGCCTCTGCGGCGGAAGTGGCGGTTTTGCAGACTCTCTGCGTCAGGGTTGCCCATAAAACCTACGAAGTCCGGGCAGCCGGGTCCTTCCTCCCCGGGCGCGGGAAACCGCCAAAACAACCCGACGAATGCGCGCGCGCCTTTGCCGCAAACCTCGAAAGGCAGGCGCGCAAAACCCCGTTTATGTGGTTTAACTTTTACGATTTCTGGGCCGAATAATGAACCGGGCGCGCGCCGAAAAATACTTGCGCCCGGCGCCCGGCGCGCGTAAGGTGCCCGTTTAAAAGAATTTTTCCAGATGGACAGGCAAAAACTCATATCAGAAATCAAGTCGGACATCATAGCAACCCTGAACCTCCAGGGCATGCTGCCGGAGGACATATCGGACGACGCGCCGCTTTTTGACGACGAGGGGCTGGGGCTGGATTCGGTCGACGCTCTGGAGCTCGTGGTCATGCTTGAAAAAAACTACGGGGTCGAAGTGGACGACAAGGCCGAAGCAAGGACGGTATTCGCATCGGCAGGCGCCATGGCCGACTTCGTAATCTCCAAAAAGGCCTGAATGCCCTCGGTTCCGGAACCGGCAGCGGTATTCGGCGCAGGCGTCGTATCGGCCGCGGGCGGCGGCATGCGCGAAAGCGCGGAGGCCGCCTTTTCGGGCGCGTGCCCCTTTGCGCCCGTATCGGCGTTCAAAAGCCCCCGCCACGGGGGCAGGCTGGCGGGCGAAGCGGCGGGGATAAGGCCTGAATTCGCGAGCCTCAAAGCTTCAAAGTGCGCAAAAATGCTGCTTCAGGCGGCCTCCGAGGCGGTCGCGCAGGCGGGCCTTGGCCCGGGAGAGCTGGCGCGCACGGGCATATACCTGGGAACCAGCATAGGCGGCGTGGCAGACACCGAGGAGGCGCTAATCAGGTTTCTTGCGGACGAATCCGCCCCCCTGAGAGCCCTGCGCTCCTACGAATGCTCCCACCTCGCCGACTACACCGCAAAGCGTCTGGGCCTCGGCGGCCCCAGAATGACGTTTTCCACAGCCTGCTCAAGCTCCGGAGTGGCTCTTGAAGCCGCGCTGCTTGCGCTGCGCGACGGGTCTGCGGGGTTCGCCCTTGTCTGCGGCGTGGACGCCCTTTCAAGAATAACGCTCAACGGCTTCGGCTCCCTGCTTCTTTTGAGCGCGTCGGCATGCAGGCCCTTCGACGCAAACCGCGACGGCATAAACCTCGGCGAGGCGGCTGGCGCGGTTTTGATAGGCAGGCCGGGGTCGCTTGGAAGCCGCCCGCTTGCGGAAATCCTGTCGGCGGCGTGCACTTGCGACGCCTACCACGCCACAGCCCCACATCCCGGCGGCGATGGGGCCGCGCGCGCCATGGAGCAGGCTCTCGCAAGGGCGGGCGCGGAGCCCGGGGAGGTCGACTTTGTGTGCGCCCACGGCACGGGAACGCAGGGCAACGACCCTGCGGAATTCGCCGCGATGAAGAGGGCCTTCGGCGGGAAAATCCCCCCCTATGCGTCGGTAAAAAGGACCTTCGGGCACACGCTGGGAGCAAGCGGGATAATAAACGCCGCCGTCTGCATCCGCGCGATAGAAAGCTCCGAAATCCCGCCGAACTCCGGCTTCGAGGTCTTGGCCGAAGGCGTGGACGCCCCGCCCAACACCGTGCGGAGGGGCGCAAAAGTGCGCATTGCCATGGCAAACTCGCTCGGTTTCGGCGGCAACAACGCCTCCGCCGTCATCGCGGCCCCGGGGCTGCGGCGCGCGCGGCCGTGCGCGGGCGCCAATGCGGGAGTGGAGCTTTTCATACTGTCTGCCGGAACGGTCTCCCCTGCGGGAAACTCTGCGGAAGAATTCCAAAAAAACTTCGCAAAGGGCGGGACATTCGCCTGCGACACCTCCGGGATACTCCGGGAAATCCCTATGCTTAAAAAGCGCCGCCTGGCGCGCCTCCAGCAGATGGCGCTGGAAGCCGCCATGCAGGCCGTGGCAAAATCCGGCATAGCAGACTCCGAGAGGGAGCGGGCCGCCGTGTGCCTCGGAACGGGGCTCGGGATGGCGGCGGAAACTTTCAGGTTCATAAAAAACGTCATAGAAAAGTCGGAAGCCGAACCCATGCCCGGGGCCTTCACAAACTCCGTGCATAACGCCGCCTCCTCCGCGATAGCGAACTTCCTCGGCCTCAAGGGCCCGAACGCTGCGGTGACGGCCAGAGAGCTTTCGTTCGAGGCCGCCCTGTGGCACGCCCGTGCCGAAACGCTCTCGGGCAACTCGCCCTGCGCCCTGGTGTGCGCCTGCGACGAGATTCCGCTGCTTGCCGGCGAATTCCTCAGGCGGCACGGCATTTACGCCTCCCGCCCCGCGCCGCTTGCCGAGGGGGCCGCGGCCTACTTCGCCCGCCCGCTCCCCCCCGCCGACGCGCCGCAGGGCGCAATGCGCCTGGCTTTTTTAAGGTCGGCGCCCAGGCTGCGGAACCCGCGTGAAAACGCAGAGAGGGCCGCGCGCGAGCTGGCGGCTGCGGGAATAGCCCCGGGCTCGGTTTCGCGCTGGATATTCCCGTCGTCTGCAAACGCTTTTGAAGACAGGGTGCGCGAGGAAATCCTCCGGGCCTTCCCGGCGCCCGAGCCTCCCGCCACGCTGTCCGACTCGCTGGGCGGCTCCTACATAAATTCCGCCTACTTTCCGATGGCCGCCGCCTCGTTCGGGCGCGGCACATACGCAATGCATTCGCTCTCCAGCGCGGGCATGGAGGCGATAACCGTAATGGAGGTTCTATGAAAAATATGATTCTCGCAGTCCTGGCGTGCGCGGCCCCGCTGTCGCTTTGGGCAGGCATAGCCGAAAAGATGTCGCAGCGCGCCGGGGAGCTGAAGGGCCTGTACGCCGAGTTCGAGCAGGTGCGCGAAATCAGCCTGCTTGAGGAGAAGGCCGTTTCCAAGGGCTTTCTCGTATTCGACGACTCGGACGGGATAAGGTGGCAGACAAACGAGCCGTTCAAGGCCGCAATGATTTCCAAGGGCGGAAAGGTCTCCCAATTTGAATTCGAGGACGGCCGCTGGAAGAGGCTGAAATTCGACCCGGGATTTCCCATAGGCAAAATCCTGGGAGAGATACGCGCGGTTGCCGCGGGCGACCTCGCAGGCCGGGAGCGCGCCTACGATTCCTCCGAATCGGGCGGCGCGCTGGTGCTCACCCCCGCGCACGAGGCCGCGAGGCAGTTTGTAAGCCGCATAACGGTAAAGCCCCGCCCGGACTTCAGCTCGCCCGAATCCATCAGGATAGACTTTCCCGGGGGAGATTCCACAACCATAACCTTCGGAAGGACCGTCGCCAACCCTCCGGACGCGGCGCGCGCCTTTGAAACCGACCCGGTTTCCGACTACCCCGCAAAATGAGGGCCGTCCATTTCATAGCGGCGGCCGCGATGGCGGCGGCGCAGTGCGCCTTTGCGGGCGTGGGCTTTTCCATGATGGGCCTAAGCTACGTCCAGCGCGGGGTTCTCGAAATCGGCGGCTCGCAGACGCCCGTCACGGTGTTTGTAAAAAGCGGCGGGGGGGAGGCTGCAATGCAGATGGAATCCCCCGTGGGCACGCTTTGCAGGATAAGGACGGGGGTGGCCGGGAGGGAGATTGCCTCGGGCTCTGCCGCGTTCAGGGACTCCTGGGCGCGCGAGCACGCCCTCAGGGCCTTGGAGGCCGCGATGGCAATGCCCGGGTTCCTCGCGGGCGAGGACGGGGTCAAAATATCGTTTTCCCCCGCAGGAGGGGGATTTTTCAGGGCGCACACCCCCTCGGGGTTCCGCTTTGAAATGTCGGATTTCAGCGTCGAAACTCCCGACGGCCGTCTCGCGCCGCGCCTGATGGAAGTCTCGGGGCCGGGGTACGGCGCAAGGCTAAAACTTGTAAAAATTCTGAAATGAAGGTCACTTTCATATACCCGTGGTTCGAAAAGTTCCTGGACTCCGTTTCAAGGCTAAACGACGAGAAGAAGATTTTCACTGTCGGGAAGTTCACATGCCCCCCGTCGCTCGGGATTCCCATACTTGCGTCCCTCACGCCGCCCGACGTCGAGGTCGCCTTCGTTGACGACAACGCCGGGGAAAGGCTCGATTTCGACGACGGGACGGACCTCTACGCCATAAGCTGCTTCACCCCGCAGGGCACGCGCGCCCTGGAGCTTGCGCGCGAGCTGAAAAGCCGGGGGAAGACGGTCGCAATGGGCGGCATGTTCCCCTCATTCATGCCAGACGAATGCCTGAAATACGCAGACTGCGTCAATATCGGCGAGGGCGAAAACACGTGGCCTGAAATCATATCCGACTTCAAAAGCGGGCGGCTGAAAAAGATATACCAAAGCAGAAAGCCCGTCGACATGGCCCTGCCCCCGGATCCGCGCCGCGACATATTCTACGGCAAGGAAAGCTACGACTGGGACGAGGACCTCATACAGCTCACGCGCGGGTGCGCGTACAACTGCGCCATGTGCATAATCCCCCGCCACATGGGTTCGCGCCTGCGCTTCAAGCCCGTTGAAAAGGCCGTGGCGGAGCTGGACGGCATGAAGCACGAAAACGTCTATCTCACAGACGACTCCCTGTTTTTCCCCCACAGGTCGGTCAGGGGCTACGCGGAGAGGTTCTTCAGGGAGGCGGCCCCGCTCGGGCGCAAATTTTTCGTCTCAAGCACAATGGCGCTCAATTCGGACGAGTCTTTCATAAAGCTTGCGGCCAAAGCCGGCGTCAGGAACTTCTACTGCACAATGAATGTGGACCCCCTCTCAATAAGGCTGCTCCAGGGCGGCAGGGAGGAGCTTGGGAAGTTCACGGACTTCAAAAACATGCTGGAGGACAACGGCATACACTTCTTCGCATCCTTCGGGATAGGCCGCGACTGGGACGACGCCTCCATCGCCGAGCGCGTGCTTGACGTGTGCTCCCATGCAAAAATCACCACTGCCGAATTTTTCATATTCTCCCCCTACCCCGGCTCCGTCCACTGGGACCGCCTCAGCGCCCAAAACCGCATAACGACAATGCAGTGGCACAAGTATAACGGCGCAAACGTCGTGTTTAAGCCCGCAAAAATGGACGCCGACGAGCTGTACGGAAAATTTGTGGACTGCTGGAAGGGGTTTTACGAAATGAACGCGGCGCGGAATCTGGCCGCAATGGAGCCGACCGTATGGAAGGGCGGCGAAATCACAATAACAAAAAGCATGGAAAAGCGCGGAGTTGACAGGCAGGCCGCGATAAGCGGCATAGGAATAATTTCCCCCATCGGAAACGACATGGAAAGCGTCCGGGAAAACCTTCTGGGATGCAGGGACGGCATAAGGAAGGCGTCCAAGATAGACGTGTCGCCGTTTCTGTCAAACCTGTGCGGGGAGTTCAGCTTCGACTTCTCCTCGGAGATGTCTTCAGAGGAGCTTGAAACCTTCACGGACCCCTTCATGCGGCTTGCCATATCTTCCGCCCGCATGGCCCTGAGGGACGCGGAATTCGAGATTCCTGACGGCCCCGGGGCGGAGAGGATAGCGCTGGTTGCCGCCACGTGCAACGCCGGACTCAACTCGGGCGAGGTGGAATACCGCGAAAAGCACGGCGACCCATCCGCAAAATTTTCCAGGAGCACCTCCATGCAGTCCGAGTTCTGCTCCGTGGCAAAGGCCCTTGCCTGCGCCCTCAAAATCAGGGGGGAAACGTGGGTGGTCAACACCGCCTGCTCCGGCTCCACCGCCGCGATAGGCCTGGCCGAAACCCTCATAGAGACGGGGAAGTACGACGCCGTCCTCGTGGGCGGCGCGGACGCGGTCGCCCTTTCAAACTACGCCGGCTTCAGCGCGATAAAGGTGGTCTCGCCGGACAAGATAGCCCCGTTTTCAAACCCGCCGGGCATGAATATCGGCGAGGGCGCGGCCTTCTGGCTTTTGGAAAACATGGGGAAGGCGCTCCTGCGCAAGGCGAAATGCCACGGCAAGGTGATAGGCCGCGCCACGACGGGGGACGCCTACCACCCGACGCAGCCCGACCCGCGCGGGGACGGCGTTTTCCGCACAATGCGCAACGCCGCCGCAGACGCGGGGCTGAAGCCGTCGGAAATAGGCTGCATAAACGCCCACGCGTCTGGAACTGCGGCAAACGACAGGGCCGAGGCGAAGGGTGTTGCAAAGTTCCTCGGCGGCGCGGAAGTCCCGGTAACCTCCACAAAGTCCTACACCGGCCACTGCATGGGGGCGACCGGCATACTTGAGGCGACGCTCCAGCTTGCGGCCATGAACGCCGGATTCGTCCCCCCCACCCTGCGCTTCTCCGGGCCGCGACCGGGGTGCGAGGGGATATTCGTGCCGTCCGAGCCGCTCAAAAAGGACTACGGCTGCTTCCTTTCCTCAAACTACGCCTTCGCCGGAAACAACGCCGCAATCGTCGTCGCAAAGAGGGACTTCGACTTCCGGAAGGAAATCCCGAACCCGAAAAAAATCGCTATAACTTCGTTTGCCCCCTTCACCCCGGCCGGGAGGGATGCGGAGTCGCTCCTGGAGTTCCTCGCAGGCGGCGGGTGCGCGATAGCGGAATCCGGGCTTCCGGGCACGGAGGGGACCGGGTTTTCACGCGCGGCCATGATGCCGAAAATCCCGGCAAGGGAGCTTGACAGGCGGGTCGATTTTTCGGGCATGAACCCGATTTCCACATACGCCACGGCCGCCGCGAAAAAGGCGCTGGATTCGGCCGGGATAAGGGTTTCAAGGGGAGTTTCCGAGGACGTGTCGCTCACCGTGTGCGTGGGGCGCGGCTCGGACGAGTCGGAGCACATGGACGCGGTGTTTTCCACGCCCGAGCGCAGGGGCAGCGTCGCGTGCTTTTCAAACGTAACCGCAAATTCGACAGCCGGATGGGTATCCAAGGCGCTCGACATAAAGGGCGCCAACATCACCCTGACCTCCGGCCCCGGATGCTCCCTCCAGGGCATCGCCTACGCGGCGCAAACCATAAATTCCCGCGACGCAAAATTCGCGGTCGCCCTCTCCGCCGACGAGGTGTACGCCCAGCAGATGAAAGGCTACGGCAAAGTCGGGCTAATCCTTCCCGACGCCGAGGCCGACGATTTCAGGCTCAGGTTTTCGGACGACTTCGGGACGGTCCCCGGCGAGGGCGCGGCCGCGTTTGTGCTCGAATCAGAGGAGTCCGCCGCCGAGCGCGGAACCGAAACGCTCGGGACCATCGAGGGATGGGGGGCGTGCTCCTGCTGCAATGATTTCGCAGGGCCAAACAAGGATGCGGCCCCGCTTGAGCGCGCCGCGATGAAGGCGCTTGAGGAGGCGGGAATGGAGCCCGGGGATGTGGGCCTCGTTTCGTGGAGCCCGCAGGGCAACGCCCAGGACGCCAAGGTCCTCGAAGTCTGCCGGAAGCTCTTCCCGGGAACCCCTATGGCAACTTCCGTATTCCGCGCCGGCTTTGCCGAAACATCGTCGGCTGCGGTATCGCTCGGGGCGTGCCTTGAGTCGGTGAAGAGGGGAATGCCGCTATGGCCCCAGAAAACGGGGCTTTGCGAAATAGATTCCATGCGCCTTTCAAAGAAGCCAAAAGCCGTAATCGCGCTGTCTTCAAGCCACATAGGAAACAGCTACGCGATGGTTGTAAGGCCCTCCTGACTCTGCGGACGGCGCCGGCGGAGCGGGAGCCGCGCCCTCCGGAAAGCGCCGTGCTCCTGCCGCGCAAACTCCGCAGGGACGCGCGCAGTGGGGGACGCCCGGCGGCCCCCTCCGGATGGCGGGGATGCGCTTCGCTGCCCGAACGCGGACGCGGGCGCCACGGCCCGCCCTAAAATAGCAGGAAAATATCTGCCTCGTACTCCTCGTCGCGCATGTCCTCCTGCGTCCAGCCGCCCCCGAGGGACTTGTACAGGCCGATGACGTCGGAAATTATCCGCTTTCTGGAGGAAACGAGGCTCTGTTCCGCAGCGAGCATGGTCCTCTGCACGTCAAGAAGGTCGAGAAAGGGGAGCTTGCCGACGGAGTAAAGGTCGTAGGAATATTTGTAGGCGCTGCGGTTGCTTTCGACCGCCTGCGACAAAAGCTCCACATTTTCCCGGCCCTTGGCGCAGGATATGACATAATCCTGCGTTTCCTTGACCGCAGTCATTACGGCCTGCTCCCACTGCGCGGCGGCCTTGCGGGCGAGGGCCTCCTTGGCCTTTACATTGTAGTAGGTCTTGCCTGCGGAAAATATGTTCCAGCTTGCGCTCGGGCCGACTGACCACGAGCCGTAGGGGCTCTTGAAGATGTCGCCCACATTGGGCGCGCTGTATGATATGCTGCCCGATATGTAAAAGCGCGGGTAGAAGTCGGCCTCGGCAGCGCCTATGTTTGCCGTCGCCGAGGCGAGCTTGTATTCGAGGGCCATTATGTCGGGCCTTCTTGAAATGAGGGACGCGGGGACCGAGAGGGGCGCGAACGCCTCTATATCAGGGAGGGGCCTGTACTCCTCAAGCTCCCCCTTCAATGCCCCGAGTTCGAGGCCCAAAAGGAGTTCGAGGGCGTACCTCGCCTTGTCCCGCTCGGCCTCCAGAGTTGGTATCTGCGCCTCCACAGCCTGCATCTGGGCGGCGGAGCGCACGAGGTCTAGCTTCGCTGATATTTGCGAGCGCCACTTTTTTTCAACCACGGCGTAGGTCTTGCGCTGCACGTCGAGGTTTTCGAGCGTGATTTTCAGGTCCTGGCAGGCTGCGCGGTAGAGGTAGTAGGCGTTTGCGACCTCCGCCGCCACGGCTATTTTTACGGCGCACCTGTCGGCGGACGAGGCCATGTAGTCGGCAAGGGAAGCCTCGACGGCGCGGCGCGTGCCTCCGAACACGTCGATTTCCCACTTTGAAGAGAGCCCGAGGGAGTATGTCGGGCGCGTGCCCGTGTTGCCCTTTCCGGACTCCGTCATGGCGGCGTTTCCGTCGAGAGCCGGGAACAGGCCGCTCTGGGAGACGCCGAGGGCGGCCCTTGCCGAGTCGAGCGACGCGCGGGCTATCGCCATGTCGAAGTTGCGCTCGAAGGCGCGCTCAATGAATGACGAAAGGAGCGGGTCGCCGAAGCGCGTCCACCACTTTGAAATGTCGTCCTGGCCGGCCTCCTGAAAATCCTTTTGCGACGCATCCGGGATTTCATAGCCCGGCGCGAGCGGCACGGAGGGCCTCTCAAAATCCGGCCCCACCGCGCATGCGGAAAGCGCCGCAAGCGCCGCAGCCGGAAAAATTCGTTCCAACGCCTTATTCATATCTCAAAGCCTCAATGGGGTCGAGCCTGGCCGCCTTCCACGCGGGGTAGTAGCCGAACACCACGCCGACTGCCGCCGACACCCCCACGGAGAGCGCGACGGCCGCGTAAGAAATCGTCGTGGGCCAGTTCATCACGCCCGCAAGCGCCAGCGATGCGCCGTGGCCCGCGAGAATCCCCACCAGCCCCCCGAACAGACATATCACGACGGCCTCGACCATGAACTGCCACAGTATGTCCCTCTTTTTGGCGCCAACCGCCATCCTCAGGCCAATCTCGCGCGTGCGCTCGGTCACGGAGACAAGCATTATGTTCATGATGCCGACGCCGCCCACGACGAGCGAGACGAAGGCGACGCATATGAGCAGGTTTGTCATGGTCTTTGTCTGCCCGGTCAGAAATTCCGAAAATTCGGCCATCGTCCTTATCTGGAAGTCGTCCTCGGCGCCGTCGGCCAGCCTGTGGCTTTCGCGCAAGACCCTGGTTATTTCGGAAACGGCGGAATCGACTTCGTCAGGGCTGCGGGCCCATGCGGATATGGTGTCGACATTCTGGAAGCGGACGGGGGGCATGTTGTCGTCGGATACGGGCGGGTACAGGTCGGTTGCGTCGGGATAGACCGACGAGGTGGATGTCACGCTCGTGGCGGTAGTGGACGAGGATGACGACGACACCGAGCTTATTGAGCTCTGCCCCGCCCCCGTCAGGCGGGCCCGCACGGCGGTCCACGGCGCTATTACGACGTCGTCCTGGTCCATCCCCATCATGTTGGCCCCCTTGGACGCGAGCACCCCTACAATCTTAAACACGACGTTTTGTATGCGCAGGTCCTTGCCGAGGGGGTCGGAATCCCCGAAGAGCTCCCGCTTTATGGTGGAGCCTATGACGCACACCTTGGCGCCCCTCGAAACCGCATGGGCGTCGAACATCGCCCCGTCCGCTATCCTCCAGTTCCCGATTTCCAGGTAGTCGGAATTGACGCCGCTTATGCTGAAGGGGCTCCAGTTTTTCCCGCCGTAGATGAGCTGCCCGCGAACCGACACCACGGGGGTGGCGTACTGCACGCTCCGGCAGTTTTTCACAATTTTTTCCACATCCTCCGCAGTGAGCGTCGCCTTCGCGCCGGCGCCGGAGCTAACGCCCCCCATCATGCTGGCGCCCGGCCTTATCATTATGGAGTTCACCCCCATGGAGGAGATGTTCCGCTCGAGCATCTGCTGCGCCCCCGCCCCTATCTCCATAAGGGCTATCACGGAGGCGATGCCGATTACAATGCCGAGGGTCGTGAGAAAGGTCCTCATGGGGTTTCGCATGATGGACTTCAGGGCGGCGGCGACTATCCTCAAATTTTTCATCGCGCGCGGGGCCTTATTGTGACGTCCTCGGCTATCTCGCCGTCGTGCAGGCGGACGATGCGCCTGGCCTTGGCCGCGATGTCGGGCTCGTGCGTCACGAGTATTATAGTCACGCCGTCGTCCTCGTTTATGCGGCAGAACATGTCCATGATTTCGTCGCTCATGCGGCTGTCGAGATTCCCGGTTGGCTCGTCGGCAAAAAGGATTTCGGGGCTGTTTACCAGGGCGCGGGCTATCGCCACGCGCTGCTGCTGCCCGCCCGAAAGCTGGGACGGCTCGTGGTCCATGCGCTCGGCAAGGCCAACGCGCTCGAGCATCGCCCTCCCCCGCTCAAGCATCTCCCGCTCGCTGAGGTGGGCCGCAGTGTAGCCCAGCGGCATTATGACGTTTTCAAGGGCCGTAGTGCGGGCGAGCAGGTTGAAGTTCTGGAACACGAACCCTATCTTCCTGTTGCGCATGTCGGCCCTGCCGTCGTTTGAAAGGCGCGACACCTCCACGCCGTCCAGAAAATACTTTCCGGAAGTCGGGCGGTCCAGGCAGCCAAGGATGTTCATGAGCGTGCTCTTGCCCGAGCCGGACGCCCCGGTAAGCGCGGCCATGTCGCCCTTTTCGACGCGCAGGGTTATGCCCTTGAGGACGGGCAGGACGATGTCGCCTACGACGTAGTCCTTGCGAATGTTTTCAAGGTTTATGAGGCTCATTTTTTCTGCTGGGCCTGCCTTCTGCGCGGGGGCTTGGGCATGAACGGGTTGGACGCGGAGGCGGAGGCCTGCGAAACCGTCTCGATTCCGGTTACGACCGCCTCGCCCCCGGAAAGCCCGGGGGAGGAAACCTTGGTGAATACCCCGTCCGTCAGCCCGGTCTCAACCTCGACCGGAACGGGGTCGGCGCCGCCCGGGCGCAGCACCCACACGCGCTTTGCGCCGTCTGCGGCAGGCTCGGCGAAATCCGGCTCGAAATTGAGCGCCGAATTGGGGACGGACAGGACCCCCGCCTCGCTTTCCACCTCGAACTTCAGGTTTGCCGTAAGGTACGGCAAAAGCCGCCCGTCCGAATTGTCAACGACGACCTCCACTGTGTAGGTTACGACGTTCTGGTTCATGGTGGCGTTCAGCCTTATCTTGCCGACGTACCCGCCGAACTTTTCCCCGGGAAAGGCGTCCACCGTAAACTCCACCTTCTGCCCGGGCTTCACATAGCCTATGTCGGCCTCGTTCACCGACGCCCACACCTCCATGCGCCGCAGGTCTTTTGCGATGGAAAAGAGGCTGCTTACGCTCATGTTGGAGACGACGGTCTGGCCGATGTTCACCTTGCGGTCTATCACGATGCCGTCGACGGGGGCCTTTATCTCGCAGTAGCTCAGGTTGCGCTCGGCGGTTTTCACGTTCGCCTCGGCCTGAGCGATTTCGGCAAGAGCCGCGCTTATCTTGGCATTGTCGACATCCATCTGGGCGGCGGCCTTCTCGTAGGAGGCCAGATAGGAGTCGTATTCCGACTGGGAGAGCGCGTCGCCGACGCCCAGCTTCTCGGCCCTCTCCCAGTCGCGCATGGCCTGCGTGAAGACGGCGCGGTCCAGGGCCAGATTCGCGCGGGCCTGCGCCTCGGCGGCCTTGGCGACCTCGAGCTGCGCCTGCGCCTGCAAGAGTTCGGAGCGCTGGATTTCGTCGTCGATGAGCGCGAGCCGCTCGCCCTCCCTGACGCGCGAGGCGTAGTCCACCGTCTTGCCGTCGGCGTCCTTGCCAAACGACAGTATTTCCCCGGACACCCTGGCCCCGACGTCGACGAGGTCCTCCGGCTCCACGGTTCCCGACACGTCGATGACAAACTTTATGTCCCTGGGCGCGACCTCGGCAGTCCTGTACCGCGACACTTCGGCAGGCTGCGAAAAGAACATCTTCCACGACGCAAAGGCCGCGGCGAGAACCAGCGCCGCAGCGGCCAGTTTTTTGGCTGACACAGATTTCATTGCATTAAAATTTCGCTTAAAACTTACGCATGTAAAACGCCGCAACCGGAAAAAAGTTTCAGACGGCGGCATTTTTGCGCTGCGGAGCGGATTCCACAGAGGATTTTTATCGGATTTACAAAACAAATCCGATATCCCATTGTCTGAATAAAAAAAACGGCACACACTGCATGCAAAACAAAAAAATAATGTCTTTCGGCGAAATCGTCTGGGATGTCTTTGAAGACGGCGCGTCGCTCGGCGGCGCCCCGCTCAATTTCGCCTACTACTGCGGAGCATTCGGGGCGGACGTCCGCCTCGTGAGCGCGGTCGGCCGCGACCGGCTCGGGCGGGAATGCCTCTCGACGCTGGCAAAAAAGGGCCTCGACGCCTCATGCGTCCAGATTCTCGACGGGGTTCCGACAGGCAGGGTCGAAGTCAGCGTGGACTCCGCCGGCCAGCCCTCCTACGAAATATGCTCCCCGGCCGCCTGGGACGAGGTGGAGGCCACCGACGAGGCGCTCTTCTTTGCGGCGAAATCCGACGCAATCGCGTTCGGCACGCTGGCTCAGCGCGGCGAAAAATCCCGCAAGGCCCTGTTCAGCCTCCTGAGGGCCGCGTC
Source organism: uncultured Opitutales bacterium (assembly GCA_900548185.1). Taxonomy (GTDB): domain Bacteria; phylum Verrucomicrobiota; class Verrucomicrobiia; order Opitutales; family Intestinicryptomonadaceae; genus Intestinicryptomonas. The sequence goes on from URJJ01000012.1 coordinate 16,431, forward strand.
AAAAAAATGCCTGCGGGTGCTGGACGTAAACCTGCGCCAGAACTACTATTCAAAAGACCTGGCGCTCAGGTCGCTCGAATTTGCGAACGTTCTTAAGCTAAACGACTCGGAACTCCCCGTGCTCTCCGAAATGTTCGGCATCGGGGGGAGCGAGGAGGACTGCGCCCGCAGGATTTTCGAGATGTTCAGCCTCTCGTACCTGATTCTCACGCGCGGGGAACGCGGCTACATGGTTATATCCGACTCCGCAGAGGTCTCAGCCGACGCCGTCCCGGCCGAGGTAAAGGACACTGTCGGGGCGGGAGACTCCTTCACCGCCACGTTCGTATGCAGGATTCTCGAAGGCGCGGCCCCCGAAGACGCAGCCGAGGACGCCGCAAAAATGGCGGCCTTCGTATGCTCCAACCGAGGCGCCCTCTGCCTTTGAGGCCCCGGCGGATTCCCCAAACGCCGCAAGTCTCCGGGAAGTCGCTCCAAGCCTCCCGCGCCTCTCAATAGCGGAAGGCTGCACGCGCCCCGGAGCCTCAAGCGTATCCCTGTGCACGCCCGATAAGACGGGGAATGGCGCAGACCGGAACGCCTCCAAAGAGGCGGAAAAGCAAGTTTCGCACAGGCTGCGCAGCTTCGTTTGCGCGCATGGCAGTATTTCCAGAACCGGATTTGGCCCGTCCCCCTTTTTGCAAACAGTGTCGGGGCCGGGACGAAGTTCATATAAAAATCCGCCCTTCATCCCCGGGCCTGCGCATGGCTTTTCCGTACCCTTCAACCCCCTTCGGAAGCATTGAAAATTCCGCAGCCGCCCTCCGGAAAATGCCCCGCTCCCATACGTCTGCCGGATTTGGGCATTTGAATGCGAAAAGCCATGGCAAGACAGGCTCCCAAAGGTATTTGCTCCCACCCGGAGCGTCCCCGGGCGGGCTTCATTTAACCGGACTGCACCCCATGCAAAACCGATACCTGAAAGCGTTACCCCGGGCGCCAGGCGCAAAAAATGCGCCGGAACCCCCCCGGCGCACAATCGCGAAAAACCGCATAAAAAGGCTAAATCTTGCGCAGGCGCTTTTCTATGCGCTGGGCGATTGAAGCCGGGTCGAGCCCGTAATCCTTGCGCAGTATGTCCACGCTGGAGCCGTGCGGGATGAACCGGTCTGGCCAGCCGACAATCTCAAGCGGCGTGCGAATATCGTTTTCCTGAAGGAATTCGGCGACCGCCCCGCCGAACCCGCCGCGCACTGAGTGGTCCTCAATGGTGACCACCAGCCGGTTTTCAGATGCGTGCCTGGAGAGAAGCTCGGCATCCAGGGGCTTTACGAACCTCGCGTCGACGACGCCCGCGCGCACGCCCATTTCGCCGAGCATTTCGGCTACGCGGCCCGCCACTGCAACCATGTTCCCAAGGGCCCATATGACGACTTCCCCGGAAGGCTCCGCCACCGTCCGGGCCTTGCCGATTTCAATCTTTTCCGGAAAATCCTTCATCTTCACGCCCTCGCCCTTTCCGCGCGAATAGCGGATGAAGCACGGCCTGCCGCTGTAAATCGAAGTGTAGAGCATGTCGGCGGTCTCGTCCTCGTTGGAGGGCTGCATTATGATGGAATTGGGCAGGCAGCGCAGCATGGCGATGTCGAAAAGCCCGTGGTGGGTCGCGCCGTCCTGGGCTGACAGCCCGGCCCTGTCCATGCAGAACGTCACGGGAAGCTCCTGGAGACAGACGTCGTGCATGGCGCAGTCCACCGCCCTCTGCATGAATGACGAATATATTGCGACAACCGGCCGCACGCCCCGCGCCGAAAGCCCCGCCGCGAATATCGCCGCGTGCTCCTCTGCGATTCCCACGTCGAAAAACTGCCTGGGAAGCGCGTTTTTTATATGGCACAACCCCGTGCCTGCCGACATCGCGGCGGTTATGCCCACCACGGCCGGGTCCTTTTCGGCGATTTTGACGAGGGTTTTGCCCATGGCGTCCTGGTAGAGCGGGACGCTGGGGTCGGTGTGCTCGGTATTGGCCCCGGTCACAATGTTGTAGGGGCTTGCGCCGTGGAATTTTTCCGGATTTTTGAGGGCGCAGTCCAGCCCCCTGCCCTTTTCCGTAAGTATGTGCAATATGACGGGCTCGGGGCTGTTTTTGCAGAAGTTGAGGTACTGCTCAAGCTGGACGATGTTGTGGCCGTCTATCGGGCCGAGGTAGCGCAGGCCGTACTTTTCAAACATCGACGACGACACGAGGAAGTCCTTCGTCTCGTGCATGGCCCTGCGCCCGATTTTTGCCACCTTCGAGCCGATATAGGACTTGCGCAGAAACGAGTCCAGGTCGGTGTAGAGGCGGTTGTACATCGGGTTCGTGATGAGGTCGTTGAAATACTGGGAGAGCGCGCCGACGTTCTTTGAAATCGACATTTTATTGTCGTTTAGAATCATTATGAACTTCTTTGCCGACGAGCGTATGTTGTTGAGCGCCTCGAAGCTTATGCCGTTTGTGAGCGCAGCGTCGCCAAGCACGGCTATCACGTTTTCATCGCCCCCAGCCAGGTCGCGCGCCGCCGCGAGCCCCAGGGCGGCGGAGAGAGCGGTTCCCGCATGGCCCGCGCCGAAGGCGTCGTGCTCGCTTTCCTTTCGGTTGCAGAAGCCGCAATATCCGCCGGATTTGCGCAACTCCCTGAATTTCGGCCCGTTGCGCCCGGTGAGGAGCTTGTGGACATAGCTCTGGTGGGAGACGTCGAAAACAATCTTGTCTGCGGGGGTTGAAAACACCCTGTGGAGCGCGATGCAAAGCTCCACAACCCCCAGATTGGGGCCCACATGGCCGCCGTTTTTGGAGGTGACCGTTATTATTTCGTTCCTTATTTCCGCGGCCAGAAGCGGCAGTTCGTGCGCCGCGAGGACCTTGACGTCCTCCGGGCCCCTTATTTTGCTTAAAATAGACATGGTGTGAAACAGGCCGCCCGGCGGCGGCAAAAGCCTTTCTCTACTCTTCAAACGCCTCGGCTCCGTCGGGCCCGAGTTTTTTCACCTGCATTTCGGCGTCCGACAGCCGCTTGCGGCAAATCTCAAGGCACGACTTGGCGCGCGCGTACTTTTCGACGAGGGCGTCGAGGGCGACCCCCTGGCCGCCAAGTTCGCGCAGAATATCCTGAAGTTCGGCAAAGGCCGATTCAAAACTGCGTTCGGTATTGTCTTTAGATTTGCCGCCCATTTTTAAAACGGCATATTTGAACACGCTAAATTTTGATTTTACAATCTTTTTTTCAAAATCCGGCCCGTTTTTGGAAGCCGGCGGGCCAAAACCGGCGGCCGCCGGGCCGCATTCGGAATACCAAACCCGCAACTTGCTAGTTTTTTGCATTTTATGCTCGACTTTTTTCAAAAAGCAGCCACGTTATATAAATGACGCGGGCGAAGTGGGGTGCTTTTGCATTTTCCTTCGATTCCATTTGCGGCAGTCGGGACACGGCGGATTTTTCCGCATCCGCCAACCGGCGCGGGGAGCGGCGGGCGCGTCGCTGCCCCGTGCGCGGCAATCCCGCCGGCCAGCCGAGACCGGCATCCGCAAAGCGAAACCCGGGCGTGCATCCGCCCTCCACCCAGTTCCGCAAAACAACGGCGCCGCCAGGGCCCATTTTTTGAAACTATTTTCAAAAAACGCTGTCTCAATCAAAATTGGGCCTGGGCGAACCGCCGACGGGCGTAATGGGCGCGTCGCGCCCCGAAGGATTGCGAAAACCCATCGCATAAAATCCGCGGGGCGGCGGAATGCGCGCCAGGCCCGGAAGTCCGGAAAGAAGCACAATATGGCCATAAAGAAGATACCAAGCATCAAAACAACCATAAAGCCGTCATATGCCTACCTCATAGAGAAAAAGCGCGACGGCAACGAATTTACGGAAGAGGAAGTAAGGTTTCTGGTCGACTCCATCCTCGACAAGGAAATCCCAGACTACCAGATGTCCGCCCTGATTATGGCCATCTACTTCAAGGACATGTCCGCGCAGGAAACCGCCATGTTCGCGGAGGAAATGATACTCACCGGGGAGGTCCTCGACCTTGCCGACATCACCCGCCCGAAAGTCGCAAAGTACTCCACCGGCGGCGTCGGCGACAAGACAACCATAATACTCGCTGCCATAGCGGCGGCCTGCGGGGTCGTAATGCCCTGCATGATAAGCCCCGACGAGGACTTTGTGATTTCAGTCCACGACAAGCTGTCGTCCATACCGGGATTCAAGACCACGCTTCCGATTCCGGATTTCATAAGGCAGCTTGAAAAGGTCGGATGCGCAATCTGCCACCACGACAACCGAATCTCCCCGTCGGACGAGATAATATTCAAGATGCGCCACAATACCGCGACAATCCCGTCGCTGCCGCTCATAACGACCTCCGTGCTGAGCAAGAAGTTCGCGGCCGGGGCCGAGGGTCTGGTGGTGGACGTGAAGTGGGGCAACGGCTCCTTCCTGCGCGACCTCGAACAGGCAAAGCAGCTCGCAAGGACGATAACCCGCGTGGCGCGCGTCATGAAGCGCAAGTGCGTCGCGCTCGTAACCGACATAAACCAGCCCCTTGGCGACAGCGTCGGCGAGGGCCTCGAAGTTCTGGAAGCCATAAAATTCCTGAAGGGAGAGGGCACGGAGGACATGAAGGACCTCGTGATGCGCCTCGGCATGGAGATAGTCCGCCAGGCGGGCGTCGCCGGCTCCACGCTCGCCTCGAAGCAGGCGGTGGAGCGCGTCATAGAGGACGGCTCGGCCTACCGGAAATTCCTCGACATGGTGCACGCCCAGGGCGGGGACGCCCCGTGGCTCACGGACCCCTCCAAATACCCGATGCCCAAGCACACGCGCAAGCTGCCCGCCCCCAAGCGCGGCTACGTGCACAACATAAACGCGGGCATGATAGCGCGCGGCATACAGCTTCTGGCAAACGGCAAGAACGGCAAGCACGACCCCTACGTCGGCATAACCGAGATAAAGAAGATTGGCACGCAGGTAAAGCAGGGCGAGCCGCTCCTTATGATACACTATAACGACGAATCCTCGCTGGATTCTGCGCTCGACTATTTGCGCAACGCCTACCGACTGGCCCCGAGGCGCCCGAATCCGCCGCAGGTGTTTGTGGAGCGCGTGGCCTAAATTCCGCGCAAACGGGGCCCGCACGGCGGGCGCAAATGAGTCCGCGGCTGCATTCCGGCTGCGGATTTTTTGCGCCCCCGGCTGGCGAATCGGCACGGTCGCCGCCGCCAAAAACCGATGCGGGGCGGAATGTTGCAGGCCGGGGGCAAAACATGCGCGGCGGAAGGCTCCAAATCCCATTGCGCAATTTTTCAGATGCGCAAGGTTCATTCCGGAATCCGCCCGGCGCATCATGCGCATGTCGGAACGCCATGCCGCCCGATGCCGCAAGGCGCCAGATTCGGGGCATTGCAAGACCGGTTTGGGCGAAGCGCCTCAGAGCCTGCCCGAGTGCGCCTGCTTTTGCCAAAATATGGAAATTCCGGGCGTTTTGAGCTTCCGAGATTGGGTCGGGAAGCCGACTAGACGGGTTTTAGCTCTCCGCCCAGAATTTCGCCCCCCCCTACCCGTTTTCCGTTCCCCTATCTGTGTCAGAGCCAAAATTTATTCTAAAACCCGCAATTTCCCGCTGTGTCTCTGCCTGGCTCCAAAAAAACTCCGCCGTCCCTGCCATCGCCCGCGCCCCAAGCGTCTTTATAAAGTTGACGGAGCCGGGCGCATCCCCGATTATTGCCGCAAAACCAATCGCCGAATGACACGCAGGTTCTTCCTTTTATTTTTTGCGCTTTCAACCCTCCACCATGCCGCATCCGCGCGGCCTGAAAGCTCCGCAGCATCCCCGTCGGACTACGTGGACCCCTGGATAGGGTCGCAGGGGCCGGGGCACGTGTTCATAGGCCCCGCCCTCCCGTTCGGCATGATAAAGCCTGCCCCCGACACAGGCAAAAACAACACAAATTCCGGCTGGAGCCCGAACGGGGTCATAAACGGCTTCAGCCAAACCCACGTCAGCGGCACAGGCGGGGGCGCGAAATACGGCAACATCCTCATCATGCCGACAACCGGAGAATTTCAGCTTTCCGGCATCGGTTCGGAGCGCGGGGACGAAACGTCAAAGCTATGCTATTACAGCGTGCTTCTCAAACGCTACAACGTGAAGGCCGAAATCACCACAGCCTCGCGCGCCTCAATCTACCGCTTCACTTATCCTGCCGGAGAAACCGCGCGCCTAATCTTCGACCCGAACCACTTCCTGTATTTCAATATCGCAGGCGAAGGCCAGCGCTTTGCCGGCTCTTCGGTCAGGGTCCTCTCGCCCACGGAGGTTGCGGGACAGGCGAGCGTCACGGGCGGCTGGAACCTCCAGCCGGTGCCCTATACGGTCTATTTCTACGCAGTAAGCGACACCCCGGCGGCGTCGCGCGGCACGAGGGCCGTCGAAAACGCCTCAGCGCAGGCAGGGAAAGCCCCTGCGGACGGCCCGGAGCGCACCGTTGCGTGGCTCGAATTCAGGGGGAAGGAGGCGCGCACCGTGCGGGTCAAAGTCGGAATCTCGTTTGTAAGCGTCGAACAGGCCAGGGCAAACGTCCGAGAAATAGACAGATTCGACTTTGACGGCACCCGCGAAAAGGGGGTCGCAATCTGGAACGATGCCCTCGGGAAAATCCGGGTCGAAGGCGGTACCGAAGAGCAAAAGAGGGTTTTTTACACCTGCATGTACCACTCCATGCTCATGCCCTCCGACAGGACCGGGGAGAACCCCCTCTGGAAGTCCAAAGAGCCGTACTACGACGACTTCTACGCGATTTGGGACACCTTCCGCACCACGGGCCCCCTTCTCACCCTCATCGCCCCCCGCAGGCAGGCCGACACCATCCGGGCCCTGATAGACATCCAAAAGCACGAGGGGTTCCTGCCGGACGGGCGCAGCGGCAATTACAACGGAAGGGTCCAGGGCGGCAGCAACGCCGACGTATTCATAGCCGACGCCTATGTCAAAAAGCTGCCCGGCATAAACTGGAAGGACGCCTATGCGGCGGTCAAGACAAACGCGGAAGTGCCGCCCGAAGACCACTTCAAGGAAGGCCGTGGAGGTCTGGAAGACTGGCGCAACCTGGGGTATCTTACAATGGAAGGCGTGGACCGCTCGCCCGGCAAGCACATGGAGTATGCCTACAACGATTTCTGCATAGCCCAGATTGCAGCGGGAATGGGCCTCAAAAAGGACGCCGAACTCTACTTCGGGCGCTCCGGCCAATGGGCGAACCTGTGGGATGAAAGCGTGGAAGACGGCGGCGTCAGGGGATTTATACGCACGAGGCACCGCGACGGGAGGTGGATGGAGCCGTTTTCGCCGCGCGACGGCTGCACATGGAAAGGGCACACATTCTACGAGGGAAACTCCTGGACGTACTCCTTCTTCGTCCCGCACGACGTCGCCTCCCTGATAGAAAAATGCGGCGGAAACGAGACCTTCGTAAAGAGGCTGGACGCATTTTTCGACGTCCGTGGCCGGTGCGACATCACAAACGAGCCGTTCTTCCTTACGCCCTACATGTACATCTGGGCGGGCCGCCACGACAAGACCGCCGAACGCCTCCCCGCCATGCTCGGCCGGTACAGGGCGGCCCCCAACGGCCTGCCCGGCAACGACGATTCCGGCGCCCTGGGCGCATGGTACGTGTTCGGCGCCATGGGATTTTTCCCGAATGCGGGGCAGGACTACTACCTGATAGGCTCGCCCGTATTTTCAAAGTCTTCCATATCCCTCGCAAACGGCAGGACGTTTTCGATAAGGGCTGAAAATCCGGGCGGGAAAAACATCTATGTGGCATCCGCGACGCTAAACGGCAAAAAATTCGACCGGGCATGGATTAGCCACAGCCAGATAATGGAGGGCGGCGAGCTGGTTTTAAAAATGTCGGACACCCCCGGGGCATGGGGAAGAGACAATCCCCCGCCATCGCCTTTGAGCGCCATGAAATAGCCAGAAGGCGGCGCGGCATCCCGCGCGGGCCCCGGCCCGGACGAGGCGGCAGCCCGATTTTTCGCGTACCCGCAAGATTTCGGAGCATGGGGACGGAAAATGGACGCGCACCGCATCGCCTGAGATTCAGATCCCCCCCCAAGACGGCTTCCAAAAGCGCAGGCTTTGCACAGAATCAGCCCTGAGCGCGCCTTTGCCCCGCCCGGGCGGCGCCATTTTAAGCGCGCGGCGGAAGAAAGCCCCGCCTTCGCAAAAAATCTGAAACCATGTTTTTTTATTGAATGCGCCCGAAAACAATCCTAATTTTCCGGACTTCAACAATCTCATTTTATGTCAATCAAAATATGTGATGGAAAATCCGGCGCCGGGAGGGGGCCGGGGATAATCGGGAGGGGCGCGAGGCTGCTTGCCCTCATAGCCGCTTCCGCCTGCGCGTCATCCTACGCGCAGAATGCGAACACGATTGAGGTGTCCGGCAACTGGCAGATGCAGGACGCCGAAGTCGTAAAGGCGGAGGCTCTGAAGCAGGGCTGGTACAGGGAAAGCTCCGCAAAGCAGCCCGAAGAGGGCCGGGAGATTTCAAAGGTGTCGTTCGAGCCGAAAGGCTGGTACAAGGCGACGGTGCCCGGAACAGTCCTCACCACCCTCGTAAATAACAACGTCTATCCCGAGCCGCTCTACGACGAAAACAACCGCCCCGAAAAGATTCCCGAAGACCTGTGCCGGAAGGACTGGTGGTACCGCGCCACGGTCAATATCCCGGAGGATTTCAAGGACAAAATCGTATGGCTCAACTTTAACGGCATAAATTACAGCGCCGAAGTCTGGGTGAACGGCAAGAGGGTCGGCCCCATACACGGGGCCTTCATCAGGGGCATTTTCGACATCACAAAATACGACGTAAAGCCCGGCAAGGAAACCGCGATAGCCGTGAGAATCTCCCCGCAGCCCACAAAGGGCATACCCTCGGAGCACACGATGGGAACCACGGGCGGCCCCTGCGGCGGCGAAGGAAGGCTGGACGGCCCGACCTTCGGCTGCTCCGTCGGCTGGGACTGGCAGTCGGGCATACGCGACAGAAACAGCGGAATATGGCAGAACGTAACGATTTCCGCTACGGGACCTGCAATAATAAAAGACCCCTACGTCACAACCGACCTTCCCAATCTTCCCAAGACGGATATCGCAACCGTGTCTGTGGAAGTCCCCGTCCAGAACGTAACCGACAAGCCCGTAAAGGGGACTGTAAAAGGCTCTTTTGGGAATGTGAAGTTTGAAAAGAAAATAGACATTGCCCCGTGGCACACCGCCACGGTGAAGTTCACCCCGGAGGAGTATCCGCAGCTTAAGCTCGAAAACCCGAAGCTCTGGTGGCCCAACGGCCTCGGCGAGCCAAACCTGTACAGGCTGAGCCTTTCCTTTGAGGACGAAAAGGCCGTTTCCGACACCCGCGAGCTCAATTTCGGCATAAGGAAGTTTGAGTATTTCGAGCCCGGCAACCCGAATTTTGCACTGTCTGTAAACGGCGTCAGGGTGTTTATGAAAGGCGGCAACTGGGGCATGGAGGAAGCCCTGAAGCGCATCGACAGGGAGCGCCTGGAAACCCAGGTCCGCATGCACCGCGACCTGAACTTCAATATGATACGCAACTGGGGCGGACAAAGCACAAGCGACCTTCTCTTTGAGCTCTGCGACAAGTACGGCATCATGCTCTGGGACGAGTTCTTCCAGTTCAACAACGCCGACCCCGTCGACACCGCCCTCTACATGGCAAACGTCCGCGACAAGGTGCTGCGCTACCGCAACCACCCGAGCGTGGTCCTGTGGTGCAGCCGCAACGAGGCCACGCCCACGAAGTACCTCGACGACGCGGTGAGGTACATGCTGGTTGAGACCGACCCCTCCCGCCACTACCAGTCGAATTCGGGCGGCGGCTACGGCTTCAACTCGGGCGGCCCATACGACTGGACCCCTCCGGTGAGGCTTCAGAGATACTTCGAGGACCCGCGTTTCAACAAGCGCGAAACCTTTAAGACCGAAATCGGCGGCTTCTCCGTCCCAACCCTCGAATCCATCCAGGGGATGTTCCCGAAGTCGGAATGGGACGGCATAACCGACTCCTGGGCCGAACACAACTTCTGCGCGGGCGGCGGGCGCAAATACCCGCGCTACGCCGAAACCCGCTACGGCAAGCTGAAAAATCTGGCCGACTTCGTCCGCAAGGCGCAGATGATGAACTACGAAATGCACAGAGCCCTCTACGAAGGAAGGCTAGGCAGGATGTTCGATCCGGCCCAGGGCGTGCTCTACTGGATGAGCATCCCCTCACAGCCGAGCTTCGTATGGCAACTGATACAGTACGACCTTGAGCCGAACGCGTCGTTCTTCGGCGTGAAGAAGGCATGCGAGCCCGTGCACATCTTCTTCAGCGAAACCGACAAGGGGATTGTCCAGGCCGTAAACCACAACCCCGCGGCACTCCAGAACGCGAGGGGCAGGCTGACTGTTTACAACTTCGACGGCACAGTGGCGGCGCGCAAAGACTACAAGGTTGACATCCCCGCAGTTTCGGCGGCGACCCTCGGCAAAATCGAGTGGCCCGAGAACCTCTCCAGGATACACTTCGTAAAGCTGGAGCTGGAGGATTCAAAGGGCAGGCTCCTCTCCGACAACTTCTACTGGCGCAGCCTCTCCGCAAGCCCCGAGGATGTCAAGACTCTGAGCGACGACAACAAGCTTGTGGCCCTCGAAGACTTCAAAGACCTGGAAAACCTCCCGAAGGTCCTTTTGAAGTCCTCCGCAAAAGTCCGCAGCGACAAAAACAGCGTCCACATCGACGTGACGCTGGCAAACGACACGCCGAACGTCGCCCTCATGGCCCACCTGCAAGTCCAGGGCAGGAACTCCAAAAAGCGCATACTGCCGGTGTCTTACAGCGACAACTACGTCTCGCTCGCCCCCAAGGATTCAAAGACAATCACGGTATCCATCCCGAAATCCGCCCTCAAAAACGACAAGCCCGTCGTCATGGTCGACGGCTGGAACGTCGGGGTGAAGGATTCCCAGTACATAGCAAACAACAAGAACGCCGACCCCGCAAACTGGGGCGACGCTGGCTTTACATTCAAGCCCCGCGAAATCGTGCGCAAGCCGGCCGTCCGCATAAACTGCGGCGGATACAACAGGGGCGAGTTTGAAAAGGACCCGGGCTTTCTGGAAGCCCCCGTGGGATTCCAGACCGAAAACGTGGACCTCACGGGCGTCAAGAACCCCGGGCATCCCGATATGTACAGGACCGTGCGCTGGAGCAACAGCACCTACACCGCATATCTGAGCGGAAAGCCCGGGCAGAAGTACACGGTGCGCCTGCACTTCGCCGAATCAAGCAGGGACAAGACCGCCGGCAAGCGCGAATTCGACGTCAAGGCAAACGGCGAATATATCCTGAAAGATTACGACGTGGCCAGGGAGGCCGGCGGCGTCAACAAGGCGGTTGTGGCCGAAATCAGGGACGTGAAAAGCGACGGCGACAGCAAAATCGTCCTCGAATTTGTCGGCGGCAAAAAGCGCGCCAATGAGAGCCGCGACCCGCAGGTCTGCGGAATCGAGGTCATCCCGCAAAAATAGGCCCCGAAAAAATCAGGCGAGACATTCAGGCGGCGCACAAGAGTGCGCCGTTTTTTTTGCCTCCAACCGCCCCCACCGCCGGGCGGCAAGGCCTGGGATATGAGCCTTAAAAAAATGGATTCACGGAAAGAACGGAGAGGGCCGGTCTGGAATCGAAAGCGGAATTTTTGCGAAATCCGTTTGCGGCAAGGGCAGATTTCCCCCGACCACAAGGCGGCATCGGTTTTTTCGCTCCCCTTTAGCCATTCAAACCCGCGCAGTTTAAACGGGAGATTTCGGGATTAAAAAATGCGCCGGAATTTGATTCGGCCGAGGAGATTTTAGGCGGGAGGGTTTCAGCCCTCCCGCAAGCGCGGCAAGATTCGGAAAAATTCTGCAATATACCGCATTTTGCCTGAACCCGCCCCGCAAAAGCGCGCAAAACCGACTGCAAACCCGCCTCTCAAAAAAAATGCAAGTTTAAAAGCAGGCTACACTTATAAAACACGCAAACCCGCAGCCGCTGAACCCCCAAAAAAATTTTTCCCAAATTTTTGAACATCGCCTCCCCGGAGGAGTCTCAATTATCGGACGGATTGTCCAGTTTGTAGTTTGTGTTGAGCGTGCCGGAGCATTCCGGCGCGCTTTTTTTTCATTTCAATCCGCCACCAAGCGGGAGGAGCAAACGCCCGGCTCCATATGCGCAAGCGTAAGAGCCTTGCATACAATTTCTTAAAAACCAATAATATTTCTAAAAGCCATCCCCTCACACGGGTTTCCATAAGCCGTACCTGCCGGGCGGCATGGAAAATCTGCCGGCCAAGAAACCGGACGCATTCCCGGCCCTCACATATCTTTATCCCTTAAAGAATGCGACGGCGCACTGAAGCCCCCTGCATCGGGCCTTGGGCGCGCATCTAGTCCAAAAGCGCCAGGCAGGGTTTGCGCCCACCTCGCGGAAGAATAAAAAACGAACCGGAAACACGCCTGCCGCATGGAAAGGCCCGCCATGGGAATTTATTGCGGATATGCCTGTCAAGCATCCGCTTAAACCACAATTACTTCAAAGGACAAACTCCCCGCAAGCGGTTTATCGCCGATAGCGGAATCAGCTTTAAGACGGCCTTGCAACAGCGCAAAAAGGCCATGAATAGCCCTTTGCGGCCCCCCAAAAAATTTTCCCGCAAGCGGCGGCACGGAAACTACTCCCATAAGCTGGCGGATTTCGAAAAAGGCCGCCTCCACTTTCCGCAGCCCCCAGAATCAAATGCAAATATCCCAAGCGGACCGCAAGAATGCCCCGGGACTTTTCTGGATTGAAGCGGTCTTCAAAATCCCCCTCAAGAGGCCCGGGCGGTGGAATCCGCCCCACCCACTCTATGTCTGCGCGTAAAAATCGCCCGCTTAAAAAAATGTGTTAAAAATATGATTTTTTGCATAATGCAATGCCATCCATATATTTAAAAAATTAAAAGTGCAGCCCGGCCCGCCGTGCAGCGAAACGCCCGATTTTAATCCGCCCAGCCAGCGGAACCCCTCCCTTGCCCGGACATAGCCGCGCAGGGCCAAACATGGAGGCAAATGGAGAAATCCGTTTTTGGAAGTCACTGAAAATTGGGGACAAGGCAAAGCAGTCAAGTTTTTTGCAAGGCCCGCAAAAAAGTCGAAGAAAGTGGGGATTTTTTCCAAATATTTGTTGACAGTGGGGGAAAATGGGCGATTATGGTGAGAAATGGGAGAAATATAAGGGTTTTGGAATGTCGAATGAATCAAAGGAAAGGGCCGTTTATCTGGGCGAATACACCCGCCCAGTGGACGACAAGCGCCGCCTGACGGTGCCGTCCAAATGGCGTTTTTCCGGGGACGATTCCGACAGGGCGTACCTGGCCCTCCCCAACCCCAACGGTTCAATTACCCTCTATCCGCCGGAAATGACGGCCAACCTCTACGCGAAAGTGTCGCAGATGGGCATGGCAAATCAGGACAGGCAGAGGGTGATAATGAACATCTTCCGCAAAGGCGAAAGCCTGGGCTGCGACAAGCAGGGCCGCATAATGCTGCCCGAAAAGCTTATGTCGTATGCGGGCATCGCAAAGGAGACCCTGCTGGTTGGCGGCCTTGCCACATTCCAGATATGGAATCCGGAAAGATTTGAAGAATGGTCGCAGATGGACGGCGGCGTGGAAGTCGACGACATACTCGGCGAACTTGGCATATAGAGCAAAAGGAAAATATATGGCTAATCTATCTAAACTTCTCATTTCAACAGGAACGCTAACCGCAACGAGGGAGGATCCGCGCACCGCGTGGGAATTCTTCACCATGCCGCCCTCCCAGCTCAAGAAGCTCGCCCGCGAAAACGGCGGGCAAAAAAAGAGAAACCTCTTCAGGGCCCTGTTAAATGCCTTCCGCCTCCCATGACATCGGAGAATCTCCGGCCGGGTGCGACCGTCCGGGACACGAGCCCGTCTTGCTTGGCGAGACGATAGCCCTGCTTGCCCCCAGAGACGGCGGGACGTACCTCGACTGCACGTTCGGAGGCGGCGGGCACAGCGCCGCCATTCTAGAAGCCGCCGAATGCAGCCTGGTAGCCATGGATCGCGACCCCCAGGCGGCCGAACGCGCCGCGGAGTTCGCTGGCCGATTTCCCGGAAGGTTCAAATTCGTGCCGGGGCCGTTTTCCGGCCTGGCGGCTCCGGAGGCCGGAGGATACGACGGAATCCTGATGGATTTGGGCGTCTCCTCCTTCCAGCTCGACCGGGCGGAGCGCGGGTTTTCCCTCAAAAACGACGGCCCCGTCGATATGAGAATGGATATTTCTGGCGGGAAAACCGCGATGGAGCTAATCCTGCGCTCTCCGCTTCCCGAGCTTGAGAGGATAATACGCGACTACGGCGAGGAGCCGCGCTGGCGCAAGGCCGCGCGCGCCGTAAAGGACGCCGCATCCCGAGGGGAAATCCGAGGCACGCTGGACCTTGCAAACGCCGTTGAAAAGGCCCTGGGGCGCGACCCGCGCTCAAAGATACATCCGGCCACCCTGGTTTTCCAGGCCCTCAGAATCGCGGTCAATTCGGAGCTGGACGAGGTGTCGGAAGCCCTTCCCCGGGCGTTTGACAGCCTGGCCTCCGGCGGGGTCCTCGCCGTAATCACGTTTCATTCCCTGGAGGACAGGATTGTAAAAAGGTTTTTCAAAAAGGCCGCCGGAAGGCCCCAAGACAGGCACGACCACGGCTCCGTCCAGGACAGGACGAGGCTCGGCGAAATACTCACCCGCAAGCCGGTTTCGGCCACGGAAGCCGAGAGGGCGCGCAACCCCCGCAGCCGCTCCGCAAAGCTGCGCGCAATAAGAAAGGACTAGACCCATGAACCATTCCCAGAAAAGGCACGCGCTGTCGCTGGCGCTTTCGGCGGCAATCCTCCTCGCAGTCTGCGGGATAGGGGCGGGTTCGACCATGGTCGCGCGCAGGGGCTGCGCGGTGGAGGCCGGCCGCGTAAAGTCCGCAGAGCAGGAAATAAGGAAGCTCAGGCGCGAAAACGACTTCTGGACGGCCCAGATAGCCCGCAGCCACGACCCGGCCGCCCTGCGCAAGAGGGCCGGGACAAAGCTCATGCTCCCCTCCGGGGAAAAGGTGGTTTTCGCATACCGCGTGTTTGACACGGCCCCCGACGGCACGCGCGTGGCCCGCCGCATACTTTCCTACAAGACGTCCGATACCCCGCTGAAAACCGCAAGAAGATGAAAACATCGCCGTTTATCCCCAAGGGCCGCTTCATTTTCATGTTGTCGGCAATCTGCCTGGCTTTCGCCGCAATCGCGGGGAGGCTTTTTGATTTGCACGTCCTTGAAAGGGACAAGAGCATAGCCGCAGTCGACGAGCAGCGCCAGGCGATAAGGGGCGTGAACGCAAAGCGCGGCAACATAGTGGACGCCCGAGGCAACCTGCTCGCCTCGTCGCGCCCGGTAATAGACCTCGCTATGGACCCCGAAGTCATCGAGGAGCTGCGCGAGAAGGATCCAGACCTCTACGAGAAGAACCGCCAAAAGATGGAGGAGGCCGCAAAAATCCTGAACATCCCCCCGAGCGTGATTTTCGACAAGTGCCGCCCGGAGCGCAGGATAGTTGAGACTGACGGCGGCACGCGCATCAGAAGCAACCGCTTCCGCCGCCTCATGCGCGTCGAAGAGGACGTGTTCGAGAGGCTCCAGGCGCTCTCAATAAAGGGCCTTACATACGAGAAAAACTACGTGCGCACCTACCCTTCCGAGGGCCTCGCCTCCCATGCGATAGGCTTCATAAATAACGAAGGCACCCCCGTCTG
Organism: uncultured Opitutales bacterium; assembly: GCA_900548185.1. Lineage (GTDB taxonomy): Bacteria > Verrucomicrobiota > Verrucomicrobiia > Opitutales > Intestinicryptomonadaceae > Intestinicryptomonas. Next base: position 32,349 of record URJJ01000012.1, read on the forward strand.
CGGGGTCGAGAGGATGTGCAACTACTACCTGCGCGGCCAGGACGGCTGGATACAGACCGAAAAGGACGCCAGAAACCGCGAGATAGCCCAGTTCAGGACGCGCGAAGTCGCCGCCGAAAACGGCATGAACGTGGAGCTTACCATAGACATAATCCTCCAGGAGATGGCCCAGCGCGAACTCCAGGCCGTCGTGGAAAAATACTCGCCCGAAAACGCCTCCATAATAGTCGGCGACCCCGCGACGGGCTACATACTGGCCATGGCCAGCTACCCCTCCTTCAACCCCAACACCTTCAGCAAGTCGTCGGACGCCGAACGGCGCAACTACGCGATTTCAAACATGGTCGAGCCCGGCTCCACCTTCAAGATAATCCCCATAGCCGCCGCCCTGAACGAGCACATGGTGACCCAGGACGACGTTTTCGACACTTCCGAATCGACGGCCCTCTACAAGGGCCGCACCCTCAGGCTCCCGCGCGACACGCACGACTACGGCCAGTTGAGCGTCCGCCAGATTGCGGAAAAAAGCTCCAACCGCGGCGCGGCGCACCTCGGCATGATGCTTGGCGAAAAGAAGCTGTACGAATACGCCAAGCTCTTCGGCTACGGCGAAAAGACCGGCCTCGGGCTTGCCGGAGAGGAGAACGGCCTGCTTCACAACCCCCGCTCATGGGACGGGCTCACGATAACGCGCCTGCCGATGGGCCACGCGGTGTCGGCCACGCCCCTTCAGATACACTGCGCCACGAGCGTCATAGCAAACCAGGGCGTTTACATGAAGCCGCAGCTCGTGCGCAGGGTGTTTTCGGGCGAGGACGGAAGGGAAATCGTGTTTGCGCCGAAGCGCGTCAGGCAGGTTGTTTCCCCAAAGACGGCGGCCACGATGTGCGACATCCTCACGGGGGTGGTCGGCAAGGACGGCACGGCGCAGCGCGCGGCGGTCGAAGGATACAAGGTTGCCGGCAAGACCGGCACAACCCAGAAAATCGTCGAAATCGGCCGCAAGACGGTGGTGCGCGACGGGCGCGAGGAGGTCAGGATAATAAAGGGCTACACCTCCAAACAGCACGTCGCTTCCTTCACCGGATTTTTCCCGGCGAACCGCCCGCGGCTCGTCATAACAGTGGTGATAGACAGCCCCAAGGGCAGCGGGTACGGCGGCGTCGTGGCGGCCCCGGCCTTCGCGCACATCGCGCGCCAGGCCGCGAGCTATCTCGGGATACAGACCGACGAGGAATTTGAAAAGATTGTGGCCTGGAAAGGCATGAAGTGATATGGTAGGATTTGGAAATTTGGCGAGCCTCATATGCATCCCGCCCCGCAGGGGGCTGGCATTCGCGCAGGGCGGCGGCGGCGAGAGCGTGTTTACGGTCGACGCCCTCGCGCGCGCCGTCGGCTGCAAAAAGCCCGCGGGCGGAGACAGGGGCGCGGAGGTGAAGACCCTCATTAACGACAGCCGCAGGGCCGGGGCCGGAGCCGCGTTCTTCGCGGTGGGCGGGGCGAACACGGACGGCAACCTCTATGTGGAGGAGGCGACGCACAGGGGGGCGGTCGCGATAGTCTCCGAGCGCCCGGCGCCGGGCAAGTACTTTCCGGCGGCCTGGCTGCAGGTGGAGTCCGTCGCAGACGCCATGGCGCGCGCGGCAAAGGCGTTCTACGAAAGCCCCGACGAGCACATGAAGATTTTCGCCGTAACCGGCACAAACGGCAAGACCAGCGTGGCGTGGCTCATCCAGCACATGCTAAACGAGACCGGCACGAAGTCGGGCCTTATAGGCACAATACAGTACGACCTGGGCGGCAGGTGCCTGCCGGCCGCCCGCACCACGCCGGAGGCCCTTGAAACCTACGCGATGCTCTACCAGATGCGCCGCGCCGGGTGCGCGGCGGCCGCCATGGAGATAAGCTCGCACGCCATCGCCCAGAAGCGCGTCGAGGGCCTCGACATCGACTGCGCCTGCTTCACGAACCTCACGCAGGACCACATCGACTACCACATGGACATGGAGTCCTACTTCGAGACCAAGGCATCCCTTTTCACAGGCTCCCTCGGCTCCCTCCCCAGGGCGGCGGCGGTAAACGTTGACGACCCTCGGGGCCGCGAAATAGCCGCGCGCATAGACTCCGGCAAGGTACGCCTCGTGACGTTTTCGGCCTCGGGCGGGAAGGCCGACATATGCGCCAGAGACCTCAGGCTCGGGCCGCAGTCGTCTTCCTTTATGCTCGTCTGGCCGGAGGGCGAGGCGGAGGCGCATCTGAAGATGCCGGGCCGATACAACGTTTCAAACGCCCTCGCGGCGTTCGCCTCGCTTTATACGCAGGGCGCGGATCTCGCGGCGGCGGCGGCGTCCCTCAAGACGTTTCGAGGAGTCCCGGGCAGGATGCAGAAGGTTCCGTCAAAGGCCCCGTTCGACATTTTCGTGGACTATGCACACACCGACGACGCCCTCAAAAACGGGCTTGAAATGTTAAGGGAAGTAGTGAAAGGTCGGATACTCGCAGTCTTCGGCTGCGGGGGAAGGCGCGACAGGACAAAGCGCCCCAAAATGACGGCCGTCGTGCAGAAGTACGCCGACATAGCCTGGGCCACTTCCGACAACCCCCGGGGCGAGGACATAAACCAGATATTCAACGACATGAAAGCCGGTATCTCCGACCCGTCGAGGATAGCCTTCGTCGAAAACCGCCGCCGAGCGATTAACCTTGCGATTGACGCGGCCGGCCCGGGCGACTGCATACTCATCGCCGGAAAGGGCCACGAGGCCTTCCAGGAGCTCGGCGACACAATAATACCCTTCGACGACAGGAGAGTCGCCGAAGAGCTTCTAACCGTGAAAGGCCTAGCATAGACATGCCACTATTTAAGATAGACGACCTGCAGCTTTGGACAGGCGGAAAATGGTCCAACCTGCCAAAAAAATATCCCGACATCAGGGGGTTTTCAACCGACTCGCGCAAAATGGGCGAGAACTGCGCATTCGTGGCCATCGAGGCCGGGCGCGACGGCCACGACTTTGCAGCCGACGCCGAAAAGAACGGGGCGGTCGCCGTGATAGCCTCGAAGCCCGTCGAAACCTCCCTGCCCGTCCTGACGGTTCCAGACACCCTGCGCGCGCTCCAGACAATCGCAAAATTCCACAGGCTCAGGTTTGAATTTCCTGTCGCGGGAATCACCGGCTCATGCGGCAAGACCACGACCAAGGAGTTTTTGTCGAGGTTGATGGCCTGGAAAAAGCCGCTTTCAACCGAGGAAAACTTCAACAACGAGCTCGGCGTGGCCCTCACCCTCACTAAAATCGACCTGCGCGAAAACATGTGCGCGATAGTGGAGGCGGGGGTCGGCGCGCCCGGGCAGATGGAGCCCCTGGCCTCCATGATAGAGCCTGACATCGCAATTATCACGAACGTCCTGCCGGCCCACATGGAAAGGTTCGGCGAGATGGCCGCCGTGGCGCGCGAGAAGGCCGGGCTTGCGAGGGGGCTGGCAAAGGACGGCTGGGCGGTTTTCCACAACAACCTCCTGAGCTGGAAGGCTTTCGAGGAGCTCCAGTGCAAGAAGGCCGTGGTGGCCCCCGCAGACGCGCCGGACATACGCGGAGACCTCGTATTCAGGTATTCGCTCAACTCCGAAGGCCCAACCACAAGGATTGAGATGTGCGTCGAGGGGGGCAGCGAATACTGCTTTGAAATGCCAACCCTCACAAAGGGCATGATGGAAAACGCAGCACTCTGCATAGCGGCCGCGCTCATCATGGGTACGAGCGAGGAGCAGCTCGCGGCCCGCCTTGAGGGCATAGCGCCCGGGCCGATGCGCGGGAGCGTTGTCGAGTCTGACAAGGCGAAGTTTTACGTGGACTGCTACAACGCCTCGCCGGCTTCCATGAAGGACGCCCTGCGCAGGTTCCTCTCCCTCTCGGAGGGCTCTCCCCGCCTCTTTGTGCTGGGTTCGATGGCGGAGCTCGGCCTCTCCTCCCACCGCCACCACAGGGAGATAGGCGAAATGATTCCCCGCGCGGAAGGCGACAGGGCCGTGCTAGTCGGCGCGAATTCCGAAACCTACAAGGCCGCGATGCTGGCATGCGGCTGGCAGGAGGGGGAAATCCTCGAGGCGCAGTCGGCTGAAGAGGCTGCGGGCGCGGTCGGAGAATTTGAAGGCTGGGTGTTTTTGAAGGGTAGCCGGGTTTGCGGGCTTGAAAGGTCGCTTCCGCAGGAGGTGCTGGAAAAGCTCTCCATAGAAGTCCCCCGCGAAGAGGAGCCCGAGCCTGAGCCGGAACCCGAACCGGAGGCAGAAGACTCCGAAGCCCCCCGCCCCGGGGCGGGCGATGATGAGGACGACGACGGCTTCGACGAGCCGGAGGAGTTCGACGGAGAAGGGTTTTCCAGGGACAAAGAAGAAGACGACGAGCGCGAACGCTTCTGATTTTTCCTAAAAAAACATGAAAGTTTTTTGCGGATCGCGGCTCGTATAAGCGGGCCGCCGCGCCGCCGAAATTCCGGCGAGGCCGGAGGCGCGGGGCGTTTCCCGCGCGCGGGGGGATTTTTCCAAGATGCTTATAGACATTGCAGATTTTGAATCGGTGTGGGGGCCGCTCCGCCTTTTCAGGTACCTGTCGTTCAGGTGCGTGATGGCGACTGTAACGGCGTTTATGGTGGGCTGCGCCGTCGCGCCGTTTATAATATCGCGGCTGCGCCGCCTCAAAAGCGGCCAGGTGCAGCGCACGGCCGAAGAGGTCGGCAAGCTCGCCGAGCTGCATGCGTGGAAGGCGAACACCCCGATAATGGGCGGCCTCATAATATTTGCGGGCGTAATCTTTTCGTGCGCGCTGTGGTGCTCGTTCAACTCGCTGGTCTGGGCTGCGCTTGCAGTATACGCCATACTGACCGCGACAGGTTTTGCGGACGACTACCAGAAGATGGTGAAAAGAAACAGCAAGGGCATCCCCGGAAAGCTGAAAATCGCATGCCAGACTGCGGCGGCGGCAGCGGCGGCGGCGATACTCCTCTCCGACCCCGCATACTCCGCGCAGATGCGCGAGCTTTGGACCCCGTTTCTGAAAAGCCCGCTCGTCCAGGAGATGCCGGTCTTTGCCGCCGCGGCCTTCATATGGCTCATCATAACCGCCTCCAGCAACGCCCTCAACCTGACAGACGGCGTGGACGGGCTGGCCACGGGCTGCACTATATCGGTCGTGCTGGTGTACGGGATTTTCGCCTACCTTACGGGGAACGCGATAGCCGCAAAATACCTCTCGATAGGACTCATACCAGGCTGCGGCGAAATTGCCGTGGTGTGCTGCGCGGTCCTCGGGGCCTGCATGGCCTTCCTGTGGTTCAACGCCTACCCCGCGCACATATGGATGGGCGACACCGGCTCCCTTGCGCTCGGGGGCCTTGTGGGCATCGTCGCATTCATGGTGCACCAGCCGATAACCCTGATACTTGTGGGCGGCATATTCGTGATGGAGGCGGCCTCGGTAATCATACAGGTATCGTCTTTCAAGACGCTGAAAAGGCGCGTGTTCAAGATGTCGCCCATCCACCACCACTTTGAAATAAAGGGGTGGAAGGAGACGCAGGTCGTGATACGCTTCTGGATAATTTCCCTCATATTCGCGCTCGCCGGGCTGGCGACGCTCAAACTCAGGTAGCGGCGCCATGGAGGGGGATTTTGAAAGGATTGCGGCCGGGCTTGCCGGGGGCGCGGAAGTCGCGCTCTGGGGGGCGGGCGTAAGCACCGCAGCAGCCGCAAGGCTATTTGCAAAATTCGGCGTTTCCTGCCGGACATATTCCGACGCCCCGGGCGGCGAACCGTTCGACGCCTCCGCCGCCGGCAGGCACAGGCTGGCGGTTTACTCCCCCGCATTCAGGCCCTCCCACCCCTTCTTCCGCGCGGCGGAGTCGGCGGGCGTGCGCACTATGGGCGAACCGGACCTCGCCGGGCTTTTCTGGCGGGGCAGGATAATAGCGGTAAGCGGCACAAACGGCAAGACGACGCTCACGTCGTTTCTCGCGCACGCCCTCAACTCCGCCGGAATCCCCGCAGTAGCGGCCGGAAACATCGGAACCCCGCTGTGCGAATTCGCCCCAGGCGGGGAGGGAGTGACGGCTGTATGCGAGCTAAGCTCGTTCCAGGGGATGCGCCTTGAAAGCCTGCGCCCCGACGCGTTTGCCTGGACGAATTTCGCGCCGGACCATCTCGACTGGCACGCGGACATGCGCGAATATTTCCTAGCAAAGCTCAACATCGCCCGCAGGATGCGCGGCCGCACGCTTGTGGCGGGCTCCGGGATAAGGGAGGCCGCCGAAGAATTCGGAGCCGCGCTGCCCGAATTTGCGGAATTTACAGAAGACGCGCAATACCCAGCCGCCCCCGCGCCGTTCGACAACTCCGTGCAGCGCGAAAACTTCGCCCTCGCCTCGGTCCTCTGGAGAAAGCTGGGCCTCGACGGGGAAATCCTCCTCCGGGCGGCGGAGGGCTTTTCGCTGCCCCCGCACCGCCTTGCAAAATGCGCACAGATAGGCGGTGTCTCCTTCTGGAACGATTCCAAGGCGACAAACGCGCACGCGGCCATAGCGGCCCTGCGCGAGCTAAAAACCCGCCGCCCGTTCTGGATAGGCGGGGGCAAGGACAAATTCTGCGACGACTCCGACCTGGTGCGCGCCGTCGCCGAATGCGCGCGCGGCGCGGCCCTCATAGGCCAGACCGCAGAGACTTTAAAGCCGAAGCTTCAGGGGCTTGAGCTGGGCGCGCACACGTGCCCGGACATGGCTGCGGCGGTGGAGCTTGCGTTTAAGAAATGCGGAGATTCCGGCGATATACTCTTCAGCCCGGGGTACTCCAGTTTCGGGATGTTTAAAAGCTACGCCGACCGCGGAAAATCTTTTGAAGAGGCGGTTTTATGTTTGAAGAATAAAAAAAACAGTAAATAGTAGACGAAGTAAAATTTCTCAAAAAGGCATTATCGTATGAAAGCTCCTATAACACTGGCGGTTCTCGCCCTGCACGCCGTAATTATAACGACGATTCTGGTCCAGCCGGGATGCAATTCCGACAACAACGGCGCCTCCGAAATCAACCCCGAAATCACCAAGGCCGCGGCGACCGGCGAAGAGGTGGAGGCGGTTGTGGAAGACATGCCCCCCGAAGGCTCAGCCTCGCTCAGGGCGGCCCCGACGCGCCCCGCAGAAAAGCTCCCCGGCGCAAGCACCGGCGAAGTGGTAGTTACCGAAGAGATGGCCGAAACCGAGCTTATAGACCCAATTCCCCCGGCGGTTTCCACGATAAAGCCAAAACCCGCGCCCGCGCAGGAAGAGGCCGCCGAAATCCCCTCCCCCGCCCCCGCATCCGAATACGTTGTAAAAAGCGGCGACAACCCCTCAAAGATAGCCAAGGCCCACGGAATTTCCGCAGACGAGCTCATGGCGGCAAACGGGCTGACCCGCAATTCGGTAATCCGCATCGGCCAAAAGCTCACAATCCCTGCGGCAGGCAGCGCGCCCGCCCCCGAATTTGCGCCCGCGCCGAAGCCCCAGGAGGAAGCCGCCTCAGGCCAGTCTGAAACGTCGGTTTACATTGTCCAGAAGGGCGATTCGCTCTCAAAAATCGCCGCCAAGCACGGCACGTCCGTAAAGCGGCTCATGTCGCTCAACGGCCTCAAGAAAACCGGCATAAGGATAGGCCAGAAGCTCAAGGTTCCCGCAATCGGGCAGTCTGTCTCGCGCGCCCAGCAGCCCAAGGCCGCCGCAAACTTCGCGGGCAAGAAGACCCACACCATAGCAAGGGGCGAGACCCTGGGCGGCATCGCAAAGAGGTACGGCGTTTCCATCGCCTCCATCATGGACGCAAACGGCATAAAGGACCCCCGCAAAATAAGGGCCGGGCAGACGATAATTGTCGGAGAATCCGCAAAGGCCCCGGAAGTCCAGCCCACCGTCCAGCCGCAGCCCAAGCCGACTGCGGCTCCGGAAGCCCAGTCGCCCGTGAAAATCCAGGCGGACCAGCCGGCGGCCCCCGCCCCGCTCCAGGTTCCGGCGCAGCCGGCCATACCCCAGGATGCGGTCAATACGCTGCCCCAGGCCAACGACCTCCCCGAAATTCAGGAAATATAACGGCGCCGACGCGAAATGCCGCAGATAGGCGCCAAGAATGCAGGACGGCAGAAGGCGGGCTTGTGGCTTGCCATATTTCTGCCGGTCCTTTTTTTGTCGGGACTCGGAATCATAACGCTCATGAGCGCGGGCGCGATAAAAAGCGACCCCATGCTGCTTGTCCGCAAACAGTGCGTATGGATGGCCGCAGCTCTGGCGTGTGCGGCCGTGGCGGCCTTCATAAGGCTCGACTGGCTTAAAAGGGCCGCCCTGCCCCTTGCGGCCTTGGCTTTCATACTGCTTGTTCTGGTGTTCGTCCCGGGCGTCGGCAAGACCGTAAAGGGCTCGACGCGCTGGATAGAGGTGGGCTCCTTCGTGTTCCAGCCGAGCGACGTGGCTAAAGTGTCCCTCGTGATATGGGTCTCCGCATACCTGCAAAAGTTTCAAACGGGCATAAAGACTTTCTGGAAGGGGGCGGCCCTGCCGTTTGCGCTGGTTGCGCTGTTTGTGGCCCCAATATTGAAGGAGCCCGACTTCGGCACGAGCGCCCTATGCTTTGCGGTCGCCTTCGCAATGATGCTGACAGCCGGCGTGAAAATTTCCCACATGGCCCCGTTTGCGGCCATGGGTGCTGCGGGCATCGGGGTGCTCGTCTGGCTAAACCCCAACCGGCTCACGAGGCTTTTTTCGTACCTCAACCGCGAAAAGGAGGCGCTGGACGGCGGCTACCAGCTCACGCAGGCGATATACGCCTTCGGCTCCGGGGGAACGACGGGCGTCGGCCTTGGGCAGGGCAGGCAGCAGTACGCATTCCTGCCCGAAGCCCACACCGACTTCATATTCGCCAACATCGGCGAGGAGTACGGCCTTGTGGGGACGCTCATCGTGCTCGCCGCCTTTTTCGTCCTCTTCTGGGGGTCCGCTGCAGCGCTGAGAAAGGCTCCGAACCTGTTTGAGTTTTCGCTCGGGGTCGGCGCGATGCTCATGATAATCGTGCAGGCCCTGTTCAACATGTGCGTCGTAATCGGGCTGATGCCGACAAAGGGAATATCGCTCCCGTTCATAAGCTACGGCGGCTCGAACCTCGTCGTCATGTTCTTTTTCACGGGCATCCTCATAAACTGCGCCCGAAGATGGAGCGCGCCGAAAGTGATAAGGGCCACCGACTATGAGTAAGTTTCTGATTTCCTGCGGGGGGACGGGCGGCCACATGGCGCCGGGAATAGCCGTCGGCGAGGCGCTCGCAAAAAACGGGCACTCCGTGACGTTTGTCATAAGCCGCAAGGCGGTTGACTCGCGGCTCTCCGAAAAGTACGCCGGGTTCAGGTTTGAAAAGGTCCCGGGATGCGGGTTTTCGCTTTCCCCGAAAAAGCTGGCGCGCTTTGCAGTCGAGCAGCGCGGCGCGGTGAGGGCCTGCCGCAGGCTCATAGAAAGCGAGGGGGCGGACGCGGCGATAGCCTTCGGGGGGTTCAACTCGTTCGGCCTGGCGGTCGCCGCAATACTTTCAAAGACGCCGCTTATATTGCACGAGGCAAACCGGAAGCCCGGCAAGGCCGTGCGGTTTTTCGGCAGGTTCGCGGCAAGGGTTTACGTGCCCCACGGCGTAAAGATGCGGGACGGGGCGCAGGGTGCGGTGCGCCAGGCGGGCTACCCGATAAGGGACGAGATAAGGCGGATGCCGCGTGATGAATCGCTCAGGCATTTCGGATTCGGCCCGGGGGCAAACCCAGTGCTCGTGTGCGGGGGCTCCCAGGGCGCGGCCGCGCTCAACGAATGGGCTTTTGAGAACTTTTCCGCCCTGGCCGCCATGGGCCTCGACGTCCTCTGCATAACAGGCCCCGGCAAGTCCGCCGCAGCCCCGGCCCCCGTTGCCGACAAAAACGGGGTCTTGCGGGAGTTCAGGCAGGTGGAATTCTGCGACAGGATGGAGCTAGCGATGTCGTCTGCCGAGATGGTCGTGGCGCGCGCCGGGGCGGGCTCTATTGCGGAGTTTGCGAGGTGCTCAACCATCCCCCTGCTGGTGCCGCTGCCGACTTCGGCCGACGACCACCAGACGGAAAACGCTCGCCATGTCGAAAAAAACGGCGCCGGAATATGCGTGCGCCAGTCGGAAATTTCAACTCTCCTCGGAGAGGTGGAGGAGCTCGCCTCAAACCCCGGCCTCCGCGCCAAAATGCGCGCGAACCTTGAGAGGCTCGACGAGCTCAACTCCTCCTCCCACATGATATCCGACATTGAGGCCATAGCCGCCTCGGGAAGGACCGAATGAAAAGGGGAGTTTTCATGGGGGGCGTATGCGGGATGGGCATGTGCCCGCTTGCGATGTTTCTGAGCGCCGACGGCTGCGACGTTTCGGGGTTCGACGACTCCCCGAACCCGCTTGTGGAGGACATGCTGAGAGCTTCCGGGGTTGGAATTTCAAGGTCGCGCATCCCCCCCGCCGGATGCGGGGAGTTCATAATATCAAGCGCGCTCAAGCATTCCGAAGAGGCCCTAAGGGGGGGGTTTAGCGGAACGTTTTCGAGGCGCGGCGAAGCCCTTGCGAAAATAGCGGCCTCAAGGCGGCTCATAGGAATCTGCGGAAGCCACGGAAAGACGACGACGACCTCCCTCATCGCGCACGCGGTGAACTCCATGGGCTTCGGCGCAGGCTACATGGCGGGCGCGCTTCCCGTCGGATTCCCACCCGCGAGGCACTGCCCCGAGGGGGCCTTCTTCGCGGCGGAGCTGGACGAGAGCGACGGAACCATAGAGAACTTTTCCCCGGAAATAACCGTGGCCCTGAACGGCGACCTCGACCATACCGACACCTATCCGGACGCCTCCGCCCTGGAGGGGATGTTTGAGCGGCTGTTTTCAAGGACTAAAAAATACGTTGTCATCCCCGAGGGCGACGAAATGCTCGCCAGGGCCTCTTCAAAATCCCGGGCGCAAACTGTCGAAGTCCGCGTCCCCCCCTGCGACTTCATCCAGTACGACAAGCTGATGGCCCTCGCGGCGGTAAACCTCGCCTTCGGCCCGGGTTTCGGGACGGAGATATTCGACGGCTTCAAGGGGGTGGCGCGCAGGCAGGAAGTGCTATGCGCAAGCCCGGAGCTATTTGCAATCGCAGACTACGCCCACCACCCGCGCGAAGTGCGCTCGTTTTTAAGCTGGCTAGACGGCGTCCGCCCCGGGCGCAAGCTGATATTCTTCCAGCCCCACCGCTACACCCGCACAAAGCGGTTCGGCGCGGACTTCAGGCGCCTCTTCGAGGAGCGGGCAGCCGCCGGCGACGATGTCAGGATTCTGCCTGTGTACGCGGCGAGCGAGCCGTTCGACCCGTCGGGCGGGGCCGCCAACATAGCCTCCCCCTCGGTTCCGCTCGCGCAGGCGGGCGAGATGCGCACAATCCTGGAGGAATTCAGGCGCTCAACTTCCGGATGCGCCTGCGCGGCATTCGTCGGCGCGGGCGACGTATATTTTGAAGCAAAGAAGATTTTCAGCCATGAAGAAGTTTAAGGTAGCCGTCCTATCGGGCGGGATTTCATCGGAGAGGGACGTGTCGCTCGTAAGCGGCGCGCACATTTTGGCGTCCCTTTCAAAAAAGTTCGACGCACGCGGGTTCGAGCTTGAAAAAAACGAGCTGCCGGCGGGCATCTCCCCAGACGAATGGGTGGTCTTCCCCGCCATGCACGGCGAATACGGGGAGGACGGAACGCTCCAGGCCGAGCTTGAATCTGCCGGCTTCTCATACGCCGGAAGCCCCTCCCTTTCAAGCCGCGCATGCATGTCAAAGCCGGCGGCAAAAGCCCTCATGATGCGGGCGGGCGTGCCCGTTGCGCGCGGATTCGCCTTCCCGGCGGCAAGGCCACCCTCATACGCAGAAGCCTCAGCCCTGCTGGGGGAAAAGATGGTGCTAAAGCCCGCAGACAAGGGCAGCAGCGTCGGCCTTGAAATCATAGCCTCGGCTGAAGCCGGGGACGCGGCCCTCGGCGCGCTCGGGGACGGCACATGGATGCTGGAGGAATTTTTCAGGGGGAGGGAGTTCTCCGTCGGAATCCTCTACGGAAAGGCTGCGGGCGTGGTCGAAATCATCCCGGAAGGCGGTGTGTACGACTTCAGACGCAAATACACGGCGGGCTCCACGCGCTACGAATTCCCGGCCTCCATACCACTTGAAAAGTCCGGAGAAATCCGGCGCGCGGCCGAGGCGGCCTTCGCAGCCTGCGGCTGCCGGGACTTCGCGAGGGCCGACTTCCTCATGGCGCCCTCCGGGGATTTCATATGCCTTGAAATAAACACGCTCCCGGGCATGACGCCGACCAGCCTGCTCCCGAAAAGCGCGTCGTGTTCGGGGTTGGGTTTCGACGAATTGTGCGCGGCGATGCTCGAGGGCGCCGCAAAACGCTTTGGGGAAAGGGCCTGACGGGAAACGCATGTCCGGAGGCAGGAAGTCGAAGACCTGGAGGGACTTGAAGTCGGCGAAAAAGCCCGCCGCCACGGTCTCCTGGCGCGCCCGTCTCAGGTTTGCGGCCAAGGTGTTCAACAGGCTGTTCGCGCTGGCGGCAGCAGCCGGGGCCGGCTACCTGGCCTGGCGCGTGTACGACGATGGCCTGGTTGAGAAGGCCCTCGCCCCGGCAACCGAAGACCTGAGGCTCATCGAGTACAAGACGGACGGGACCATAACAAAGTCGTGGCTCGCCGCGCGCGGCCTCTTTCCGCGCATACAGAACCTGGCGGAAATCGACATCATAGCCCTGAGGGAAAAGTTTGAAAAAGTCGGCCAGATTCGGAAGGCTGAAATCACAAAAATCTACCCGGACAAGATAAGGATAGAGGTTTCCGAATACGTCCCGGCCGCCCGGGTCGCCATTGCTCGCGGCAGGGTTCTCAAGGAATACGCGCTGTCGCGGGAGGGCGTGTTTTTTGAAAGCGTATGCATACCGCGCGAGAGCCTGATGGAGCTGCCCTGGGTGATAGGCGTGCCGATAGTGGAAATCGGCGGCGAGATAGCCCCCTACTCCTACGCGTTCAAAATAGACGAGCTGGTTAAGGCCGCGCGCGAGGCGCTGCCCGAACACTACAAAACCTGGCGCACCGTGAACGTGCGCGAGCTCGGCAGCGCGACCCTTCCGATAATGCTTGTCACGACCTCGGAAAACATGAAGATACTCTTTTCAGCGCACGCACTGGAAGCGCAGCTCGAAAAGCTCGAATACGTGCTCAAGTACATGCGGGAAAACGGGATTGACAACATTGAAAAAATCGACCTTTCACTATCGCGCAAGGCGGTAGCTTCTCCGCGCGAATCCTCGAAATGAACGAAAACCTCATAACCCTGGCCCTGGAAACGGGAACCTCCAAGATGGCGGCCCTGATGGGCGAAATCGTGGACGGCGGCGTCAACGTGCTGAGCCTCGGCAGGAGCACTTCCATCGGAGTGCGCAAGGGGGACATTGCAGACCCCTCCCGCGCGGCGGGGCTAGCCCAGGCTGCCATAGCAAACGCCGAAAAGCGGATTTCGGCAAGCGGCGCCGCGTCGGTTTACATGTCGCTTAGCGGCTCCCACATACGGGGCCTCAGGAGCGTCGGCAGCGCCAACGTGAGCGGGGCCGACGGCGTCGTCCGCCGGGAGGACGTCGAGAGGGCAAAGAACGACGCCAAGAGCAAGTCAATCCCCGACGGCAGGCTCTTTATAAACACCTTCTGCTGCGGATACTACCTGGACGGCGAACCTTGCGACGACCCCGTTGGCAAGGCCGGGAACCTGCTTGAGGCGGAGTACTGGCTCCTGCACGGCGACGGCGAAAAGATTCTAACCCAAATAAGCATCGTCGAGAGCTTCGGCATGGATGTCGCGGAACTCGTTCACTCGGGCGTCGCCTCCGCCCTGGCCTCGACAACCCCGCAGAGGCGCAAAAAGGGGGTGCTCGTTGTTGACATGGGAAGCGGCACGACCGACTACGCCCTGTACCGAAACGGCAGGGCAGTCCAGGTGGGCACCATACCCGTGGGCGGCGACCACGTCACAAACGACATATCCCTCGGCCTCCACGTCAGCATAAAAAACGCGAACAAGCTCAACCTCAAATACGGCAAGATAATACTCACCGAAGAGGAGCGCCGCTGCGAGATATGGCTTAACGGCGACAAGAGCATAGGCGACAACGTGTTCGTTTACGGATCGCTCAACAAAATAATATGCGCGCGATTCGAGGAAATTTTCACGATTTTAAGAAAGGAGCTGGCGCGCTATTTTGCGGACTCTCAGGTGCCCGCAGTCGTGCTCACAGGCGGCCTTTCAAAAACCAGGGGCATAGAGGCCGTGGCGGAAGCCGTGCTGGGCGTTCCCTGCGAGCCTGCGGTGTTCCCCGAATGGGTGAAGCCCGCCCTATGCCACCCCGAGTACGCAACCGCCCTCGGGCTTCTGGCCCGGGCGAGCGAGGATGCAGCGAAGGCCCCCGTAAAAAGCCGGGGCTTTCTGACGGGAATAACAAAGATGTTCGCAAGGAGGAGGCAAAATGGCGTCTCCTGAAGTTTCGATAAGGGTTCTGGGAATCGGCGGGGCGGGCGTAAACTGCGCAGAAATGGCGGCGGCCGCCGTGCCCGGAATAGAGGTATTTGCAATAGACACAGACGGCGCCGCGCTGGAAAGCGCAAAGTCGTGCGAAAAAATTCTCATAGGTGCCTCCGTCACCCGGAGGATGAGCGCAGGGGGCGACGCCTCCCTGGGGTCGAGGGCGGTCCAGGCCGACATCGACGCGGTAAAAAGCGCCGTGGCGGGGGCGGATCTGGTTATAATACTGGCCGGGCTCGGCGGCGGAACCGGCTCGGCGGCCTCAATAGCCGCCGCCGAAGCCGCGCGCGACGCCGGCGCGAAGGTGGTCGCATTCTGCGCCACCCCGTTTGCCTTTGAGGGCGCCTCACGCACCGGCCTGGCCGGGCGGGCCATGGCCGCAATGGCCGACGTGTGCGACGCTGCGGTGGAGCTTCCCAACGACGCGATGTCGGAGGCCCACGCGGGCATTCCGGCGCGCGAGGCGTTTGCTGCCATGAACGCCTGCGCGGTATCGTCGGCTGCGTCGCTTGCCGCAATGCTAATGAAAACCGGGCTGATAAACGCGGATTTTGCCGCGCTTAAAAACATGCTTTCATCCCCCAAAAAAAGGCGCGCAGCCTTCGCATTCGGGCGCGGGGAGGGGCCGGATCCGGTTACGCCCGCGCTCGCGGCATTCTCGAAATTTCCGGGGAGAAAGTCCGCTTTCTGCGCGAAAAAGGCCGACAGGCTCGTCGCCTGCGTCCGCTTCGGAGAGGACCTCCCGATGGAGGAGCTAAAGCGCGCCCTGATATCGGCCGCCGCCGAATTCTGCGACCACGAAAACGTGATATTTGCCGCCTGCCCGGAAGCTTCCATGAACGGGCGCGTCGAAATAAGCGCCATCGGGGTCGAATTTCTTGAAGAGCCTGACGCCCCCCGGCAGGCCGCCGGAACGGGAATCCTGGAGCTTCCCGCAAAGGAGGCCGAACGCGAGCAGGCCAGGCCCCAGCCGGCCCGGGCGCGCGCGAGGATTGCCAGGGCCGCAGCCGCAAACGAATCCCAGAGCGAGTTTGAATTTGTGGAAACGGACCTCAAGCGCGGATTCTTCGAGGGGACGCCCCCCAACCCCTACGGCAAGGAGGATTTGGATGTTCCGACCTTCATGAGAAGGGGCATAAAAATCATCCTTAAAAAGGTCTGACAAAGCGAAAAATCCCGGGGAAAAACCGGGATTTTTTTACGGGATTTCGCCGGCCTGAATGCGAGGGCCAAACAGGCGCGCCCCGGCGGAGGACACGGCAGGCCGCCCAAATGGCAAAACCGCGCTCCAGAAATCCGGCCCCGCATCCGGGCCCCCGCCGCGGCCCCTTTCCCCCGGCGCCATTCTGAAGCGCGCAGCAGGTCAGACGATTGCGTCGAAGCTTGCGATTGCAATCATCATGAATATGATGAAAGCCTTTGCCACCACCGTCATGAAAGTCCCAACAAAAGCGCCCTTCCCGCTCTCCCACGCCCTCACGAAATCGGCATTGCCGTGGTATTCAAAGGCGAAGGCGAAGGCCAGGGGCGAAAGGAATATTGCAAAGACGGCAAACGGCGGGAATACCATTGCAAGCACGGCCCCGGCCATGACCCCGACAAACGCCCCCCAGGCCCCGCGTTTCGTCGGGGTGTATTTTATGGGAAGCCACCAGTCGAGAACCTGGGCGAACGCCGCAAGCGCAAGGCATATGGCAAGGCACGCGTAGGATATTCCCGGGGCTATCGTAAATTTCCACGCCACAACCCCGAGAAACGCCAGGGACGGCCCCGGTATTACGGGGATTACGCACCCTACTATCGACACCAGAAAAAGCGCCACGAGCGACAGGAACACGAGCATGTACACAGAAAAGCTGTACACCGCCCCCGAGGAGTCGTATATCCCCCTCCAAATGCTTTCAATCCAATCCATCATTTCAATACCGCGCCCCTCCGGGCCCTGAAAATTTTCGACACAACCTTAAAAACCACAAACGCCAGCGCAAGCAAAACGGCGGCCGCCAGCACTGGCGCAAAAACCGCCATAAGCGACACAGCCGCAGAAAACACGGTTTCAGCCGCAGAAAATAAAGGATTCGCAAGCCCTCCCCCCGCCGCCGCAGTCCCGGCCCGGGCGGAGGCCGCAGAAAACTTGGCAAGTCCCGCCGCGCCGCCGCCTGCCACAGCGCTCAGCGTCCAGTAGAGCGCGGGGTCCGCGTCGGGAATCACCGCAGCCGAAAGGGCGATTCCCGCAGCGATTGCCAGGGGCGCAGACGCAGCATCCAGCAGGTGGTCCAGATACGGCACCATGTAGCCCGCGCACTCGGCGGCCATGGCCGCAAGCAGCATGGCAAACGCCGCATCGGAGGCGAGAAAGGCGAAGTTTTCATTCAGGCTCAACACGCCCGCCTTCGCGGCGGCCGACAGCGCAAAAAGCGGCATGAAAACCCTGAGGCCCGCAACCGACGCAAGCGACGCGCCAGCCAGCGCGCACAACGCAAAATGCCACGCGTCCATCTACCTGCGCCCCCCCTTTTTTAGAATGTCTGAAACAAACGGGATTTCTATCCCCAAATAGGACAGGGAGCCGACAAGAAGCATCGTAAAAAACGCCTCGTCAACATTTCCGACAATCGGGAGGTTGTCGGGTATCTCTATAAAGCCGCCCGAAAGGTTCAGGAGCCAAAGCGCTGAAAAGCACGCGCAAAGCGCGGCAAAAGCCGTCCCGGTGCACCCCCTGCGCCCGGAGCCTCCGTCCCCGTCGGGGCCGCGCCGCAGACACCTTCCGCTACCTCCCATCGCGCGCAGCCTCCCCTGCGGATCCGGAGGCGGGAATCCAGTTGAATTTGAACACGCACCCGGCGCCCGCATCCACGCCGTTTTCCGCGAGCCTGCGGGCGACGAACCCCTTAACGCTCTCCTCGGCGAGCCTGCGGGCCAAAACCTTTCTGGCACCGCCCGCCCCCTCCTCGCGGTAGCGGTCGGAAATGCGCGCGACGAGCCTGCGGCGCAAGTCTTCGGCAGTGGATTCAAAGCGCACGAACGCCGAGTTTTCCGAAACGATGTCGAGCCTCGATATGTCAACCACGGCGGCCGAGTCGTCAAACTCCACGTCAGGCAGCGAGACCTCCGCAATTTCCACCCTTCCGCCCGAATCAGAAGCGTAAGAGGAGTAGCGGACGCTCCAGCGCGGGTCGTTCAGGGGGACGAAATAGTTGTAGTAGGCCGGAAGCGGATTCAGGCGGAACACGAGGTCGGTCATGTAGGGGCGTTCGAGGACGTATGTGTCGGAAAGCTCCCCGCGTATCGTTGCGACGACCCACCTGTCCTCGGGCGATGCGGAAGATATGCTGGAGGAGGTCAGGTGGACGTTCACGTTTTTGAACTCGATTCTGGGAACGCCCGAGCCTTTGAAAAGCAGATAAGAAAGGGCCGCCGAGAGCGCCAAAAGTGCGGCCAAAACGAGCGTGCATGAAAAGCAGCACCCGAAGCGCGCGCGGCCCCCCTCCCGCCCGCAGGAAACGCCGGCGGAGGGCTCCAAGGCGCCGGAGGGCGCCCCGCCTGCCTCAGGCTCAGTCATCCTTTGCAGGATTGAAAAGCGCCGCGTTCAATATCGCCCATATGTGCATGACAACCGCCACAGGCCACGTAAAAACCAGCCCGTACAGCACCGCGCACCCTATGAAGAAAAACGCCGCCCAAAAAAACCTGCCCTGTATGAGCTGGCCCAGCCCCGGCAGGAAAAAACTCGCGAGGGCCGATATGACATTTCCGCTGCTGCCTTGTCCCATAATAAAAACACTTTCATACTTTCAGGCGCGGCAGGCAAACAAAATCCTGCCGCCCGGCGCCGCGCGCCATTCACAAGCCGCGCGCCCGCAAAACCGCAAAAGAAAAGCCGCGCACATGCATATTATTATGACACCGGCTTCGCCGCAAAGTTTTAAAAAAACGCCGCAAACCGGCGCATCAGCGCCTGTCGAGCGAGCGGTAGTTTATCGCCTCAAGCAGGTGCCGGGAGTCTATTCTTTCCGAAGAATCCAAGTCCGCAATCGTGCGCGACACCTTTATTATGCGGTCCCATGCGCGCGCGGAAAGATTCAGCTCCTCCATGGCGGAAGCCAGCATCCTGAGCTGCGAAGCGTCCAGCGCGCAGTACTTTTTTACCTGCGACGAGCCCATCGACGCGTTGTCGCGGACAGGCCCCCCGGCGAACCTGGCCCTCTGGATTTCCCGGGCTGCCACTATGCGCGAACGCATGGCAGACGACGGCTCGCCCTGCGAGGACCCGCCGATTTCGTCCAGACCGATTGCGGGGGCTTCCACGTGGATGTCAATCCTGTCGAGAAGGGGCCCCGATATTTTGGAGCGGTAGCGCTGTATTTGAAGCGGGGTGCAGCGGCATTTGCCTCGGGGGTCGCCGTGGTAGCCGCACGGGCAGGGATTCATCGCGGCAACCAGCATGAAGCGGCACGGCATCGTAACCTTTCCGGCGGAGCGCGAAATGCTCACCGAGCCGTCCTCCAGCGGCTGGCGCATAACTTCAAGGGCGCTGCGCTTGAATTCCGGAAGCTCGTCCAGAAAGAGCACGCCGTTGTGGGCCAGCGATATTTCTCCCGGGCGCGGAATGCTCCCGCCGCCGATGAGGCCGACGTCGCTTATGGTGTGGTGGGGCGAGCGGAACGGGCGGCGGAAGCACCTGTTTTCGCCCTGCCTTGAAAGTCCGGCCGCCGAATATATGCCAAGCACCTCCAGAAATTCCTCGAGCGAAGGCAGGGGCATAATCGACGGAATCCGCTTTGCTATCATGCTCTTGCCGGAGCCGGGAGGCCCCACCATAAGAAGGTTGTGGCCGCCCGCCACGGCGACTTCAACGGCGCGCCGAACCTGGAACTGCCCCTTCACATCCGCGAAATCGGGCATGAAGTCCCCGTCGCCCCTGCGCGAGTACGGGGAATCCGAAAGCTTCAGGGGGGCGATGTCGGACTTTGAATTAAGAAAGTCCGCAACTTGCGCGAGCGAGTCGGCCGCGATTACGTCCACGCCGTCCACGAGGGCGGCCTCCGCCGCAGAGTCTGCGGGCAAAATCACGCCGCGCATCCCGCTTTTTCTGGCAAGCAGCGCAAGCGACACGCCGCCGCACACGCCCCTCAGGCTGCCGGAAAGCCCGAGTTCGCCCGCAATCACGTACATGCCGAGCTTCTCAGGCGAAATCCTGCCTGTAGAGGCGAGCAGTCCAACCGCGATTGGAAGGTCGTACATTGGCCCCTCCTTACGGATGTCGCCGGGGGCGAGGTTTATTGTGGTGCGGGTGTGCGGCATTGCAAAACCGCTGTTTGCAAGCGCGCTTGTCACCCGGTCCTCGGACTCCTTTACGGCGGCGTCGGGAAGGCCGACCATAAACACCCTCGGCTCACCGCGCTCGCCGGAATTCACCTCCACTTCGACCGCGACGGCCTCGACCCCGACCAGGGCCCCAGAATGAGTTTTGGAAAGCATTTCAGCGCCCCGGAGTGCGTCAGGAAATATGCGGCGTCAGTCCAGGCGGACCTCGGAGGCGTCCTTCCAGAGGGCTTCAAGCTTGTAGGCCCCGCGCTGTTCGGCGAGGAATATGTGGGCCATAAAGTCGAAAGCGTCCACGACAATCCATCCGCTCCCGGGGGCATAGTCGCGGCCCACGGAATCCACCCCAAGCTCCTTGAGGGCCGAATCGAGCGCGCCGGCGAGGGCCTTCATATGGGGTTCCGAGTTTGCCGTGGCCAGGATGAAGTAGTTTGTTATCGGGGACTTGCCCCTGACGTCCAGCACCTTCAGATCCATGGCCTTCTTGTCGTCGAGCGCGTCGCGGCAGGCCTTCAAAATTTGCAATGTTTTTTCGTCGTCTTGCATGTTTATTTTTATTCGGAAGCGTAGAGTTTATGTTCCTTTATGTATTTTAAAACGCTCCCGTCAATAAAATCAGAACCGGCATCCCCCCTTTCGAGCGCGGCGCGGAGACCCGACGAAGAGGCCGGGCTTTCCGCAAACTCCACGCGCTCCACGACCGCGTGGGCGGGCACGTCCCTCGGGACGGCGAACGGATAGCCCGGGCGGGACGCGCAGGCAAAGCGCACGAGGCGCGCAAGGGCCGAAATGTCGCGCCACAGGCCCAGGTTCAGAAGCTGGTCGGAGCCGATTATCCAATAGAGCACATCCCCCGGAAAGCGCGAGGCCAGCTCGCGCGCCGTGTCAACGGAATAGCTCTCCCCCCCCCTGTCCCGCTCTACATCCAGTATCTCCCGGGGATGCGGGAAGGATTCGAGGGCGAGCTCCAGCATCGCGCGCCTGTCCGCATACGAGGCCGAATGCGGGGCGGGCTTCAGCGGGGATGCGAATGCGGGTATGAAAAACACGCGGTCGAGCCCGAGAGACTCCGCCGCTGCCCGCGCAAGGGCGATATGGGTTTTGTGGGGCGGGTCGAAGCTCCCGCCCATGATGCCTGTCTTTTTCATACAATTAAATTATGGCATAAAACTTGCGCCTGCGCACGAAAAAAAACGCCAAAAAACTCGGGGCGGGCCTCCAGAGAAAGCCCGTTTTGAGGCGCATGCGCACGGCCGACCATAGAGGCGCCGCAGGCCGCGGGAAAAAGCGCTTGAAAGGCCCACAGTAAAAAATATAATTTTAATTATGAAAAAGATTTTCGCGATTTTCCCCGCCATAAT
>URJJ01000013.1 GCA_900548185.1 uncultured Opitutales bacterium
CGGCTCCAACAGAGCCTGCTCCTCAGGCTGCGCCCGCACCAACCCCTGCGGCACCCGCGCCCGCGCCTCAGACGGAAGTTGCGTCTGCTCCCGCAGCCCCGGCTCCAACAGAACCTGCTTCGCAGCCTGCGCCCGCACCGGCGGCTCCTGCGGCACCCGCGCATCCTCCTTCACAGCCTCCGGCTGCCATTGTCGCGGCTGATCCCGCCGTCATACCTCCGGATCCTCTCGTGCCGTCGCCCCCCGCAGCCCCGGCCCCGGAACCTGACACCCGGCCGTGGGTGGACCGCTACCGCGACTTCATCCACTCCATCGTTCCCGAAGGGTGGACTTTCCGAATCAGGGGCGGCATCGGCTACCAGAGCAGCACATCAAGGTCCAGGTCTTATTCCTTCGGCTTTGAGGGGCGGAAGAACTGGGCCGATGTTAACGAATTTGCGATGTTTGCAAATTACGATTACGCGGTGGAATCCCCCGAACACTCGCCGAGCTACACCTCGACTGAAAAACTCGTCGCTTCCGCGCTCTATAAGCGCTATATCGCAAGGGAGAACAACTGGTTTGTCTCAAACACGCTCTCATACAGCTACGACAAGATAAAGGGGATAAACAACCAGGCCGACGAGATTGTCGCTGTCGGCTACACTTTCAAGTTCCTCGACGGCGAGATTGTGCTGAACATTTCGACCGGGCCTTCCGTGCGCTTCATAAACGCCGTCGACTACGACCACAACTGGGTCCTCATGGGAACTGTCATGGAGGATATGACCTGGAGGTTCCACAAGTACGCGAGGCTGGAGCAGCGCCAGAGCGCCTTTGCGGGGTTCAACGCCATGAATCCGGAGGAGTACAACCTGATTTTCAATATCGGTATTATTTTTGAGATTTCCGACCTTCTCCACATCGCCGGACGTTATTCCTACAATTACGACGGCATCAACGCCGCGACCGCGCAGAAGGCGGACCAGAGGCTGACTTTGGGGTTTGAAATCCCGCTGAAATGAGCTTCGGGCCGCTCAGAGATTGTTCCGGGCGGCCCCGGGCGGAAGGTGCGGGAGCTGCCGCGCCCGCGCATTTTTGAGTTTTTGTGCTTGCAAATGTTCTTGGGGGATAGTTCATTGTAAATTTTATTTCAAATATGAAAAGAACCCCAATCCTTATCGCCGCGGCAGTGCTTTCTGCGGCATCGTACGCGGATACCGTCGTCTTGAAAAACGGGGACAGGCTTTCCGGCGAAATCGTTGCAAAGACTGACGAGTCCATCTCCCTGAAGACGGCTTACGGTCCCTTTGTGATTCCGGCTTCGGACGTCGAATCCGTTCTGGCGGCGGAGGAAGCCGCAAAGCCCGCAGAGGCCGCAAAGCCGGCTGCCGCCGTCGCCGCAGCCCCCGCGCCCGCCCCGGCGGCTCCCGAACCGGAGAAGACGTGGGTTGACGACTACCGCGACTTCATCCATTCAAACGTCCCCGAAGGCTGGGAGTTCAAAATAAAGGGCGGCCTTGAACGCAGGGAAACGTCCTCTAAGACCCTTTCCTACACGCTCGGCTTCGATGCCCACAAGATGTGGGACGACGTTCACGACTTCAAGTTTTCCGCATATTACGACTACGCCTCGGAAACCCCCGAAAACGGCGTGGAAAACAAGACCACCGACAAGTACGGCGTCGTCACGAATTACAAATACTACATCTCCCCGGAAACCTGGTACCTCTCAAACACCCTCTCTTACGGCGTTGACCGCATAAAGGGCATAAAGGACCAGGTTGACGAAATCGTGGGCGTCGGCCGCACGATAAAGCCCCTCGGCGACGACACTCTCATAATAAACGTCTCCGCCGGCCCCGCCGCGCGCTATATCAACGCCGACGACTACGACCAGCACTGGGCGGCCATGGCAACTGTTATGCAGGACCTCGTCTGGAAGTTCCACGACTACGCCCGCCTCGAAGAGAGCGCATTCGCCGGCGTGAACGTCCTGAACGTAAACAAGTATAACTACGTGTTCAATATCGGCATCGTCTTTGAGCTGACGGACCTTCTCAACATCGCAGGGCGCTATTCTTACAGCTACGACGGCGTGAACGCCTCAAGTGCCCAAAAGACGGAGGAGCGCTTCATCATAAGCTTTGAAATTCCTTTCAAATAACAGGCGGCGATGCCGTCGGGCGATTCGGCCGGAGGATGATTCTTCCGGCCGTTTTTTTTGTGTGGATTCCCGGCGGATGGCGCTCGCCCGCGCCGCTTCGCGCTCCAAAATACCAAACGGAGCCATTCCATCAAAAGTTTCAACAGTAAATTTGACTCCCGCGCGCGCCCCGGATAAAATGGCGGGATGAACTTGGAATACTCTCAGTCAATAGGGGCGGCGATGGTGGTTTTGACGTCCATACTTGGCTCGTACTATCTGGTGTTAAGGATACGCGAGCACCACGGCGCCGTCCGGGACCCGGGGCTGGCCCTTGTCACCCAGTCCAACCTCGAAAAGCTGCGCGCCGAATTCATAAGGACTATGGCGGAGGCCGCCCACGACCTGCGCACGCTGCGGGCGGAGATACGCGAGGACACGCGCTCGATGCAGCGCCAGCATTCGCAGTCGCTCGCGGAAATGGGCGCGCTCATAAGCCGCAACGCCCAAAACATAAGCTCGCTCGTCGCCCAGGCCCAGCTTGCAAACCAGCGCATAACGGAGCTTTCCGTAAAGACGGACAGGCTCGCAATGAAAGCGAAGGCCTGACATGCGCTCCGTTCCATACCGCCGCGCCGCCGCGCGGACTTCAATACTGTTGCAGCTTCAGGCCGCGTACCCTGCCAGCATGCCCTACGAGGCGATTTTCCAGGGGCTCAAAGTCTCGGGGTTCGACGCCGACTTCCGCGCCGCCGCAGCCGAAATAGAATACCTGTGCGACAGGGGGTACGCAGTCAGGGCGCCGTCTGAAATAAGCTCCGGCCTCCTGCGCGCCAGGCTCTCCGCCAAGGGCGAAGACTATCTTGAAAGGGAGGGGTTCTGACATGGCGAAAGACTCCCAATCCGGGCCGTCCGAACAGTGCGGGGCCTGCCGCGCCGTGCCGGGGGGAAAGGCCGCCCTGGAAACCCTTTCCGCATCCCGAAGCCCTGCGGCGGAGCCTGCGGCCGTCCGTGCGGACCCGGGGCTAAAAAAGTACCTTCTGAAAATTAAAAGGGCCCGCCGGGCCGCCGACGAGGGCGCCGCCAAATGCGCGGCTGAAAGCGGCGCCGCCGGGGCCGCCATCGGCGCGGTGTGGGAGATATTGTTCGACTACTTCTGCCGGACGCCCCCGTCGGAATTCGCGCTCTCCGACATAAACACGGTTTCAGGCATAATCCACAAGCTCGTCGCGAGCTCTTCGGCTGCGCGCGCCGCCTCCGGCGCCCCCTCCGTAAGGGCCGGCGGGCTGTCGGAGGGAACCCTTTCTGAAATCGAGCGCAGGCTGAAACTTTTGTGAGCGCATGGAAGACGGATTTTTTCTGCCCTACCAGCGAAAGTGGATACTTGACCGCTCCCGCATAAAGATAATGGAGAAGTCGCGCCAGATAGGCATGAGCTGGACTGCCGCCTATTCGCTCGTGCGCGACCACTCTTCGGCCTCATGCAGGCTGGATTCGTGGGTTAGCTCGCGCGACGACGCCCAGGCGCGCCTTTTCATAGAGGACTGCCGCAAGTTTGCGGGCGTGCTCGACGCTGCGGCCTGCGAAGTGGCCGGCTCTCCCGTTTCGGACGCCTCGGGGGGCGCCGCGAGGGCGCTGGCGTTTTCAAACGGCACGCGCATAAATTCCCTGTCCTCCAACCCAGACGCCCAGGCCGGAAAGCGCGGGACGAGGGTGCTGGACGAATTCGCCCTGCATCCGGACCCTCGGGGGCTTTATTCCATCGCCTATCCCGGCATAACGTGGGGCGGCAGGCTTGAAATAATATCGACCCACCGCGGGCGCGAAAACTATTTCAACCGCCTTGTTGAGGAGGCGCGCCACGGAGGCAACCCCAAGGGCGTTTCCCTGCACCGTGTGACCCTGGCGGACGCGCTCGACCAGGGCTTTTTGAAGAAGCTCAAGGCGGCCCTCCCGGAGGGCTGCGAAGTCTCCCAGATGGACGAGGGCGAATATTTCGACTTCGTGCGGGCCTCGTGCGCCGACGAGGCGGCGTTCATGCAGGAATACATGTGCGAGCCTTTCGACGACGCCTCTTCTTTTTTGGGCTTTGACAGCATTTTGCGGTGCTCCTATGCGGATTCTGAAAACTGGGGCGCGGACGCCGGGGGAACGCTGTATCTTGGCGTGGACGTGGGACGCGCGAAAGACCTCACCGTGTTCTGGCTGCTGGAGAGCCTCGGCGACACCCTCTATACGCGCGATGTCAGAACCTTCCGAGGTGCCCCGTTTTCCGAGCAGGAGGCGGCGCTTTTTTCAATCCTTTCAAACCCGCGCCTCAGGCGGGCCGCCATAGACCAGACAGGGCTTGGAAGGCAGTTTGCGGAGAGGGCGGCGGAGCGCTTCGGGGCCTCCAGGGTCGAGGGGGTGAGCTTCTCTTCGGCTTCAAAGGAGGAGCTTGCGTATCCCCTCAGGGCCAGGTTTGAAGACGGAAGGATAAGGATTCCCGGAGATATTGAAACTGCCGCCGACCTGCGCTCGGTGCGCCGCATGACAACGGCTCTCGGCGGCGTGCGCTTTGCTGCGGCATCCACCAGGGACGGGCACGCCGACAGGTTTTGGGCCCTCGCCCTTGCAAACTATGCGGCCCGCGAGGGCGGCACGGCGGTCGAGCTTATTGCGCGCCGGGAGCGAAAGATAGTGTGGTGACGCCCGTCCGGAGCTTCCGCCCGATTTTAATTGACACAGAAGCCCCCCCGCATAGCTTTCAACACAGTCTCAAACGGGCTTTTCCCGGCTCCGATTCAGGGGCCGCCGGGTTAAGGCCCGCACCGAAAAAACCGACAGCATATTGTAGTATGGATTGCCTATTGGAAAAAATAAAGCGGGCCCTCGGTTCCGCCCCGTCCGGGGCGCTTCTCCCCTCCGCCGCAGACAATATCGGGGCTTGGGCCGACGGGGGATTCCTCCCGCGCTGGGCGTGCGAAAGCATCCTAGAACTGTTTGAAAACTCGTGCTGGGAGGAGCTGAACGACAGGTTCTTCAAGCCCCTTGAATTCGGTACCGGGGGAATGCGCGGGCGCACGATAGGGAAGCGCCCGACGTCGGTCGAACTGGGGGTTGTTTCGCACGACGGCACGCCGGAGCACGCCGCAGTCGGCTCGAACAACATGAACGACTTCACCGTGGCCCGCGCAACGGCGGGGCTTTTCGCCTACTGCAAGCGCTGGTGCGACGAAAATTCGCTGGGCGCCCCATCCATTGTGATAGCCCACGACGTCCGCCATTTTTCTCGCCATTTCTGCGAGCTTGCGGCCTCCGTCTGGACCTCGCTCGGCGGGGTGGCCAGGATTTTCGACGGGCCGCGCTCCACGCCGCAGCTTTCCTACACTGTGATAAACTCCGGCTCGACTGCGGGAATAGTGATAACCGCAAGCCACAATCCGGCGTCCGACAACGGCTACAAGGTGTATTTCTCGGACGGGGCCCAGGTCGTAAGCCCCCATGCCGAGGGCATAATAGGCTGCGTAAACTCCGTCCCGTGGGCCGACGTAAAAAGGCTGCTTGAGGTGAGGCTGGACGGCGTAAGGCGCGTGAATCCGGAGCTTGAGGAGTCGTATGTAAAAAGCATTGAGGACTGCGTCATAGACAAGGGCGTTCTCAGGGAGCACCCGCCAAGGCTCGTCTTCACCCCCGTCCACGGAACGGGGGCTGTAATGTGCCCCAAAGTCATGCGCCATTTCGGCCTGGACCCGATACTCGTCGAGGAGCAGATGGTGATGGACCCGCGTTTCCCGACCGTGAAGCAGCCCAACCCCGAGTACGCCGAAACCCTCTCCATGGCGATTTCCCTCGCCAACGACACGGGGGCGGAGTGCCTGGTGGCCACAGACCCCGATGCCGACCGCATGGGCGCCGCCTTCCGCTCGAAAAGCGGGGAGATGACGCTTCTTACCGGCAACATGATAGGCGCGCTTCTCATATACTACCGCATATCGCGCATGATTGAGCTGGGCGTGATAACGGATCCCTCAAGGTGCGCCATAATAAAGACGTTTGTTACAAGCCCGCTTCAGGACGCCATAGCCGCCCACTTCGGGGTCAGGTGCGTCAACACCCTCACGGGCTTCAAGTGGATAGGGGCGCGCCTTAAGGCTTACAGGCAGAAGCTTGAGGAGGCCATGGGGGGGATTGACTGCGGGAGCCTGCCGTATCTGGAAAGGGCCCGCCTGATGCAGGAGCATTCAACATTCTTCGTGTTCGGCGGGGAGGAGAGCTACGGCTACCTCGGCGTGGATACGGTGCGCGACAAGGACGCAAACGCGGCCGTTGCGATGTTCTCGGAGATGCTCGCCTATCTCAAGGGCAGGGGCATGTCGGTGGGCGACTATCTGGACGAGATATACCTGAAGTGCGGGTACTTTTTGGAGGATTTAAAGAACATATACAGAGAGGGGGCCAGCGGCTCCATGTATATCGCGGACTTTCTGGCCGGCCTGGATTCGCGCCCCCTTGAAAGCGTGGGCGGGGTAAAGGTGGAGAGCGTCATGAATTTCTCGCGCGACGAGATATTGGACGCCGACGGATGCGCCGTCCCGCATGAAAAGTTCTTCTTCTACCGTCTGGAAAACGGCTATTCGTTTGCAATCCGCGCGAGCGGAACGGAGCCGAAGATAAAGTTTTACGCCTTCGCCCGCGAACACGTGTCCGGGCCCTCCGAGCTGGAGGGCGCCAAGCGGGAGGCGAGGGAAAACCTGAAGTCGCTTCTGGACTCTCTGGAGGGGATTTTCAATTCCTTTGGCGGAAGCCGGAGCTGATGGCGCCCCGCCGGGGCCTTCGGATTTTTTGCGCTGCGCCGGATTCGTCCGGCGTTTTTTTTGCGCGCGTGGGGGGCTTAGGCTTTTTGACGCGGCGTCCGCCGGGCGTGTAAACTGGGCGCAGACGCGGGCGTTTGCGATAGGCGCGGACGGAGTGCGCGCGGCGGTGCGGACAGTTCGGCCGCGCAGGCGGCGTCCCGCTTGCAGATGCGGCAGGGGGGCAAGCGTTTCAGGGAGTGAAACGCGCCTGAAAGGCGAAAGAAAGGGGCGTTTTTTTTAGAGTCCCGATAGCGGTCTTAAAGAAAACAGTAAATTTCTAATGGGAATATTTTTACGGAATGGGTTTGGATTTGAGCTAACATAATTCTAACAATCCCTAACAAAATCCTAACAATCTCCGCCTTGACATCGGGGCAATGTTTTAGATTGGTTTTTAATGGGCGCGCTCTCCCGGGGATTCAGATTTCGGGCCTTTGGCCGATATGAAAGGAGACTTTTCCCGCCGCGCGTTTCTTTTGGATTTTTCGCAGTTTTTGTAATAATTTGATATACACGGCTTTCTTATGCATTATTGTATGGGGATAGATGCCGGATCGACAACCGTCAAGATAGCGGTGTCCGGCGAAGATGGCGTTTTGTATTCGTCATACGCCAGGCATTTTGCCGACGTAGGTGCGACGCTGAAGGCCGAGCTTGAAAAACTTTCCTCCGAGTTTCCCGGCGGGGAGTTTTCCGTTTGCCTCACGGGATCCGCAGGCATGGGCGTCGCCGAACGCGGCGGATTCAAGTTTGCGCAGGAGCTCATAGCCGAGGCCGAGGCGGCCCGCAAAATGGGCGGGAAGAGGCTGACCCTCATCGACATAGGCGGCGAGGACGCGAAAATCATATTCTTTTCCGGGAAGGGGGAGCCGGACATACGGATGAACGGAAGCTGCGCCGGTGGAACCGGGGCTTTCATCGACCAGATGGCCTCCCTCATGAACATGGATGCGGCCCTCATGGGCCGTATTGCGGAGGATGCCTCGCGCACTTACCCCATAGCCTCCCGCTGCGGCGTTTTCGCAAAGACGGACGTCCAGAACCTGATAAGCCGGCGCGTGCCCCTTGCGGACGTTGCGGCGAGCGTTTTCAGGGCGGTTGCCATGCAGTGCGCAAGCTCGCTTGCCAAGGCCACCGACATGATTCCGCCCGTCCTCTGTGTGGGCGGCCCGCTAACGTTCATCCCGGCCCTGCGCGCGGCCTTTGCCGAAGTGCTTAACGTGCCGCCGGAAGATATGCGGCTTCCGGAGCATTCAGAAGTGTTTGCCGCAGCCGGGGCGTCATATATGGCAGGCGGCGGGCGCGCGATGGGGATAGGCGAGATAATTTCGCGGGTATCGCGCCCCGGGCCTTCCGAATCCGCAGGTTCGCTCGAACCCCTCTTTTCATCTGGGGAGGAATTTGCAAAATGGGATGCGGCCCGCCGCATGGTTCCGCTTCCGAGGCGGGAAATCAGGCCCGGAGAGGCCCTCAGGGTGCACATGGGCATCGACTCCGGCTCCACCACCACAAAGATTGTCGCCATAGATTCCTGCGCCAATATAGTCTTTTCAAAATATTGCCAGAACTCTGGAAACCCGCTGGGGCGCGCCAAGGAGGGCGTGGACGAATTTCTGGAGCTTGCAAAATCCAGGGGGGCGTCTGTCGAATTCGCCTCGTCGGCCGCGACTGGCTACGGCGAGGACCTGTTGAAGGCCGCCTTCGGCATGGATTTCGGAATAGTCGAAACAATGGCGCATTTGGAGGCGGCCAAATTCGTGTCGGGGGACGTGTCGTTTGTGCTGGATATCGGCGGGCAGGACATAAAGTCGATATTTGTGGAAAACGGCGCGGTTGCGGGGGTTGAGCTGAACGAGTCGTGCTCCTCGGGGTGCGGGTCGTTTTTGCAGGGCTTTGCCTCGATGATGAACATGACAATGGAGGAGTTTTCAAACGCCGCCTGCATGGCGCGTGCCCCTGCCGACCTCGGCACGCGCTGCACGGTCTTCATGAATTCCAAAGTCAAGGAGGCCCTGCGCAGGCAGGCCTCGCCCGCCGACATCGCCGCTGGCCTTGCCGTTTCGGTCGTTAAAAACTGCCTTTTTAAGGTTCTTAAAATTTCCAACATGGACCGCCTCGGCGGGGAGATAGTGGTGCAGGGCGGGGCGTTCCGCAACCGGGCCGTGTGGCGGGCTCTGGAAAAGCTTTCCGGGAAGGTTGTCTGGGGCACGGACAGCCCCGAACTGATGGGGGCTTTCGGGGCTGCGCTGTATGCGCGGGCATCATGTGCCCCGTCCGCCGCATCCGGATTTTCGCCGGATGTTGACGCCTCGAAAATATCGCGCAGAAACCTGGCGTGCGGCGGGTGCGCCAACAGGTGCTCTGTCGTGAGGTTTGAGTTTGAAAACGGGAACGTGTCCCACGCGGGCAACAAGTGCGAGCGCTATTTCCACTCTTCGTCGTCCGCTCCGGCGAGGGGTGAAAACGGCGTGGAGGAGCGTTTCCGGGCGCTCTTTGGCGGACGCGGCGCGGATGCGGGCCTAGGGGAGGGGGGCGCAGTGGGAATCCCGCGCGTGCTCAACATGTACGAGAACTACCCGTTTTGGAAGGCCATGTTTGACGGGTGCGGAATAAGGACCGTGCTTTCCGACGAATCCTCTACGGCTCTCGCCCAAAGCGGCGTTTCGTGGCTTATGTCCGACAACATATGCTTCCCCGCAAAGCTCGTCCACGGGCACATACTAAACCTCGTATCCAAGGGATGCCGCAGGATTTTCTACCCCATGGCCGTCATGGAGGAGGCGGAGGGCGCGGGGGCGGACAATTCTTTCAACTGCCCCGTGGTGAGCGGCTATCCGAACGTCGTAAAAAATTCCATGAACCTCGGGGGACGGTTCGGGGTCGAGCTGGACACCCCCGTGGTGGTCTTCAAGAGCCGCGGCGCGCTGCGCGACACGTGCTGGAAGTATTTCAGCTCCCTCGGCGTATCCAAGGCGGTTTTCGCCTCCGCCTTCGCCTCTGCCCTGGAGGCCAGGGAAAATTTCAGGCGTTCGGTGTGCGCCCGCCAGCGGGCCATCCTTGACGGGGCGGTTTCGTCCGGCAGGCTCGCCCTCGTATTTACCGGCAGGCCCTACCATACCGACCCCCTGATAAGCCAGAAGGCGGCCGAGATAGCCGCCGGCCTGGGGGCCGACGCCGTGGCCGACGACGCCTTCGCATTCGACGGCGCGGTAGCCCTGGACGGCGTAAACTACGTTTCGCAGTGGACGTATCCCAACAGGGTGGTGCGCGCCGCGCGCGCCGTTGCGGCCCTCCCCGGGAATGTGGTCCTGGTCCAATTGAACTCATTCGGCTGCGGCCCGGACTCGTTTATCATGGACGAGGCTTCCGAAATACTGAAGGCCGCCGGAAAGAGCCTGAACGTGATAAGGGTGGACGAGATTTCAAGCCCCGGCTCCATACGCCTGCGCCTGCGCTCGATTGTGGAGTCCGCCGCGCGCGCCGCCCCCGGCAGACCCGCCGAAGTGCGGGAGCCGTACATGGGCTACGACGCCTCCTACACGGATTCGGACAGGGAAAAAACCGTCATAGTGCCGTGGTTTTCGGACCTTATCTCCCCGCTTGTGCCCGCCATGGGGGAGGCGTTCGGGTACAGGGTGGAGAACCTCCCGCCGCCCGGCCCCGAATCCGTCTCGGAAGGGCTGAAGTATGCCCATAACGAAGTGTGCTACCCGGCGACGGTGATAGTCGGGGACATTGTGAAATTCTTGAAGTCCGCCGGCCCCGGCGCAGCCGACAGGTACGTTGTCGGCATCACGCAGACGGGCGGGCAGTGCAGGGCAACGAACTATCTGGCGCTCATAAAAAACGCCCTGAAGTCTGCGGGGTTCGGGGGCGTGAAAATACTTTCGATAGGGTTTGGCAGCCCGCACAGAAACAGCCAGCCGGGTTTCAGGATAGGGAAGATGAAGGCGGCGAGAATCGCGCTTTTATGCTCGCTTTTTTCAGACGCCGTCTCCGAGATGGCGTCGGCCATGAGGGTGAGGGAGGCCGTCGCCGGAACCGCCGACCGCATAGCCTCCGACGCCGTGGCGCGCGCGGGCGCCCTGCTTAAAAAATGCGATGCGCGCGGGCTTTTGTCGCTGCTGGGCGAGGCAGTGCGGGATTTCAATTCAATGGAAATCCTCCGCCGGGATGTGGTGGAGGTCGGCTTCATCGGGGAAATATACCTGAAATACAATTCGTTCGCGCATTGCGGCCTTGCCGGTTGGCTTGAGAAAATGGGCGTCGAAGCCGTCAGGCCCCCGCTTAGAAACTTCATGATGCAAAGCTTTGTGAACATGCGCGTGAACGCCGAAAACCGGATTGCCGACATGGGGCTTGCCGCCCGCCTTCTGTCGGGGGCCGCCCTCAAATACGTCGATTCCGTAGTTTCGGCGTTTGACAGGGTTTCCGAAGGCTTCAGGTTCCACCGCAGGCACCCCTCAATCTTTGAGATGGCAAAAGACGCCTCGCGCATGGTGAGCCTTGTAAACCAGTTCGGCGAAGGCTGGCTGATTGCCGCCGAAATTGCGGAGTTTGCGCGCCGCGGCATAAAGAGGGTCGTGTGTGTCCAGCCGTTCGGGTGCATCGCAAACCACGTCGTTGCAAAGGGCATAGAGCGGCGGGTGAAGGAGCTTTACCCCGACATGGCCGTGCTGTTTTTGGACATAGATTCCAGCACGGCCCCCGTGAACCTGCAAAACCGCCTGCACTTCCTAATCGGGGCGGGGGAGGACGGGTCGCGCGGAGCCGTCTCCGGCGTCAGTTGACCTCGGGAGGGACCGGGGGGGGCGGCGGGAAGTTCCCGTACATCGGCTCCGCCCGCATGACAAGCTCCTCCCACAGGTCCCCGCTTTCAAAATCCTCCAGCATGGCGATGTCCGCCGGCGAGACTATCCATGAGCCTTCCTGTATCTCGCGTTCGAGCTGGCCGCGCCCCCAGCCGGAGTACCCCACGAACGCTGCCGCCTTGGCGCCCGGCGTTTCCTTAAGGCGCAGCTCCGCCTTTTCCGGGGGGATTCCGAACGAGAATTCTCCGGCCTGCGTGCCGTCGTCGGTCCATACCGCAATGCTCAGGCGGTCTTTTGCGATTGGCCCGCCGTCGAACACCTCTATTTTCGACAGCTCCTCAAACTTCGAGAAGCGGGCGTCGATTTCCCCGAGGGTGCGGCCCGTTGGCTTGTTTACCATCACCCCGAACGAGCCGTCCTTTGCGTCCTCTATCAGCAGTATAACCCCCTCCTCAAATACGGGGCCGTCGAATGCCGGGGAGGCTGCGAGGAAGCTCCAGGTCCGGTCGTCGTAATTTTTTTTCATAGCTTCACAATCTCGACTCCGGCTTCCTTCAGTATTTCGACGGCGAGCGGGTCGTTATTGTAGTCGTTTTTGTATTTTACGGACGCCACCCCCGCAGACGCCAGTATCTTCGCGCAGTTTATACACGGAAAATGCGTGATGTAGGCTGTGGCCCCGTTTACGGACACGCCCCGCCTGGCTGCGTCCGCTATCGCGTTCTGCTCGGCGTGGACGGTCATCATCTCATGGCCGTCCCTCAGGCACGACTTGTGCGCCGCGCCGGCGAGAAAGCCGTTGTAGCCTGCGGCTATTATCCTGTTTTTGTGCTCCCCCGAGGACACGAGCACGCATCCGACGTTCAGGCGGCTGCAGCTCGAGCGGGAGGCTATCAGTATGGCCGTGGCTATGAAATACTCGTCCCAGGAGGGGCGGACGCCCCAACCCGAGACCAGTCGCTCAAGGTCTTCTATTATTTCGTTTCCCATTTTGGAATATTTTGCCGGAACACAGGGGGGCTATTGGACCCCGGCGGGTTCCTGGTAGAGTGGCTGGCCGAGGAGTCCGCCTGCGGAGGAACCGGCCATGAAAAGGTCTATTAAACTCTTTGTGGGAATGTAAAGCCTGGCTTCGGCCTTTTCCCCCTTGAAATTCGCGTCGATGCCCATCTCAAAGGGTTTTATGGCAAGCGGCATGGAGTCTTCAAAGAAGATTTCGGGTATTTTTATGCGCATTATAATGTCGGCCGAGCCGGTTGAATCCGGAAGCGGGTCTTGGGCGGCCTTGCCGCTTCCCACCCTCTCGCGCAGCGTTTTTAGCATTGAGAGCGCCCTCTCCCTGTCCGGACTGGAAACGGAAACGGCGAAACCGTTTTCGACGGTGAGCACGGTCAGTTTGCCGTCTGCGCTATACTCTATTATTTTCATGCCGCCTTCTTCCGACTCCCTTAAGGAATCCAGCGCATCGGAAAAGTTCAGGCTGGGTTCCATAAGCGCCAGATTCTGCTCCAGCCCAGTGTCGGAAAACGCAGCATTTGCGAGGCTCAGGAGGGTTTTTTCATATGCGAACATCTGGGCTTGCGTGGCCTTCGTCTTGACAACGGCCGCCACATCCTTTTCGCCTGTCATAACGCAGGCCATTGTGCCTTCGCCGGGGTATGGGGCAATAAGCTCCTCAAGCTTTTCTATGCCGAGCTTCTTCAGCGTCTCGTCCGAGACGAACTTTCTTATGAGGTTGGCTGCCGACTCGCCAAATTCCCTGGAGAGCACGCAGCCGCTCACCATGTAAAGGGGGGCGTTTTTCGGGAGGAATTTCGACTCGTCCACGCGCTCCGCCCGCCTGATTGAGGAAATCATCTTGCGCACTTCCCCGCCCTCCTTCGAGAGTGCGGAGAATGTGAATGAAACATTTTCTGCGCCTATTTCACCCGATATTGCAAGTTCCGATATTTCGGAGTCCACGGCGGCGGCGTATTTTTTTAGTTCCGCAGGGGCTTCCTCGGAGAAGACGGAGGAGGCGCTAAATGAAATTGAAAAATCGCCGTCGAAGGGCTTGCCCGCCGAAGCTATGACGGCCTTTGCCTTGTCCTCATCGACTCCGCCTGGAAATACGAGCCATTCGCCGATTCGCCTGGGCTCGCCGGACTGGGAGAGGTTTTTTGCGAGGGCCGAGTCGCCCGACGCCTTCAGGGCTACGACCGAAGTCCCGTCCTCCAGAATTTCGCCGGCGATGCTCGCCTGGGCATCGACGCCCGGAAAGGCGGGATAGCCGAACTGCGCAAGCCCCATCATCACCATTATGGATGCGGACTGGTTTTCCGGCGGGAACTGCGCAAGCACCGTGTTCAGTTTTTTTGCAAGCTCCTGCGGGGACTTTGACTGCCAGGTCAAAACGGGTTCCGCCGCAGATGTGAAAAGAGCGGCCGACAATAGCCCCGCCAATGCGATAATTTTTTTCATAATCTGATTATGCGGACTTTTTCCGGGCCAGTCAAGCCGTATGCGGCATTTTCGGGGCGCTTTCCCGCCTGCAATTTTCGCGGATGCTGCGCGGCGGGGCGGGGGAGGGTATGGATTCCTGCGGGTATTTTTCCAATAAAAAGCTTGAAAGCCGGGAAGAAAACATCCGATATATGCGGCGTGGGAGTTCTGCGGACTTTTGGCCCGCCGGCTCCCGCGCGGTTTTGCCTTTTGAATTTTTGGGGATGTTCCGGAATTCGACTGCACGCCGTAGTTTATGCTTGCATGCCGGAGACGACACTTGGCTCCGTAAAAATGTGTCAAAAAAACTATAAATGGCGAAGATTACGCTATTGCTGCCTAACTAAAGGCGGCGCGTCTCCACCCCGACACCTGATAGGGGATGGGGGCGTCGACATCAGGTAAAGGGGCTTCCGCCGCTCGCGCGGGACGGGGGCCGCCATTTTCCGCGCGATAGCCCCGGCGCGGTTGTTTCGGCCCAAGGCCGGGGTGAAATCAAATCGGAACTAAGCTTGTAGTATGGCGTATCCGAAAGTGCGCAGGACCGGGGTTCGACTCCCCGCATCTCCACCACCTTTGAGCCCCCCGAACCAAACGGTTCCGGGGGCTCTTTTGCTGGCAAAGGGATTGCCTGACGGCTGTATGGCTGCGCTAAAAACATTCAGCGCGCCCTTTTTGAATTGCGAAGCAATGCACTGGCGCAAGTGCAGTGTCTTTTATAGGGAAGGCTGGCGGAAAGAAAATTAAGTATGGGGCTTTCTGCAAGAGATCGGAGCTGCGCGATTTTACTTGAACGCCCTGTGGCGGTTTTGAGAAAATCCCCCGAATTCAGGCGGAATGTCTCCGTCAAAACTTGGCCGGATGCGCGTCCGGTCTGTGGCGCTTGCAGAATATGGACTCCATTCATTCCCATTTTAGCGAGCCGGCTGTCGGCTCCGGCCGTGTTCGTGTGGCGGTGGGGACGGCTGCCTCTGCCGCGCGCAGGGTTCTGGAATTGGCAGGTATCGCGGCGCTCGCCGCAGCCGGGAACTATTGGGCAAATCCGCCGGAGCCGCTCGCGCCTCTTGTTGTGGAGTTCTCGGACGAGGTGTTTTCTGCGCCGTGGATAATTGCCGACGCCAGGCATCCGCGCGAATTTGCGAAGGGCCATATTGAGGGCGCTGTCAATCTGAGCGAGGAAAAGTTTGACTCGCAGGTTGCCGGGCTTTTGGACAAATGGGCTCCGGGAATGAAAATAGGGGTGTATTGCGATTCCGCAGGCTGCGGCTCGTCCGAAAGGGTGGCAGAGAGGCTCAGAAGGGATTTCGGCCTGGACGGGGTGTTCGTCCTAAAGGGGGACTGGCGCGAATGGAAAAGGTAAAATTCGTAGTGTTCGCACTTTCGAGGGCGGCGCTTTCGGCTGTTTTTGTATATGCGGGCTTTGTCAAGTTCTGCAACCCCGCCGCGTTTTATGCGGACATTGCCGCTTACCGGCTGCTGCCTGAATGGGCGGCGTATGTGTGCGCGTATTTCCTCCCCCCGTTTGAGGTCGTTTTGGGAGTGGGCGTGCTTGTTCCACGGTATTTGAAAGTTTCATCCGCGCTGATTGCTGTGCTAAACGTCGCGTTTATAATTGCGCTCGCATCGGCATGGGCAAGGGGGCTTGACATATCGTGCGGGTGTTTCGGGGCTGGGGCATCCGTCGGGGCGCCGGATTATGCGCTCCTCATTGCGCGCGACGCTGTTTTTGCCGGCCTCGGGGCAGTCGTCTTCCGCCTTTCGGGAGGCTTGGGTTGTCCGCCTCAAAACCGCAGCCGCGCTCGGACCCGGCGTCTCCCCGGCAAAGGCCCGGGGAATCCGGAGGAAGCTGGTTCCCTGAAAGAGTCTTGAATGGCTTTTGGGGGCGTGAAATTTATGGTATATCCGCCGGGCGGTTATTCGGCGGTTTTGAGCTTTTTTGGGAGGGGCGTTTCCCGCCGCGCGCTTGCAGGAAGGACCGCATGGGAAATATGGGAATCGTTTCTTGCGCGGGCTTTCCTGCATTTGCAAGTTTCCCGCATTTATGGGGGCGTTTTATTTCTCGTGGGATATTCCGGCAAGTTCGCATATGCTGGAAATCATTTCGCGCTTCCCAGCCTCCGAAACTTTGGCCGCGCGCCAGCCGTCGCACGCGATTTCCGCGCATTCCGAAAGGGTGAATCCCATTTCGTCCATCAGGCAGCCGTATTCCCCGAGAATGTCGCTTCCGAATATCACGGGGTCGTCGGAATTGACGGTGCAAAGCACGCCCGCTTCGCGGAGGGCGCGCAGGGGGTGCGAGGCGTAGGAGGGGGCGGCGCGGAGCTTCACGTTGCTTGTCGGGCAGACATCAAGTGATACGCCGCTTTCTGCGAGGCTCGCCGCAAGGGCGGGGTCTTCCGCCGCGCGTATGCCGTGTTCTATCTGCGATACTCCGAGCTCGTCTATGACGCGCCTTACGAAGCCGGGCCCGCACAGCTCCCCGGCGTGTGCCTTGGTGAGTTTCCCGGCCTTGCGCGCCGCATCCCAGTATTCGCGCGCCCATCCGCCGAGCGGGACCGTCTCGTCCCCGTGCAGGTCTATCCCGTCGAGGCATTCCCACGAAAGTGCGTCCGCGAAAACCCCTTCCATTTCCGGCGTATGCCCGTCGTGGTGTATGCCCATGTAAACGCGCACTTCCATGCCTTCCGGCGCGGCGCATTTTATGGCTTCCGCCGTCGCGCGTCCGTCCACCCCCAGGAATTGCAGGACGCCCGAGGCGAAGCTCGTTTCGACATAGCGCACATTCTTTTCAAACAGGTCCCCAAGCACCGCGCGGGCGGCTTCGCCGTACCTTTCAGGGGAATTGAACCACGGCAGGACCATGCCAAGCAGCGCTTCGTCAAATTCGGAGAACGAGCTGAAGCGGAAGCCGCCGCGCCACGATTCCGGTTCTGCGGAGTATTTTTCGGGGTCGAGCGAGCGCAGCATGCAATAGGGAATGGCCCCCTCCATGTGGAGATGGGCTTCGGTTTTCGGCATCTTTTTTATGATTTCTGCGGACTGTGCGTCTGGCATGCGAAAGTCTTTTGTGAAATAGAATGTTGTTGCAAGGCGGGAGGGAGGCCCCGATGATGCTTAAAGACTATGGCGAGCGTTGGCGTCTGCAAGAAACTTCTGGATTATGTCTCCGGTTTTTACGGGGAGGCCGAGTGGCCCGCGCTTGCGCGGCAGTGCGCCCGGTGGGGCAAAGACCGGCCCCTGGATGGGCTTGAAATTCTGGACGCCACCCCGATTTTCAGAAATACGCTCCCCAAATATGCGGCGCTCGCGGCGGCCGGAGCCCGGGTGAGCGTATCCTCCTGCCCGACGATTCCCGCCGACATGCGCGTCGTGGGGATGCTTGCGGAGTTCGGCATAGGGGTCGCCTCCCCGGAGCGGCTTGAGGAGGGCTTTGACGCAGTGTTGGACTGCGGGGCCGCATACCGGGACGTCCCTTCGCGCCTGGGATATTGCGAGCTGACGCGCACGGGGGCCGCCGGCTACGCCGGATGCCAAAAGCCCGTATTTTTGGCCGACAGCAGCCTTATAAAGGCCATCGAGACGGGGCTTGGCACGGGCGATGGTTTCGTGCGCGCAATGGAGGCGCTGGGGCACCCGCCAGACAGGGCCTCCGGCCCCGCCGTGGTTTTCGGATGCGGAAAGGTCGGGTGCGGTATAGTGATGGGCCTGCTTGCCCGTGGTGTGGAGGTGTTCGCCGTCGACGACCTCTCCAGGGCGCGCATTCCGGCGGGGGCTGTCCCGGTTGACATGCGCGACAGGACGGCCGTGGAATCCGCCCTGGAGGGCGCGTGGTGCGCGGTTTCGGCAACCGGAGTCCGCGGCGCGCTGCGCGGCATGTTCGACTCTGCCCGGCTTACGGCCTCCGAAACCATTCTGGCAAACATGGGGGTCGAGGACGAGTACGGCTGCGAAATGCCGTCTTCGAGGGTTCTGAACGCCAAGCGGCCGCTCAACTTCATTCTGGAGGAGCCGACACACTTGAAATATATAGACCCGACGCTTGCCCTGCACAATTTCGGGGCCGTGAAGCTTTTGGAAGGCGCCCTGCCGCCCGGCATATCCGTTCCATCTGCGGGCGACCAGGAGCCTATTTTAAGCTGCGTCCGCAGGGCGGGCGTCATTTCAAAGGAGCTGGAGCGGCTCGAAGCCTGGCTGGGCGCGGGCGTTTGACTGCCGTCGCCCGGGCGGAGGGGCAGGGAACTGCGCTTCTTTGCCCATCCCTGCCGGAGGCTTGCATCTGCATTGGTGAAGGCGGCGGGGCTTAAAACAGCCGCATCTGCCCCCCGTTCTCCCCGGCGCCTGCGGACCATCCGTAGCGCATGCGGCAGCCCTCAAAGGGGTTCACTATCTCGATTTTTGAAAGGATTGGCCCGGGCAGCGGCGCGAGGAGTTCGGCGATGTGGCGGACGTCGTTGCATTCCTTCGACACGTGCGCCAAGAATATCTTTTCCACTACCGAGCCGTCCAGATCCCTCAATATCGAGATTGCGTCCGCGTTTGAAAGGTGCCCGTGCGAGCCG
This sequence comes from uncultured Opitutales bacterium, assembly GCA_900548185.1. Lineage (GTDB taxonomy): Bacteria > Verrucomicrobiota > Verrucomicrobiia > Opitutales > Intestinicryptomonadaceae > Intestinicryptomonas. The sequence continues at coordinate 18,812 of URJJ01000013.1, forward strand.
GATATGCGGGCCTTCAGGCGCATCGGCCGCTGGGACCTTTCCAGCATCAGCGGGCAGTAGTTGCTCTCCAGCACCAGAATGTTTGCGCTTTTTGCCGCATCCCTTGCGAGTATCGTAGGCTTGCCCAGGTCCGTGAGCCACACGACGCTCTTGCCGCATGCCTCTATGCGGTATGCCACGGTGTCGCTTGCGTCGTGGGGGACGGGGTAGGAGGACACTTTGAGGCCCCTGAACCTGAAGCTTTGGCCGCTTGTGAAAACCTTCCACGAAAGCGCGCGCGTGCCGGGCTTTTTGGCCGTTATTATCTCGTAGGTGCTCTCGTTTGCAAACACGGTTATCTGCGGGTATTTCGAGAGGGTTTCGAGGGCGCAGCAGTGGTCGGAATGCTCGTGGGTTATGAATATTGCGTCGATGTCGCCAAGCGACGCCCCGTACTGGCGCAGGGCCTCGCGGATGCGGGACGCGCTTATGCCCGCGTCTATCAGGGCGTTCACTCCGCCGGCCCTGAGAAATGCGCAGTTGCCCGAGCTGGAACTTGCTATGACGTGAAAAAATGCTTCCTCCATAAGTCAGATTTAAGCCTTTTTAATTTGCCCGGGGCCGGAATAATTGCAATCGTATAAAGCAAATGGACTTCTTTTTGATAGACGGGTTCAACATGTGCTTCCGCTCGTTCTACGCGATGCCGGAGCTCACGCGCTCCGACGGCTTCCCGACGGGCGCCCTCCACGCATTCTTCGCCGGGATTCTGAAGCTTTGCTCGCAGGACGCCCCGCACGCAACTGCGGTGTTTTTCGACAGGGGGGGCTCCGCGCGCCACCGGGAGATTTTCCCGGAATACAAGGCAAACCGGGCGAAGATGCCGGATGCGCTCCGCGCCCAGATGCCCGCCGTCATGGAGCTTTGCTCGCTCATGGGCTTTTGCGTCGTCTCCTCCGAGGGCGTGGAGGCAGACGACCTCATCGCCTCGGCCTGCGAGAAGCTCGCCCCCGGCGGGAAAATTTCCATCGCAAGCGCCGACAAGGACTTCGCCCAGCTCGTGCGCCCGGGGGTGCGCCAGCTCCTGCCGCCCCTCAAGTCCTCGCTCGGATGGCGCGAGCTCGACACCGTGGGGGTGCGCCTCAAGTTCGGGGTTTCCGCCGCGCAGATTCCGGACTACCTTGCGCTCGTCGGCGACGCGGCCGACAACATTCCCGGGCTGGAGGGCGTAGGCCCCAAAACCGCCGCGAAGTGGCTCAAGGATTTCGGGGACATCGACACCATAATAAGGCGCGCCGGATGGCTGAAGCCTGAAAAGTTCCGCGGAATCGTGGCGGAGGGCGAGGCCGCGCTGCGGCGCAACCTGGAGCTCGTGACGCTCGACAGGACCTGCGAAACCGGCGAATTTTCGCCGCGAAGCCCCGACTTTGGGGCGGTTGGGGAGTTTCTTAAAAAGATGGAGATGAAGCGCGCGGTTTCGTCGCTTGAAAAATTTGCAAGGGAACAGTATCAGACAGGCATATGAAAAGCATGACAGGATTCGGGCGCGCCGTCGCCTCTGCGGACGGGTGGGACGCTTCGGTGGACGTGTCCTCCGTAAACCGCAAGGGGCTTGAGATAACCTGCTCCCTGCCGAGGGACTGGCAGGGCGCGGAGCGCGCGGCGGCGCAGAAGGTGAGGGAGTTCTATTCGCGCGGCAAGGTGTCCGTGGCGGTGAAATTTTCGCGCAACGGGGCCTCGGCCGCCTTTTCGGTAAACGAAGAGGCACTGGCGGCGGCCCTCGCAAAGCTGAAGTCGGCGTGTTTCAGCGTCGGGGCGGATTTCTCGCCCGATTTGGGGGCCGTCATGGCCCTTGCTTCAAGGCTGGAAGAGGCTGGCGGCGGGGCCGGATGGGAGGAGTTCTGGCCCGTGGTGGAGCCTGCCCTCGCAGAGGCTCTCCGGAGCGCCGACGCGATGCGCAGGTCGGAGGGGGAGGTCCTGGCGGCGGACTTTTCATCGCGCCTCGATGCGCTCTCGGCGATGGTCGGGCGCGTAAGGGAGGCTTCGGCTGGCACGGTTTCGGCCTACCGCGACGCTCTCCTTGCGCGGCTCAAGAACCTCGGCCTCGAACTCGACCTGTCGGACGAGCGCGTGCTCAAAGAGCTTTCCATATTCGCCGACAAGTGCGACATCTGCGAGGAAATCACGCGCCTTGAAAGCCACATAGGGCAATTCCGCTCGTGCCTTTCCTCGCCGGAGAATTCCGGCCGCAAGATGGACTTTATCTGCCAGGAAATCGGGCGCGAAATAAACACCGTGGGGAGCAAGGCGAACAACCTTGAGCTGACAAAAATAGTCATCGACTTTAAAAACGAGCTGGAGCGGGTGAGGGAGCAGGCGCAGAACGTCGAATGACAATGCTCCCGTAAAGAGGGGGCGGCGTTTCCTCAAAAACTCGTTGTTCCAATCTGCGTAAGACAAGCTTCCGCATCCTTGCCGCGCCGCCCGGAGGCCGGCCGGCTGCCATGCGCGCAGGTTGCAGCGCGTGCGGCGACGGGGGCGTCGGGGGGGCTGCCGCCGCCTGCGGTTCTCAGTATGGCGCCGGGGGGATGTCCCGAAAATTTCTGCGCGGCGGTTTGTTTGGTTTTTGCGCCCTGGCTTTCGCGCATCCCGCTGGGCTTGATGGTGCGGTTTTGGGTGGGGCGGAAATATATTGCCCGGCTGTGCGCGGGAGCGTTTGCGCAATGCCGGGGTGCCGGGAACCTGCGCGCCGCAGCCTGTCTTGCAGGGGAGGGGAACATTTTTCTTGCGCCTGCGCCCGGCTGGGTTCACTTGCGGGCTTGCGCGTTTCGGCGCCATTTGCGCCCCGCGCCTAGTTTTTTGATGAGCGGACCAGTAGGAAGGTTCCGAGCGCGATAAACAGGAGGTTGGGAAGCCAGATGAGGATGTCCGGGCGGAGGTATGGGAAGTTCTCAAGCCATGTTATCACCACTATTAACAGGTAGTAGGAGAGGGCCAGCGCCAGGGCTATGCCGAGGTTTGCGAATGTCTCCGTCCTCGACGCCTTTATTCCGAGCGGAATTGCCAGAACTACCATCGAGAATATTGAAAAGGCCATTGCAAAATTTTTCTGGATTTGGGTCTGCACCATTATCCTGTCCTGATAGGCGAGTTCGGGCGTAAGCGGGATTTTCGGGTCCCGGCGGTTGTTGCGCCAGGTGTGGCGCGCGTCCATGAGCTCGCCGAACGTGAGAAGCGATAGCTTGGCCTTGGTCTTGCTGAAAGAGCCGATTATGTTTGAAAGCGGGAGCTTGACCGAAGCCTCGTCGAACTTGGCGGTGTAAACCGGCTTTGTGAAGTCCTGCGATGAGGAGTCGCGGCGGTAGTCGGCCGAGGCGGTTTTCAGGGTGAGGACTATGTTTTCGTCCCCGTCGTCGTAGCTGATTTCGGCGGTGCGGGCCTGGGTGGCAACCTTCACTTCGCCCTTTTCGTTCAGCTCCCATATGCGGAACTCCTTGAGTATGTTGCCGTCGGCGGAGTTCGCGTATATTACGAAGCCGGGGAAGTCCCGTATGAACACGCCCGGGCGTATGAACTGGAGCGGGTTGTTGCGGATGACGTTTTTCAGGGCCGACTTGTAGGCGTAGTCGGCCGTGGGGGCGTAGTAGAAGTTTATGGCGACGGAAAACGCCGAGGCCAGGATTGCAAGGAAAAAGACGGGGGCTGCCATGTCCCAAATCGAGCGACCGGAAGCCTTTATTGCCACTATTTCGCTCTGGGCGGACATCCTGCCGAACACGAGCAGGATGCCTGTCAGCATTCCGAGGGGCAGGGCGTAGGGTATCACCCCCGGGATTATCAGCATTATTATGTAGGCGAATAGCGACAGGTCGAGGCGCCCGGCCGTGAGGTCGCCCATCACTTCCTTCACCACGTTGCCTACAACCAGCACGAACACAAACAGGGCGACCGTCATGGAGGCCGCCCCGAAAACCTGCCTGAATATGTATTTGTGCAGAGTTCCCATTTGCGCCATAAACCCAAATCAAATTTGAAAAAAAGGCAATATATTTTGCTCCGTATTTGCTTTTGGCGGCTTTTGGCCTTTCGCCCGCCGCTTTTATTACGAAAATTACCAATATCTTCTTGACTGGGCAAAAAGTTTAACCATTTGTTTTAACCATTTGGTTTATGACGGGTCGGTCCGCCTTATTTATTTGACGCCCGGCCGCGCCGTCCCAGAATCGGAAGGCTATATTTATATGCAGGAAAAGGTATTTTCAATGGAAATGAAAAACGCATCCGTGTACGCGCTGGCCGCAGCCCTGGCACTTGGCTTTGCAGGCTGCAAAAAAGAAGAGAAAAAAGAGGTCCCGATGCCTCCGGTTCCCGTGGTGTTGAGCCCGGCGGTCCAGAAGGACGTCCACAGGTTCATAAGCTCGGTCGGCACGATGGCGGCGCTCCAGAGCGTGGACATCGTGCCGCGCGTGACGGGGCAGATAGTGTCGGTCAATTTCAAGCAGGGCGAGCCGGTCAGGGAGGGGGACGTCATAGCGAAGATAGACCCCAGGCAGTACGAGGCCAACGTTCTGGCGGCCGAGGCGCAGCTCAAAAAGGCCGAAACCCAGCTTAGCATAGACGAGCTGGAAGTGGAGCGCAACCGCAAGCTTGCCGAATCCAACTATGTCGACAAGCAGACGTTCGACTCCTACGTGGCGCGCGTCGAGGCCGACAAGGCCGTCGTGATGGCCGCCAAGGCCGACCTCCAGCTTGCGCGCCTGAACCTTGAATGGTGCACCATAAAGGCTCCCGTCTCCGGAAAGGCCGGCCTTTTCAACCTCGACGTGGGCAACCTCGTCACGGCGAACTCCCCGTCCTCTTTAATAACCACGATAGAGCATGTTGACAGCCTCTACGTGAACCTCATAATTCCCGCCCACCTGCGCCACGACGTTGAAAAGGTTATGAAGCAGCGCGGCGGCGCCCTCGAGGCCGACGTCTCCTACATGGAAAAGGGCTTTGAAAAGTATTCGCGCAAGGCCCCCGTGGGTATTGTGGAAAACTCCAACCGCTACCAGGCATCTACCGTGGTGCTCCGCGGCGTCATGGAAAACGGCGACGGCCTGTTCTGGCCGAGGCAGTCGGTCAAGGTCAGGCTCAACACCGAAGAGGTGAAGGGCGGCGTTCTCGTCCCCAATTCCTCCATACAGATAGATAAGACCGGCAACTACGCCTATGTCGCCGACAAGGTGGAGGGCACCATGATATACAGGATACGCAAGGCGCCGGTTGAGCTCGTCCAGCAGTATCCCGACGGCAGCTACCTCGTGAAGGGCCTCAAGGGCGGCGACAACGTGGTCTGCTACGGACAGCTTCTCATCGCGCAGGGCGCGCTCGTCTATTCCGCGATACCCCAGGGCGCCCCGATAGGCGCCGACGGCAAGCCGATTGCCGACCCGCAGAAGGTTGCGGAATTCATGGGCCTTGTCACAAAGCAGAAGCTCGAGCTTCTTGAAAAGGCGAAGCTTGCGGCCGCCTCTGCCGCCCCCGCCGGCGCTTCCAAATAGCGGCCTCCGCCCGCGCTGAAACCGTCAACCGTTTTTTCAATTCAAAATGAGCAACGACCTAAAAGAAAAGGGCTCCATATCGGACGTGTTTATAAAACGCCCGGTTATGACCATCCTGCTTGCGCTGTCCGCGCTTCTGTTCGGCCTGTATTCGTACAAGGCCATGCCGGTGAACGACCTCCCCGGCGTGGACTATCCCGTCATCCAGGTGTCGGCGTCCTATCCGGGCGCCGACCCGTCGATTATGGCGGCGAACGTCGCCTCCCCGCTGGAGCAGCAGTTCATGCAGATTCCGGGCATCGAGATGGTGACTTCGGCAAACTCCTTCGGCTCATCGAGGCTCGTTTTGCAGTTCGCGCTTTCAAAGAGCATCGACGCTGCGGCGACCGACGTGCAGTCGGCAATCCAGCGCGCGATGGGCAATCTCCCCTCCGACCTCCCGTCGCCCCCGTCCTTTACGAAGGACAACCCGAACGACATGCCGATACTCCTGTTTTCGGTGCTGAGCGACGCCATGACGGAGGGCGAGCTTTACGAGTACGCGTTCTCCGAAATATCCCAGAAGCTCACGATGATAGACGGCGTGTCGAAGGTCGACATCTACGGTTCGCCGCGCGCGGTCAGGGTGGAGGCCGACACGCAGAAGCTTTACAGCATGGGGCTCACGATGACGGACCTTAAAACGGCCCTCTCGCGCACCTCGAACATGTTCGGCGCGGGCCAGCTTGAAGGGCCCACAAACCAGTTCGTCCTGCTCCCGAAAACCCAGCTCAGCCGCGCCCAGGACTACGAGAACATCATCGTATCCTACCGAGGGGGAAGCCCCATCTTCCTCAGGGACGTAGCCAAGGTCGTAAACGGACTCCAGGCGGACACCCTCAACAAGTCCTTCTTCACCACAGTCGACACCGGCATGGACTTGAAGACGGCAAGCTCCGTCATCATGGCCGTCAGAAAGAGCGCCTCCGGCAACGCCATAACCACTGTCGCCGCGATACGCGACAAGATAGCCGAAATCAACAGCCAGCTTCCCGCCTCCGTCAAGGTGATTCAGACCTACGACCGCTCCCAGCTAATCGTGGACAACATAAACGACGTCGAAGAGACCATCCTCATCGCCTTCGTTCTGGTCGTCATCGTCATCTTCCTCTTCCTCGGCCGAATACGCGACACGGTGATACCCGCCATCGCGCTGCCGTTTTCGCTGGTGCTCACGTTCATCTTCATGCATTCGTTCGGCTTTTCGCTGAACAACCTCTCCCTCATGGGGCTGACCATGGCGATAGGCTTTCTGGTGGACGACGCCATCGTGTTCCTTGAAAACACCGTGCGCAGGATGGAGGACTTCAACGAGTCCCCCATGGCGGCCACGTTCGCGTCGGCCCGCGAGATAAGCTTCACGATTTTGAGCATGACGCTTTCGCTTGCGGCCGTGTTCATCCCGCTTGTATTCATGTCCGGCATAGTCGGGCGCGTGTTCAAGGAGTTCTCCGTAACCATCATGACGGCGACCATCATGTCGGGCATCGTCAGCCTCACGCTGACCCCGCTCATGTGCGCCCGCGTGCTCCAGGGCAGGAAGAAGGACAACGAGGACAAGACCGTGATAGAGCGCATGGCGCACCGCATCGAGGCCTCGTTTCTCAGGTTCTACAGCCCGACTTTGAGCTGGATGCTCAGGCAGAACCTGCTCGCCGCCGCAATGCTTGCAGCGTCGCTCTACGGAACCTACTGGTTCGGCATGAACCTCCCCAAAATCTTTTTCCCCGACGGCGACAGCGGCCTTTCATTCGGCGCGTTCATAACGACCTCGAAAAGCTCCCCGAGGGAGCTTGGGCGCCTCCAGGAAAACATTTACAACATCGTCTCCACGACCCCCGGCGTCCAGAGCGCGGTTTTGGTATCCGGCGTCTCCGGCTTCATGACCTCCAACCAGGGCATAGTCTTTACCATAATGGACCCGATGGACATGCGCCCCAAGGGGGCCGACGGCAAGCCGCTTTCTACGCAGCAGATTTCGCAGTCCATATCCTCGCGCGCGTTCATGATACCGGGCGTTTACATGGTGCTCACCCCGCAGCCTGTTCTCAAGATTTCGACGGGCGCAGTGTCAACCACGCTCGGCAAATACCAGTTCGCCCTCACCAGCATGGACGACGCCAAGCTCTACGAGGCGGCCGGCAGGCTCATCGCAAAGATGAACGAAAAGCGCGGCGTGCTCTTTTCCAGCGTCAATTCCGACATGTACCTCGACAACCCGCAGGTCGTCCTTGAGCTGGACCGCGAGAAGGCGTCGATGCTCGGGGTGAGCGCAAACGCCTTCTCTTCGGTATTCCAGGACGCCTACGCGAAGTTCTACTACTACCTTATTAAGACCACCTTCAACCAGTACTGGTCCATCCTCGAGGCGGACGCCTCTGAGCGCAACTACATCAGCAACCTTGAGGGCCTGTTCTTCGCCCCCGACTCGGTGGTGACGGGCGGCCAGCCTGTGAGGCCCCTGACCGGAAGCGACCTGCAAAGCTCCGCCTACGACATTTCCAGCCTCATCCCCTTCGCCTCGATAGGCTCTACCCAGACGGTGCTGGCGCCCGTGACCGTAAACCACATCGACAACTTCCCATCCGTCACAATATCATTCAACCTCCAGGACGGCGTGGCGATAAGCGAGGTGATAAGCTGGCTGACCCCGGTTGCGGAGGAGACCCTACCGGATTCGGTTTCCGGCAAATTCATCGGCGAGGCCGTGACGTTTTCGGAGACGATGTTCAGCCTCGTTGTCCTCATGTTTGTCGCGGTGTTTGTGATGTACGTGATTCTCGGCATACTCTACGAGAGCTACATGCACCCGTTCACCGTGCTTGTCGCGCTGCCCGTGGCGGTTGTGGGCGGCCTCGCCAGCCTGTACCTGGGCGGCATGGAAATATCCATTTATTCGGCAATCGGCATATTCATGCTCATGGGCATCGTGAAGAAAAACGGCATATTGGTGGTGGACTTTGCCATCGCCCGCCAGCGCGAGGGCAGGACTCCCCGCGACGCCGTGCACGAGGCCTGCATGGAGCGCTTCCGCCCGATTATAATGACCACGGCCGCCGCCCTCATGGGTATGCTGCCGATAGCCCTGGGCTGGGGCAAGGCCGACGCCGCAAGCCGCATACCGCTGGGCGTCGTGGTTGTGGGCGGCCTCGTGTTTTCGCAGATAGTAACCCTCTACCTGACTCCCGTCGTGTACGTTTGGTTCGACTGGATACAGACCCACATCCTCGATAAAATCGGCTTTTTCAAGCGCGGCGATTTGAACGATTAAAACAGGATTTCAGAATGAAAAATACACATGTTTCGATTTTTGCCGCCGCCGCTCTTTCGCTTTTGCTTGGCGCGTGCGTGTCGGTGGACAGCCGCGTCTCGGAGACCCCTTCGCGCTACTGGAAGGCTCCAAAGGACGCCCTCCCCGAGGAGTACTTCTCCCCGTCGCAGATAAGGACGGACTCGATAGAGCGCGCCTCCGCAGAGGGCGGGGCGAAGGGGGCCGCGACGGCCTCCGACAAGCTCGTCTCCGGGGCGGTGCTTTCGCTGCCGGACCTCGTGGATATTGCCCTTGAAAACAACACCGTGACGCGCCAGTACTGGTTTCAGGCCAAGGTGTACGCCGCGCAGAAGGGCCAGACCGACGCGCAGTACATGCCGTCCGTCTCCGTAGGCGCGCAGGTTTACTACAAAAAGACGCGGCAGATCAGCACCTCCCCGCTCGGGATAGGCACCTACTGGGACGTGGGCTACGGGCCGTCGCTGCAAATGAACTGGCTTCTTTATAACTTCGGAAAGCGCGAGGCGCAGTCCGACGCGGCGCGCGAGAGCCTGCGGGCTGCGAATTTCGACTTCAACCAGTCCATCCAGGACGTAGTTTTGAACGTCTATGTCGGCTACTTCAACCTTTACAGCGCGATTAGTTCCGTAAAGACGGCCGAGGCCAACCTCGAGGACGCCCGCAACGCCTATAAGGACGCGGCCGCGCGCCTTGAAAACAACGTCGGCAGGAAGCAGGACGCCCTCCGCGCCCTGGCAAACGCAAAGAACGCCGAGTACGCCCTCGAACAGGCGCGCGCTTCGGTGGAGGACGCAAGGGCCTCGCTCGCCTCCGCCCTCGGCGTGGAGGTTTCGCAGAACCTGAACATATCCGAGGATTTCGTCCTGCCCTCCAGCCCGGAGGCTGAAAAGAAAATCGAGGAGCTCATGGCCTCGGCGCTTCGCGAGCGCCAGAGCGTGCTCGCCGCCTACTCCAGGCTTGGGGCGGCCGCCCACAACACCCGCGCCAGCGAGCGCAACTTCCTGCCTGAAATAGGCGGGGTGGGCGCGATGGAATGGGTCGATTTTGCAAACGACCGCTACTACCATGCGCCGAGCAACAACTACATGATAGGCGCCACTCTCTCCTGGAACATATTCGACGGTTTTGCAAACCAGTACGAGCTTATAAGCGCCAAGGCGAAGGAGCGCGCCGCCGCCCAGCAGCTCAAGGCGGAGGAAATCTCCATAATATCGAACGTGTGGACGAACTTTTACGCCTATAAGAGCGCCCTGAAGCAGCTCGAAAGCACTTCCGCGGCTGTCCAGGCGGCGGAGGAGGCATACAGCGCAACCGACGAGGCATACAAAAGCGGCGTGGGCACGCTCACCGACCTTCTGAATTCCCAGTCGCTCCTCGCCCAGGCGAGGCAGCAGAAGGTGTCGGCCGAGGCGTTTCTCGCCATCTCCGTCGCGCGCCTCGCGCATGCGACGGGGGCCCTCACAGGCGGCATCGCCCCTGACGGGGATTCCGCTTCCGAGGGGTAAGCTTCCCGGCATGGCTTTGCGCGCGGCCCTCCCTTTCGCGGGGGGCCGCGCATTTTTTTTTGCGGGGGGCGTCTGGCCGCTTTAATTTGCGCGCCGAGCGTGCGGCCGTTTGCGCAGGCTCCCTCCAGGGCCTGCGGATTTTGTATCGCGCCGCGAGGTTTGAGGGGGAAGAAACGAGAGTTTGAGGGAAAGAGGCTTGATGTTTGGGTATATTGACACATCTTGCGGAACGCGACCGCAGGCAGTCCGCCTTATCAGGCAGCCGATATTATTTTCCCCGCCAATCCCTGTTTTTCAAAACGTTCGATTTTTTCAGACTACCGCTCCCTGACGGCGATTTTTCCTCAAACAAATCCCGGACGAGCCGTCCGCAGCCTCCATGTTTTCGCGGCTTTCGGCGGGGAGAAGCGGCTTTTGGCGACTCCTCAAACCTTTTTTAAGTAAAATCACCGTCGCGCGGTTTTCGCCGTTTGCCTCCCTCTTTCAGTCGCTTCGGAATTGGCGCATTCCCCCCCGGCGCGCCCCGCCTCCGCTCCGGACTTCGTGCATCGCGGCCGAATGGCCGGCGCGTCCGGTGTGATTTTAGCGCACAAATGGCTTGAAGTCCGGCCGTTTTGGGGGCATTGTGGATTTCATGAAACGTTTATTCATTTTTGGGGCGGCCGCTCTTTTATTCGGATGCGCCGAATCGGCCGATTTGTTCAATAAAGACCTCTCGAACGCGGAGTGCAAAAAGCCCGTGTGGAGCTTCGGCGAGGACGGCGCCCTCGGCTCGACCGTCGATGAAATCCTTTGGACCAAGGACGACTATGAGAATTTCGAGCTCGAGCTCGAATACAAGGTGACCCCGGAGGGGAACGGAGGCATCATAGTGTACTCCACAAATACCGACAACTGGATTCCCGACTCCATAGAGGTTCAGATTGGCGACTACGACTACTGGCTCGAAAAGTTCGGGCCCAACGGCACTGACGGGGCCATATTCGGCTTCCAGGGGGTTAAAAAGCGCTTCTCCAAGCCGCTAGGCGAATGGAACACCCTCAGGATGGTCTGCCGGGGCACGTCAATAAAAGTTTACATAAACGGCGAGCTTGCCAACGATTTTGACATGACGAAATTTACGGATTCCAAGAAGAATCCCGACGGCACCGTTCCCTTCAAGTGGCTCCAGAACACCCCGCGCAGCGAGGTCGCCACAAAGGGCCGCATAGGGTTTCAGGGGCACCACGGCAAGGGCGACGCCTTCTACCGCAACCTGAAGATAAAAAAGCTCGACTAGGGGCGGTTCATCCTTTGCCGAGCCGCCCGCATGGGCGCGCACGGACTGGCGGCGGCAGCATTTGCCGCCGTTTTTTATTGCGAAGCTCCCGCTCTTCTTTTGAATGGCCTGAATGAGAATTTATCCGGCAATCGACATAAAGGACGGCAAATGCGTTCGGCTGCGCCGCGGGGAAGCCTCCGACAAGACCGTGTATTTTGAAAACCCGATGGACGCCGCGCGGGCGTTTGCGGACGCCGGGGCCGACAGAATCCACGTAGTCGACCTTGACGGCGCGTTTGCCGGGAATCTCGCCAATATGAACGCGGTTTCCGGCATAGCTTCCCTTGGAATATTTGTAGAGCTGGGCGGCGGGATGCGCAGCGCGGACGCGGTGAGGAGGGCTTTCGATGCCGGAGTTTCCCGCGCGATAGTGGGCACCAGGGCCTGCACGAATCCGGAGTTTGCAGGCGAGCTCGTGGGGCTTTTCGGCGAGAGAATCGCGGTGGGAATCGACGCCAAGGACGGGATGGTCGCCATAAAGGGCTGGGTGGAGGTCTCTGAAAGGAAGGCTTCCGATTTTGCCGTGCAGATGGCGGAAATGGGGGTAAAGTACTTCGTCTATACCGACATTTCGACAGACGGAATGCTATCCGGCCCGAATCTGGCGGCGCAGGCTGCCATGCGCGACATCCTCTCGCCGTTCGGAGCCTCGCTAATCGCTTCCGGGGGCGTCTCATGCCGCGAGGACATCGAGGCGCTGAACGCGCTCGGAGGGCTTGAAGGCGCGATTGTTGGAAAGGCCATCTATGAAAAGCGGGTGGACCTGAGGGAGCTTCTTTCCATCGTGCGCGGCTAGAATCTTCGCGCCTGCTTTTTTGCGTTTTTGGGGCCGGGCTTTCCGGCCCTTTCGCATATTGGCGCAAAACTTGGGGCGGGGGATGCCGAGCGCGTGGCGTGATTTTTATTCGCCGAAATTTTTGGGCTTCTGGCCCGGGCCGCCTTGCAGGCGGGTTTTAAATGCGCAATGAGGGGCGGTTTTTGGGCAAATTAAAACAATTTTTTGTTCCTTTATTTTATAAGGATACGGAAAGCGTATTCTCAAATGGAATTTTACGAGGATAAGCCCTCCCCGTCCAACCTGCCTCGAAACGCCGCCTGGTTTTTCGTTTCTTTCGGGGGCACTCTAATCTATGCCAGACCCTTTGATTTTTTAGTGCGCGGGCAAATGGCAGGCCCGGAGGACTTTATTTATAAGGATTTGCGGCCAATCCCTCCGCTTAAAGGGCGCAAGCGTCCGCAGGATAAAAACGCTCAATTATTGATACGGCGGCCGTCCGGTTGCGGCGCGCTCGCCCCCGAAGTCCCGTAATCCGCATTTCCTGAAGCGCGGATTAGGAGAAGGCCACCATTATGGCTCCGGCTGCGATTGTCGCAATCCCGGCGGCCCCGAGGGGCGACACCCTTTCGCCCAGAAAGGCCATTGCTATGAGCGCGGCAAACACGACGCTCAGCTTGTCCACCGGGGCCACCTGGGTCACCTTCCCGTATTTGAGCGCCCAGAAGTAAAAGAGCCATGAGAGCGCGCCCGCCACTCCGCTTAGGCATATGAAGGCGAATGCGCGCCTGTCTGCGAGTATGTCGGAGACCATTGAAAGTTTTCCCTGCACGGCGGCCACGCCGATGAGAAAAGCGGCCATGATTGCCGCGCGGACGGCCGTCGCGGTGTTCGCGTCAACGTTTTGCAAACCGACCTTGCCGAACACTCCGACGAGGGCGGCGGTTATTGCCGATAGGAGGGCGAATATGAGCCACATGTTTTTGCCAAATTTTGCGTGTTGGGATTCCCGCCGGGATGCGCCTTTGGGCGGCCGTCCGCCGCGCGGATTTCAATTTCATTTTTTGCCGGGCGGGCGCGTCATGCTTCCCCGCGCCTCCGGGCGTGCCTGAGAAATTCCCCGGCGAGCTCCCTTGCGGCTTTTGCTGTGTCCGGGGCCATGAGCACGTCTGAGACTGCAACTATCCTCTCCGCGCCCGCTTCGGCCACCTCCCGCACGGTTTTCATGTTGACGCCCCCTATGGCAAACCACGGCAGGCGGGGCTTCATTGATGCGGCGAAGCGCACAAGCCCAAGGCCCGCGGGCGCCCTGCCGGGCTTTGTCATGGTGGCGTACACGGGGCCCGTGGCGAAGTAGTCTATGACGCCGGCAAGGCTGTCGGCTGCCTGCGCCTGCTCCGGATTGTGGGTGGAAAGCCCTATGACCCTTCCGGGGCCGAGGGCGTCGCGCGCCTCGCGGGGGGGGATGTCGTCCTGGCCTATGTGGAGCCCCGCATGCGGCAGGGAGCGCGCGAGCTCCAGGTCGTCGTCTATTATCAGTATGGGGGCGCTGGCGGAATCGAAAAGCGACAGGATTTCTCCGGCGATTGCGGCGCGTTCGGCGGAGGTTTCGCGCTTTGCGCGCAACTGCACTATTCCGGCCCCCCCGGCTATCAGCGCGCGGCATTTTTCAAGCATCATGTCCCGGGCGACGTAGCCTGTGTCGAGTATCCCGTAGAAAATGCATTCTCTGAGCTTTTTTGCGTTGTCCATGTCGTCAAAGTTTTCCGGATTTCCCGCCGGAATGCGCGGGGCGCGCCGATGCGGGGACTGGCGCGGGGGTTCTTAGCTTTGCAGGCGGGGCGGGGGAACTGGCCGTGAGGGGGGAATCTTACGGGCGGGTTGAGAATGGGTCGTTTGTCTCCGGCTCGGCGTCGGCCTTTTCGGCTTCCTCAAGCGGCCTGAATACCGGGGCGGGCTTTCTCAAAACGCCCTTGAAGCCCTTTATTCTTACGTCGATGGACCCGAGCTTTTCCACCCCGAGGTGTTCGCGCAGGGCGTTTGAAAGCTCGTCCTGCAGCGACGCCGACACGTCCGAAAGCTTCTGGCCCATTTCCAGCTTGAGAGAGACCAAAAGCGACAGCCTCCCGCGCTTTGCGCTTATTTTGACGTCGGGGCGGTTTAGCGCGCCCATCGAGTAGCACACGCTCTGGACCAGCTCGTCGAGCGCCTTTGGGGTCACCGTCACCACTCCTGCGGAGTTGTTGAAGAGCCTCACCGGCGCGTAGCGCCTCTTTATGGCGCGCACGGCTGCAAGCAGGACGATTAGCGCGGCTATCGCCGCCATTATTTCCGCCGAATGCGGCCTGTTCCAAACGTCGTGAAAATAGTCCGAGAGGATTCCCGCAATTTCCCTGGCCCTGATGTATATAGTTTCCATTTTGGCTGACTCCTTGGCTTGCGCGTGTCCGGCGCCCCGTTTGGCGGCCCCTCCGCCTGAATCCTACATTATGCGAGCAGAAATAATGTTTTTTTTCAACGATAAAAGTTGCCGCAGGCCCTCAACGCAGCCGCTTTTTCAGTCGAACGAAAGCTCCTGAGGCCATTCGCGCGAATGGCCGTCCGCCGCGTTTTTCGAGCAGGCGTCAACAAAGCATGTCAGGCCGCGGCTGATTATGTCGCGCGATGGGTCGACGTTGTTGAATATCTTCCAGAGCATTTTCGACGGGTTTGATATGTCCACCGACGGGTCGAATACTGCCACCGCCTTGAACGCCTGGAAGGCCGGTGAGGAGGCCATCTCGGAGAGTATGTCGCGGCCGGACGCGCCGGCCTTGTCCATCCTCACTGCGCAGAAGCGCCCGAACACCGCCGCGTCCCCGTCCGGCACCCCTGCGGCTGCGGCGGCCTCCGCAGCTTCGGGAATCTGGGGGAAGCGGAACTGCCTGCGCTCCGGCTCGCCCGGAAGGCGGCGCGTGAGGTCTATGCCGATTTTCGCCCCCCGCACGGCGTCGGGGGAGGAGTGGTCCAGCACGTCGAGGACCCCGTAAGACTCCATGCGGTCGGCACCGAAGTCGAAGTTTTCGACAAAACGGCTCCAGACTTCGCGCAGGTTCGACGGGTTGACGTCTTCGTCAACGACAACTATCGCCTTGCAAAAGCTCATCTGACCCTGGCCCCACAGGCCGCTTATGAGGCGCTGCGCCTGCGCGGGATACTCCTTTTTTATGGAGACTACCGCTATGTTGTGGAACACGCCCTCCCACGGCAGAAAGTAGTCGGAAATCTCGGGGAAAAGCGACTTCAACAGGGGCAGGAATATGCGCTCGGTTGCCTTTGCCATGTAGCAGTCCTCCATGGGCGGCGGGCCGACCAGGGTCGCGCAATAGACGGGTTTTGCCCGGCGCGTAAGCGCCGTCACGTGGAATACGGGATACATGTCGGCGAGGGAATAGTAGCCGGTGTGGTCGCCGAACGGCCCTTCGAGCCTTAGCTCTCCCGGCTCCACGTAGCCTTCCAGCACGAATTCGGATTCCGCCGGAACCTCCATGTCTATGGTCTTGCACTTGACCATCCTGACGGGGCCCCTCCTGAAGAATCCGGCCAGCATCATCTCGTCCACGTCCCTCGGAAGCGGGGCGGTCGCCGCATACATCGCGGCCGGGGCGCAGCCTATCGCCACCGCGACTTCCATGCGCCTGCCCAGCTCCCGGTACCGGTGGTAGAAGTGCGCGCCGTCCTTGTGGATGTGCCAGTGCATGCCGGTCGTATTCCTGTCGAAAATCTGGAGCCTGTACATGCCGGCGTTGCGGGTTTTGCCGTCGGGCGACTTGGTGAAGACGACGGGGAGGGTGACGAACCTCCCGGCGTCTCCCGGCCAGCACTTGAGAACCGGCATCTCCGAAAGGTCGACGTCGGCCCCCGTTTTCACCACCTCCTGGCACGGCGCGAGCCTGCCCCTGTACTTCATCGGGAATATGGAAGCGAGCGGGAGTATGCGGCGCGCGGTTTCAATTATGTCTGAAAAGCTGCGCGGCGGGGAGAGCCTTGCAAGCTCCTCTATGCGGTCCCCGGCGCGGGCGAGCGACGGCACGCCGAGGGCCATGGACATGCGCCTGTCGCTTCCGAAGAGGTTTGTCGCAACCGGAAACGCGGAGCCGGACACGTTCTCAAAGAGGAGGGCCTTGCCGCCGCCGGGCTTCTTGGATTCGGCGTCGGTGATTTTTGAAATGCCGATTTCTGCGGAGACTTCCTCCGCGACGCGCCTAAGCTCCCCGGCGCCCTCCAGCGCCGCTATGAATTCGCCTATGTTGTCAAAGCCCTTTTTCATTCGGTTCTTCCGTTTTTTTTGCCTGGCCCCACTCCGCCAGCGAGTCCTGCTTAAATCCCATCGCCGACACGGTTCTCGCCGCGATGAAGTTTGCAATGTCTGAAACCGTCTTTTCCCCGCCGTAGAATGCCGGGCAGGCCGGCAGCACGACCCCCCCCGCCTCGGCCACCGCGCACATGTTGCGCAGGTGCGAGAGCGCAAGCGGCGTCTCGCGCGGGACCAGCACCAGCCTGCGCCTCTCCTTGAGCGCCACGTCGGCCGCGCGGCATATCAGGTTTTGCGCTATCCCGTTTGCGATGAGGCCGAGGGTCTTCATCGAGCATGGGCACACCGCCATGGCGTCGAACATGTACGAGCCGCTCGCTATGGGGGCGGAAAAGTCGTCGTCTGCGTAAAACCTCGCGTTCGGGTGCCGGGCCGAAACCGAGGCTGCGAACGACTCGAACGCGGTTCCGGTTTCCGAGCCGAAAACCGGCTTTGCCGCGCGGCTTGCGCACACGCTCAGCTCGGCCCCCGAGCGCGCGAGCATGGATACGAGGGCCTCCGCGTAAATCATTCCGGAGGCCCCGCATATTCCAAGGGCTATTCTGGCGCCGGGGAGGTTCATGAGAATACGGCCTGCGGCAGGGGCGCGGCCAGGATTAGAATCGAACACGCCGCATTCATGTTAAAGAAAACCGCGTTTATTTTTTCGACGCCGGAGCGTTTGAAAGTGCAAAAGCCCGCCAGATAGGTCGCGGCGGCCGCCGCGCAGCAGGCGTAGTAAAATGGGTCGAGGCCGAAGGCAAGCCCGCACGCAAAAAGCGAGGCAGCGGCCATCGCAAAAAGCGCGCCCGCAATCCGCACGGAGCGTTCGGAGCCGAAACGGGCCGGAATGGAAAACAGGGAGTTTTCGCGGTCGAATTTCTCGTCCTGAATTGCGTACAGGATGTCGAAGGCCGAAATCTGGAAAAACAGCGCGGCCCCCAGGAGGAGTATCCGCCAGTCGAAGCCCCCGCTTGCCGCTATCCACGCTCCGGCGGGCGCGAGGGCGAGCGCGGCCCCCAGCGCGAAGTGGCTCATCGGCGTGAAGCGCTTGCAGTACGAATACCCGAAGAGGACAGCCAGCGCGGGAAAGGAAAGGACGAGGCATAGGGCGTTCAGCATCGCCGCAGAAAAAACCGTAAGCAGGGCGGAGAGGGCCACGAATGCGCCTGCGGCCCGCTTTGATATGCGCCCGCACGCGACGGCGCGAGAGGCCGTCCTGGGGTTTTTTGCGTCGTATTCGGCGTCTATTATACGGTTGAAGCCCATTGCGGCCGACCGCGCGCCGGTGAATGCGAGGACCGCCCAGACGGCCTTTGCTGCGGTTAGCCTGTACCCGCATATGTCCGCTATCGCAAGCCCCGAGAGTGCGTAGGGCAGCGCAAACAGCGTGTGCCCCAGCTTTATCATGTCGGCGTATTCGTATATGGTTTTGAAAAGCCGCATCGCGGACGCTTCCCCTAGGCGTGAGATTTTGCGAAGTCGAAAATCTTTTTGCAGAGCATTGACAGGCCGTTTCTGCGGTTCGGCGAGAGGTACTGCGCTATCCCTATCTCCTCCAGAAATTCGCACCCGAACTCCTCTATCTGGGCCGGAGTGAGGCCGCTTAGCATGCCGCAGACGAGGTTTGCCACGCCCTTTGTTATTATGGAGTCGGCGTCGGAGCGGAAGCTGCACCTGCCGCCTTCAAAGGACGGCACTAGCCACAGGCTGGACGCGCATCCGCGCACGAGGTTTTCGTCCACCTTGAATTCGGGCTCCAGGCCGGGCGCGCGCTTTGTCTTTGAAATTATGTATTCGAACCGCTCCTGCGGATTTTCAAAAAACGAAAATTCGTCGCGGAGCGCGTTTTTTCTCTCTTCGATTTCGTTCATGCACCAAAAATCCTTATGCCGTTTTCGCGGGCCAGCGCCGCGACTTTTTCCGGCTCCAGCAGTATGACCTTCCCGGCCTCCACTGCGACGTTCCTTATCCCGGCTGCGGCGAGCTTCCTCACAGTCCGCTCGCCGACCACAGGAACGTCGAACCGGTAGTCCTGGCGGGGTTTTACCGTCTTTACAAACAGCGCGTCCCTGGCTCCGAACCCGCCCGCGCGCTCAATCATCTTGTCCGTGCCCTCGAAGCCTTCGACTGCCAGCACGCTTCCGCGCGCCACTACGCAGCTCTGCCCTATATCCAGTTCTGCGCACCCCCGCGCTATCTTGAGGCCGTGGGCCAGGTGCTCGGGGCGGACGTCCCATTTTGAGCCGGCGAAAAACCCCGCCGGGGCGAGCGCGTCGTCCAGAAAGCTGCGGGCGTCTAGGAGGCCGCAGCCGGCTTTTGCGAGTTCGGAGGCTATGGCGCCGAATATCGTTTCGGCGTTGCGCTCCCTGAGGGTTGCCAGCACCGCAAGCGCCTTGAGGTCCGGCTTCAGGCCCCTGAAGAGGCGCCCGGGAGTTATCTGGCCGGCCATTATGGCGTGTTTTGCCCCGAAATTTCGCGCGCTTTTTATGAGCCTGCCGAGCTGGCCTACGTTCATCATGGCCCTGTCTCCGGGGGCGAACGCCTCGTAAAGGTCGGCGTCCGTCTCCCCCTCGAATGCGGCGAGCCTGACTGGGATTCCGGCGGCCCGGGCCCGCGCGAGGGTTTCCTTCGGATAGTTTCCCTTGCCTGCTATGAGAAGGAGGGGGGCCGAGCTGTCGAAACCGGCCGGCAGGAACCTTGAGGCGGGCATCGCTAATCCTCCGGGTTGGCTTCTCTGGCGGGGTCCCTTATCCAGAAGCTTTTAAAAAGCGTCCGGCGCCCCGATGCCGCCCCGTTTTCAAAGTGCGAGACTTCCGAGGTTTTCCAGGCGTCCTCCACTGCGGCAAAGAGCTTTTTAAGCTCCCGCTCCTCGTCCTTTGCCACGGCGCGCTTTTCCATCCCGGCGTCCGAAGCCGTGACGGAGTAGCCTATGCCGACATATTCCGGGCTTTCAGCGCCTGCGGGGAAGAAGTTTATCGCGCATCCCGACGCCCACGCGGAGGCAGAGTCGCCGCCCGCCGACACGCGCATGTTGTTTTCGGCCGCCGCGAAGGTGCCGAAGCGCGTCTTCACTTTGAAGGTGCTGCTGGGCCTCACGGGGGAGCGGGACATCGTCATCTCCCCGCTTTCAAGAGTGATTTCCACGTCCGACGGCGCGGATTCCTCTTCCCGGGAAAATTTCTTAAGCGGGGGGGCGTCCTGCGCGAATTTCTCTATCTTTAAAGACGCCGGGCCCCTTACAAAAACCGCCGCGCCGTTTGACATTGCAAAGCTTGCAAACGACCCCTCGGGGCATTTCACCACTGCGCCGCGCGCCAGGGCGCATTCCCCGGGGGCGATGGGAGCCGCGCCTTCCGGGATTATCTGGGCGCCGCCGCGCAGAGTGCGGGCGAATATGGCCCCGTCAAGCCTTTCGCCGTGCGCGGTGGCCTGGAGGAATGCGGCCGCTGCCGCGAGTGCGATTATCCTTCTCATTTTACGACGATGTTGACGATTTTGCCCGGAACGTAGATTTCCTTCACTACGCTTTTGCCCTCTGTGTGGCGCGCGACCCCATCGAGGGCCTTCGCCGCCGCGAGCACATCGTCGCGCGGCGCGGTTTTTGAAACCGTCATTTCGGCGCGGAGCTTGCCGTTGACCTGGACGCCTATCTTTACGGTGTCGGTTGCAAGCTTCGACTCGTCGCACTCTGGGAAGGGCGCGGCGCAGACGGGGGCCTCGTTGCCGAGCCTCGACCACAGCTCCTCGCAGATGTGCGGGGCAAAGGGGGCGAGAAGCTGGACGAGCTTTTCGGCGCTCTCCTTTGAAACTTCGCCCTCCTTCTGGAATGCGGAAAGGCATATCATCATCTGCGAAATCGCCGTGTTGAAGCGCAGCGCCTCGATGTCGGAAGCCACCTTCCTGACGGTTTCGTTCAGCGTCTTCTGGAATTCTGCGGACTCCTTGGCGCCGGGCTTTATTTTCGGGTTGAGGGCGCCGCTGCGGTCCACGTATTCGCGCCAGATTTTCCGCAGGAAGCGGAACACGCCCTCTATGCCGCCCGTATTCCACGGCTTCTGGTCCTCCAGGGGCCCGAGGAACATCTCGTAGAGCCTGAGGGAGTCCGCGCCGTACTCGCGTATGATTTCGTCGGGGTTTACGACGTTGCCGCGGCTCTTTGACATCTTGTAGGAGCGCGCGTCAACCGCCACGGAGGGGTCCGCTTTGAGCACGAAGCCCGCCCCCTGCTTGAGGACGTCGGCCTCCTGCACCCTGACGGGCTCCTCGCCGCCTTTCAGGGCGTTTGCAGGAACCCACGAGCCGTCGGGGTTTTTGTAGGCGGTAAATTCGAGCTGGCCCAGTATTATGCCCTGGTGGAAGAGCTTCTTGAAAGGCTCCGGCTCCTTCACTATTCCGCAGTCGTAAAGCACCTTGTGCCAGAAGCGCGCGTAGAGCAGGTGAAGCACCGCGTGTTCGGCGCCGCCTATGTAAAAGTCGGGCGTGCCCCAGTAGTTTTCGGCCTCCTTTGATATGGGGCGCTCGGAGTTCGAGGGGTCGCAATAGCGGAGGTAGTACCAGCAGGAGCCGGCCCACTGCGGCATCGTGTTGGTTTCGCGCCTGGCCTCGAACCAGTCCCCGCCTTCCGGACGCCCGGAGGACTGCGGGAGGGTCTGCCCGGTCTTTACGTTCACCCATACGTTGAGCCAGTCGGAGGCGTGCGCAAGCGGGCTTTCGCCGGTGCCTGAGGGCGCGTAGGTTTCTATTTCGGGAAGCGTGAGGGGCAGGGCGGATTCGGGCAGCGGGAGCGCGTACACGACCCGTCCGGATTCGTCCGCATAGTCGACCGGGACTTCCGGCAGCCCCTTCCAGCCGGCGGCCTTCGCGGCCACGTATGCCTCCTCGGAGACCCACAGCACGGGGAATGGCTCGCCCCAGTAGCGCTGCCTTGAAAACAGCCAGTCGCGCAGCTTGTAATTCACCGCGAGCCTGCCGACGCCCTTTTCCTCTAGAAGCTTCGTTATTTTTGCCTTGCCCTCGTCGGAGGGGGTGCCGTCCCATTCGCCGGAGTTTGTCATCAGGCCGACGTCGGTGAAGGGCAGGGGCAGGTCGTTGCCATCGGCGTCCTTTTTGTCTATGACGCGGATTATGGGCAGGTTGTATTTTACTGCGAAGTCGTAGTCGCGCTCGTCGTGGGCGGGGACGGCCATTATGGCCCCGGTGCCGTAGCTCATGAGCACGTAGTCGGCTATCCAAATGGGGATTTCGCGGCCGGTTAGCGGGTTTATCGCGTATGAGCCGGTGAAGACCCCGGTCTTGTCCTTGGCGAGGTCGGTGCGGTCGAGGTCGCTCTTTGACGCGGCCTTTTTGACGTATTCGGCGACCGCCGCGCGGTTTTCGGGGGTCGTGAGCTTTTCTGCGAGCGGGTGTTCCGGGGCTATGACCATGTAGGTCGCGCCGTAGAGGGTGTCCGGGCGCGTCGTGAAAATCTTGAGCCG
Source organism: uncultured Opitutales bacterium (assembly GCA_900548185.1). GTDB lineage: Bacteria > Verrucomicrobiota > Verrucomicrobiia > Opitutales > Intestinicryptomonadaceae > Intestinicryptomonas. The sequence continues at coordinate 41,079 of URJJ01000013.1, forward strand.
CTCGGGCATTCCGCTTATTTCAAACTCGGCCTCCGCGCCCTCGGAGCGGCCTATCCAGTTGGCCTGAAGGCGCTTTGTGGAGTCCGGCCAGTCGAGGGAGCCGAGGCCCTCGAGCAGCCTGTCTGCGTAGGCGGTTATCCTCAGCACCCACTGCCTGAGCTTTCTGCGCTCGACGGGGTGTTTGCCAACCTCGCTTTTCCCGTCTATGACCTCCTCGTTTGCAAGCACGGTGCCGAGGGCCGGGCACCACCACACGGGCTTTTCGTCTACGTAGGCGAGGCCCCTTTCAAACAGGCGCAGGAAAATCCACTGCGTCCACCTGAAATACGAGGGGTCGGTGGTGTTTATCTCGCGGTCCCAGTCGATGGCAAAGCCTATCTCCTTTATCTGGCGGCGGAAATTGTCTATGTTTTTGCGCGTGGTGGCGGCGGGGTGGGTGCCGGTCTTTAGGGCGTACTGCTCGGCGGGGAGACCGAACGCGTCCCAGCCCATCGGATGGAGGACGTTGAAGCCCCTGGCGCGCTTGTATCTGGAAATTATGTCGCTTGCGGTGTAGCCTTCGGGGTGGCCTATGTGCAGCCCCGCCCCCGACGGGTAGGGGAACATGTCGAGAATGTAGTACTTCGGGCGCGACGGGTCGAGTTCGGCCTTGAAGGTCTTGTCCTGGTCCCAGCGTTTTTGCCAGCGTTTTTCGATGGCGTTAAAGTCGTATTCCGCGGAGGTCGTTTCCATATCCTTATAATAAATTTGATAAATTATCCGACTATGGCGAAAATTGCGCCCCCGTCAAACGTTTATCTCCGGCGCGCGCGGCTTTTTGGCGCCCCGCACAAAAGGCTTGAGCCGGGCCGGAATTTTTGGAACAATCGGATGCATGAAAAAGCTTTCCGTTTTGTCTCTGGCCCTTTTTTGCGCCGTGTGCGGATTTTGCGGGCCGGTCGGAAACCGCCTTCCGGAGGATATTCTGGCGCGGTATTCCCGAAACCCAGTCTCTGACGTGCTGAGCGTGAGCGGGCGCAGGTTTTTCTCTAAGGCGGACTGCGCGCTGTATTTTGCGTGCGCCTTCCGGGATATTTTAAAGACGGATTTCAAGGCCGACAAAGTCGAGTTCTCAGACAGCTTCCCGAAGGAGAAGGGGAAGCTAAAAAACGGCGTTGAGGCCATGGTTCCCGTCGTGGCTTTTTGTGTCGGGGGCAAGGTTGACGGCCTGGGGGATGTGATGGTGTCGGTGCGCGCGGAGTCCCCCTCCCGCTCAAGGGTTTCGGTGGCGGTCAGGGGCGCGGTCGAGGAAGAGGCGCGCGCCTTTGCGGAAAAAATAATGTCCCTTGCCATGGAGCCGGATGCGGATGCGCAGCGGCGCTATTGGAATCTTTTTTTGGGAAAGGCCGGAAGCTGGAGCGAATACAGGGCTTTTAAAAGGGAGGCCCGGGGGTTTTCAACATTCAATGTCAAGCCGGGCGGCGACGATTTTCGCGAAACGCTCCTGCGCATTCTTGAGGGCATGCATGTGAAAGCGCATATCACCGCAGTCGATTCCGGAGACATGGTGTTTTACTTCTCGTCGCCGGTGGCTGTCGGCGCCCCGGGGGCGGTGGCGGCCAGCCCGGATGGTGAAAATATCCACGGGCGTTTTTTCCTCCCCGACCTCTCGGGGGAGCGCATCCAGTTTTTCCCGAGCGCGATGAGCCTTGAAAAAAGCGACGCCAAGCTCGTTGCCATGTTTGATCATGGCCTCAGCGTTTACATCCCCAAAAAAGACGCCAGGCGCTTTATGAAGGCTGCGGAAGAGTGCGGCTATTCAAAAATAAAATGACGCCCTTATTCCAGTCTTCCGCCCGGAAGCTTCCGGGGGCGAATTGATATGGGCTTCGGCCTCGTAAACGGCGCGGGGCCTGAATCTGCACCGGGCGTTTCCGGGAGGCCGGTGTTGCGGGGGGCTTTATACTGAACCATTCCGGCGCGGGGCGCGCCGAAGCGCATGCCGGGCCGCTGGGGATTTTGAACGGGCGCACATTTTGCAGCGCCCGTATTTTACGCCGTTTTGGCTTGAGGCGGGCGGGATTCTGCGCTTTAATTGCAAGCCATGAAAGCATTTGTGTTTTTTCTTGCCGTTTTTGCGGCGGCTTCCGGGCCTGCGTTTGCGGATTTTGAGAAGGTGGAGCGCGGGCCGCACGCCAGGGCGTCTTCTCCGGCGGGTTCAGATTTCGATTTCAGGATGGATTTGGAAGCCTTTAAATCGAAGGTGTTTTTGGCCCCGTCAATCCAGAGGATGGGGTATCCGGTCGCCTCTATCCTCGACTGCGGCGACCCCGTTCTTTTGAGGTATCCCAAGGGAGGGGAGGCCGTGAATTTTACTCTTTCAAAACAGGAAGACGGCTCTTTCAGGCTCGCTTACAGGGACGGCGACCGGAGGGAGGCGGCAAAGCTTGTGGCGGAGCTTAAAAGGCTGGTTGCAATCCATTCTAAAGACTCCCAAAAGGGCGGGTGATTCGCCGGCATTTTAGGCGGCGGATTCCGGCGCGGCCTCGCCCATTCGCCATCCCGAGCCATGCGGCCCCGTTTTTTTTGAGGCGCGCGGCTTTGGCGCATCCCGGGTGCGTCCATGGGGTCGGGGGCCTGCGAAAACGGGCGTGGAAAGCGCTGGCGCTTCTTTGCTTCCGCCCCTCTTTTTTGCCCCGTCATCCGGAGTCTGCGCAGTTTTCGGAAGCAGGGGAGGGCAGCCGGCTGGGCGGCCGGGGGTTGCGAAAAATCGGCCATGAAGCGCAAAAAATCATTGCAAAAGGGGGCTTTTATGCGATTGTTGGGATTATGAAGAAAGCGTGTTTCATAGCTCTTTTGGCCGCCGGGGCGGCGCTGTCAGGCTGCAAGACAAACGTGGGCGTAGACTCGTCCGCAAATCCCGTCGCAACCTACGACCAGATGGCAGGCAAATTCTACGGGGAAATCGGGGGCACCGTGCCTTCGGTTTACAAGGCGGCAAACATCGCCCTTGAGCGCAATCTCGGATATATGCGCACCGGCAAGAATGACGACGACCCCAATGCGGTCAAAATCCGCGCGCGCACCAGGTCCGACCAGCTCGTCTATGTCACCGTAAAGCGCGGGGACAAGTCCAACCGCGTCCTCGTCGAAGTCGAGGTGGACGGCGGCGACCTCATGGACAGCCAGCAGATCTTCAACGCCATCGCAAAAGAGGCTCGCGGCGGGCAGTAGCCCGGGCTTTGAGGCGCGTGCGGGCGGATGAAATTCGTCGAATTTCTGCCGTACTATTCGGACCTCCGGGCCGGGGGCCTTTTGGCTTGCGCATACGCGGCTTCGGCCGCGTCGCTTGCGGCGGTTTTTTTGTGCTCGCGCATGGCGGGTATCCCGCTTTCTTTCGACAGGGCCGCAGCCTTTTCCATGCTCGCAAGCGGGGCGCTTTGGCTTTCGCCGCTATTGCCGTTCATGGAGAAGGGCTGCTCGAATTGGGCGCTGCTTGCCATGCTGTTTGCGGCGCTTCCCGCCATGAAGGCTTCGTGTGCCCTTAAATGGCGCGGGACGCTCGCCTTGTGGGGGGCGTTTGCCGCGGCGCAGTTTTCCCTGTATCTTTTTGTGATAAACAATTTTTAAAAATGGCATTCGACCCTCTTGAACTCGCAAAGGAGCTTATAGCAATTCCTAGCATATCTGCGGACCCGGGGCACCGTTCCGATGTCCGCAGGTGCGCCGAACACTTCGCGTCGCGTCTGCGCGGCCTCGGCTTTTCGGCGGAGCTTTGCGACTACGGCCTGCACCCCGTAATATGGGCGTCGCGCAGGGCGGAAACCGCTCCCAAATTCAGGATTTTGTGCTACGGCCACTACGACGTCCAGCCGGTAGACCCCATCTCCAAGTGGAAAAACCCGCCGTTTGAGCCAAAGGTTGAAAACGGCAGGCTGCTCGGGCGCGGTTCGGCGGACAACAAGGGGCCGTTTTTGTGCCTTTTGGGCGGTCTTGTAAGGTTTCTTGAAAGGAATCCCGGAGCCCCGGTCGATTTCGGCCTGATGATAGAGGGCGAGGAGGAAATCTCAAGCCCGAGCATGCCCGCCTTCATCGCCGCCCACCGCGACGAGATAGCCTCATACGACGCCATCCTTTTAAGCGACACTTCAAGCCCCTCCGAAGACCAGCTTGTGGTTACGACCGGCCTGCGGGGCGTATTCGCCTTCGACGTGAAATTCACGGGCCCCAACGGGGATTTGCATTCCGGCATGTTCGGCGGGGCGGTCTGCAACCCCGTGCAGGCGATGGCCGAAGTCTGCGCCTCGCTGCATTCCCCGGACGGCCTCGTGAACGTCCCCGGCTTCTACGACGGCGTGCAGCCGATTCTCGATTGGGAGCGCGCCGACATTGCAAAATCGCCGTTCGGCGACCGCCAGATGCTCGAGGGGCTGGAAGTGGACGCGCTCTACTCCCAAAAGGGGGCGACGCCCTCCGAAGCCGTGCGGCTGATGCCTACCCTCGAATTTACGGGGATAGGGGGGGGATACCAGGGCGAGGGCAACAAGTCCGTCATCCCCTCCGAATGCTTCTGCAAAATTTCGGTCCGCCTCGTCCCCGACCAGAGCGGCCCGCGCGTTTACGGGCTTGTCAGGAAGGCCATCATGGACCGCTGCCCGGCGGGCGTGAGGGCGGAGGTTTCGGAGCCGGACGGATTTGGCGACCCGTACCGCGTCGTCCCCCCCGGGCGCGAGGGCGCCCCGTCGCCGTATCCGGAAAAGCTCGGCAGGATATTTTCGGCTCTTGAGGACTCGGCGCGGGAGAGCTTCGGCTCCGCCCCAATCTATTTGCGCGAGGGCGGCAGCATTCCGCTTATAAGCATCATAAAAAAGGAAACCGGCCTGGACTGCGTGATGCCCGGGCTTTTCACGCCGCTCGACAACCTCCACGCGCCCAACGAGTCCTTTTCCCTTCTCATGATGGAGCGCGCCGTAAACTGCTACGCCTCCCTCTTTGAAAGGATTCTGAAATGACGACCTGCACGAAAAAATATTCCGATGTCCCCTTCGCCCACAGGCAGCATCTGCACGACGGACACTGCTCGTTCGTGCACGGCCACAACTGGGATATAAGCATAACTTTCGCATGCGAAGAGCTCGACGAAAACGGATTTGTCGTGGATTTCGGCAAGCTGCGCTTCATAAAGTCCTGGATAGAGGAGCATCTCGACCACGCGTGCGTGCTGGCAAAGGCCGACCCGCTGAAGTCCGCTCTGATTTCGGCCGCGCCGGAGGCGTGGAAGGTTTACGAGGTGGATTCGTGCTCCTGCGAGGGGCTGGCAGCCCACCTTCTGGAGGTTTTCGACGCCATGGTGCGCGAAAACACTTCCGGGCGCGTCAGGGTCATGAGCGTCGAAGTCAGCGAGGACCGCAAAAACGCCGCGACCGCGTACGGGGAAAAATGAACTATCCCGTCGTCGAGACGTTTTACTCAATACAGGGCGAGGGCTTTTGGAGCGGGGCCGCCGCGTTTTTCGTGCGCCTGTTCGGATGCCCGGTGAAATGCCCGTGGTGCGACACGCGCGGCTCGTGGGAGGGCGCGGCGCGGTTTCGCATGGAGCCAGGGGAAATCGCTGCGGCGGCGTCGCTTAGTTCGTGCGAATTTGCGGTAATAACTGGCGGAGAGCCAACTATACACCCCCTTGAGGAGCTTGTGGACGCGTTCCATTTTCACGGCATAAAAGCCCATCTGGAAACGTCAGGCTTCATGCAAAAAAATGCGGATTTCGACTGGATTACGGTAAGCCCCAAGCTCCATTCCCACGCCCACGAATCCTATCTGGAGGCGGCGGACGAGCTGAAATTCGTGGTTTCAAGCGCGGAGGACATCGCAGAATACATGGAGAGGTTTGCCGATTTCATACCGTCCAAAAAGGCCGTATATTTCAACCCCGAAGCTTCGCATATGGGGGATGCGGCCCTGCTTTCTGAAATCTGCGAGACCGTAAAGCTTTACGGAAAGCCGTTCCGGGCGGGGCTCCAGGCGCACAAGATATACCTTGTAGATTAGTTTTGCCAAAGTTGCATTCTCGCCCGCTTTGGGAAATTCAAGCGGAGAGATTCATGGGGCGGCAAAAAAAACTCAACGCCCGTAAAACGCCTCAAAAAGCATATCTCAATTTCTGGCGCATTTTACAGCGTGAACTGTTATTTTGGAAAACAGGCGTATCAAATAGCGTAGAGTCCTAAATCGCGTTTTAGGAAAAATCTGTCCGAAGGCGGCACGGCGCGGCGCGATACATGCAGGGCAATCCGCCGGACGCCCGGTTAGGGGCGCAATGCCGCACTCTGAAACGGCCTTTCCGCCCGCCGCGCAGCAGGTTATTTTGAAGGCGGTTCCGCAAGCCTTGGGCGCAGGGGCGGAAGGAACGCTATTGCGGCCTGAATCGCGGCAAAAAGTATCAGCCACTTCCAGCCTGCCGACATGAATCCGTAGGAGTGCAGGCCAACACCCAGCATATTCACCCCGAACCAGGCCCATGCCGCCACAATGTTTCCAATGGCTGCCATAGAAAGCACCGCGCGGTCTGAGCATATCCTGAGCGCCCGGCAGTGCACGACAAGCGCGCACCACAAGACGACCATCAGGGCACCGTTTTCCTTGGGGTCCCATCCCCAGAAGCGCCCCCAGCTCATGTCTGCCCAGACTCCGCCCAGCATTGTGCCCGCAAAAGAAAACACCATCGCAAAGCACAGGACCGCATAGACAGTTGACGCCGTTTCCTTCGCGTCCTCCGCAGGGGTCTTTGAAAAGACGTTTGCAATCAGCCTAAACGACGCCGCAACACCCGCCAGAAACACGCCGCAGTAGCCCAGCATCATCGGCACTATGTGGGTGGCGAGCCAGAAGTTTGAATTGAGGACGGCGCGCATCATGCCCATTGTGTCGCCGGAATAGGGCAGGTTGAGCGCGACCAGTATGGACATAAAGCCCATTGGCGCGGCCGCGATGGCGTACATGGGCCTTCTCTTTTTGAGGTACAGGGCTATCCCTATCGCCGCCGCCGCCCAGCCCGCGAATATGACCGAGGAGTAAAGGTTTGTCACCGGCGGGCGCATCTGTATTATCATGCGCGCGAAAACCCCGAAGGTCTGCGCGGCAAAGGCGGCTGCCATCATGGCAAAGGCGGCCGGGCGAAGCGCTTCGGCGCGGTCCTTGAAGGCGGCCGCAAGCAGAAACAGCGCAAAAGAGGCCACGTAAAGAAGCGCGCCCCGGTAGAACACGTCGAGGCGGTTGCAGAAGTCCTCAAAGCGTATTTTAAAGCTCGGGGGCAGCGAGGCGTTGAGGGCGGCGGCGGCTTTTGCAATGCCGTCCTGCGCCCCGGCCGACACTGACTCCACGAAGTCTCCGAGCCGCGAAAATGTCTCCAGCTTCCTGTTTGAGGGCCTGGGGTCGAGCAGCACGTCAAGCGGGGTGAGCCTCCTGCCGCCGTCCTCCGCCGCGTAGATTATCGAATCTTTCATGTGCTCCTCGCGCTCCTTGGAGCCTTTGAAAAACTCAAGGCAGCGGTACATGTCGGAGAGCCTGGCCGTGTCGGGCTTTCGGTTTTGCGCCTTGGCTTCGTCCAGCTCCCTCTTTGCGGCGGAGGCCATGTCGCGCCACATTTCAAAGGTCTTGCGCGGGGTGGAATCCTGGAAATAGAAGGCGAGGGCGTTTGACGCGCATTCGTATGCCGCCGCCTTTTCCAGAGCTTCCCGGCAGGCTGCGGAGAATGGGGACGGGTCTTTTGAAGAGGCTGCTGCGGCCACTTCGTCGTATTTTGCGTCGAGGTCGTTGTAGGAATAGTACCTGCCGTCCGCCCCGAGCAGGTTTTGCAGCTCCCTGTTGTCCGTGCGGAAGAACGGCTCTTCGGCGGCCTTGAGCGGGAAGGCGTTTATGTAGGCCAGCCACTCCGTTGCGGTGGCGCTTTTGCGGCTTCCGCCCTCCGTCAGGATTTTTGCGGAGGCCCTGCCGCCTATGGAGCGGAGGGTGTCGGCCGCCGCGCTCGAAAGGGGCATGAGCCTGCCGCCCTTCATGACGCACGCCGACGCCGCGTCGTACTCCGCTCCGCGCGGAAGGATCGCGCCGCCGGAGTTTATGAAAAGCCCGAACAGGAGCACCGCCGCCGATACCGCGGCTCCGGCCAATGTCATTGCCCGTTTCATTTTTTTGCGAACACCCTGAAGGCGTATGTGAAGATTACGCCCCCGAAAATGAGGGCGATTGAAACCAGCGGAAGGAGGCTTGCGGGGTTTCTTACCGCCTGGAGCACGCTTACGCTGCCGCCGTCCCTGAAGCCCGACTGGTAGAAAGTCCATGAACCGAAGCTCGCCGGCTCGTTCATCCTTATGAGCTTTTCCACAACCACATCCTGGTACCTGAATTTGACGAGGCTGGAGTAATGGCTCGGCACATTCGTGTTTTCCCACTTGTTTTCGGTGAACTTTACAAGCTCCACGCTAAAGGGCAGGGCGACAGGCTTTGCAAGCCCCCCCGGGTCGCCTTCGGCCGCCTCCCCGCCGGAGAGCTCAAGGATTGTCGAATTTGGCTCGCCTTCCCTCAGGGCCATGACCCCCTCCCGCCGCCAGGAGGCCTGCAGGAAGCCGGAGATTATCAGAAGGCCGAGCGATATGTGTATCATCGCAAAGCCTAGCCCCTCAACGCCCCTTCTGCCGAACCGCGCCGAGGAGGCCGCGAGGTTGATAAGCGCAAGAACGCCTATGCCCTTGCCGCCTATGAGCGGCAGGACGCCGCCGTACATGCAAAGCCAGGACTCGAAGAATTTCGCCCTCGCCGCCGAGATGCCCGCATCCGGAATCTCAAGGGTGGCGGCGAACACGAACGCGGTTGCGTAAAAAAGCAGGAAAGCCGTCAGCCTCGGCGACGAAATCCAGTACAGAAACCTCCACTTGAGCTTTATCATCAGGTTCAGACGTTGAATCTGAAGAGGGCCACGTCGCCGTCTTTAAACACGTAGTCGCGCCCTTCGAGCCTGTATTTTCCGGCGTCCCTGGCCCCTGCGACGGAACCTGCGGCGGCCAGGTCGCAGTACGACACAACCTCGGCCTTGATGAAGCCCTTTTCAAAATCGGTGTGTATTACGCCCGCGCACTGCGGCGCTGTCATCCCCTTTGTGAAGGTCCAGGCGCGCACCTCCTTTTCGCCGGCTGTGAAATAGCTTGCGAGGCCGAGAAGGTCGTAGGTCTTTCTTATTAGCTCCGAGACCCCGCTGTCTGCGGCGCCCATCTCGCGCAGGTATTCCGCGCCCTCCTCGGGCGACAGCTCCGCGAGCTCCTCCTCGATGCGGGCGCATATCACGCACGCCTCGGCGTCGTGCTCGCTTTTTACGAATTCCGAGACCCTTGCGACGTACGGGTTTGCCATGGGGTCGGCTATGTCGGATTCCGCCACGTTGCAGGCGTAAATCGTGGGCTTTGAAGTGAGGAGGAAGTACTGGCGCATGCGCTCCGCGTCCTCCTGTGAGGCTTCCATGGTATGCGCGGGCCTTCCCGAATTGAGGTGCCCGGACAGCCTTTCGAGAAGCTCAACATTCTTTATGGCATCCTTATCCATGCCCTTTGCCTTGCGCCGGTTCGCCTCAAGCTGCTTTTCCACGCTCTGGAGGTCCGACAGCACGAGTTCAGTTGAGATTACCTCTATGTCGCGAATGGGGTCCACCGCCCCCATGGAGTGGAGGATGTCGTCGTCGTCGAAGCAGCGCACCACCTGGACGATTGCGTCAACCTCGCGTATGTTTGCCAGGAATTTGTTGCCGAGGCCCTCGCCCTTGCTTGCCCCCGCGACAAGCCCGGCTATGTCCACAAACTCGACGGCCGCCGGTATCACCACGCTCGTCTTTGCTATCTTCTGAAGCACCTCAAGCCTCGGGTCGGGGACTTCCACGACGCCAACATTCGGCTCTATCGTGCAGAAGGGGTAGTTTGCCGCCTCCGCCTTTCTGGAGCGGGTGAGCGCGTTAAATAGGGTGCTTTTGCCAACGTTGGGCAATCCTACTATGCCTGCTTTCAACATGTCTTTTTTTTGGAAATTCCTTTTGCGGAGCGTTCCGCATCTTCATATAAACCTTTAATTTCGCACTGCGGGGCGCGCTTTGCAACAAGAAAAAGAGCCGCGCGGGGCAGGGCTTTTCCGCGCGGCGGGCAGGGGCGGCGTCCC
>URJJ01000014.1 GCA_900548185.1 uncultured Opitutales bacterium
TCGTGGGCTCGGAGATGTGTATAAGAGACAGGGGCGAGCACGTCCCCCTCCCCCGCCCTGCGCCCCACGGCGTCAAGGGCTGAGATGAAGTCGGCGCAGGTTAGCTCCGCGTCCGCTCCCAGAAACGAAGTCTCCGCATTCGCCGAAACGTCGAAGGCCGTCCATCCGCTCCGGGCCTCGAAAGGCGCGGGCGCGACGAAGCTTTCAAAAGCCTCCTCGCGCCGCAAACACTCCGCGCACCTGCGCCCGGAGCTGCCGCCGCCTACTGCGACCGCAAACGTGCCCACCCCGAGAGCCGCCAGCGCGCGCGAAACGTTTACGCCCTTTCCGCCCACCCTGAAAGAGACGCTTTCGGCCCTCATCGTCGAGCCTATCGAAACCGACGGGTAGCGGGCTACGGTCTCTGCCAGAATGTTGCAGGTGAGCGTAAATATCATCAGGCTACAGCCCCCTTATTGCCCCCGACATGACTTCGACCGCGCGTTCGAGCGAAGCCCCGTCGTGGGCGCAGCTCATAAAGCTCACCTCGAAAGCGGACGGCGCTACGTACACCCCGCCGTCAAGGCAGGCCCTGAAATATTTGGCGTAGAGCGTCTGGGAGGAGCTCATCGCCCCGTCGAAGTCCTCTACCGGGTTTTCGTTGAAGAACACGGAAAAAAGCGATTCCGCCTGCGGAACCTGCACGGCCACGCCCTTTTCGCGGGCGGCGTCCCTGAGGGCTGAAACCACGAAATCGGCCTTTGCCTTGAGGTCCGGATAGGGGTCGCACTCGAGTATCATCTTGAGGGCCTCCGCGCCCGCCGCCATAGCCAGGGGATTGCCGCTGAGAGTCCCCGCCTGGTAAACCGGACCGAGGGGCGAAAGGCGCTCCATGATTTCGGCCCTGCCCGCAAAGGCGCCGACGGGAAGTCCGCCGCCTATGATTTTGCCAAGGGCGCAGAGGTCGGGTATGACGCCGGAATATTTTTGCGCGCCGCCCGAGGAAAGCCGGAAGCCGGTTATGACTTCGTCGAATATGAGAAGCGCGCCGTATTCGTCGCAAAGCTCCCTCAGCCTCTCCAAAAATCCGGGCTTTGGAAGTATCAGGCCGACGTTTGCGGGAAACGGCTCAAGAATCACCGCAGCTATCTCCCGGCCAGATTCGCGGAAGCACTTCTCAAGCCCGTCTAAGTCGTTGAACGCAAGAACAGTGGTCAGGCGCGCGAGGCCGGCCGGAATGCCCGCAGAATCGGGATTGCCGAAAGTTGCGGCGCCGCTTCCGGCCTTGACAAGAAGGCTGTCGACATGGCCGTGGTAGCACCCGGCGAACTTCACTATCCTGTCCCTGCCCGTGTAGCCTCGGGCGAGGCGCACCGCGCTCATCGTGGACTCCGTGCCGGAGTTTGTCATTCTCACCATTTCGGCGCAGGGGACCATCGCGTTTATGAGCCTCGCCATTTCAAGCTCGCGCTCAGACGGGGTTCCGAAGCTCGTCCCGCCATCGAGGGCGGCGGAGACGGCGGCCCTTATGCGCGGGTGGTTGTGGCCGAAGAGCGCCGGCCCCCACGAGCACACGAAATCGACGAACTCGCGCCCGTCCACGCTCCTTATCCTGCACCCGTCCACGCGCTCGGCAAAGAACGGCTCCCCCCCGACGCTCCTGAACGCCCTAACCGGCGAATTCACGCCTCCGGGTATTAGTTTTTTGGATTCTTCAAACAGTTCCCTTGAATTCATAAAAGCCTTTCAGAGCAGCCTGCAAGCGGCGTTAAAATCAAAGCCCTCCGCCCATTTTGTCGGACAGGGCCATCCTCCGGCCCACGCCGAACGACGCCACGGAAACCCTCGGGCCGGGCGGGAGCTGGCGGCGCTTGTATTCGTTGCGCTCAAACCTGCCAAGCGCGTCGCGGACAACTTCCGGGGCGTAGCCCATGGCAGCGATTTCGGCGGCCGTCTTTTTCCCCTCTATATAGGCGTACAAAACCGCGTCAAGCACGTCGTATTCTGGGAGGGAGTCGCTGTCCTTCTGGCCCGGGCGAAGCTCCGCCGACGGCGGCTTTGTTATGCTGTTTTCCGGGATTATTTCCCGGCTGCGGTTCACGTAGCGCGAAAGGCGGTAGACGTCGGTCTTATAGACGTCGCTTATCGGGGCGAAGCCGCCGCAGGTGTCGCCGTATAGCGTGCAGTAGCCGACGGCGCACTCGCTCTTGTTCCCGGTGGCAAGCACCATGGCGCCGAGCTTGTTGGAAATCGCCATGAGAACCAGCCCGCGCGAGCGCGACTGGAGGTTCTCCTCGGCCACGTCGCGCGGCAGGCCCGCAAAAATTTCAGAAAGCGCGCCCTCCGCGGCCTCGACTATGCCGGCGATTGGGACGCTTTTCATCTCCATGCCCAGATTCCGGGCAAGCGCCTCGGCGTCTGAGACGCTGTGGTCGCTTGAAAAGCGCGAAGGCATGGAAACTCCAACGACATTTTCCGGCCCAAGCGCGTCCGCCGCGAGCGCCGCCACAAAAGCCGAGTCTATGCCGCCGCTTAGGCCGAGCGCCACCTTTTTGAAGCCGCTTTTTGATACGAAGTCGCGCAGGGACATCTTGAGAGCGCCGTACATTTCCGCAATCCTGTCGAATTCCGGAACGGCGCACGGGGCCATGGCGCCGATGTCGACGACTGCCGCAGCCTCTTCAAATTTAGGCATTATGCGGCAGTAGCTGCCGTCCGCCGAAAGGGCGCACCCGCCGCCGCCGCACACCATCTCGTCATTGCCTCCGACGAGGTTGCAATAGACAAACGGGGCGTTCACCGCCCGGGCGACCTTCGGCAGCAGGGCCCGCCTGGCCGTTTCGTTTTCGGGGCTCCAAAGGCTGGCCGACGCGTTCAGCAGCACGTCGAGCCCCTCCCCCGCAAGAAGGTCGACGGGCCTCTCGCAGGCGGCATAGCGCGCGGCGGTCTCTTCGTCCAGGGCCCAGATGTCCTCGCAGATGGAAAGCCCTATGCGCCTGCCCATAAACTCGACCACGCATACGCCGCTTCCCGCGTCGAAATTGCGGGGCTCCTCAAATATGCCGTAGTTCGGGAGGAGGTGCTTGTCGTAAAACGCGCGCGCCTTTCCGCCCTCCAGCCATGCCAGGGAATTGAAAGCGCCTATCGCGCCGCCCGAACGCCTGACAAACCCGACCGCCGCCGGTATGGGAAGCTCGCGGGCGAGAAGCCCGAGGCGCCTCTCGTTTTCTTCGAGGAAGCGGGCGGACGCGGCCCTGTCTTTGGGAAGGGGGCCGCACAGGGCTAGCTCCGGAAAGAGCGCCATATCGGCGCCCATGGACTTCAGCCTCCCGGCAAATTCGAGAATTTTCCCGCAATTTCCCTCAAAATCCCCGGTAGTTGTGTTTATCTGCGCTATGCCGATTTTCATTGGCGCAGAATATTCGCAAATCGCCCTCCCTTCTTCAAGAAAAGTTTTCCGCAGCAGGCGCGGATGTCCATAAATTTCCGGGCGCGCAGGCGGAGGGCGCAAGAGACCATGCGCACCCGCCATGGGCTTCCGCTGCGAAAGACGCCCACAAAGGGCGGCAAACCCTCAAAAGGTGCGCAAAACAGCCTTTCAAAGATGCCGGGAACAGTCCCCCCCAAAAACATCGCACGCGCCATGGCGGAAGCCTACGGCCCCGGCTGCCGGGAACAAAAAAAACGGGCGCCGCAACGGCGCCCGCCCCTAACCATTAACTGAATATGAAAAAGCAGCGCAGCTTTGTGTCAAAGCGCTTCGTCGGCTTTTTTGAGGTTTTCGACGAGGCTTTCCGTATCGGCGGAGCAGGCTTTCAGATAATTATCGGCGCTTTCGCACAGTTTCTTAAATTCAGAGGAGGCGACGTCCGACTGAACTTTCGCGACTTTGAGGTTGTTTCTGAAAATTTCAATGTCCGAACCCGCCATCTGCGAAGAGGTTGAAAGGTCTATCGCGCGCCTCAGCAGGGCCTGCGAGAGCTGCTCTATGGACTCTATCTCAGAAATCGCCTTGCGGGCCTCCTCCGATATGCTTTCCAGCATGCCGGAGGCCGCCATTATTTCAGCGGAGAGATTTGTGAGCGAGGCCCCGAGCTCCAGAAGTTCCGAGCGCACGTTTTTGGCCCCGGAAGCAGAGGCCGGCTTCGCCCGGGAATTCACGCTTCCCGCAGCCATTTCCCAGGAGGAATTGCCGAACGCTTTCTGCGGAACCGCGCCGAACATCGCCGCGTCGCCCGCATCCTTCTTCTTTTTCGCAACCAGATACTGGACTGAGGGCGCTTGCAAAACCGGCTGCACCGCCTTTATGAAGTATTCCGGGGAGGGCTTGAATATGTGCGAGCCGTATTTTTCGCTCGCCGCAAGATCGTTCATGATGAACTTTGTGAGGGATATTTCGGCGGCCACGTATTTGGTCTTTGCCACCCTCATTGCGGCGGTCAGGGCGTTCAGTTCGGAATATCTGGAAATGGAATTTTCAAGCAGGCTTTCGGCGGCGGACTTCAGGCCGTTAATCTCGTCCATATTTTTCCCGGAAGAGGCTTCGGCCTTTGAAAGAAAATCCCTGGCGAGAGCCACGGTGCTCTTTATGCCCTCGATGCGCGGATTTGCGATGCTGAGGTCGATAAGCGCCTTTGAAAGGGAGTCCTGCGAGCTTTGAAGCTGGTTTTTAGCAGTCATAAACGCTCCGGAGACCCCGAGGAAATAATTCCTGTCCTGATACATGTCGCCGGGATTTTTGGAGGCTATCTCCCCCATCTGGGAATTCAGCTTGAGGCCGAGGGCGACTCGCTTTTCCCCGAGCGGGAAGCTCGAGGAGGCCGCTTCGAGGTTTACCTTTGCGCTGTTTAAAAAGTCGCACGTCTGGGTGAAACGCTCCTCAATCATCTTTGCATTGGAAAACTCGGCCGACACGTCGGAAGCTATGCCGTCGGACGCGGACAAAAGCGAGCGGAACCGCTCCGAGATGCCGAGGGCGCGCTCGTAGTCGGCATCAAGAACCGTGTTTGCGCCCTGCACGTGCGTGAGGGCGTTGTTGTAGGATTTTACGGCAGAGGCCGAAAAACCGCGCGCGGCGTCAACGCTTGCGATGACGCCGGAATCTTCAGCGCCCAAGACGGAAAGGGAGGCCGCCGCAATGGAGGCCGCGAATAATGCAGTTTTAGTTTTCATGATGCTAATGACAATGTTTATGGCAAAATTATTGCAGGAAAAGTTCAATATCTCAATACAAATCCGATTCCGCATGCAGAGATTAATCGCTTTTATTTTCTTGTAATAAAGCGGCGCGGTCGGATAATCGCCTAAACTGCGAATTTTGCCACTTATGAGCCTAAAAAAATATGTTTTTCTAACGGCGGCTGCGGCGTGCGCCTTTGCCGCGACGGCAACTGCGGGGGAGCCTGTCGGCTCCGGAGTGCCCCGCCCCACCCGGCAAAGCCCGGATGAAGGCATTTTTTCATCGCTCAAAGCCGACGCGAACGGGCTTTTGTCCGACGGGGACTGCCTGGCGGCAATGGCCGAGCTAAACCGAAGGGCGTCCCAGATGAGCTCGTACAAGGACATGAGCCTCGTCTTTTCTGAAATTTCAAAGTTCTGGATAAACTTCCCGCAGGAAATAACCCTCGCAGACAAAAACAGCCCCGCAGGAAAGTCCAAAATCTTCATAAATCCCGAAAACGGACGCTTCATAATAGGCCCCGCCTCCGCATTTCCGAAAAGGATTTCCAATCCGAAAGCCTCGCCCGCCGATTCCCTTCCCAGCGCATACAAGCTCAAGCGGACTTTCGACAGGGACAGGGACGGCGCCCTCTCTGACGACGAGATAGTGGCCCTGATGGTCGAAATGCGCTACGCCTTCACCGAGGCAAAAAACGGGACAGACCGCGCAAAAATTGTCGCGCGCTGCGCAGAGGCCCTCGCGGATCTCCGGCAGGAGGAATTTGAAGCCTCATGGGGTTCGGGCTCATCGTTTAAAATTGTGAAAAATTCCGTGACCGGCGTCTGGGAGGCCCCCGAGGAGCCGCCCGCGCCCAGGTTCGCATTCGGGGCGCACCCGAGCGGAAATTTCGCAGGCGAGCTTCTTAAAAAGGACCCGGGCGGGCTTGCTCTGCGCGAATTCTGCGACGAACTCCAGCGAATCAACCCATTCCTGCGCGCCGACAAGATAGCGGAGCTTCTGCCCGAGTACATGGCAAAGAGCTATCCTGAAAAGGGGTCGGACGAATGGAAAGAGCGAAACGCGAAAATAGGCTACGCCACAAGCGCGGCAATGTCGAATTTCCGCTCGCCCGACATAACAGGGCTCATTGAATACGTAAACGAGCGCCATGAGGCGGTTACGGTACCTTTGTTTTTCACAGACCCCCAGGGGACTGCGGGCGCAATAACGCAGTTTTCCGAGCTCAACCAGTCAAGGCTCTCCCCCGAAGAGGCCGAGGAGCTGCAAGCCTACGCGGCCGCAAAGGAATCCGAGGTCCGCCAGTAAAAGCGGGCGGTTTTTCCATTAGTAAACTGCAAGCCCGCACGGCGCAGTGCAGCGTCGCGCGGAAGGCCGTTTCAGGCGTTCCCAATGACAAACAATCTGGGACTTTTTCAGCCTCCCAAGCGGCTCAAAGCGAAAAAACAAACCCCGGCAGACTTTCAATGCGCAATCCCCGCGGCGCAAGGATTCCAAGCGCGGGCGGAAAAGGTTTGAAAGCCCCGGCGGATGCAGCCTGCAAAAGCGCGCAGGCCGCCACGCCCTGCAAGGCGCCGCGCAAAACCTTTCAGCGCGCCGCGTACAGCACGCGGAATACCTCCCCGAGGTGCGCGGGGCTTATCAGTTCGCCAAGCGCGCGCTTTTCATCCGAAAGGGCGGCGGATTCCTCGACAATTTTGCGTATCGCCCCGCGCGCGTTTTCCATAAAAAATACGGACTGAGGCAGACATCCTGCCGGCGCGAACCCGGCAGCTTCAAGCGCATTCAAAAACGGCTCAAACGGCGGGCTGTACGTGATGTCGCGCTCCCCCGGGGAATCGAATATGTCGGAGCCGGCCTCGTGGTTTTTGTAGGTCCTGGCAGTGCCGCGCGGAAACTCCAAAAGCTCGCCGCAAGAGCGGAAATAGTCGGAAAATACGAGCGCACCCCTCCAGGGCATAGAGCAGACCCTCTCAAAAAGCGCAAGCGCGTCGAAGGAAAAGTCCAGGACAAACGGCTCCTCCGCATCCGGAAACATCCCGCGCAAAAATTCGGCCTCGCTTTCCGGCGCGGCGCGAAGCGAAACCTCCGGAGCACCGTCCGGGCCGAAGCGCACGAATGTCTTGAAAATTCCGCCGCGCTCGAAAACAAACCTGTCGAAGGGCCGCGCGTCGAGAAGCTCGTTTGAAATCACGAACGCGTTTCCGGAAATGCGAATCTCGTCAAAAGGCCCGAAAACGGACGAGCGGGCAAACAGCGGGCGGCCGGGTTCGGCCCCGAGCTCGAAAATTTCAAAGCCCCCCGCCTCGCCGCCGGGCCCGCCTGAGAGATTCCGTGCGGAATCCTCCAAAAGCCGCGCAAAGACGCCTCCGCCCAGGGAGGAGGATGTGTAAAAATCCCCTCCCCCCTTGCCTACCCTCTCCCTTTCGCGGGACGAGTAGTAGCCCAGAGACGGGTTATAAAGGCACTCCCCCACATACTCCGAAACGCTTATCGGGGCTTCGCGGGAGAGGGCCTTCAGACGCTCCAGCATGGGTTCTTCCGCAGCGGGCACAAGGCGCGGCGCGCGGCCAGTCAGGCGACGGCGCCGGCTGCTTCGCGCGCAATCCTCGTAATTTCGTCGAACCTGCCCGCCCTGACGAGTTCGGGCTTGGCAAGCCACGAGCCGCCGACTGCCGCAATGAGCGGGTCGGCCAGAATCTCGCGCACGTTGGCCTGGGTTATGCCGCCGAGCGGAATGAATTTTACGCCCAGGTGCTTGTAGGGGGCGGCCATCGCATTCAGATGCTTGAGGCCCCCCGTCGTGCCGGCGGGGAAAAATTTGAGAAGCGTGCAGCCGAACTCGAGAGCAGCCTCGATTTCGGACGGGGTCATGATGCCCGGGCCGAAGAAGAGCCCGGCGTCATGGGCGGCCTTCACGACACGCGGGTTCATGCCGGGAGCGACGGCGAAGTCAGCCCCGGCCTTTACGACCTCGCCGACCTGGTCGGGCCTGAGCACGGTGCCCGCAGCCACGAGAACCTCCGGCACCTCCCCCTTGATGCGCCTGATAGCCTCGAGGGCCGCCGGGGTGCGCAGCGTGAGCTCTATGGCGGATATGCCGCCAGCCGCGAGGGCGTTTGCGAGGGGGACGGCGTCCTTTGCGTCGTCTATCGTCAAAACCGCTATTATTTTCTTTTGGGCGATTATTTCCTTCATGTCCTTCATTGGAATTCTCCTTTCGGGTTGAAATTGCAATCAGCGCTGGACGCGCGCGGAGCCGCCTTCGGCGAGCTTTTTGACTTCGGAGAGCCGGGCCGAGCTGGTGTCGCCCGGGGTGGTCATGGCAAGAGCGCCGTGGGCTGCGCCGTAATCCACCGCAAGCTGGGGGTCGCCCAGCTCCATCAGGCCGTATATGAAGCCCGACGCAAAGCTGTCGCCGCCGCCGACGCGGTCGTAGATTTCCAGCCCCGGGCGCTTTTTTGACTCGTAGAACCTGCCGTCCGTCCAGCAGATTGCGCTCCAGTCGTTGACGGTTGCGCTCTTTACTTCGCGCAGGGTGGTCCCTATCGCCTTGAAGTTCGGGTACGCCTTCACGGCCTCCCCTATCATCTTTTTGAAGGATTCGACCTGGACGTTTGAAACGTCCGCCCCAAGCCCCTCCACTTCAAAGCCGAGGCAGGCGGTAAAGTCCTCCTCGTTTCCTATCATAACGTCGACGTACCCCGCGATTTCGCGGTTGACTTCGCGGGCCTTGGCATGGCCCCCGACCGACTTCCAGAGCGAGGGCCTGTAATTGAGGTCGTATGAGACTACCGTCCCGTATTTCTTGGCGGCTTTCATGGCCTCTATGACGACTTCGGGGGCGGTTTCTGAAAGGGCGGCAAAAATGCCGCCCGTGTGCATCCAGCGCACGCCCTTTGAAAATATGGCGTCCCAGTCGAAGTCCCCGGCCCTGAGGCGGGAGCAGGCGCTGTTGCCCCTGTCGGAGCACCCGACGGCACCGCGCACGCCGAAGCCGCGCTCGGTGAAGTTCAGCGGGTTTCTGACGGAGCGCCCTACGCCGTCGTAGGGCATCCATATGACGTTTTTCATATCGACCCCGCCGGCCAGGATGAAGTCCTCCAAAAGGTAGCCCACCTCGTTTTCCACGAGGGCCGAAGCAAGCGCGGCGCGCAGGCCGAAACACCTGCGCAGGCCCCTCGCCACATTGTACTCGCCGCCGCCCTCCCAGGCTTTGAAGGAGCGCGCAGTGCGCGTCCTGCCGTCGCAGGGGTCGAGGCGCAGCATGACTTCGCCGAGGGAGAGGATGTCTATTTCGCAATCGTTTGCGGACTTGATTTTTAACGTTTCCATGGTCTCTAATATATAAAAATGCGATAAAACCGCCCCGGGAATCCGCTGTCTAGCGCCCCTTTTGGCGGATGGAACTTGCCCTCACCACCACTTCGCCCTCGCAGTCGAAATTGCCGAGGCCCTGCCCCTTTGCCGCGGCAAAGAACGCCTTTCGGGAGGCCAGGTCTATCGGCTGGCGGTAGGAGGTTACGGCGGGCATGAAATACGATGCCGCGGCTATGTCGTCAAACCCGGTCACAAGCACGTCCCCGGGGACGGAGACGCCGCGCTCGAAAAGGCGGGTGATGACGCCCATTGCGATGGGGTCGGAGGCGCACACCACGGCCTCGGGGACGGTCTCTTCAAAGAGCTTGTCGGCGATTTCGCGCCCGGCTTCAAAGTCGGTTGCAAGCCTGCTGTTGCGGGCGAAGGCGCTCTTGAACTTGCCCGCCGAAAAGGCGTTCAAAAAGGCGGTCTCGCGCTGGGCGTGGACGGGCGTGTTGCGGCGGGCGAAGACGGCGCTGGAAACCCTTTGCGAGGCGAGGTGGGCGGATATGGAAAGCATTGCGGCGGTTTCGTCGACGCTCGCGCAAAGCCCCAGGCGCTCGTCCCGGCCGTGGCCGATGCGGGCTGCGGGAATGCCCGGGAAGTTGTCCAGCCACGAGAGGTCCCCGTAGGAGCCCACGATTATTATCCCGTCGACGCTGTGCTTGTAAAGCGGGCGGAGGCTCGCCTCGGAAACAGCGCGGTTCATAAAGCCGACCAGAAGTATGGAGAAATTCTCCTCGTGGGCCACATTCTGGAGGGCGCCTATGACCTTTGTGAAAAACGGGTCGTAAAAGTCGTAAACCACCACCCCGACGGTCGCGCTCTTCTTGCCCTTGAGCGAAAGGGCCGCCGAACTTGGGACATAGTTGAGCTTCTTGGCGAGCGCCTGAACCTCCTTTATCAACTCCTGCCTTATCCCTATCTCTTCGGCGCGCCCGGACAAGACCCTGGAGACCAATGACGTTGAGACCCCCAGCTTCCTGGCTATATCTTTCTGCGTGACCTTCATTGGGAATACAGATTGAAGCCCAAACGCGCGGCTTGTCGAGTTTTTTCAGGGCCTATTTTTGTGGGAAAAATGTGTTGACTCATCCTCAACCGTATGAGAATTCATCCCAAGGTATGCGCAAATTTATAAACGACAATTTTCTGCTTTCGTGCAAGACGGCCGAAGAGCTGTATTTCAAATACGCGGAGCCCCAGCCGGTCATAGACTTCCACTGCCACCTCCCCCCCGCCGAAATCGCGGAAGATAAGACCTGGGAAAACCCGGCGCAGATAATGCTTGGCGGGGACCACTACAAATGGCGCGCCATGCGCTCCAACGGCATAGAGGAAAAATACATCACAGGCGACGCCGACGACAGGGAGAAGTTTGAGAAGTTTTCGGAAACCATGCCGAAACTATTGCGCAATCCCATCTACCATTGGACGCATCTGGAGCTGGCCAGGTTCTTTGGGATAGACGACCTCGTCCTCGGCCCCGCAACCTCCCAGGAGGTCTGGGACCGCGCCTGCGAGGCGCTAAAAAACGGGCTAAGCGCGCGCTCGTGCATGCGCCGCTACCGCGTCAAGGCCGTCTGCACCACGGACGACCCGGCCGACGACCTGCGCCACCACAAGGCGATTGCGGCGCAGCCTTTCCACACAAAGGTCCTCCCCGCCTTCCGCCCCGACAGGGTCCACGGCATAGAAAACCCCAAGGCGTTCGCGCAGTACATGGAAGTTCTCGGGGCTTCCGCGGGCGTCTCAATCGCAAGCTTTTCGGATTTGATGTCGGCTGTCAAAAAGAGGCACGACTATTTCCACTCCATGGGCTGCCGCCTCTCCGACAACGGGGTTTCCAGCATGTGGCACGAGGAGGCGTCCGAACAGGAGCTTGACGCGATTTTCAGGAAGGCCACCTCCGGCGGGAAGCCCACAAAACTGGAACTTGCGAAGTTCAAGACCGCAGTCCTCTCCGAATGCGCGGCGATGGACTTCGACGCCGGCTGGACGCGCCAGCTCCACATAGGGCCGATGCGCAACAACAACACAAAGATGTTCGACTCCATAGGCCCCGACACCGGCTTCGACTCCATCGGAGAATCCAACTACGCCTACCCCCTCTCGCGCCACCTCGACGCCCTGAACTCCCGGGGGAAGCTCGGCCGCACGATAATTTACAACATCCACCCGAAGGACAGCGAAATGATAGCCGCCATGATAGGCAACTTCCAGGACAGCCTCTGCCCCGGCAAGATGCAGTTCGGGGCCGGATGGTGGTTCCTGGACCAGGCAGACGGCATGAAAAGGCAGATGGAGGCCCTTTCGCAGCTCGGCCTGCTGAGCAGGTTCGTAGGCATGCTCACCGACTCGCGGTCGTTCCTCTCCTACTCGCGCCACGAATATTTCAGGCGGCTTTTGTGCGACATCTTCGGCCGGGAAATCGAGGCGGGGCTGCTGCCGGACGACCTCGAGCTCTGCGGCTCGACAGTCGCCGACATATGCTACAATAACGCCGAGAAGTATTTCGGGATAGTCTGAAAAGCCGCGCCGCCCCAAAGGCGCGGGGCGCAGAAAAAACCTCCCAATAAAAACGCCATGCTAAAAATCGCCCTAATCGGACTCGGGCCCATAGGCTCGCTACATATCGACAACCTCGTATCCGGCAAAATCGAAGGCTGCGAGCTCTGCGCGGTCTGCGACGCCCGCAGGGTCGAAAACCCGAAAATCGCCGGCATCCCCTTCTATCCGTCGGCCGACGAGCTGCTTGAGAAGGGGGGCGCGGACGCGGTTATAATCGCAACCCCGTCTTTCACGCATTTCGAGCTTTCAAAAAAGTGCCTCGAAGCCGGGGCGCACGTCCTCGTTGAAAAGCCCATGGCCCTCTGCTCCCGGGACGCGAAAGAGCTGGGCGAAATCGCCCGCCGCGCGGGAAAGGTTTGCGCGGTCATGCTAAACCAGCGCAC
The DNA here is from genome assembly GCA_900548185.1 of uncultured Opitutales bacterium. Lineage (GTDB taxonomy): Bacteria > Verrucomicrobiota > Verrucomicrobiia > Opitutales > Intestinicryptomonadaceae > Intestinicryptomonas. The sequence continues at coordinate 12,472 of URJJ01000014.1, forward strand.
CACGCCCGTTTACAGGCGCATAAGGGAGCTTGTAAAAAGCGGGGCCGCCGGGAGGATAAGGCGCGTGTCCTGGAACATGACAAACTGGTTCAGGCCGCAGATATACTTCGACATGAGCTCCTGGAGGGGCCTCTGGAAGGGCGAGGCCGGCGGGGTGCTCATAAACCAGGCAATACACAACATCGACGCCTTCGCCTGGATATTCGGCCTGCCGCAGTCGCTCAGGGCCTGGTGCAAGTTCGGCAAATACCACAACATAGAGGTGGAGGACGAGGCCACGTGCTTCATGGAGTATCCCGACTCGATGACGGCGACTTTCATAACCTCAAGCGGGGAGCATCCCGGCATGAACCGCTTTGAAATTTCGGGCGACAAAATGTACATAGTGGCCGAGGACTCCCGCCTGAAAATCTCCGAAACCGAGGGCGGAACCTCCGAATTTACAATGAACACAAAGTACGCCTTCGGCACCCCCGAAACCCGCGACTACGAGGAGGTCTGGGAAGGCAGGGGCGAGCAGCACGCCGGCGTGCTCAAAAACTTCGTCCGCGCCTGCCTCGGCCTCGGAGAGTGCGAGTACGGCCCCGAACAGGGGATACTGTCGCTTAGGCTCGCAAACGCCATGCTCTTTTCCAGCCTCACAGCCTCCGAAGTGAAATTCCCCTTCGACGACGAGGCCTACGCCGAGCTTCTGCGCGGCAAGCAGGAGGCGTCGAAACTCCGCGAATCGGTGCGCAGGGACTTCATATTGGACTTCAAAAAATCTTTCAGATGAGCGCGGGCAAACACGCCACAGGATACGACTACGTTCCGGACGGCGGCGGCGAGGCCGCAGTCGGACCGGGCGAACTGAAGTTTGCGGCGGCCGGGCTGGACCACGGCCACATATTCGCCATGACCCAGGGGATGCTCTCGGCCGGGGCCGAATGCGCCCTGGTGTGGGACCCGGACCCGGCGAAGGTCGCGGAATTCATCCGCAGGTTCCCCAAGGCGAAGGCGGCCGCGTCGCTTGAGGAAATACTTGGCGACCCCGAAATAAGGATGGTCGCAAACGCCGGCGTGCCGGCCGACAGGTTTTCAATGGGCCGCCTCGCGCTTGAAAGCGGCAAGGACTTTTTTGTGGACAAGCCGCCGTTCACCTCCCTCGGGCAGCTTGCTGAGGCCGAGGCGCTGGCCGCGCGGACCGGCAGAAAATACATGCCCTATTTCGCCGAGCGCGTGCACAACGAAGCCGCCGAAAAGGCCGGCGAACTGGTGCGGGCCGGGGAAATAGGCCGCGTCATACAGGTCCTCATCCTGGCCCCGCACAGGCTCTCGAAGCCCGCGCGCCCGGACTGGTTTTTCAAAAAGGGCCGCTACGGGGGCATATTGTGCGACATAGGCAGCCACCAGTTCGAGCAGTTTCTGCACTTCTCCGGCTGCGACTCGGCCAGGGTCGTCTCGGCCAGGGTCGAAAATTTTGCAAACCCGGACACCCCCGAGCTGGAGGACTTCGGCGAGGCGCTCGTCGAAACCGCAAACGGGGCATCGTGCTACTGCCGCGTGGACTGGTTCACTCCGGACGGCCTGCCCGTATGGGGCGACGGCCGCACGTTCATCCTCGGCACGAGCGGGTTCATAGAGATAAGGAAGTACATAGACTACTCCCGCGAGGGCAATCCGCCCCAGACCCTCTACCTTTCAAACTCAAAGGGGGTAGAAATGATTGACTGCCGGGGGCTGGGGTTCCCGTTTTTCGGCAGGTTCGCGCTGGACATTCTCCGGCGCACGGAAAACGCCATGGCCCAAAGCCACGCCTTCGCCGCCGCCCGCCTCGCCCTCGAAGCGCAGGCCGCAGCCGACGCCGCACGGCGCTAATTTCAAAAAAATACAGGATTTCAACAAAACACAGGCAAAGACATGAGTGAAGACACCACGAAAAACCCACAGGTAGAGTCCCAGCGAGAGCTTATTTTGGAGGCCAAAAAACGCGGGCCCCTCGCGACGCTCAAAGTGTTCGCAAAATTCTCGGGGCCGGGATGGCTGCAAAGCGCCACAACCCTTGGCGGCGGCTCGCTGGCCTCGGCGCTGTACCTCGGGGTGCTGGGCGGCTTCTGCTTCATGTGGCTTCAGCCGTTTGCCATGATACTCGGCATCATATCGCTCTCGGCCATATCCTACATAACGCTTTCCATTTCCAAAAAGCCCATGCGCGAGCTGAACTCCCAGATAAGCCCGATACTGGGCTACGGCTGGGCGGTGGCGTCGATGATAGCCTGCCTTGTAAACGCGATGCCGCAGTTTTCGCTCGGGGTCGCGTCGCTTCAGCAGAACATCTTAAGCGGGATGCTCCCGGAGGGCAAGCCAACGGAAGTCGCGATAACGGCGGGGTTCTTCCTGATTGCGATGACGATGATTGTAGTGTACGCAATAGGCGGCAAGGGGGTGAAGGTTTTTGAGGTTTTCATAAAGCTCAGCGTCGCGCTGATAGTGCTGTGCTTCTTCGGGGTCGTGGCGTTTTTGGCCGTGCGCGGCCAGATAAACTGGGGCAACGTATGGGCCGGGTTCGTCCCGAACGTGAAGGTGTTCTTCGAGCCTTCGCCGGACTTCATGGCATATCTTGAAAAGCTCCCCGAGGCCGCGCGCGGATACTGGTCGCACCTCATTGTCCAGGACCAGCGAGACGTGGTGATTTCCGCAGCCGCGATGGCAGTCGGCATCAACATGACCTTCCTCTTCCCCTACTCTATGCTGAAGAAGGGCTGGGACAAGGACTTCAGGTCCCTGGCCATATTCGACCTCTGCACGGGCCTCTTCATCCCGTTTCTCATCGCGACCTCCTGCATAGTCATAGCCTCGGCCTCCCAGTTCCACGCCAAGGGGGAAAAGGGGCTGGTGGACGCCGAATGGACTTTCTCCGCAGACGCCGCGGGCAAGTCCTCCACCCCCGTCCTCTACTATTCGCAGGGTGATGCAGAGTGGAAGAACTACTCCAAGGCCCTCACGCCCGCCGGGGCCAAGGTGCTTTACCTGGCGCTCCCCGAAGGCGGAAAACTCCCGCCGTCGAACCTCGTGCAGCCCTATACGCAGCTCCTCAACAAGAAGCTCAAATCCCAGATGGGCGCGGAAGCCTTCGGCAGGATGACGCCTGAAATGCAGGCGGAAAGCTACAACGCATTCTCAAAGGAGGAGCGCGAGGTCGCCTCCATGCTCGTCCGCCGCGACGCCATGAACCTTGCGGGAACCCTCGCCCCGCTCGTAGGAGAGGACGTTGCAAAGTACATATTCGGCTTCGGCGTGTTCGGCATGGCCATGAACGCAACCCTCATGAACATGCTCATATGCGGCCTGTGCTTCGCGGAAATCTGCGGGAAATTCGGCAACGCGAAATGGCAGATATGCGGCTCGGCTCTCGTGTTTTTCAGCGCGTGCGTGTCGCTCTTTCTGGAGGGCGCAAAGATGTGGCTTGTCATATACGCGGGCATCATATCGATGGTCCTGCTGCCGGTTGCAAGCGGCGCGTTCCTTGCCATAATGAACAGCCGCAGGATACTCGGGGAGAGCATGCCGCGCGGCCTTTCGAGGCTCGTGTGGAATTCGCTCATGGGCCTCACCCTGGCGGGAAGCTCGGTTGCGAGCCTCTACGTGCTGTACAACAAGCTTGGCATAGTGGGGCCCGCCGCCTTCTTCGGGTTCATGGCAGTGGTTGTAATAAACTACCTTTGCATACGCTCGAAGCGCGGCTCGGGCGCGGCGGCCTCCTGAAATGCGGGGCGGCCGGGAGGCTTAAAAAGAGCATAACGCATATTTTAACATGGAAAATCTGTTTGACATAAAAGGCAAAGTCATAGTCGCAACCGGCTCCACGGGCGTTCTGGCGGGAGAGGCGGCGCAGTATCTGGCTCGCCAGGGGGCGAATGTGGCTTTCATAGCCAGAAACGAGGCGAAGCTCGCCGCCGCAGTGGAGTCCGCAAGGGGCGCCGGAAGCGACGCCATGGGCTTTGCCGCCGACGTGCTTGACGCCGAGGCCCTGAAGAGGGCAAACGATGCCGTGCTTTCAAAGTACGGCCGCATCGACGTCATAATAAACGGCGCAGGCGGCAACATGCCCGGGGCCGTAGTTCCGCCCGACAAGACCTTCTTCGACGTCGATTTCGCCCAGTGGCAGGCTGTGCTCAACCTCAACCTCGGGGGGACGCTTCTGCCCACCCTCATATTCGGGAAGGCGTTTGAGGCGCAGAAAAAGGGCGCTGTCATAAACTTCTCTTCGATGTCTTCAGCGCAGGCCCTCACGCGCGTGCTGGGCTACTCGAACGCAAAGGCCGGGATAGACAACCTGACGCGCTGGCTCGCGGTGGAGTTCGCCAAAAAGATAGGCGACGGCGTCCGCGTAAACGCCATAGCGCCGGGATTTTTCATAAGCGACCAGAACCGCGCCCTCCTTACAAACCCCGACGGCTCCTGCACGGAGCGCGGGAGGGACGTCATAAAAAAGACCCCGTTCGGGCGCTTCGGCATAGCCTCCGACATATTCGGGACCATGCACTTCCTGGCAAGCGACGCATCCGCATTCCTCTCCGGGGCGGTGATACCCGTGGACGGCGGCTTCTCCTGCTTCACCGGCGTATAGAAGGGTTCGCGCATGGAAATGGAATATCTGAAAGAGGGCTTCAGGTGGTACGGCAAACGCGACCACGTGCCCCTGTCGTACATCCGCCAGTCCGGCGCGACCGACGTATTCACATCGCTGCATGAAATCCCCTACGGCGAGGTCTGGACTCCCGAAGCTGTGGCGGCGCACAAAAAGACCGTGGAGGACGCCGGGCTGGAGTGGTCTGTCGTGGAATCCCTGCCCGTGCACGAGGACATAAAGACGCAGGCAAAGGGCTGGGAGAGGCTTGTGGAAAACTACAAGGTTTCGCTCAACAGCCTCGCAAAATGCGGCGTGAAGGTCGTGATATACAACTTCATGCCGGTGCTCGACTGGATAAGGACGGACCTGAAGTTCGCCCTGCCCGACGGCTCGCGCTGCCTGCGCTTCGACTCCGCCCAGTTTGCGGCCTTCGACATGTTCGTGCTGAAGCGCCCCGGGGCGGAGGAAAACTACGCGGATGAGACCAGGGAGAAGGCGGAAAGGTTCTTCGCTTCGCTCACCCCCGAGCGAGTGGCTGAATTTGAAGCCTCGATAATGGACGTGTTCCCGGGGTGCAAGATGGGTCTGCGCGCCGGCGACCTCAGAAGGATGCTCGCCGCATACGAGGGCATAGACGCTGCAAAGCTCAAGAAAAACCTCGCCGACTTCCTCCGCGAAGTGACGCCCGTGGCCGCCGCAAACGGCCAGAAGATGGCCATCCACCCTGACGACCCGCCATTCGACGTGCTGGGGCTGCCCAGAATAGCAAGCAGGCTCGAAGATTTCGCCGACATAACCTCGTCGTGCGACAATTCCGCAAACGGCATCGCCTTCTGCACCGGCTCCCTGAGCGCCGGCCGCCAGAACGACATACCCAAAATGATAGACGCCCTGCGCGACAAGATTTTCGTCACCCACCTGCGCTCCACAAAGATAGAGCCGGACGGCTCGTTCTATGAGGCGGGCCACCTCGAAGGCGGGGTGCCGATGCCGCAGGTCGTCGAAAAGCTGATGGAAATCCAGGCGGAGCGCGTCGCTTCCGGCGACGTCCCGCTGGTATTCCGCCCGGACCACGGCAGGGACATGGCAGACGACCTTGAAAAGCGCTACCCCGACAATCCCGGCTACAACTTCATCGGACGCATGAAGGGCCTTGCCGAAATCCGCGGGCTGATGCGGGGCATAATGTTCGCCAAAAAAGGACGCTAGAAAATATCCTTGAAATCCGGCCTTTTAAAGAGCCGCCGCCTCCCGGCGGCTTTTTTATTGAAATGCCCCCGCCTTTCATATTCCCCCCGCCAAAAAAACCTAAACCTTTGCAATAAACGCATGAATTTAAAAAGAATCATCACCCTGTTCGCCTCCGCAACAATCCTCCACGCCCACGCATTCGCAGGCTCGGCATTCCTCGCAGGAATAACCGAAGGCGACGCGCGCTACGACGTAAAAAAGCTCTTCAACGGCCAGGACGACGACCTCTGCTGGGCATTTTCAGCATCAAATGCCATAAAGTACTGGCAGGACACAAAGGCGTCCTGCGGAATCGAAATCCCCGCAGGAACCCCGGCGGGCGCGCCGTCCGGCCAATACTCGTCGGATATTGCGCAAACCTTTGTCGACAACTGGACAAACGGCGGAGGGGACGAGCAGAACGCCTTCACGTGGTGGATGAGCGGCGAAATCGCCCAGCCCCTCGACCCCGAGGAAGCGGCGCTCAAGCCCGGCTCCTCCGGCGGGGCATACTGGGCCGGCACGCCGTACGCAGGCCCGGTTGACGACATCGCGGAAGAAATCAGCCTGGACGGCATGGAAAGCGGCTTCCTAAAGACCGTCCTCGACGACTCCATCGCAAACGGCTTCGCCCTGACATGCGGCATATACGCCGACTGGGGGGCGCACGCCTTGTCCCTTTGGGGCTACGAATTCGACGACGACCTCGGCGCCATAACCGGGCTTTGGATATGCGATTCCGACAACGAATACCTCGGAAACTTCCTGGTGGACCTGTCCTGGAACGACGCCATGAACCGCTGGGACCTCGGCAACTCCGCATCCGGCTCGGATTACAGCGGCTGGCATCTGGAGGATATTACGGCCCTGGAGGCGGTCATCCCGGAGCCCGCGCACATCGCGCTTCTTCTTTCGCTTTTTGCAGCCGCAGTGTCCGCCGCATGGCGGAGGCAGTAGCGCCCCTGCCGCTGCGGGCCGCCCCCGGAAGCCGGGGGCGGCTCATTTGTCTTTACAAAAGGCCGGGCGTCTGCGATTGTCTGCCAAGATTTATGACAAAGGAAGAATTCAAAAAAATCTTTGAGGAAAAGCGCCAGAGGGTGGAGGAAGCCATCGAAAAATACCTCCCCTCCGGGGATACGCGCCCCGCGACGGTGCACCAGGCCATGCGATACAGCATGAAAGTCGGCGGCAAGCGCCTGAGGCCGATACTGCTTCTGGCCTCCTACGAGCTGCTGCCCTCCTCGCTGGACCCGATGCCCGCGTGCGTCGCGATAGAGTGCATGCACACCTACTCCCTCATACACGACGACCTCCCCTGCATGGACAACTCCGACCTGCGCCGGGGAATGCCCACCTGCCACAAGCAGTTCGACGAGGCCATGGCGCTGCTTGCAGGCGACGCCCTGCTCACCTACTCCCTCTGGTTCCTCGCGGAATCCTACAAGGATTCGCCCGCAGTTGCGGCAAACCTAGTGCGGGACCTCGGCGAGGCCGGAGGCTCGACCAGGATGATAGGCGGGCAGGTCGAGGACGTGCTGGGCGAGCGCGGCGGCGGAATGACGCCCGAAAAGCTCAACTTCATACACGAAAACAAGACCGCAGCCCTCATAACCGCCGCAATAACGATGGGCATACGCCTGGCCGACTCCTCCGACGGGGAAAAGTTCGCCCTCGCCCGCGAAATCGGCTACAACGTCGGCATGGCCTTCCAGGTGATAGACGACATCCTCGACGCCACCTCCGACGAGGCCACGATGGGCAAAACCGTCCGGCTCGACGCGGCCGACGGCAAGCTCACCTACGTCAACCTGCACGGCATAGAAGGCTCGCGCAAAATCGCAGCCGACTTCAGCGCAAAGGCCATAGAAGCCTGCAAGAAGCTTACAGGCTCGGACGAAAGCTTCCTCAAGGAACTGATTTTATACATGCAAAACCGCATAAGCTAGAAGGATTCCAAAAATGGTGGTTGAACCCAAGGTAAAGGGTTTTTTGTGCATCACCTCCCATCCGAAGGGGTGCGCGAAAAACGTTGACGAACAGATAGAATACGTGAAGTCGAAAGGGGCCATAAAGGACGGCTGCAAATGCGCGCTCGTCATCGGCTCCTCGACAGGCTACGGCCTTGCAAGCCGCATAACGGCGGCATTCGGCTGCGGCGCGGACACAATCGGCGTATTCTTCGAGCGCCCCGCAGACGCCGCCCGAGGGCGGCCCGCCAGCGCGGGTTGGTACAACACGGCGCAGTTTGCAAAGAGGGCCCGCGAGGCCGGCCTCTACGCCGCCAACATTAACGGCGACGCCTTCTCCGACGAAGTGAAGGCCAGGACAGTCGAGGCTATAAGAAAAAGCCCCTCCGGCAAGGTGGACCTCATCGTCTATTCCCTCGCGGCCCCCCGCCGCACCGACCCGAAGACGGGCGAGACATACAAGAGCGTCCTCAAGGCGGTTGGCGAGCCCGCGCGCAACAAGTCGCTTGACACCGACAAGGGCGAAATCTGCGAGGCCGAAGTCCCCGTGGCCGACCAGAAGGAAATCGCAGACACTGTGAAGGTCATGGGCGGCGAGGACTGGGAAATGTGGGTGAACCTCCTCGAAAGAGAGGGCCTTATCGCGGAAGGCTGCACGTCGCTTTCCTACACCTACATAGGCCCCAGGCTGACCTACCCCATTTACAGGGACGGCACCATCGGACAGGCAAAAAAAGACCTCGAAAAGGCCGCAGACAGGATAGACACCGTTTTGAAGCTCAGCCGAGGCAAGGCCTTCGTATCGGCCAACAAGGCCCTGGTCACCCAGGCCAGCTCCGCCATCCCCGTAGTCCCGCTGTACGTCTCCATACTCTACAAGGTCATGAAGCAAAAGGGAATCCACGAGGGGTGCATTGAGCAGATAAGGCGCCTCTTTGCCACGCAGCTTTACAACGGCCAGTGCCTCAACTACGACGACCGAGGGCTCGTGCGAATCGACGACCTGGAAATGCGCGAGGACGTGCAGAAGGCGGTGTTTGACATCTGGCCCAGGGTGGAGACCTCGAACCTGCGCAAACTCACGGATTTCGACGGCTACAAGGCCGAATTCATGAAGCTCTTCGGCTTCGGGGTGGACGGAGTGGACTATTCAGAGGACGTCGATATAGACGTCCCGCTGGACTAGTTTGAAAGAGAGCCTTCCAATGTGCGCCCGCAGCATTACGCCTGCGGGCGTTTTGCATTCCCCACATTGTGCGGCCCCGCCGGGGAGCCTGAGATTGCCGTGCTGCAAAAAACTCAAGTCGCCACATCAAATATCAATAACAAACAACAACTTAAAAAACCCTGCCATTTTCCCGGCGCTCAAAAATTGCCTTGACGCGCCACCTGCCCGCGCTAGATTTTTATTTTAAAACAAAAGCCAATAGCGCCAATTTTACGCAAAACAAAGATAAGAAAATGAAAATATTCATAAACGGAAAATATTACGAAAAAGAAGACGCCAAGATTTCGGTTTTCGACCACGGTTTTCTCTACGGGGACGGCATATTTGAAGGAATCCGCCTTTACTCCGGCAACGTGTTCAAGCTCGACAGGCACATAGACCGCCTGTTCCGCTCCGCCAAGGCCATAATGCTGGACATTCCCTACTCCAAGCAGGAAATGATTGACGCAGTATGCGAAACCTGCCGCCAAAACGGACTTTCCGACGCCTACATACGCCTCGTGGTCTCCCGCGGCGCCGGCGCCCTCGGCCTCTCGCCGCGCTCGTGCTCGAACCCGCAGGTTGTCATAATCGCAGACCAGATACAGCTCTACTCAGACGAGCTTTACAAAAACGGCCTCAAGGCAATAACCGTCCCCACGCGCCGCAACTCGTCCGCAGCCCTGCCCCCGATGGTAAAGAGCCTCAACTACCTGAATAACATCCTCGCAAAGATTGAGGCCCAGAACCTCGGATTCCAGGAATGCCTGCTTCTCAACAACGAAGGCTACGTCGCCGAATGCAGCGGGGACAACGTTTTCATCGTCTTTGAAGGCAAGGTTTACACCCCGCCGACGGCATGCGGCTCGCTCAGCGGCATGACGCGTGAAACTGCGATAGAGCTTGCGCGCGAACTCGGATACGAGCTCGTTGAAAAGCCCCTGACCCGCTACGACATCTGGACTGCCGACGAATGCTTCCTGACGGGCACCGCAGCGAAGCTCATCCCCCTCGTCGAACTCGACTCCCGCTCCATAGGCGACGGGAAGCCGGGCCCCGTCACAAAGGCCCTGCTTGACGCCTTCAACAAGGTCGTCACGGTAAAGGGCGTGAAAATATAATGCCGGAGCCGCTGAACGACAGGTTTGCGCGCGCGAACGGCTTTGAGGCGCTCGAAAGGGGCGACGGATTCTCAAAAGTCCGCGCAGTCCCCGGGGAATCCGCCCTGAACGGGGCGGACATCGTCCACGGCGGCTACCTGTTTTCCCTGGCCGACTACGCCTTCGCCCTGGCGTCCAACACGGACGACCGGCTTGCGCTGAGCGCGTCGGCTTCGATAAACTACATAGCCCCCTGCCCCGCCGGACGCCCGGTTTTCGCCTCGGCAAAAATCGTGGCCGGAGCCGGGCGCGGGGCTGTTTTCGACATTACAATAGGCGACGGCGAGGGACACGTCTATGCGGTTTTCCAGGCGCGGGCCTCATACAGGCAAAGGCAATAGAAGCGCCTCCGGCGAGATGAAAGGCAGCCAGATATGATTTTAAAAAGCTTTTTCAAATTTTTCGGGTTTGCCCGCATGGGCATAACCTCCCGGGACGGGGCAGCCCCCAAGCGGGCCGCCATAGTCCTTTCGGGATGCGGCGTGTACGACGGCACGGAAATCACGGAGGCTGTGTGCGCAGTCCTTGCGGCGGAGCGCGCCGGGGCCGTCCCGGTGTTTTTCGCGCCCGACACCGCCCAGGCGGAAACGGTCGACCATTCGACGGGCAAAACCGCCCCCGAAAAGCGCGGCGTGCTCGCAGAATCGGCGAGGATAGCGCGCGGAAACATCGCCCCGCTTTCGGAATTCAGGCCGGAAAACTTCGACGCGCTTATATTTCCCGGCGGCTTCGGCGCGGCAAAGAACCTTTCCACCTTCGCTTCGGAAGGCGCCGGATGCTCCGTGCTGGCAGACGTCGAAAAGGCGGTGCTTGGAATGTTTGAAGCGGGCAAGCCTGTCGGGTTCATATGCATATCCCCCGCGTCGGTCGCAGCCAGGGTCCTCGGGAAGTTCGGGGTTGAGCTGACCGTGGGCGGTGAAGGCGACGCGGCGGCGGCCGTGGAAGCCTGCGGGGCAAAGCACGTCGTGTGCGCGCCGGAGTCGTATGTAAAGGATACGGGGCGCGAGGTCTATTCCACCCCGGCCTACATGTCGGCAAATTCCGCCCTGCAAGTCGAGGCCGGGATTTCAAAGATGATAGGGGCGATGCTAAAGTGACGGCGGCGCGTTTTATACCGGCCGTATGCGCGCTTGCGGCGGCCTCCGCAACCCTCCATGCGGCGCAGCCCTCCGGCGGCGGAAGCTCGTCGATGCGCATGATGCCGGGAACCGTGAAAAATTTTGAGCTTCCGAGTTTCGATGAAAACACGGGCTACAAGGACTGGGAGCTTTTCGGAAGCGAGGCCCAATACGTAAACGACTCCCAGATTTTCGTCCACGACATGCGCCTGGACATGTTCGACGGCAAAAAGAGCCTGAAGAAAAAGGCTGTATTTTCAAGCAGGAGCGCCGAAGTGTCTGCGGCGGCAAAGACCGCAAAGAGCGCGGACGCACTGCTGGTCGAGGGCGAGGGCTTCAACCTGAAAGGCAAAAACTGGTTCTGGGACGGGGCGGGAAGGTCCGTCAAGATGGGCTCCGACGTGTTCGTCGAATTTACCGCAAAGCGCGGCGGAGAGCCGGAGCGCCTGCTTATAGCAAGCGACAGCGCGCTCATGGACTACGCCGGGGGCGACAACCGCTTCAGCTTCGGCGGGCGCGTCCGGGTGAACGGAGACGACTTCAAAATCGACTGCGACGAGCTGGAAACCCAGGCCCCGAAAAATTCCGGCTCGGCCGACATAGAGGCGCTCAGGGAGATTTCCGCGCGGGGAAACGTCGAAATGTCGCAGGAGCGCGCAAGCGCAAAGGCGCAGTCCGCAAGGCTGGTGCCGTCCGGCGGGACGGTCGCCCTGGAGGGCTCGCCAAGCGTGACGGACACCTCAAGCGGCGCGACGGTCTCCGGATTTAAAATCGACTTTGAAAAGGGCTCCTCCACTGCCAGGGCCTACTCTTCCCCGGACGGCAAAGTCCGGGCGATGGCGGCAATCCCCGAAAAAGGTGGGGCCAAAACAACGCTGATTTCATCCGACGAAATAACGATGACGCATTCGGACGGGGCGAACGTGTTCAATTTTTCCGGCGGCGTAAAAGTCGAGTCCGCCGACTTCACGGCGTTTGCAAGCCGCCTGCGCGCCGTGGCCGAAGAGTCGCCAAAGGACGGGAAATACGCGATTTCAAAAATAACCGGCTCTGGGGGGGTGAGGTTTCTGCGCGACGGGCGCACGGCCGCCGCCGAAAACCTGGAGATATACCCCAATGCCGGGGAAGCCTGGCTTGAGCGCAGCGCAAGGCTCTCGGACCCTGAAAGGGGGGTGGACCTCTCTTCGGACTCCATAGTGCTGATGTACGACAAGGGTCAGGCGGCGGCCCGCTCGAAAGACGGGGACAAAAATTCGTTTGTGACAGTCCGGATTTCCGGGGCAAAGGGGTACAGCGTCGCGGGCGGAAGCCTGCGGCCGACGGTTGTAAAATCGCGCTCGCTTGACAGCTCCTGGAACGGCGGCGGCGTCAGGTTCTCATTCATGGGCGACGTGGACATATCCTCCGAGGACATGCGCGCCGGCTGCCGGATAATGGACGTCTATGCCGAAAAGGAAACTTCCGGCGCGGGAAGCAGCGTAAAAAAGATAGAGGCCTTCGAGAACGTCTCCGTCCGCCAGAAGGGTTCGGAGGCGAGGGCCGAAGTCGCACGCATATACCCGAAAGTCGAGTTGCAGACAAAGGGTTCAAGGATGTCGCACAGGCTCATTGAATTTGAAACTTCAAAATCCGCCCCCGGCATCAGGCCCAAGATGATACTTCCCGAAATAGGAAGCATAGGGCTTGCCGAAGCAAAAGCGGACAAAGGCAGGCAAAAGACGGAAATTTCAAGCGACCGCCAGTCATTCGTAACCGAAAAGGACAGGGACGTGTACGTTTTCGATGGGGCCGTCGAGATAAGCGGCACCGGGTTCGAGGCCAAATGCGACAACATAGAGGTTTCCATGAAGCCCGACAAGTCCGGCAGGCGCCGCATAACGCACATCCTTATGACGGGGAACCTCGACATCCGCCAGGGCGGAAAATCGGCAAAGGCCGGGCGCGCCAACATCCAGCCGGAGGAGGAGACGATAGTCCTCTCCGAATCCCCGCTGGTAATAAACGAGGACGGCAGCATGGCAAGCGGCACTAAAATGATTTACACTCGCGGCAAGAAGTCGATAAGCATAGAAAACCCAAGGGTGACGCTCCCGCCCATAGGCGGTAAAAAGTGATGGATTTCGACGAGGAAAGGATTGCGGGGCTCGTCAGGGCAAACAAAAGGCTCTCGCGCGAAGTGTCGCGCCTGGGGGGGCTCTTCAACGCGGTGAAGGAGGGCATAATAGTGGCAGACGGCGACGGCGAGATAAAATACGCAAACGCCGCCGCCAAAAGCATATTCGGCCTCTCAAAAGGCGCCCACGCCTCCGACGTTTCAAAGATTCTGCCCGAAATCGACCCGATAGCCCTCCGCGCGGCCTCGGACGGTACGGCGGCACGCAGGGAGTTTGAAATCACCTACCCGGAGAGGCGCTTCATAAGGGTTTACATCGCCCCGTTCGGGGAAGAGGGGGAAGGATCCGCCGCCCTGGTCGTAACCGACATAACCCAGGAGAAGCTCTCTACCGAGGAGCTGATTGAAAGCGAAAAAATAGCGTCTGTTTTGAAGCTGGCCTCGGGCGTTGCGCACGAGCTGGGCAACCCGCTCAATTCGATAGGCATACACCTCCAGCTCGCCTCCCGCCGCCTGCGCTCCATGCCTCCCTCGCAGGACAGGGAAAAGCTGTCCGCCGCAGTGGACGTGTGCTCGGCCGAAGTCTCCAGGCTGGACGCCATAATAAAAAACTTCCTCAAGGCCCTGCGCCCGGCGCGCCCCAACCTGGCCGAAATAAACCCGATAGCTCCCCTCGTGGAAACGGTGAGCTTTTTGAGGGACGAGCTCCAGGATATAGGAATAGAGGTGGAGTTTGAGACAAACCCCTCCCTCCCCTCCATGATGGGGGATTCCGACATGCTTAAGCAGCTCTATTTCAATATCATAAAAAATTCAATGGAAGCCATGGACGGCGGCGGGCTGATACGCATAAAAACCTCTTTCGGCGACTCCGACGTCACAATTTCAATCTCCGACACCGGCTGCGGCATCGACCAGGACGAAATAACGCGCATCTTCGACCCCTATTTCACCACCAAAACCGACGGGCACGGGCTTGGGATGATGATAGCCGGAGAAATCGTGAAGTCGCACGGCGGCACAATCGGCGTAAAAAGCAAGAAAAACGAAGGAGCCACGATACTCCTCACCTTTCCGCGCAAGGAAAAGCGGATAAGGGAAATAGAGGCCCACTAAAACGCGCAGCCCGATTTCGCCTTAATAACGGCGGGTTTTTACGATATTAGCGCGGACAAACAAAGTTTAAAAAATAAAACAAAGCATAGAAAATACTCGACGCCGCCCCCGAAATGGGAGAGTATTCAATACTTTGTCCAATCATGGGGAAGGCGGAAGGGAAATAATCAGCACATGGAACAGGCGGAAATAGCGCTCACATATCCATCACCGTTCGGATTTGCCACGTTTGTCAAATGCCGCTCGAAGGCGTTTGTCATATACATGGACAAATGCGGGGGCGGCGCGGTGGAACGCGCCCTAAACGGCGTCGACGGAGAGCGCCCCCTCACCCACGAGCTGATAAGCTACATTCTCGACGGCACCGAAACCGGGCTTAAAAGCGTCCTCATCTACAACGAGGACGAGGGGACGTTTTTTGCGAAGATGACCCTGGTTATGAAAAACGAGCTGGGCGAAAAGATAATCGAGATAGACTCGCGCCCCAGCGACGCCATCACAGTCGCCATACGCCAGAAGGCCCCCATTTACGTTTCAAAGAGCGTGCTCAACAAGGTGGAGGACTCGTCGGCCGTCCTTGAGGAGATACGCGGCAAGCATTTCATGGAATGAAGGTTTTCGGCGCGGACGCGCCGGTATCCGTCCTTGCCCCGATGCAGGACGTGACCGACGCGGGGTTCATGGACATTGTGGCTTCCTGCGGGGCTCCGGATTTCTTCGTAGCCGAATACTTCAGGGTGCATGAATATTCCGTGCTGGATGCGCCCGTCCTGAAGACCGTCCGCTCGCGCCCGGGGGGCAGAAAGGTGTGCGCCCAGTTTATCGGCGAGGACGAATTCCACATAGCCCGCATGGCCGCCATGCTTAGGGAATACCCAGAAGTCGAGGGGCTGGACCTTAACGCGGGCTGCCCCGCCCCAAAAGTTTACCGTAAGAACGTTGGCGGGGCGCTCATGAAAGACCCCGGAAAGATACGCTCCATACTCAAAGTCATGCGCGCGGAATGGCCGGGCGCGCTGAGCGTCAAAATCCGCACGGGCTTCGAGGATTCCTCCCGGCTTGCGGAGGTCGTCGATATTGCAAACGAGTGCGGCGCCGACTTCATGACTGTCCACGGCCGGACGGTAAAACAGCTCTACCGGGGCTCGGCCGACTACTCCGCAATCGCATCTGCCGCGGCGTGCTCGGAAATCCCCGTCATTGCAAACGGCGACATAACAAGCGCGCGCAAGGCGTTCGAGGTTCTCTCCGAAACTTCGTGCGCCGGGGTGATGATTGGCCGCCACGCGGTGCGCAACCCCTGGATATTCCGCCAGATTTCCGACATCTCCTCCGGGCGCGAAATGTTCCGCCCCACCCTCGCCGACGTCTATTCATACGTCGAAAGGCTCCACGACACGGCCCTTTCGACAAACCCGAACATACGCTTCCTCGACGGGCGCATGAAAAAGTTTCTGAATTTCATAGCGCTCGGAGTGGACAGGGACGGCGGATTCCTTCGGGCTATGCGGGCGGCGCGCGGAGTGGGCCCGCTTTTTGAAGCGTGCAAGGCCCACCTGCTCTCCGACCCCGAAAGGCCGTTTTTTGACGAGCCGAGCCCCGACCTATGCCCGCGCCCCAACCACGAACTCTGACTTAAAAATGACAACAGGGGAAAAAATAGGCATACTCTCCCGGCACGTGACGCCCGAACGCCTCGCAAAAATGCGCCGCGCGCTGGAAAACCGCACATACATGCTCTCTGTCATCCTCGAGGACATCTACCAGCCCCACAACGCCGCCGCCGCCATGCGCAGTTGCGACGCCTTCGGGGTACAAAGGGCGTTTATAATCGAAAACCGCTATCCCATGCGCATAAGCCACCACGTGGACATGGGGACGTCGAAGTGGATGCAGATAGAAAAATTCCGCTCGCGAACATGCTCATCCCCCGAGGGCGCAAAGAACCGCGAACCAAACGAATCAGACGCTGAAAACACGCTAAGGGCGATAGCAAGGGCAAAATCCCTCGGCTACACCGTGGCCGCCGCCACGCTTCGCGGAAACCCGATGGACCTTTCCGCCCTTCCCGCCGACCGACCGATAGCCGTAATGATAGGGACGGAACTCACGGGCCTGAGCGACGCGGCCCATGAAGGCGCGGACATCGCATTTAAAATGGACATGCTGGGCTTCGCGCAAAGCCTGAACCTCTCCGTATTCGCGGCCCTATGCATAAGCTCGCTCTCCTCGCGCATGCGCTCTGGCGGATGCCAGTGGAAAATGACGCCGGAGCAAAGGGAGGAAGTGCTGCTCTCCTGGCTTTTTAAAAGCATAAGCTCGGCTCCCGAGATTCTTGCGGACGCCGAAGCCGGCGGGAGCTAAGCCCCGGTAAACGCCGCTTTCGGCGGCAAAAAGGGCGGCCGAAAGGCCGCCCCGAATAAAGCCGAGAGACTTGCACAAATTGGAATATTCCAAGAGAAACGAAAAACCGGGCGGCGTTTCGCTGCGCTCCGGGCGAGCTTCCCCCCTGCGCGCAAAATTCCATTTGCGAATCCGCAATCCCTTCAATCATCCATGCGCAAGGCCCAAGCCCACTTCCGCAGGTACCGCACGCGGCCCCGCTACTTCGCGGCCCCCCTACCCAGATAAAACGGTATCAAGAACGTTATGAACGCCTCCTGCACGGAATCCGGAAGATAAAAGCCCTCGATTTTGTGGAACACCGTCGTCGTCCACTCCGGAACGGCCCCCCAGAGCCATCCGCCGCAAACCTCCCTCTGCTCGACCTGCACCGGTATTTCGCCGAAAAAGGCGAAGATAAACGGCGCCACGATTATAGTGAAGGCGCAGCCGAAATATATCATCCGGCGGATGACCTTTCCGGCGTCGCCGTCGCGCACAGAAGCCTTGTCGGATGACGCGTCTGCAATCTCCGTCCTTCCGCGGAGAATTTCAAGGGCGGCCTTCTGGCTCTCAATCTGGCTCCTGAAAAACTGGGCAACTATCGTCGCCACAAAGCCCGCTCCGGCAGCGCCCGCCGCAGTGGCGGGATCGAATATGGCGGCAGCATCAGACATTTCCGCCCCCTATTTTTTCTATTTGCATATTTTGGATTCCTTTCGCTTGCCGCGCTTCATTGCGCGGAGGCGGGATTATACCAAAAAGCGCGGGTGAGCGGAACGCTACTTTTGATGCGTTTGAAAAAAGAGACCTTTTGGATACTTTTGAGGCGGCCAGGAGCGGCGAAGTTAGCGGAAGGAATCCCCCCTAAAAGCCCGTCAAAATCCGGAAGAAAACGCGCTCCCCTGGGCGGCGCATCCGGGCCGGGCAAAATTCGGATATGCCCCATGCATGGCTCACAGTGCATTGAGGCTTCTCAACATTCCCCCCGGGAGCCATGGCGGCGGCCCTCCCGAAAAGCCCGCGCGAACGCCGCCCAGCCTACTTTACAAGGCAGATTGCCGACACGTTTCCGATTTCATCCCCCGAGGGGAGAGTCCACACCACTCGGTTTGAGCGGTCTATCTGGAGAATCTTGGGCTGGGACTTGTCGGAGCTGTGCCCGTTCCAATTCGACACCAGAAGGTTGCCGTTTTTGAGCGGGCAGACCTCGGTTGCGAACAAAAGCCGGGCGCCCTCAAGATTGGCGTTTGAAACAGACCTGACCGCCTTTCCGGAATCGGGATCCAGTTCGCGTATGTGCCCGCCGTCGCCCGAAAGAAGCCAGTTGCCGTTCGGAAGCTCCTTTGCGCTGAAAAACGAAACGCCCGTCTCAAACTCCCTTTTCACCGCCCCGCCGGGCGCCACCTCCACGACTTTCCGGCTGTTCAGAAGCGGCACGAGATAATTGCCGTTTTTGAGCTTTGCAATCTGCCTGAACTGTCCGTGCGCCCCCTTTATCCCCGTGTCAAAAAGCGTTTCCCTGGAGATTTTGCCCCTGCGGTCGAGCTCCACTATCCGCGCCGGCTCGCCGCATATCCCGAGGAGGTACCCGCCCGACGGGAGCTGGCGCGCGGTGTGCACCTCTTCGCCCGGGGCGGCCATGAACTCCCACAGAAGGTTCTTTTTAACATCTATCAGCCGCGCGCAGGAGCGGTTTGCGTAAATTATATTCTTTTCGCGGGTGAAATCCACGCTGTTGCACTCCCGATGCTCCGGAATTTCATAAATCCAGTCGATTTTCCCGTCGTCCATCCGAATGAGGGCTATTTTGTTCCATCCGCTGCCGCCGGCAAGAATCCTCTCCGCACACACCGCCTGCCGGGCGGGCAAAACCGACGCGATGCAAAGCGCAAGCGCAACAAGAATGTTTTTCATTGCAAACATCGGTTTATATTGCAAAATAAAACCTCAAAAAGCAAGATTTTATCGCACTCCGCTCCCGAAGCTCGCTGCGGGAGCCGCGTCCGCTGCGGGGCCTTGCGCACAGCCATTTGCTATCGGCGCGGCATGGCCAGGCCGGCCACGAAAGCCGCAAATCAATCACCTAGCATTTTCCCTTCCAATAGCGGGCGCAAAATCCGGAAAAATATCCCGCGCCGCGCGTCCCGGCTGCAAAAAACAAAACGCCGCAAAAATGCGGCGTCAGGCTTCATTGCTATTTTGCTGCGGCAGTCCGCCTCGCGGCGCGCCACTTGTCGCGGTGGTTCATGACCCAGTCGAGCAGAGCCCGTTCGAAGCCGATGTCATGCCCCGCCTTTTCCGACTCGAGCCACTTGTGCCTCAGAATCTCTTCGCGTTCGGCGATAAACTCGTTGTAGAATTTGGATTCCTTCAGCGAAAAAGCACCCGAAGAAACGGAGTCCGTTTTCGTTTTGTGTTCCATAACGTTAAAATAATACCTCGGTATTATTATTTCTAAAATATCCCAGACGCACACCGGAAATTCAAGAGCTAAATTTACAATTCTTATCTCGACCAGATGCGCAGGCTGTTAAGGAAAAAGAACTCGAGCGCCGGAGTGTCGGGCATGTTAAGCTCCATGAAGCCCGCGCACTTTTCCAGCGCCTCCGCAGCGCGCGCGAGCTTCACCGAGGGCACGCGCCCCCCCGAAGCCTCCATTGCGGAAGAAAGCATCTCGTCTTCAATGGCGGCAAGCAGGCGCTTGCGCAGGCCCCTGCGCTCACCGGCCTCGATTGCGGCGAGCTGCTCTTCGTCGAGCTCGTCCTGCGCGGCGGCGTCAAGGCGGGCGTCGACGTCGGAGAGCCGCGAAAGGATTTCGTCGAAGCGCGCCAGCAGCGAGTAGCATGCTATCGCCGCGTCCCCCGGCGTGAACGAGCTGTCGAAACCGGCGACCATGGACTTCTGCCACGCCCCGAAATCGGCCAGCCACTCGAGCCATCCGCCGTCCTCTATCGGGCGGGGGCGGCACGGCACGCGCAGGCTTATGCAGCGGCTTTTTATTGTGTCGAGAAGGTCGTTTGGCCGCTCGGTGAGCATGAATATGTTTGTGTCCGCCGGGGGCTCTTCGAGGGTTTTCAGGAAGGCGTTGGCAGTGGCCGGGTTCATGCGGTCAGCCTCGTATATGACGGCGACCTTGCGGCCGCCGGCGTTTGAAGTCTGGCGCAGCTTTTCAAGGAGCGAGCGCATGGTGTTCGGCGCCCAGTTTCCGCCGACGCGCTCGCTGTCGCTGCCTATCTTTATAAAGCGCGCCCTGCCCTCGGGCCTCAATTCAAAAAAGTCGGGATGCTTAGAAGGGTCCTGGACGCCCAAAAGCTTCCTGGCGGCATGCCTTGCGATTTCACCGAGGGAGGCGATGTCCTCCCCGTAGAAAAGCACGGCGTGGTGCAGCCTTCCGGCCGAAATGGCCCTGTCCAGCACCTCGCCCGCCCTGCCGAACTCAGACATGGAACCTCCCCTCGACTATCCTGCGGATTCTTTCCGCAACCTCCCCGATTCCCCCCGAAGCGTCGACGGCGGCTATCCTTTCGGGATGGAGTTCTGCAAGGCGCAGGTAGGCTTCGCGGACGGCCCTGTAAAATTCAAGCTTCTCCGAGCCCATCCTGTCGGCGGCCCCGCCGTCCCTGAGGCGGGCGCGGGCGAGCCCTTCGGCCGCGTCCATGTCAAGCAGTATTGTGAGGTCGGGCATGCATCCGGCGACGGCAATATCGTTTGCCGCCTCCGCAATCCCGTCCCCGAGGCTTCTGGCAGCCCCCTGGTAGGCGAGCGTGGAATCCGAAAAGCGGTCTGAAACCACAACCTTTCCGGCGGCGAGCGCGGGGCGTATCAGCTCGTCGACGTGCTGCGCGCGCGCGGCCTCGAATAGCAAAAGCTCCGCGCGCGGCGACATTCCCTCGCCCTCGCGCGACGTCAGCAGAAGCTCCCTTATGCGCTCCGAAAGGGCCGTTCCGCCCGGCTCGCGGGTCAGCACGCACTCGCGCCCCCTGGAGGCGAAGAAATCGGCGAGCGCGCGCATCTGCGAGGTCTTTCCGCTGCCTTCGCAGCCTTCAAACGTGATGAAAATCCCCTTTTCGGACATGTCTGGCAATATCGTGAAATCGAGCCCGGTTGTGAAGCTTTTTCTCGCGGCCCCCGCATTTCTTTGCATGATGGCATAAAAAACGTAAAAATGCTGTAAGAAAAAACGGAAACGCCAGTCTTACCGGCATAACTCCCGCAAAATTCCCCGCACCGCATGGACGAGAAATCATTCAACATGGCATTGGACGCCTATTCCGGCGCGCTCAAGGCATACGCCTACGGAATATGCGCCGACATGCAGACGGCGGAGGACGCAGTGCAGGAAACCTTCATGCGGTATCTGGAATGCGGCGGCGGAGTGAGAAACGTCCGCCCGTGGCTTTACAGGGTGTGCAGAAACAGGCTCATCGACAAGTTCAAGGGCGCTCCCCCGCGCGCGGAGGGCGGCGACGCGCTGGAAGCCGTGGCGGAGGAGAGGCCCCACCCTGCGGAGGAAATCCAGAAGGAGGAGCTATACGCCGAACTCTTCAGGTGCATGGGGCGCCTCAAGGCAAGCGAGGCCGAAATAATCTCGCTCAAATACTTTTCCGGGATGAGCTACGCCGAAATGGCAGAAACCCTGCAAACCACGGAAAACAACGTAGGGGTCAGGCTCAAACGCTCCGTGGACTCCCTGAAAAGGCTCATGCTCGAAAATGGAGGCAAAAAATTCAAATGAAGGACACGCATATGAAAGACGAAGATTTTGAAGCGCTTCTGGCAGGGGCGCACGCCTTCGCGGCGGAACGCTCCGCCCTTTCAGCAGAGCGCGTTTCAGCCCTGAGGGCCGCGGCGCGGGCGAAGTTTTCCGAAGCGGCGGAAGGGAGCCTGCGCGCCGCGGCATCCCGCAGGAGAAGGAGGATTTTCGCGCCCCTTGCCGCAGTATTGGCCGCGGCGGCATGCGCGGCCATCTCGTGGACGGCCTACATGCGCGGCAGCGCCGACGCCGAAAGTTCGGCGCGCGCGGAGATTGCGAGGCTGCGCGCGGAAGCGGAGGAGACGCGCGAAATAAGGGAGGAGTTCGCAAGGCTCGTTTCCCTTTACGGCAGGGAAACCGTCAGGGTGCTATCGCAGTCGTCCCTCGACTATGAATCGGCCCTGGCGCTGGCGGAGGAAAACTACGTGTGCGACGCTGGGGGATTCCGCAGCGAATTCCGCAAGTTAGTCGAACGCGAAAAGGCCGCCCGCTCAGGGGACGGCGGGGAGGCGAGGCTCTGAGATGAAAAGGCTGGCAATAGCGGCGTCGGCAATTTCTGCGGCAGCGGCAATTTTTCTTGCGGCCTGCGGCGCGGACAGGAATCCGCCGGAATGGCGGCGCGAGGCCGAACGGCTCTCCCATTTTGAAAACCCGGCGGACATGCTGGAATATACCCTGCTTCATTTTAAAAACAGGGCCCCCCTGCCTTCCGGCCTCTATGAGGCGGCGGCGAAGTCGTCGCCCGAAGCCCGCATGAAAGTCGATGAAGTCATCGGGGCCTGGAGAGAGGGAGCCGCAAAGGGCGACCCCTACTCCATGCTGGAATACGGCAAATACCTGATGCTGCAAAACGCCCCGCATTCCGACGCAACCGGGGGCCTGGCCCTCATCAGGGCGGCGGCCGATTCGGGGAGCGCGGAAGCCTGCGGGCATTTCGCATCGCTTTTCGGCGGCGGCGCCGCGTCCGTCATAAACAAGATAGCGCCCGACCCCGCAAAATGCTTTTTCTATTACAAAAAGGGAGCCGACCTTGGCGACGTTCCGTCCATGTATAAGGTTGGAATAATGCTCCTAAAGGGCGAAGGCGCAAAAAAGGACGAAAAGGCCGCGGCCGAATACCTTGAAAAGTGCGCGGCGTCATTCCCCGGGGCGGCAGGGGAATCTTCAGGATACGACGCCCTCAACGCGGCCCTGACGCTGGCGGGCGGATTTGCGGGAGACGGCGCGAGGGAGCGGGGCGCCGAGGCCGTCGAAAAAATCGCGGAGGCGGCAGCAGGCGGCAGGGGCGGGGACTTGCTTGCGGCAAGGCTCTGCGAAGTCTATTCGGAAGGCATTTTTGTGGAAAAGAGCCGCGAAAAGGCGATGAAGGCGCTTGGCGGGGCGCGCGACAAAGCTGCGGCGGCGCGCATTGTTCTGCGGGACTACGAGGCGCGGGCGCCGTTCTCGCTCGGCCCCTCCGCGAACGCGGGAATCCATATGCCAATTCCGTTCGGAACCGCCGAGGACGTGAAAATCCTCGACAACCCCGAAGAGCGCGCCAGATGGAGAAAATACCTCGAAGACATGGGCGATCCGCTCGCGCTCCTTGAGAAAAAATGCTCCGAAATTCTGGAAAAATCCGGAAGCCTTCCCGCAAGGCGGGGATACCGCCCTGCCCTCCAAGAAATACTCGCGGCAGGCGTGTCAAAGCTCTCAAAGGGGGATTTGGCTGAACTGGCGGCCCTCGCGGAAAGCGCGGATTCAAAAATCGCCTCCGGCAAATACCGCGCCCCGTTTACGCGCTCCGACCTGTTTGAGCTGTACATTGCATCCGGAGAATTTGCAAGGGCCCGCAAGTGGCTTGAGGAAAACCTGGCGGGCATGGGCGCAGGCCGCGCGCGGGTCGCCGCCGCCCTGGCTGCGACGTGGGACAGGCCGGGATTTTTCGCGGGGCGAAAGGAGGAGGCCGACCGGATTATAGAGGAGGCAAAAAAGGGCGTTGAAGCCGAATATTACGAGTCGCTCGGGGGCATATATTCCGGGGACGGGAGACACCTTGGCGCAAAGCCCGACATGAGCAAGGCAGAGAGAAACCTTATGAAGGCCGCCGAACTTGGCAGCCAGCCTGCCGGGCATCGCCTGCGCGCGCTGCTGCGCGACGACCCGGAGCGCTATGCCGAACTTGTGAAAGGCAGGGCCGGGCACACTCAAAAGCCGCCGCATTCAGAAATTTCATACACTCTGGCCTGTGCAGATTTCAGGTGCGGAAAGTATGAGAAGGCGCTCAAGGAGTTTGAATCCGCAGCCGGAGACGGAGGGGAATGGGGGGCGCGCGCCGCGGCCGCCGCATACTACATGCGCTCAAGCGGCCTGGGAGCCCCCAAGGACGGCGAGGGCGCAGACGCCTGGCTCGGCAAAATCACGGACATGCCGCCGGAGAATCTGAAACCTGCCATTTTAGTCCTGCTGGGCGCAGACGGGCTCAAGGTTGAAAACGCGGACGCCGGGATAAGGCTTGCTGAACAGGCCCTCTTAAACGGGATGGCGGGACTTGCGGCGGAGCTGGGCGACGCATACGTGAAATCCTCCATGCCAAACCGCCTCCGGCTCGCCGAATCGGCATGGCTGAGGGGGGAGAAGGCGGGCGAGCCGGCTTGCGTTTCGAGGCTTTCAAACATGTATGCCGGAATATCGCCCAAGGGCGCGGCAAACCCAAAAAAGGCGCTCGAATACATGGCGAAGGCCGCCGCCCCCGGAAGGCCGCTCGGAGAATACGAAACCGACATCATAATGAACCTCTACATGGATGCCGGAGACTTCACGTCGGCGGCGGAATTTGCAAAATCAAGGCCCGGAAACGCCTCGCTAATGATGTTTCTTGCCAACTGCCACCGCGAAGGCAAGGGGGTCGAAAAGGATGCGCTAAAAGCTGCGGAATATGAAACGGCCGCCCTGGCCTGCCCCCCGGAGAGCCTCAACCGGCTCGGGATAAACCTAGACAGGGAATACGTGAAATACCTGCCAAACTCCCCCGTGCGGGCGCGCGAAATCTGCGAGAAGGCAGTCGGAATGGGCGCGGACCCCTACTGGCTCGCAGAAATGCTCATCGCAGGCAGGGGCGGGCCCGCAGACCCTGAAAGGGGTATCGCGCTGATGGAAAAAACAGCCGAAAGGGACCCCTCACGCTATTCGTCGATAAGCGCAATCTACAAGAAAAACCCCTCGCTCAGGAATGAAAAAAAGGCATTCGAGGCCATGAAAAAATGCGTCGAACTGTGCGGGCGCCCTGACGCCTTCGACCTGCTTGCGCTTGGGTCCATGCACCTTTCGGGCTACGGCACTGAAAAGGACCCGGAAAAGGCAGCGGAGCTATTTGAAAGGGCCTTCGCGCGGGACGCCCTCTACGGAAGCTTCATCGCAGCCGAAGCCCTGGCCGCATGTCTTGAAACGGGGCTTGGGACGCAGAAAGACGAAGGGCGCGCGGAGGCGATTAGAAGCTGGATACGCTCATTCGACGGCGACGCCATCGGCCAGATAGGCGACATGTATTCCCACTTGGCCGGACGCTACGCCGACATACTTCCCCGCGACCCCGACCGCGCCGCGCACTGGTATTCGCTCGGAGCCGCCAAGGGGTCGAAATACTGCTCGGGCATGCTTGAAAAGCTTGGCAAAACCTTCCCGCCGCTGACCGAAAGGGAGCGGAATATGAAGAGGTTTGCGGAGCTTTCCGAGGCCGCCGCCAAGGGCGACGCGGATGCGGAAACCGAGCTTGCGCTCATGCTTATAGACGGGCCGGACGGCATAAAAAGCAACCTTCAAGCCGGGATAGTCCGCCTTAAAAACGCCGCCTCCAAAGGGAGCGTCAGGGCGGCGGAAAGCATAAAAATGCTGTTTGAAAAATGGAAGAAAGATGCGGAAAAATGAAGGCTAAAAAAAATTACAGGCTAAATAGAGCCGCCATTGCCGCAATCGCGGCGCTTGCTATCGCGGCGGCGTGGGCAATCGTATCAGCCGTCGGAAAGGCCGGCGACGCCGAGTCGCTGCGGAGGGAATTCTTTGAGAAAAAGGACCTTGACGCGGGCATGTCATGCGCAAAGGCCATGCTTGCAAACGGAGACGCGCAAGGCGCGCAAATACTTAGAATGCTCGCCGACATCGGCAGGGAGGACGCCGCAAAGCGCCTCGCCAAAACCCTGAAAAAATGGGAGGAAGGGGCCGCTGCGGGAGACGTCCGGTGCGCGGAAAACCTCGCGCAATACAACCTTAAAATATGGTCGGGAAACCCCGCCCAAAACCGCAAAACAGCGCTCTTCTGGGCCAGGAAGGCCGAGGCTCTGGGAAGCGAAAAAATCCACAAAACCCTCTACGAAATCTACCGCGACGGCCCCGAAGAAAACCGGGAGCTCGCCTTTAAGCATCTCAAAAGGTCGGCGGATTCGGGCGACACGGATTCGCTGATGCGCCTTGGCGAAGCCTACGCAAGGGGATACTGCGGGGCTCCGCGCGACGCAAAGAAGGCCGCAGAAGCCTTCGCCGGGGCCTTTGCGGGAAGCCCCGAACCGGGCGGCGCGCACGCGGAGGCGGCAGCGCTCTTCCTCTCGGGCGCCCTTGGCCCTGAAAGGGCGAGGGACGGGGCGGATTTCTTAAACGCCGCCTGCGAACGCATACTGGCCGGAAACTTCCCCGAAGGCGGGCGCCCCGCCGAATTTGCGGCGATGGCGGCGCGCCTGTTTGAGGAGGGCCCTGAGGATGTGAAAAACCCCGAAATGGCCCGGCTTCTCATGGAGAAATTGGAAGCCTGGAGGGCCGGGGGCGACACTTCGGCCAGCATGGCCCTGTACCGCGCCTACAACTGGAACGCTTCGGACTATCCCGGCCTTCTTCCGCCGGATTCCGGCCTACGCAAGGAGTTTTATCTGCGCCGCGCCGCCGGGGACGGAAATCCGATAGCCATGATGGAGATGGCAAAAGCCGACATTTTCGGCGAAAAAAGCCCGCAATTTCTCTTTTTTCCGGGCAAGAAAACCGGGCAAGAGCGCGTTGAAGCGCAAAAATACGCGGAGAGGCTGGAAGAGATACTGCCCTCCGCCGGCCCCCACTCGAACATCGTGGCCGCAGAGCTTGGGCTTGTGTACATGCACCTCGGCAACTTCCGCCGGGCGGCCGAAACCTTTGAGCGCAGCTCGACCCCGTTTGCCGTGGATCTCGGAATGCCCTACGCCGTCTTGTACGCCATATATTCGTCCGAAGCCCCCGAAGTGCGCGACGCCTCAAAGGCCGCCCGCTGGCGCGAAAAGGGCGTCCGCGAATGCCCTTCCACATTCTGGGAGTGGACAGCCATGCTGACGGGAGCGCATTCCGAATATCCGGTTAAAAACACCGCCCTTTACAGGGAATCGCTCCGAGAGCTAATAAAGCTTGGCGACACCTCCAGGGCAGTAGAGCTGGCCGAGAGCTACGACAATCCCGAAGACCGGGAAAGGATACTCAATTCGCACGAAATCCTCCCGGGAAGCTCCGATTTTGAAAACCTGTCCGTGGGCATGAAATACTTTGAAGGGGAAACCCTCGGGCGCAATCCGGCGCGCGCCGCAGAATTTCTGCAAAAGGCGGCGGAGGGCGGAAACGTCGAAGCCATGGCAATGATGTTTTTCATGTATTCCGAAGGCTGCGGGGTTGAAAAAAATCCGGCCGCCGCGCAAAAGCTCCTCGGGCGGATGTACGCAAAAACCGAGGCGGACGGCGGCAGGCGCGCAGCCGAAACCCTGGGACGGGCGGGATTCAGGATAATGAACCGGAAAAACTACGGCACGGGAAGCGACATCCCCAAAAGCTTCAAGGGCGGCTTTGAAATCGTTGAAAAGGCGGTGCTTCTGGGGGACCTGTCCTCGGCTGCCGAACTCGCAAAGGCCCTTGCGGCCGACTCCGGCTTTCCTGAGAGGTACGACCGTGCCGTGCGCATCCTCGACTTCGCCCTGGAAAGGCTGCCGGAAAACAAGGAGAACAGGTCAGACATAATGGAAATCTGCGAAGCCATGGCCGACATCTGCGAAAATCCCGAAAGCGGAAGGCACTTCAACCCGGAAAAGGCGTTTGAATTCAGAAAGCGCGAATGGGGCGTACGCATGTCGCTTTTCGCCTGCTCAAGGTATGACGCCCTGAAGTTTGCGCAGTATTATGCAGGCGGCAGGGGCGTCGCAAAGGACCATGCCAAGGCTGCGGAAATACTCGCCCCGTACGCGGGGGAAGACCCCATCATAAAGGAATACCTCGCCTGGCTGTACGAACACGGGGAGGGCCTCGAAAAGAATCCCGGGACGGCCGGGAGACTGCGCGCGGAAATACGGAAAGGGGAAGCTCCCTTCCGTTGTTACAGGCTCTACGCCCCCGACAGTGAGGCGGGCGAATACTACCGCGGGCTGCTGGACGAAGACGAGGCCCGCGCGAAATACTGGCTCCTTCAGTCTGTAAAGACAGACCCGAGGGCGGAAAGAATCTACCGCCGCCTATATGGCACGCCCGAATCGGACAGGGAGAAAAAGAGCTCCGCCATGACCGCCCTCGGCCTGTCCTATTGCTACGGAGTCGGAACCGTCAAAGATATGAAAAGGGGCATTTCACTTCTAGAAGAGGCGGCCGGGCTCGGGAATCCGGAGGCTATGGCAAGCCTCTTCCAGCTCCTTCCCAAAACTACGGCCGGAGAGTCCGCACGCGCAGAGGGATACCTTCAAGCCGCCGCGCGCGCAGGAAATCCCGACGCCCTCATGGCTCTGGCATGCCGCCTCCTGAAGGCATCCCCTCCATTCGATGCCCCCGGCTTCCACGAGGGCGTTCCGCCCGGCGACGTCGAAAAGGCTTACGGATACATGGAGCGGGCGGCCGAATCCGGGAGCGAGCAGGCGTGGATGGCCCTCGCAGACGCAGGCCGCGCGGCGCGCCTTTCAAAGGAAGGCGCAGCCAACCCGCGCTGCGCGCCCGAAGCGATGTTTAAGCGCGCCGCCAAGTGGTCGGAAAGCCGGCAAAGCCCGCGCTCCCACATGAATCTGGGGCTTTTTTGCATGCTGGGGATAGGTACGGAAAAGGACTTCCCGCGCGCGCGCGTTTTGTTCGACAAATCCGCGCGCATGGGATACGCCCCCGCCCTGGCCTGCCTGGCGCGCATGGCCGAACTCGGCCTCGGGGAAAAGGCGGATTTGGAAAAGTCGGAACGCCTGCTCAAAGAGATGGAGGGGCTCATAAAATACCGGGAGGTTTTCGACGTAGCTGCCATGTACCTCGACGGGGGCCTCCTCGGCCCAGACCGCGAAAAGGCCGGGCGCTTCATGCGCCTTTGCAACTCCATGGCAGCGGAGCGCGGAGCCGAACCGCCATTCTCGGAGGAAGACCTGGGCCGTCTTTCACGGCGCGAATAAGCGGCGCAAAACCGCCCGCAAACCCAGCCCGCCGCAAGGCCGGGACTCGCATTTTCAAGATGGAGCCGCAGGGGCAGACCCCAGTTTGGAACTTTGCATGAAGTCTCCAAAAACGCAATCGAATAAAAACACGAAAGCGGGGTCTTGCCGCGCATGCGAAAAGAGAATTTTGGGACGTTTCAACTGGGGGCAAAAAATAAAATGTGCGAAAAGCGTCGGATTTTCCAGCATCCGCACCACGGGACTGAAAGAGGGCCGCGCCCCCCACCGTAAGGCGCCCGGCAAGTTAGCCCGCTCTAAATTGCTTGACGACGCCCGGGCGATTCTTAGCTTAAAAAATATTATGGCAGATAAATCAGACAAATCCGAAAAGAACGTACCCGGAAAATTCTATGTTGACAGGCAGTGCATAGACTGCGGCCTGTGCCAGGAAACGGCCCCCGCCGTATTCGCAAGGGACGACGACGGCGGCTGCGCCTACGTCTCAAAGCAGCCCGCCGACGCCGACGAGCTCGCGGCAGCGAAGGAAGCAATGGACTCCTGCCCCGTGCAGGCCATCGGCGACGACGGCGAATAAGCCCGGATGCGGACGCAGATTTTAAGGCCCCCTATTCGCAGGGGGCTTTTTTTGCGCCAGAATATGCCAAATCTCCGCCCCGAACGGCAATCCCGACGTTGAAATCTGCTGAAATCTGCGGAGTTTCCGCTCAAAGCATCATGAAGTAAAACGCCCGCCGAAGAGCACCCTGCGCGCCGAAAATCGAAAATCCCCCGCCGGAAGCGACAAAACCAGGACGGCGCAGGCCCCCGCTCGGGGCCGCCATCCACTGCGGGATTCGGGGCGCGTGCCCGGAGGAGTTCCCGAACCCTGCGGAATGCCCTGAACGCGAGCGGGCTTTGCCGCCCTGCCGGGCATGGGAAAATGGGATGCGCCAGCCTAAATCTCGCGGAAGCGTCTTTTAAATCTTGCCAAAGCGGGCCGTTGGGGCAGATATTTGAAGATGTCGGGAAACGTGCGTTCGCTCCGGAAACGGAGAGGAAAGTCCGGACACCTCAGAGCAGAATTCCGGCCGAAAGGCCGGGGGGCCGAAAGGCTCACGGAAAGTGCCACAGAAAACAGACCGCCGGGCGACCGGCAAGGGTGAAAAGGCGGGGTAAGAGCCCACCGCGGTTCGGAGCAATCCGGCCGGCACGGCAAACCCAATTCGGTGCAAGACAGCGTAAGGAGGCGGGTTGCTCGTCCGTTGCCTCCGGGTATGTCGCACCCCGCAAGGGGGCGCGCGGGGAAGCCTGCGCGCAGATAAATGAATGCTATGGCGCAACGAACGCGGGGCGCCGAAACAGAATCCGGCTTACAGTTTCCCGACGCGCTTTTTATTTGAAAAAACGCCCAAGTTTGAAAGAATCAGAGACGATGAAAAAAATTTTTCCGGCTATTTTGGCGCTCGCTGCGGCGTCGTTTGCTTTCGCCGCCCAGGAGGGTTCACCCGCCGGGCAGAAGGCCGTGGGATGCCTCGGCAAGATACTCCCGGGCGAGACGATAGCGCGCCTGGCGGCCCCCTCCCCTTCCGGCTCCGCGCCGATAATAGAAAAGCTCTTCATAAAGAAGGGCCAGGCCGTGGAAAAGGGGGCGGAAATTGCCCTTCTTATGGGAAGCGGCAAGGCCGCGGCCGCAGTTTCGTCCGCCAGGGCGGAGCTCGCTTCGGCAAAGGCCGCAGCGGAGCTTGAAGTCGCCAGGCAGAGAAACGCCGTGGCGGAGCTCGCCGGCACATACGAGCAGAACGTGGACGTGCTCAGAATGGATCCCCCCCGCAGCGAGAGGGAGAAAATCAACTACGAGCAGAAGGCGATTCTGCGCCAGCTCGAACAGGCGAAGGGCCTCCTGCCGCTCGTGCAGGCGAACGCCGAAAGCTCCGTGGCCCGCGCCGGAGCCGCCCTCGCGGAAGCCGAGGCCGCCCTCGCGGAATACACCGTCCGCTCCCCCATTTCCGGCGAAATAATAGAGGTGAACTCAAAACCCGGCGAAGCCGTGGGCGAAGGGGGGCTGTGCGAAATCGCAGACACCGGCACAATGTTTGTCGAGGCGGAAGTTTACGTGAGCGACATAACAAAGGTGAAGGTCGGCGACAGGGCCGAATGCTCCCCCGAAGCCATAGAGCCGCAAATGCTCCCCGGCACGGTGTCCGAAATATCTCCCTACGTGAAGAGCAACCGCCTCTTCAGCCAGGATCCGGCCGAGTACGCCGACAGGAAGGTGGTTCCGGTAAAGATAAGGCTGGAAAATCCGGCCGCCGTAAAAAACCTCATAGGCTCCCCGGTCCGCGTGAGAATTTTCGTGAAGTAAATGCGCCTTTTGAGGAGGATTTTTGAAAGGGTCGTGCCGCTTGGCATACCTCTTTCGTGGTTGCAACTGACAAGCGAGCGCAAGAGGTTCTACGCGGCCCTTGCGGGAATCACGTTTGCGGTCGCGATGATGCTCTTCCAGATGGGCCTGCGGGCGGCGCTTTTCAAGCAGGTGGTGGCCCCGATAGAGCTTCTGAATGCGGACCTTCTCATGGTCGGCCCGAACTACGAGTACTTCGGCGTCGGAAACGGCTTTCCGGAGGCCCGCCTCCACCAGGCATTCGGGCTTGAGGAGCTGGACTACGCGACGCCGCTTAAGCTCGGGACGATGTCTTTTAAAAATGTCGAAAGCGGCCTTGAGCGCGACATGTTCGTAATAGCCTTCGACCCGTCGCGCAAAGTCTTCACTTCAGACGACATCAACGCCGGGAGCGAGTCGCTCAAGCGCAAGGGCAGCGTCCTTTTCGACAGGCTCTCGCGCGAGCAGTACGGCGACGTGGCCGGCGCATGCGCAAAAAACGCCGAAAGCGGCGGACGGGTCAGGACGGAGCTGGGCCGCGCCCGCTCGGAAATCGAAAGCCTCGTGGAAATAGGCGCGACATTTGCAGCGGACGGAAACGTGCTCATGAGCATACCCACGTTCGACGAAATATGGGGAGGCTCTCCACGCGGCGTGGTAAACGTCGGCGTCATAAAGCTCAAAAGCGGCGCAAATGTTGAAAAATGCGCGGAAAGCCTCCGCGCGATGCTCCCCAAGGATGTGAGCATAATGACGATGCCCCAGTTCATCGCCAAGGAAAAGGACTACTGGGCGGTGCGCACCCCCATAGGCTTTGTGATAAGCGCGTCCATGGCCGTCGCCATATTCGTCGGGGCAATAATAGTCTACCAGATACTATACACCGACGTGACGGACCACCTGCCCGAATACGCCACGCTCAAGGCCATAGGCTTTGACGACAGGTTTTTCATATGGGTCATCCTCCAGGAGTCGATGATTCTTTCAATCCTCGGCTTCATTCCAGGGAGCGCGATAGCCGCCGCCCTGTATTTCGCCACGCGAAAAATAGCCAACATGCCGACATACCTCACCGCCGCAAACCTCGCGGTGGTCTTCGCCCTGACGCTCTTCATGTGCGCGGCGGCGGGGCTGCTTGCCACGCGGCGCCTGCGCTCGGCCAACCCCGCGGACATTTTCTGATGAAGATACTTGCCGCCCTGTCAGGAGGCGTGGACAGCGCCGTCGCAGCCCTGCTTTTAAAGCAGCAGGGGTTCGACGTCCGCGGCGCCTACATGAAAACCTGGATGAACGAGGACGCCTCAAGCGCGTTCGGGGACTGCCCCTGGCACCGGGACGTGGCCGACGCCGAGGCGTGCGCCAAAAAGATAGGCATCGACTTCGAAGTGGTGGATTTCATACGCGAGTACCGCGAGCAGATTGTGGACTACATGGTTGAAGGCTATAAAAACGGCCTCACCCCGAACCCGGACGTCATGTGCAACCGGCGCATGAAATTCGGAAAGTTTCTGGAATACGCCGAAAAAGCCGGCTGCGAAACCGTGGCGACGGGGCACTATTGCGCCTGCGCAGAAAACCCCGACGGGACAAGGGACCTCGTGATGGGGGCGGATCCGGCAAAGGACCAGTCGTATTTTCTGGCTATGATAACCCGCAGCCAGCTCGCCCGCGCAAGCTTTCCGATAGGGTCGCTTCTGAAAAGCGAAGTGCGCGAGATAGCGCGGATGAACGGCCTGCCGAACTGCGACAAAAAGGACAGCCAGGGGATATGCTTTCTTGGCAAGATAAAAATCCAGGACTTTCTGCGCAACTTCATAGAGGAAAAGCCCGGCGACATCGTAAACGCACAAGGCAGGACGGTCGGCAGGCACAGGGGGCTTTTCAACTATACGATTGGCCAGCGCCGGGGCATAGGCGTCGCCTCAAACGCCGACTTCAAAAGCTATGTGGTGGTGGCAAAGGACTTTGAAAACAACGTATTGCGCGTCGATTTCGACTCCCCGTCGCAACCCGACCTTTGGACGGTTTCCGCCCGGGTTTGCGATCTGAACTGGCTGAACCGCGAAATTGCGGAGGAAACCCGCCTCCAGGTGCGCGTCCGCTACCGGGACCCGCTTGTGGACGCCCGCTTCATCCCTCTCGGAGGCGGCGAGGCGCGGGTTGAATTTGACTCCCCCCAGCGCGCAATCGCCCCGGGCCAGATTCTCGCGCTTTATAGCGGGACAGTGCTGCTTGGCGGCGCGGTATTTTCAAGCAAGCCCTTTCCGTCCCACTTAGAATCCGGGCAGGAATAAGGCTGCAAACGCGGCACCTTAAAAGACGCCCGCCGGGACCCGTGCGCGGCAGGCCGGCCCCCTCCCCCTGAGACTCCCGGGCGGCGGAACATCCCCCTCCGGCGCGCCCGAACGCATCGGGATGCGCGCGGCAAAGGATAAATTCCGGAAGCCGCCCATTGTGCAACTTGAATCGGCCCCCGCCCACGCCTTCCAAAAAATATTGACCGCGCGGACGCTCCGGGGCATTTTCGGCGGCCTAAGAATTCCCGCAAAAAATCCGATTCACCGCCGTGGACAAGACCATCCTGCATTGCGACTTAAACGGCTTTTTCGCCTCAGTCGAACTGCTCTCGCGCCCCGAACTGCGCAGCAGGCCCGTCGCCGTGTGCGGAGACCCCGAAAAGCGCCACGGGATAATACTTGCAAAAAATGAAATAGCAAAGTCCTTCGGCGTCAAAACCGCGGAGACCATATGGCAGGCTAAGTCCAAATGCCCAGACCTCGCGCTCCTCCCCGCAAACCACGCGAAATATTCGGAATATTCCAGGAAGACAAACCTCATATACCTGCGCTTCACAAACCGCATCGAGCCGTTCGGCATAGACGAGTCATGGCTGGATGTTACAAAGAGCGCGGCCCTTTTCGGCTCGGGTGAGGAAATTGCGGAAAAGATAAGGCGGGCCGTGCGGACCGAGCTCGGACTCACGGTGTCAGTCGGAGTATCGTTCAACAAGATTTTCGCAAAGCTTGGCAGCGACATGAAAAAGCCCGACGCGACCACCGTTATTTCGCGCGAAAATTTCACGGAAAAAATCTATCCGCTTCCCGTATCCGACCTGCTTTTTATCGGCAGAAGCACCGCCGCATCGCTCGCGCGCATGGGGGTGCGCACCATAGGCGACCTCGCGTCGGTCCCGCGCGCGGCGCTGGTTTCCCGCTTCGGCGTCCTCGGGGGCAGGATGCTCGACTGCGCACTGGGCGCATCCGACGATTCAGTCGCCTACTACGGAGAGGAGGAGGCAGCCAAAAGCGTTGGAAATTCCACAACTTTCGACCACGACCTCTTCGGCCTGGACGAGCTGAAGGCGGGGCTCTCGGAACTTGCCGACAAGGTTTCGGGCAGGCTTGCCAGAGACGGGCTTCTGGCCTCCACGGTGCGCCTTTCCATAAAGACGCCAGACCTGCGCGAAAAACAGCGCCAGCGGCGGCTTCCCCGCCCATCGAACCTGCGCCGCGAAATATTTGAATGCGCGCTGGAGCTTGCAAAATCCGCAAACGCGCACAAATACCCCGTGCGCCTCCTTGGAATTTCCGCATCCGGGCTGGAATCCGCATCGGCGCCCCGCGCGTTCCAGACCGACATGTTTTTGAAAGGGCCCGAAAACGGTGAAAAAGCCAGAATAGGGGACGAAACCGTCCTTAAAATACGCGAAAAATTCGGGGAAAGCTCCATAAAATTTGCGAATTCGCTTCTGATGGGAAAACCCCGTAGAAAGTGATTTTGAAATTGTATTTTTAAGATTTGAAAACTCCCGTAAAACCTCGGCAAAAGCGGGAGAATCCGGGAGAATTGCAGTCCCCGTCGGTTTGATGAAAATGCCCCGCCCCGGCATGGATTTCCATTGCAGACGGATTTTCGCGCCTCGCAAACACCCGGAAAATTTTTGCGCCTTTGCGGCACAAACGCACGCATCCGCCCCGCTTCAACATAGGGGCAAACCAAAAGGCGCCATGCTGAAAGTTTGCCGGGGCGCGCAGCTTGGAAAACAAACGCCCGCAAGCGCCTCCGCCCCCGAAAGCGGGGCGGTTTTCAGAGTAAAAACCAAAGGCTAAATGTTTTACTTAAAATCCCCCGCCTTCCCCGCAAGCCAGCTTTCTCCCCTTGCATCCGCCCTCTAAAAAGCCTTGCCGTACAATGCGAAACAGGCGCAAGCCCCATGCCCCGAAAGAAGCCCCGGAGCCTAAAAAAATGCGCCTCCCGGGAAGCCGGCGCCCAAACGCCGGCCCCGGGCATTCTGCGCCCCCCGCTGCGGGCTACAAGAAAATCTTCAGGGCTTCGGCCCCCGTCATTCCCTCTTTTACGCCCATGGCGGCCGCCGCCTGGGAGACCCGCCGGACTTTGGCTGCGAGCATGTCGTCAAAATTTTTGACCCCGGAGACCACGGCTGCGGCATGGCCGAGCCTGTCGGCCGTCTCGATGTTCACATAGGAGCATGCCAGAAAGCCGCGCGAGCCCCTTATCACCATGAGTTCGGCTCCGAATATGTCGATGCCGGACCCCGCAAACTTCTCCCCGTCAACTTCAATTATTTTCATGGCTTCGCCTTTCATTTCAGACATATATCATTTTTTTTGTCATCCCCCCGTCGCACGAAAAATTCTGCCCCGTAATAAAGCCCGACTTTTCAGAATCGGCCAGAAAGAAGGCAAGCTCGGCGACATCCGCGGGAAATCCGGCGCGCCCCACCGGATGCTGGACGAGGTCGGCCTGCGTCTGCGGAGAATTCTTTCCGTTGTCTATCCAGCCGGGGCTTATGCAGTTTACGCGCGCGGGCGCAAGCGACATGGCAAGCGCGTGCGTTATTGCAACCACCCCGCCCTTCGTCGCCGAATACGCCTCGGTGTCGCGCTCGGACATCGCAGCGCGGGTCGACGCTATGTTCACCATGGCACCCGCACTCTCCGAGAGGCTTCTGCCGAAAAATTTTGCGGAGAGGAAAACCGAAGTCAGGTTCGTGTCAACCACGCGCCTCCACTCCCCTATTGAAAGGTCGCCCACCCATTTTGAGATGCCAATCCCGGCGTTGTTTACCACTGCGCCGACGCCGCCAAACGCCCCTGAGGCGGCCTCAAAAACAGACGCCCAGTCGCGCTCGCTTGCGACGTCCCCCACGAAGGTGAAAACCCCTCCGGGATAGTCCGCGCGAAGCCCGGCGGCGGCCTCATCCAGGGCTTGGGCCGAGATGTCGAACATAAAGACTCCAAAGCCTTCCGCCAGAAATTTGCGCGCTATCCCCAGGCCGATGCCCGAAGCCGCGCCCGTAACCACTGCGCTCCTAAATTCCATGCTGCAATCATCCGCGCCGAAACGCCAAAAGTCAAACGCATTGCGGGGCAAAAAAGCTTTTATTGCGCTTGCGGAAACGCCGGGGCGCGATAATATCAAATGTTATATGAAGAAAATTTTCACGCTTTTTTCGGCCTCCGTTTCCATATTATTGTGCGCATGCGCGCCGAATTTCGACCCTGTATCCGAAATCCCGGACACCACATGGACCCCAATTCACACAGAGGGGGCGATGAAGGGCGTCGAAATCCCCGACGACCCCAACAATCCCGTATTCATCCACTTTGGAAAGGACCTCAAAGTTAACGGCATGGCCGGCGTAAACAACTTCTTCGGCGCCTGCGAGCTTTCAAAAGAAACGGCGGGGCGCAGCGAATGCAAGGTGAGGTGGTCGCCGCTCGGCACAACGCGCATGGCGGGGCCGTATTTGGAGTACGAGTCGAAATTCCTAAAAGACATACGCGAGACGGACTCCATACGCATGTCCGCAAACAAGCTCGAATTCCTCAAGGGGCGCAAGCTTCTGGTCGAGTTCAAAAGGATACCCAATTTCCAAAACAGGCCCGCCACTAAACAGGCCGAATAGGGCGCCAAAGCGCCGGGCGGCGAAAGCCGTAAACAAAAAAAGCGGAAGGGTCATCCTTACGCTTTTTTTATTGCGCGCCACCGCCTGTGTCAGCGCCGCTGAGGCCGGGCGGGGGCGGCCTGCCCCTGCGGCGAAGGACGCACAGCCGGTCGGGGCTGCGGACGCTGGACGGAGCCTCCCATCGGCCGGTTGCTTGCGCCGGGAACCCGCTGCGGCCGCTGCATTGTCCCGGAACCGCCGGGCCTCTGCCCGGCATGGCTCGGCGGACGGTTTGCCGGAGGAGGTGTCGGGCGGACGCCTCCGGGATTGGGGCGGGGCGGAACGGGAAGAGGAGGATTCGGCCTCGGCGGGAACCTGTCTCTTATACACATCTCCGAGCCCACGAGACCCTAAGACA
>URJJ01000015.1 GCA_900548185.1 uncultured Opitutales bacterium
TCTTTATATTCATCAGTTTCCCTAAAAGCAGAAAACACGACAACAACGCAACATATAAACGTAACCACATTAAGTTATTATACATTGCACTTTTATTAGATTACAATCCTAAAAAGGCATCCGAAGAAAACAATTGCAATTGCTGAAATACGCGGCCGTCTTCGTCGAATTTTAATCTATAGCAGTAAAAACCTCCTTTTATGCAATTATGCGCATACATAATATTAACATCCCAAACAGACTGTTTCATTACATAATTATTTTTTAAAACAGAGTCTGCATTTTTTACATCTATATAATTGCCTGGCGGAGCGGCCATAAGGATCCCACGGCTCTTAGAATTAATTAAAACATTTTCTAGAATATGAGTAACAACTTCGCCTTTATCCATTTCTTTATAATCAAATTCCGGCAATGGCGATGGAGGATCGGAATATTTCAATAAATATATTCCGCAAAACAAAACGACGACAAAGACCAATCCTATTAATTTATTCATGATATTTCCTATCCATTTCCAGACTGCCGGAAAAGTTACGTCCGCCAAAATACACAAGCACACGGTAAAACGCTTTGGAATTTTCGTCGCAATCCTTCGGCATCCAGTAGCAGATTTCACATTCGCGGTTTTCCGCACCTTTGCCTTGCACTTTTACATAGTCTGCCGTCACCTAAGCTCCCCAAATAACAACCAAAGGCAAAAAGACGCATACAATGGCAAAAAATTTCCGTATTTAATATCCTTCATATCCTATTTGCCATGATAATAACTGATTATCTTTGCATCAGATTTACGTATTACAATTTTTGCGACGCCACCTAAATGATTCTTGGGCATTACACCCTGCACTACAATCTCTGTGCCATTATCAGTTACCTTCCATGGTTTTTGCCGCAGCACGTCCTCCCCGTAGATATTTACCAGCACTACTTCGGCAATTTTTACCGCCATATCTCCGTTAATATTCAAACTCACAATGCGATTATTGGAATTTCTCACATGAGTTTCCAATGAAGCGGCACTTGGCATATCAGTTGGCAAATTCGTTGCTTGGTTTGCGTTCAAACAAAGAATAAAAGAGAACATTATCAAGATATAATATAGAATTTTCATGCTTCGTTATTCTGGTTAATAATAGGATTTTTGAGAAGTTTATTCGTGTTATGTTCAGAAAGTCTCTTATATACCGTCCTGCCTTGGCCGATTGGCCATGTTTCATCAAGATACGAACCGTTTTCTCGAACGATAAATGGAGGGAGTTTTGGCGAAGACATTGGAACTATGAAAATAGCGCTATCCTTTATAGATAATTTGTATTTAATCCGCTCAGATGGCATAGAAAAATCTCCTTTTAGAGAGCTAAACATTTCCATATAATAGCCGTCCTTAAAATACAATAGAACGCCTGGCTTCCCATCATCACCATAAGAGCACCAAGTAGTTCCATTCAAATCAATTACAGCCGTATCATATTTAGATTCGCGGTTTCCCGCGCCCTTGCCCTGCACTTTTAGATGGCCTACCGTGGCCTCAGCGCAAAGTATATTTCCAATAGCTAAAGATAAATATATAAATGCGCATAACTTTTTCATCTTTTTAATATCTTTTCCGCCAGCGTAGCAACGCCACCATTTATTTTGAACGAGTCAAACGCGGAATCAGCTGAGATAGAAAAAACAAATAAGCCTATTTCCCCATTAATCATTGCCCTTCCTGAAGCATTTCCAATTTTCCATGCTTTTTCCATTGGCCGATTAAGTCCCCATATGAGACAAAGTCATCAACGATATTAACATTAATTGGCGTATTTCTCAGCAACTCCGATAAATTATTTCCTTTCTTCACCGTACCATTATCAATATCGATAATAAAAGATTCGACATATCCGTTAACGGAGGCCATACCAACGATAAACTTCTTTTCCTTCCACAATTCTATATTGGCCGGGCCCACTATTATTTTACCATCTTTATTCCTAATAACGGTCTCATTATGCCCGATCCTTTCCCATGTGAAATCGGATATGAGAATCTTATTATTACATGAGCATAAGAATAT
This sequence comes from uncultured Opitutales bacterium, assembly GCA_900548185.1. Lineage (GTDB taxonomy): Bacteria > Verrucomicrobiota > Verrucomicrobiia > Opitutales > Intestinicryptomonadaceae > Intestinicryptomonas. The sequence goes on from URJJ01000015.1 coordinate 2,060, forward strand.
TGAAATTAAAGATAACAAAAAAGCAGCCAGTATTTTCATAATAAATTCCTTATTCTTCCTTAACAATCGTTACAGAACCATCAAATTCTTTAAACCTCTACTTTGACTCAACCCAGTCAACGCTATTTACAATCTTTTTTAATTCCTCGTATTGGGACCGATCTACTTTCGTGAACATCATATTGACAGATTCCAGTTTTTTTAACGCAAAAAGCGGAGATATATCTGATATATTTGTATACGGAAAAAATATGTGCTTCAATATCAATTTGCAACTTATGAAATCCAAATTTGTTGCGTTTGTATTACCAAATCTTAAGTCTTCCAAATTTGACAATCCTCCAATCGGATTCAAATCATCAATTTGTGTATTATTCAAATCTAGGAATTTTAAACCTGTTAAAAAGGATACAAATTTAATATTCTTTAGATTCGAATGACTTATAGAAAGCCCTTTCAAGTCTGGATATTCCTTATCTAAGGCGATTTGCCCTTCCAAATCGCAATTTGAAAGCCCCAGATATTCCAACTTTGACATGGAATGTAAATTTTCTACGGAAGAATTCGAAACAAACAACTCTTTTAGGGATTCAGGCATATCAACTTCGCCAAAATCAATTGTTGAATTGCTTATTACTATTTTACGTACATTTGCCTCCCGCTTTAGAAATTTATTGAAAACATCTGTATTTATATTTCTAAGTACCAATTCATCGGCTGTAGATTTCGAAATATGTTTCCAGTAATCTGAATCCAAGTATTTCTTGTTCCTATTTACCGAAAATTTCCCGCACAGGGAAATTTCTCCATTTTTTAGCGATATGTCACTATTTGTAAATTTTTCAGTTGTATACGCTGGATACAGTTCATCTAACGTCTCAGGCGGAATTCCATTTATTTCTGAATAACGCAGAAATGCCTGCAATGCGTTCATATAGTCAATGCATATATTGGTCTCAAGCGAATACAATTTCTTATTGTCCCGAATTTGGGAAAACGATTCCAAAAAGCTGCGTAACTTTTTAGTGTCAAATGAAAATTTGCCATAAGGAATCTTATGGTTTCCAAACAAATCGTTCATAAAGTCTATTTGTTCATAAAGCAGTTTTTCCAAATGAAAGGCATTAATATGAACATTTTCACCAGAAATCACCTTTTCCGTTTGAATTATGAAAATACAAGACATCAGAAAATAGTCGGAATTAAACTCCTCCCAATTTCCTTTTGCAGCGTCATGCAGAATCTTACCTTTGTAAGATTTAAGCATGCAAGAAAGCTCGTCCTGACTCATATTGCGCGTATCCTTAAACAAATTTACCAATGCAGTGGTCTCTTTAAGACTATCCACAGCATACGCATTAAATAAACTGCACATAAAAATTAAAATCAGCAACTTCTTCATAACTACTCCTCTTTCACTATATAATTATATGCATCCCTAAACTTCGATATTACAGCATTAACAACCTGTGAATGATATTGTGTTGCAAATATTTCAGACGTCTCCTCAGAAGTATGTGCTTTTATATACCCAGGAATATCTAAAGGATTTATCGGCAAGGACCATTCTTGAAATCCACGATGAGTCGGTGAAAACGAATCAGCATATGCATGAACTGCTTTTCCTAATAAAACTAATGCCTTTGTGATGCCACCAGCATCCTCATTAATTCTTGCGGTATCACTTAAGGATTTTGCATCATTCACATTATTGTTTATAAATCTATTCCAATTCGCTTCAGCTCGAGCGGCACTCTCACCGGAAGAGCTCATCCCATGTTCATAGGCATTCCCAAATACTTGATTTGTTATGGAATCAACATCATCACTTCCTTTATTTAATGGGGCAACAGTATTTATAGTAGTACCATTCCATGAAATGGATTGATTGGTAACTAAATGGTTGTTTATATCATGGTGTGCATCAGCAGTCCAAGCCCCCAAAAAATCGAATGCATTTAAGACCAAATTATTGCAATAAGCTAAATTATTCCAGCTGTCTGGATATCCCAAAGGATCTCTGATTTGCCATTTACCTAAATCCGCCCTGTAATTGCGAAAAAGGAACACATGTCCAAGCTCATCTACATACGGTTTTCCTGTAAAAAAGCCTTTCTCATCTGCATTGCCAAAAGCTGTCTTATCAATGGATGAATATCCTTTATCTCCAACTTTGCCCAGGCTTGTTCCCAAAATATCTGTAAATATAACTTCGGTATTTTGAATACCTCCAAGCGAATCTATTGCCAAAATTGGATTACCACCGCCAGAGTGAGGTTCGTTTATATATTTTGTGCCGTTTCGCCCAATCAAAGCCAAGTTGTCCCAGACAAAGGTTTCAATTTCATCTCCGCGCATTGCCTTGGAGATTTGGCCGTTGTTGTTGTATTCGAATTTTGCAAGCTCCTTGCCGTTTTCGGCGACGTTCATCACCTTGTCCAGCCAGCCGTATGAATAGCTCTTATCTCCTTCCCGAACCATTCTTCCTGCGGCATCGTAGGCGTACGTTATCGCCCTGCCGTTTGTCGTGCTTGAAACAAGCTGGTTTGTTGCGTCATAAGCATATTCCGTTATTACGCCATCCTCCATCTTTTTAAGTATATTGCCGGCAGGATCATAGACATACTCCTCCACCGCCTTTCCGGATGCTGCATCTATTACGGCCAAGAGCTGGTTTTTGGCATCGTATTTATAAGACTGAAGCTTCCCATTGGCCAAGCGGGATACAATCTTTCCGCTTTTGGAATAAGCATACTTCAACTCTGTGATAACATTGCCTTCGGCATCAAGCATGGCTTTGCGCTCAAGCTGGCCAAGCGTGGTATATGAGAACACCACCCTATTGCCGTCTATTATCTGCTCGGCAAGGCGGTTTTCCTTATTATAGACATACTCGACGGTTTTGCCGTTCGAGACGGTCTTTACAAGACGCCCATACTTGTCGTAGGTATTGTATTCATCGAGAGTCTCAGGACCAATTTTGGTAACGCGCCAGAGGCGCTTTCCATAATTGTCGTAAGCATATGTAATTGTGCTTATACCCTCGCGCTTTTCAATGAGCCTTCCAAAGTGGTCGTACCTGAATTCACTCTTGAGAGCATTCTTCGACTGCTCTATCGGTCGCCCCCAAGTGTCATATTTGAAGGTCTCAATCTGGCCGTTTCCATAGTCTATTTTTGAAATGCGGTCAAATTCGTTGTACTCGTATTTCAGCGACTTGTCGGCGGGCTTGTCCTTGAATTTCGATGAGACAGACGCAAGTCTGCCAAATTTGTCATAGGAATTCTCAGTAATCTGCCCTATTGCAGTAGTGCGTGAAGTCAGACCATACTGCCCCCAGTCAAATTTTATCTTATTCCCGTTTTGGTCAGTTACCTCGGAAAGCTTTCCAAAATCACTGTACGAATAGGCAACTTCCGTATCATCAGGGAATATTTCGCGAAGAATTCTGCCAAGCGGGTCGCGTTCATACGACTTTTCAAGTCCATCCTGGTCTTTAAAAGATTCAGGACTGCCGTTTTTATCGTAAGACACTTCTGTATAAGCGATTGTTTCATTATCAAATACAGAAGAGCTTTTTATAAGACGGCCAAGTTGGTCGTAGTCATAAACGTTTTTGATGCCGTTAGGATTATCCTTTGCCCTTAGACGATTATAGCGATCATAATGGAACAACGTAATATTTCCGAAAATGTCCGTAATTTGCCTGGGATACCCGTAAGTGTTGTAAGTAATTTTATACGAGCGTCTGCCGTTATCTATGGAAATTGGACGCTCTTTGCTGTTATAAAGAATAGAAGTTGTTTGGACTGCATTCCCAGCTTCATCCAAGACATTCACCTTAAACGGCTTTCTCTCTTTCCCATTATATGTGAAGCTTCTTACCGGAAGAGCTTCAGCCCCGCCAGCTCCGCGCTTTGTTATAAGAATCAAATTGCCATTCTTGTCATATGCATAGTTTATATCGTTTTTGGCAATATCACGAAAGCGGGTAATTTTTCCGGTTTCCTTGTCATAACGGCAATTGGCAACAACGCGCCTCTGGGAATCCAATACCTGCCTAACTTGGCCGTTGTAAGCCACATCATAACGCATGTAATAGTATGTGGTATACTCTTTGCCGGAAAAGTCTCGGCGTTTTAAAATACCTTTCCCAGAATCATAACTAGAATGGGCCTTCCTCCCCTCTTTGTTTACAATTTCAACAAAATTAAAGCTGTTTTTAGGATAAGAATATTTGAAGTTCCTGTCGGCAAGTATCCTGCCCGCAATCCCTATATTATTGGACGAGTCTGGACGGATATTATCTTCATACTCTCCACGCCTAATTTGAGATAGGTACCCTATTTTGTCATATTTAAATTCAAGCGGATTCTGGCCGTCTTGAAATACCGACGCAAGAAACCTTACATCCAGAGTCTTTTCCTTCCCTGCCTTCGTTTCAGGCAAAATTCTAAGTTTGCCGTCTACAAAGGAAAAGTTATGGGATATACCGTTAATTTGAATTGAAGAAAGCAGTCTACCGTTATACTGCAACTGAATGAACTTTTCCCCTTTTTGTTCGACTGAAGTGAGCAACCTCCCATTATAAAAGTACTTTAAAGCCTGTCCCGTCGGAGCAAATACCTCAGTAAGTTTGCCTTCAACATAAACAAACTTCCATCCCTTCATTTCCTTTCGGCCAAAGAACGTCCAGGAACCACTATCTTCCCTGCCGTTTGCAACCCAATCTGCAAACGGAGAAAAATGACTGTACCCCTTATCATTTTCACGGTATAGCGTCAGAGTCTTTGAATCCGTATTCTTGCGTGAGAAGAATTTAATCTGCTCGCCCCAAGGAGATGTCCATATCGCACCATCCCTGTCTGGAACAACGGTACTTTCCAATTGAGGTATACGCCATGATGCGCCAAGCAGGCCGGAATCTTTTATAGAAGAGTCGTAAAAGATTTGGATTGGCATTGCCAATTCCGGCGAGAAATTTGCCCGTCCCAGCAAAAAGTCAGCATAATAGGCATTGGACGTTAATGACGCCTTGCCGAGGGAATTCTTCTTCTGGGAGAAGTCCAAGTTTTGAGCATTTGCGCCCAAAACTGAAAACATAATTAATACTCCGGAAACAATGAGTTTAAGAAGTTTAATAATGTTCATATACAACCCTTTCTTACCTGAAAGGATTATAACTACATCGTCATACGAAAATCAACTAAACTTTTAATATTTTTCAAAATGCGCGCAATCAATTTCACGATTTGCGCGGAGTATCCGTGAGATCCCGGGCAAAAATAAACATGCAGCGTATCCGGAAAGAAGCCGCATAAAAGCCGGTCAATACCTAGCGGCCAAGAATTTCCTTGCCCCTTTTGCAAATCGCGCGACAATTCAAAAAATACCGGAGGCGAATCCCGGAACCACGCATGAGAATCCGCCTTGAAAAAGTCTGCGCACACATGCGCCGCAAAATCCGTTCGGCGGCTGCCGCCGTCTCAGCCGCCGCGCTTGCGATACAGCCGCTCCATGCGGCCCTTGATGCAAATCCGCCGCTCCGCCCCCCGCAGAATACCGGAGAGCCCCGCAGACATCCCGGACTCTGGGAAGCCGGTGAGGCCGGACGCTTTACGACGCGCAGCGCGGAGGAGCTGAAAAGGCTTCTTGAGCTTCCCGTCCCCGCCGAAATACTGGTTGAAGGCGACATAGAATTCCGCGCCCCCGTCAGCGTCAAAGCCCGCGACAAACTCCTGCGCGGCGCTCCCGGCGCAATCCTCAGAAATCCGAACCGCGGCAGGCGCGATTCCGGCATACTCTATTTCAGGCCCGGCTCAAAAAACATAACCATATCAAACCTGACCTTTATGGGCGCAGGAGCGCACGACGTCGACGGCGGCGACAACCTCTGCCTCGACGGCGCAGAAAACGTGGTTGTCGAGCATTGCGACTTTCAGGACGGCGTGGACGGGAATTTCGACATAAAAAATGCATCTGACAATATCGAGGTGCGCTGGTGCCGCTTCCGCTACCTGATTCCCCCCCTGCCCGGCCCGGGCGGGAGCGACGACCACCGCCTTTCAAACTTAATCGGCCACTCCGACGGGGCGCATGGCGACAGGGGCCGCCTCAGGGTATCGTTCCGTTTCTGCCGCTGGGAAAACTGCGCCGGCCGGATGCCGCGGGTCCGCTTCGGGAAAGTTGCGCTGATAAACTGCCTCTTCGAGCCGAAACCCGGCGCAAAGACAATCCAATGCGGCAACGAATCCGCGATATACGTCGAAAACTGCGTGTTTAAAGGCAGGCAGACCCCTTGGGCCGACTTTTCAAGGGATTCCGTGTACGCAATAACCGATCGGGGGTCGCTTTTCATAGGCTGCAAAAGGCCCGCGGAAACGGGAAGCGGCGCCGGATATACCCCTCCCCCCCCGGGGGCGAGCCTGCCGGCATCGGAAGTTGAAAGGGCGCTGGAAAGGGCGGGTCCTCTGCCCCCGCAACCCGGCGCCCCGCACGGCGCAGCAGCCCCCGGAGGCCAATCCGGCCGGACGCATTCATTTTTATATTGAATCCGCAGCCTTTTGAGGTTTTGATTCGGCGCGTAAAAATCTATTGAAACGCCCCCGCAAAGCGGTTCAGGCGGGCGGCCCTTTTACGATATTAAATTTGATACAGAACCAACACCATAAAAAGATACCGAAATGAAAAAATACAAGTGCATGCCCTGCGGATACATCTACGACCCGGCCGAAGGCGATCCCGACAGCGGAATCCAGCCCGGAACCTCATTTGAAGACCTCCCCGAAGACTGGGTCTGCCCCGTCTGCGGAATGGGCAAGGAAGACTTCGAGCCCGTCGAAGACTGAGCTTATGCGCAAAATCATCGACGGCATATATTCGTGCGGCGTGACGCACGCCTGCCGCCGCCTGTTTGACGAACTCATTCCCCTGCCGCAGGGGACGAGCTACAATTCGTATGTCGTGAAGGGTTCCGAAAAGACGGCCCTGATAGACACGTCCTACCCGGAGAAGGCGGAGGAATTTCTGAAAAACATATCGGGCCTTGAGCGGCTTGACTATGTGGTGGCAAACCACGGCGAACAGGACCACAGCGGGCTTCTGCCAGAAGTGATGAAGCGCTTCCCGGAAGCGAGGCTGCTTACAAATGCAAAGTGCAGGCCCCTGCTCACCGAGGCCATGGCGCTCGACGAAAGCCGCATCGACATAGTTGACGATTCGACCGAAATCCCGCTCGGCGGCAAGACGCTCAAATTTGTAATGGCCCCCTGGGTGCACTGGCCCGACACCATGTTCACCTGGGTGCCTGAAGACCGCATGCTTTTTACCTGCGACTTCCTCGGGGCGCACACATCCCACGACGAAATTTTCGCGCGGGAGGATTCCGATACGCTCCTTGCCGCAAAGCGGTACTACGCAGAAATCATGATGCCCTTCAGGACGTTCTGCGCAAAATACCTGAAGAAGGTGCGCGAGCTGAACCCGGCCATGATTCTCCCAAGCCACGGCGGAGTTTACAGGAACCCCGACTTCATTTTGAAAGCCTACGAGGAATGGACTTCCGACAGTTGCGCCCGCAAAGTGGTAGTTCCGTATGTTTCCATGTACGGCAATGCCTTTGCGATGGCCGAATACCTCAAAGCCAGGCTTGAAGCCTCCGGCGTAAAAGTGGCCATGGCCGACATGGCAGACGGGGACCTCGGCGAATACGCCGTCGAGATTGTGGACGCAGGAGCGATAGTTTACGCGGCATCGGTGGTTTTGACGGCGCCCCACCCGATGATTGCGGGAGCCGCCTACGTGACAAACCTGCTCCGGCCAAAGGCGAAATACTTTGCGGTGGTGGGTTCCCTTGGCTGGGGAGGGATGCTCGCAAACAAAATCGGCGAGTTCTTCACGCTCTACAAGCCGGAATCTCTCGGCTCTGTGGTGGCGAAGGGAAGGCCCACTGCCGAAAACTTCGCCCAACTGGACGCCCTCGCGGCGGCCATATCGGAAAAGCTTCAATAAAAGGCGCATAAAACGCCTGCATGCGCGCGGAAAAAATCCGCGCGTTTTTTTTTGCCCCTGCATCCGCGTTTCAGTGGAAATATTTCAGGATTTTTCGCCGGCCATATCCGCCCGGTTTTTGTTGATTTTGCAAATTTTTGCGCGATACTGATATGCAGATGAAGCTTATAAAAGAGATAGGAGTTTATCTGCTTCTCGTAATTCTTGCAGTTTCGGGAGTAGTTTTTCTGTTTCTTCTGCCTTCTGAAATAAGCAGCACCATTGTCGCTTCCATAATTGGCTTTGGCGTATTTGCAGGGTTTTGCTTCGTCTTATATTTCATAAACAAATTCCCCACCAAATATGAACATTCGGATAATGTTAAACGTTGGCTGGGATATTGATTCTCGCACCTGAACCTACCCTCAATTCGGAATTGAGCCGTTTGAGGGAGTTTTCGTCTATGAGGGCGGCGCACTCTGCGAGCTTGCGGACGGGAAGGCACTTTGCCTTTACCGGGGTTTTCCGTTCAAAAACCGGGCAAATTTCAGCCCCAAGCGCCCATAAACTCCCTGTTTTGGCGGTTTTCGGCGACACCTCAAAGCCTTTTTAGAAAAATCAATGCGCCGCACCGCAGAAATGAACTATTTGGAATTTAGATAGTGTTTTTGCGCGCGCAAATTCCGCCGGCTCCAGCAAAACGCGAGGATTAAGACAAGGCGCATTCAGATAATTTCAAAGATTTTTATTGACATCTATCCATTTAAAATGAACTTTTTATTAAAAATGAAAATATTGCAACTCTGCGCTTCACCCCCGCAAGGCGGCGTCAGTTTGCAGCCCCAATGAAACGGGAAGGCGGGGCCTGCAAATTCCTCTCTACCCAATTTCCCCAAAGCCCGGATAGCCGCAGGCGCATTCTCCGGAATATTTTCAGATTCCATGTACCGCTCCGCAAAACAAATGAAAAAAATTCCATTAAAACGCCCGGAGGCGCAAACTGCATTGAAAGTTCAAAAAAATCATGTAATATTATGTGGCATTGAGAGTCTATATAATAACACACTATGACAAAGTTTTACAAAAACACCCTTGCAGCCGCGCCATTTCAAGCGAGCATTCCCCCTATGCAAACCAAGCCGCACACTCCGCCACATTGAAATTGCGCACGCGCGCAGCAAATGCGAAACTTTTGGGATGAAAAACAACATGGAGGAAGTCGTAATAATAAGCGGCCCGACGGCGGCGGGAAAAACCGCCATGGCCGTTGAAATCGCGCAAAAGATAGGGGCTGAAATAATTTCGTGCGACAGCGTTCAGGTCTACCGCGGCATGGACATAGGCTCCGCGAAGGCTTCCCCAGCCGAGCGCGCCGGAATCCCCCACCATCTGATAGACGTCGCCGACCCGTCGCACCGGTTCAGCGTAGGCGAATACGTGGAGCTTGCAAAGGCCGCCCTCGAAGGCATCCTTTCGCGCGGGCGGAGGGCGGTTGTGGCAGGCGGGAGCGGATTCTACCTGAAGTCGTGGTTTTCGGCAGTGACAGACGAGATTGAAATACCAGATTCGGTCAGGCTGGAATGCGACGCCATCGAACGTTCCGGAGGCCCGGAAGCCCTGCTTAAGCGCCTCCTCGCCCACGACCCCGGAGCGGGGGCGCATCTTGACATAAAAAACCCGCGCCGCATCCGCCCGGCCCTTGAGCGGACCCTCGCAAGCGGCCTCTCCCTCGCCGAACTTTCCGAAAGATTTTCCGCCCTGCCCTGTCCGATGGGCGAATTCCCCAAGAAATTCATAATGGCCGACCTTCCGGACGAAATCCTGCTCCCGCGCGCAAAGGCCCGGGCGGAAAATATGGTGGCCTCGGGCCTTGTGGACGAGGTTCGCTCACTCATGAAGGCGGGCATAGAAGAAAACCCTTCGGCGGCCCTCGCAGTGGGGTACAGGGAGACCATATCCGCCATAAAGTCCGGCGACTTCTCGCACCTGGCAGACGACATTTTCGCATCCACTTCAAAACTGATAAAAAAGCAGCGCAAATTTTTTAAAAACGCGCTTTTCAAAGGAGTACGCCAGACATGAAAAAGCTAAAAACAGCCATTGCGGCAGCGCTTCTTCTGCCTTTTCTCGCCGCTGCGGCGCCCCAGCCGCCCTCAAAAGGTCCTGCGGCCGAAATCCCGCCGGAATTCAAATACGCCCAGGACGACTCCGGGCCGACCCTTTCCATATCAGACGGGATAGTCGCGTCAGTCTCCCTCCCCGATTCGGACGACTCCATTGAAAAAATAGCGAGGTTTGCCTGGGCCTGCAAAACTGCGGTAAACGCAGAAGTCGAAATCTTTGAAAGGCGCAATCCCGCCCCCGGCGAGGATTTGTGGAAGCTGGGCAAGGACGAATCCCTGGACGGCTTTCCCGCAAAGAAGGATATGGATTTTGCATCGCGCCTAATCCGCTATCTCAAAATTGCAAAGATAAAGAATTTCACGGTGAGCGGCGCCCTTGTGCTGGAGGACAGCGAGACGCTCGACGAACGCCGCTTCGACGCCGGAGTGCTGGAAAAATACGGGAAGTCATTCAGGCGGACGGCAAAGGATTCCGCGCGCATCGTCATAAAGCCCCACAAGGGCAAAATGGTGTTTTTCTCCCCGGAAAAAGCCATGTCGGAAGACACGGCCGCCGAACTGGCAAAGGCGCTGAAACCCCTGGGGCTTGCCCCGTTTATAAATTTAAAGTTTGCAAGCGCAAACACCGACGCCGACAAAATGCGCGCGGTGGCCGAAAATTTCGCCCCCCTTTTCCGCGAGCACGGATTCCATGAAATAAGGGTGTATGCAAGCAGCGACGTGATGGGCGACATGCACCTGTTTTCAGTGTCCTCCCAATAGCGGCCGCCGTGGATAAGGCCGGGTTCATCCGCGCCCCAATCCCAGGCGGCCTGATTCCGCACGGCCTGCGCGCACTTTAAACACCCGCGCCGCATTGCCGGGCAACCCTCCCGGAGCCCGCCCGCTAGCCCCTGCCCAAAAATATGCCAAGGCGCGGAAGCTCGCCCGTGCGCAAAAGCCCGGCGAACTCAAACTGGTCGCATTCCACTTCGCGCGCCGCAGAAAAGTCCAGCGCCCCGTCCGCGCCGCGCCCGACGATTTCAAACACGAGCCTGCCGTCTGCAATGCGCTTGAGCTTTTTTGCCTCGCCGTCCTCGCCGCGGACTTCATCCACTACAATCGAAGAGGGCACGGCGTCCGTCACGCGCAGGGCGCACGACACTGCCCTGACAGCCTCCCCCCAGGGCATCTCATATGCGGCTGACGAATCGTAAAATATGTCGCCCGCCTCGAATGAATAGCAGGTTCCGGCAGTCGCGCCCTTCAGGGTTTCCGCAATGTCAAGCTGGCCCATGAATGCGTCAGACACCTTGAAAAACCATCCGGACGCATACCCGCCCTCGAAGAACTTTTCAATGCCGCCCTCCAACTTCACCCTCTCTGCAATCCTGCACGCCATAACCATGAAAATCCTGCATTATCCCGCCCGGCGTTCAATAAAATTCTTGCGCGGATATTCGCGCGGCGAAGCGCGCCGATATTGGAAGCACATACTGCGGCAGCTTTCCCAAAACCCTCCCCAAAAAATCCCCTTTTGGCAGCCCTACATACAAAAAAGCGAAAGCTAAAGGGTGCTGAAAAAAACCGGTTTGAAGCCGGGCAAAAAAAGCTTCTTTAAGATTTTGCAAAAGCCTGCCCCCGCACGGGATGGAAACACATGGAATGCATCCCCCCGCGAAAGCCGGAATTGCGCCCCGTTTTTTCCATGGAGCTGAACGCACCTCCCCGCTTTTGCATGTAAAACCGCGCAAAAAAAGGGCGCCCGGCAAAGGGCGCCCGAAAAAATGCCAAGAGCAAGCGCTACATTCCAAGCAACTGCCTGACCGCTTCGCTCTCCTCCACAAGCTCCTTGTTGGAGGCGTCTATCTTTGCGCGGGAGAACTCGTTCACATCAACGCCCTGAACGACGTACCAGGTCTTGCCGTCGTCCGTGCGCACGGGAAGCGAGGTGATGATGCCCTTGGGAGTCCCGTAGGAGCCGTCGGAGCAGACGCCGACGCTGAACCAGTCGCCCTTGGGAGTCGGGGTCACGAGCGCGCGGACGGTGTCGATGGCGGCGTTTGCGGCGGAAGCTGCGGAGGAAAGGCCGCGGGCCTCGATGATTGCAGCGCCCCTCTTCTGGACGGTCGGGATGAAGGTGTCCTTGAACCACGCCTCGTCGTTTATGACTTCGGGGGCGGGCTTTCCGGAAATCTTCGCATTATAGAAGTCGGGGTACTGGGTCGAAGAGTGGTTGCCCCAGATAGTCACGTTGGTGACTTCGGAAACGGGGACCCCTGCCTTCTGCGCAAGCTGAGCCTTCGCGCGGTTCTCGTCGAGCATCGTCATGGCAAACCACCTGTCCGCCGGCACGCCCGAGGCGTTCTGCATGGCAATCCAGCAGTTCGTATTGCAGGGGTTGCCCACAACGAACACGCGCACGTCGGGAGCGGCGTTGGCTGCGATAGCCTTGCCCTGGCCCACGAAAATCTTCCCGTTTATCGAGAGCAGGTCGCCGCGCTCCATGCCCTTCTTGCGGGGGACGGAACCGACGAGGATGGCCCAGTTGGCGTCCTTGAAGCCCTCATTCAGGTCAGCGGTGCACGTTATGCCGCTCAGAAGCGGAAACGCGCAGTCGTCAAGCTCCATCTTGACGCCCTTGAGGGCGTTCAGAGCCGGCTCGATTTCGATGAGGCTCAGTTCAACGGGCTGGTCCGCGCCAAAGAGGTCGCCGTTGGCGATGCGGAAGAGCAACGAATATCCAATCTGGCCGGCGGCGCCGGTAACTGCTACTTTTATCGGTTTTTTCATAACTTGTACTTTTAATAAATATAATCGCAAAATTGTATGCCCGCCTAACGGCTTGTAAAACAAATTCCATGCGCCGTTTGCTTTTTGGCGCAGGCGGGCGCATGCATGCGCGCTTTTTTTGAAAAATAGCCCTGAAACGCTCATTTCCCCCTTGACGATGCAAAAAATATGTACATGAATTGCGTCATTAAGCGGGTTCTAAGCCCGCGACGATATAACAATAAAAAAAGTACAAATCGAATATGAATAAAGCAGACCTCATCGCAAAAGTACAGGAACTCCTCGGCCCCGAAGCCTCCAAGGCTTGCGCGGAACGCGCGCTCAACGCAGTTCTCGACGCCATCCAGGCGGGCGTTAAGAAGGAGAAGAAGGTACAGCTCATCGGTTTTGGGACATTCTCCGTCGTTGACCGCAAAGCCCGCACCGGCATCAACCCCAAGACCAAGGAAAGGATCAAGATTAAGGCTTCCAAGGCCATCAAGTTCAAGCCCAGCTCCGCTTTCAAGGCGAAGTAAGACGGGTTTGCCCCATCTTTCCCGGGCAATCCGGCATTGGCCGGAATCTCGCATTTTAAAAAGCGCCCCGAACGGGGCGCTTTTTGCGTTTTTTACGCTAGTCCGGCCCGCAGCCTGAGCCTCCCGGCGCGGGCGCGCAAGCCTCCCCGAAGGCCCCTCAAAATCGCTCCGGGGCCGCATGATTTGAGTTGCGAAAGCGGCGTTTCGCGGGTATCGCTTAATCATGAAAAACCAAAGCGCCGGCGCGCCGGCAAACGCCAGGAACTCCGCCCCGAACTATATTCCGCTCTCCGTAGCCGACCGCGTCAGCATGCTGCGCGAGGCCGGGGCGGAATCGCCGGACGGCCTGTTTGCGCACGTTCCGCGCGGCGTCATGTTCGATTCCGCGCCGGATATAGGGGAGGGAAAGTCAGACGCCGCCCTGCGCGGGGACTTCGCCGCAATATCGCAAAAAAACCGCATCCCGCAACTGTCGTTTCTCGGAGGGGAATGCGGAGACTGGAAGGTGGATGAAATCGCCGGGGAAGTCTCCAAAATACGCGGCCTTTCGACGGCCTATACCCCGTACCAGCCGGAGCGCAGCCAGGGGACGCTTATCACGCACTGGATATACCAGTGCGCCATGTCGGCCCTCACCGGCTTCGAGGCCGTAAACTGTTCGCTCTACGACGGGGCAAGCGCGGTTTTTGAAGCGGCCGCGTGCGCATGCCGCCTGACAAAAAAAAGCGCGGTCCTGGCATGCGAATCCCTGTTTCCCGGCTATCTTGAAACGCTCGAAACGCTGGCGCGCGGAACGCCGATGCGCATAGTGAAAGTGCCGTCCGACCCCGCCTCAGGAACCACTCCTGCCCCATCCGTGGCCGCCATGCTCTCCGAAACTCCGGACGCGGCGTGCGTAATATTTCCCCAGGTCGGCGCCTGGGGGGTTCTGGAGGACGCCGACGCCATATGCGACGCCTGCCGCAGCGCGGGCGCAAAGTCCGTGGCCGTAATAGACCCGGCGCTCCTTGCGTATGGCGCCCTGAAGCCGCCGTCCGAATTCGGAAAGTTCGGGGCGGACATCGCAGTAGGCGAAGGCAGGCACCTCGCCTCCCCTCCGAATTTTGGCGGCCCCGGGCTCGGGATATTCGCAGTCAGGTTCAACGCCTCTGCAAAAAACGACGTCCGCCAGGCGCCCGGACGCTTTGTGGGAAAGGCCCTTGACGAAGACGGCAGGGAATGCTTCACGATGGTGCTTTCCGCCCGCGAACAGCACATAAGGCGCGAAAAGGCCACATCCAACATCTGCTCAAACGAGGCGTTCGTGGCAACGCTGGCAGGGGCCTGCATGCTCGCGAAGTCGGACGCCGGCATGGCGTCCTCCGCAGCCCGCGCGCGCGCTGCGGCAGTGTCGGCGTTTGAAAGGATATGCTCGATACCGGGCTTTTCCCACGCCTTCGGGGCATCGGCCTTCTTCAACGAATTTTCGCTTTCCGTTCCGGCAGACCCTTCGCTTATAATATCGGAAGCCGCCGCTGAGGGGATGCATATCGGCGTTGAGGTCCGCGCTCCAGGCGGCGGGGAAAGGCTCCTTAGGATGTCATTTTCAGACAGGATTTCGGAGGGGCAGATACTCCGCGCCGCAGAATTTCTCGAAAGGTACTCCGTCGCCGGGAAACCCCGCAGGGCCGCGATAGCCCCGGCAATTCCGGACTCTGCGCTGCGGAAGTCCCGCCCGGGGCTGCCGGAAATTTCAAGGGGGGAAATCCTCCGCTACTACCGCAGCCTTGGCGAACTCAACATTAGCCCCGACGACGCGTGCTACCCTCTCGGCTCCTGCACGATGAAATACAACCCTCCCATATGCGACGAGCTCGCCGCGCTTCCCGGATTTGAATCCTCCCACCCCCTCGCCCCGGAATGCTGCGTCCAGGGCTCCCTCGAAATCCTCTGGCGCTTTTCCGAAGCCGTAAAAAAGATAACCGGCCTGGACGCCGTTGCATGCCAGCCCGCAGCCGGAGCGCAGGGCGAGCTTTGCGCGATAAAAATGTTCCAGGCGTGGCACCGCGACAATTCGGCAGGGCCCCGCGACGCAATCCTAATCCCCTCGACCGCCCACGGCACGAACTTTGCGACGGCGAAAGCCGCCGGATTTTCCGAGGAAAACATAATACACGTCGGCGCCGGACCAGACGGCCTCCTCTCGCTCGCCGACCTCCGCGAAAAGCTTGAAAAATACGGCCCGCGCGTTGCCGCGATAATGGTGACAAACCCAAACACCTCCGGGATTTTCGAGAGGGATTTCGGGGAAATCGCGCGCATGGTCCATGCCGCCGGGGGGCTTGTGTTCATGGACGGGGCGAACTTCAACGCGATAGCCGGCCGCGTCAACCTCCGCAAAATGGGGGTCGACGCCGTGCACAACAACCTCCACAAAACCTGGGCGGTTTCCCACGGCGGCGGCGGCCCCGGCGACGCTTTCGTGGCTGTCAGGGACTTTCTCGCAGACTACATCCCCTCCTACATTGTGGAAAAACGCCCTAGGGGATTCAGGCTCGCAAGGCCGGAAAAGTCCATAGGCTCCCTCCACGCGCTGTTCGGCAATTTCGCCAACAAAATACGCGCCCTGGCCTACATTGAAAAATTGGGAACGGACGGGGTGCGGGACATGTCCGCAACTGCGGTGCTCGCCTCCCGCTACCTCTTCTCAGCCCTTTCAAAATCATGGGACACGCTCCCTGCGGGAAGCGGCGAACCGCGCATGCACGAATTCATCCTAACCCTGTCCGAAGAGGACTTTAAGAGTCTTGAAAGCGCCGGGGTTCCGAGGCAGCTCGCCGTGTCGAGGGTGGGCAAGATGTTTCTCGACTACGGGTTCCACGCGCCGACCGTGTCGTTTCCGGAAACCTACGGGCTTATGATAGAGCCTACCGAAAGCTATTCAAAAGCCGAGCTGGACCGCTTCAGGGACGCCGTTATTTCCATAAAAAGGCTCATCCGCAACAGCCCGCTCTCTGCGGCGAAATCCCCGCGCTTCACCCCTGTGGGAAAAATCGACGAGGCTGCGGCCAGCCGCAAGCCCGTGCTCTCGGAACCCCTGAAGTCGCTTCCAAAAATCCATCCGAACCGGAAATCGCCGGGGGAGCTCGCCGGCCTTTCCATAAGCCGTATAGAAGACCTGCTCTCGTGACCCGCAGCGCTGCGCGCCGGCATTCCGCGCAGCCGCCAAAGGCCGCGTGCGCCGTGGTTTGCCGGAGGGGATTTCACGGCTTCTCGGATTTTCCAAAGGATGCGCGGGCGGGAAAGGCCCCGTCATCCATTCCCCCCAGTCAGCCTGCAAAGGCGAGCACGGGAAAATGGAAGCGGTTTTTCCTAAAAACTTTGAGGAGCCTCCGAAAACCTCAAAAACAGAGAGGCTGCCGGCGGCTTGGGCCTTCGGAACTGGTTTGAGAAAAAATCGCCGCCCGGGCCTGCAATCTGCAAAAAAAATCGATTGTTTGAGAAAAAACCGCAGTAAAAATAATATCGCCTGCCAGGCAAGTCGGACTGCCCCGCAACCGCGTTTGGAATGCGGGAATACATCCAAACCCCTTTCCCTCAAACGCCCGATTCTTCCCCACAAACCCTACGGCGCGGCGCGATACAACCCCCTTTGCCAGCGCGGGTCTTTATTGAAAAACGAAGGCCCAAACGGCGCGCGCAAAATTTGGCGTCGAAAGTTTTCGCGGAACCCTCGGAGTTTCAGACATCGTAAGAAGGCCAGCAAAAAAACCAATGCGCTATGCCGCCAGCTTCGCCCATCGGCGGAACCCGCCATGGGCGGGCAATGCGCACTCCCATATCCTCGCCCGGCAAAAACGCCCGCCGCGCCTCACTTCCAAAAGGTTTTCGCGCAGCAGAGAACCGCCCCGTCGGAAGCCCTGGAAAGCCTGTGGAAATAGCATCCTCCGGCGCCCGCAAAGCTTTCCGAAACTATCTCGTCGCCGAGAAATGCCTCGCGCATGTAGCGTATGGCGTATGACGAAAGCCGCCTGCCCGACACCTCTCCCAAAGGCATGGATTCAATGGCGCGGGGCAGGTAGCGGACGTTGTTTAAATGGTTGTTGAAGTCGAGGTCCGCCTGGCGCACCTTCTGCGAGGCGGAGCCGATGATTTCCCCGGAAGCTTCGAGGCGCTCAAACGGGGCTGCATCCGGGCTATGGGAGGCGTCGGCAGAGAAGGCCCGGGCAAACTCAGGAAAGCGCGCGGGCCTGTGGGTCTTCAAATCCGCCATCAGAGCCCTGAAAGAGCCGCGCGCAAATTCCGCGCCGCCCTCCGACATCGAAAAGCCCATCACGAGAAAAAGCGGAGAAACGCTCCTGGCCCACACGTCCACCTTCACGCGTCCGCGCCAGAACGGCATCGGGCCGGGAATCTCGGCGCGGGCGTCTGAAATCAGCCATGTGAGGCCGGATTTCGCAACGTCGTAGGCCGCCATTTTCTTTGATGCCGCAAACTCCGCGAAACATTCCTGAAAGTAGAAGCCGACATAGAAGTCGCGCAGGCGGTACTCCGGATCCATTTCGGAGCCGCGCACCGAATAGCATGTTGAAAATACACACATGCCCTACTGCGCCCCGTCCAGAAAGCCCGTATTTTTGTATGTGGAATTTCCAACCGTAAAGACATGCGCCCTTATGACGGAAATCTGCCCCGGACGCGCGTCGCGCTTGAGATAGACCGGCGGCATGTGCAGCCCCCCGACGCCCCCGTGGGCCTCGTCGCCGCCGAGGTACCTTGAAGTTTTCCACTCCCCGCCCTCGTAGCGCCCCTCGCGCAGCAGGCCGTAGCCGATGCCCCTCTTTTCCTTCAGGTTTGAAAAGAAGTGCACGTCGATTCCGGAGCCCGCAACCAGAAACTCCTCCTTTGAAAGCCTTATGATAAGGCCGTAGCCGGGATAGTCGTAATTGTAGTGAACGTTTGCCCGGATGTCTCCGAAATCGAAGCTGTCCGCCTTCTGGGTGTCGCGCAGGTGGGCCTGCTGCATGAATCCGCGCATGTTATCCCCGGCGCGTGCCTTTGTGATTTCAGGCATGAGGTTTGCCAGAACCCCGTAGGCGTCGGCGAGCGGATGGCCCGGGCCGTAAACCGGATAGTCTATCGCAAACGGAGAAAACCCTATGGCGCCCAGCTCGCCTATCGTATAAAACGCCTTAGCAGGGCCGCTTTCGCCGTCCCCCTCCCAGAGGGCGCACGCCTCCGGAACAAACAGGGGGTTGCCCGCGCGCACAAACTGACGGCACTTGGCGACGAACTCCCGCTGGTAGTTGTCGACCGCCAAAAAGTCAACGGAGGGGGCCGCCGCCTGCCATACGTCTATCATGCGGTGGTTCGGGCCGCCGCTCGGGTAAGAGCCCGGAGGCGGGTTGCCGGGGGAAATGGTCCAGGCGTTGACGTACATGGGGATATTGTGGATTTTCTTTCCGGCGCGCGCCAGCTCCTCGACAAACCGCCCGTAGTGCCAGGCCATGAACATTTCGTCAGCCAGCGCATTGCCCTGCCCGAATACCTCCTCCCACGAGCCGCCGCGCCTGCGCCCGTTCCGCTCCCAGGCTTCCGCTATTTCGGGAAGTATATCCCGCCCCGCCCCGATGCGGGAGAGAAGCTCTTCGGGAACCTTTTCCCTGAACGCCTTTTCCGCCTCGGGCGAACGGTCGCGCGAATCGTCCAAAAGGCCAATCTCGTTTTCAATCTGGACCATTATGACGGTTTCGCCCCGGGGATCCTCGTTTTTTATAAATTCCATCATTGCGGAGAACGCCCTCTTGTCCGCCTTGAGGACTTCCGGGGAAAGGCTTGAAAGGTACGGCCTGTTTTCCCCGTTTTTATTCACCATGCGCGGGAAGCGCGAAGTATCGCGCATCACCCAGTGCGGGGCATAGCCCGACGAGCCGTTTTTCCAGCTTCCAAACCACAGAGGCACGAGCTTCACGCCCCGCTCCCTCGCCTGGGCGATGAGGGATTTCAGCACGGAAAAATCGAAATTGCCCTCGGTTCGCTCCACCTGCTCCCACGCAACGGCGACGAGGACCGTGTTTAGGTTCAGCCTCTTCAGGGAGTCCCATTTTGAGAGCATGTCCTCCGCAGTGGAGCCGCTTGAGTTCAAAAGCTCCCCCCCGAGTATCACAAACGGCTCCCCGCCCACATGGAGCCTCGCCCTGCCGTCTTCAGAGCGGACAATGGAGGGCGTCGGCCCCGCAAACGCCGAACACGCGGCAAGCGCAGCGCAAAAAAACGGCGCTACAACCGAAATTCTCAGATTCCTTTTCCAATCATTCATGGCATTCCCCCAAAGCGGTTTTATTTCCAAAAATATCAGATTTCAGGCTGAAAAACTCAAGGCTAAAGAGCGACCATTCCGCTTTGCAATTGTAACGATAAAACGCCTCCGCACCCGGCTCCGCCCAAGGAGGGCGACCGGCGGCTTCTCAAACCTTTTGAGTAAAATCATAAAGGCTTCCAGAGTCCCCCGCACAAAAAAACCGTACTCCCCCCTTAAGCAAAATCCCCCCTTCAAAAATGCGCAAAAAAAAACGCGGGAAATATTTTCCCGCGCAAAATCGCATGCAAAATCAGAAATCAGGGAACGACCTTGTTGAGCGAATACTCCACAATGCCTTCCGCACCGGCCGACTTCAATGTCGGTATGATTTCGCGGACGGTCTTCTCGTCAACTATCGTCTCTACCGCGACCCATGCGGGGTCCGAAAGCTGGGAAACCGTCGGCGTGCGCAGGGCAGGAAGGGCGCCTATTATGCGGTTCAGGCTGGATTTCGGCAGGTTCATCTTAAGCCCTACCTTGCTTGCAGCCGACAACGCCGCCTGCAAGAGCATGGCTATGGATTCTATCTTGCGGCGCTTCTCGGGGTTTTCCCAAGCCTTCTTGTTGGCAATGAGCTTGGTGTTGGTGTAGAGCATCGTGTCGATGATGCGCAGGTTGTTTGCCTTGATGGAAGAGCCGGTCTCCGTGATGTCGGCGATGGCGTCCACGAGGTCGGGAACCTTGACTTCAGTAGCGCCCCATGAGAATTCGACTTCGGCCTTCACGCCCTTCTCCTCAAGGTAGCGCTTTGTGAAATTGACAAGTTCGGTCGCAACGCGCCTGCCGTTCAAATCCTCCACGGACTTTATGTCGGAGTCTTCCTTGACGCAGAGCACCCAGCGGGACTTGAGGGCGGTTGCCTTGCTGTAAATGAGGTCGCAGACTTCCACGACGTCGCTGTTATTTTCAATTATCCAGTCGTAGCCCGTCAGGCCGCAGTCGAAAAACCCCAGCTCCACATAGCGGCTGATTTCCTGGGCCCGCACAAAGCGGCCGTCGAGTTCGGGGTCGTCGATTGACGGCTTGTAGGAGCGCGAGCTCTTGGTGATTTTCCAGCCCGCCCTACCGAACAGGCTTATTGTGGATTCTTCCAGGCTGCCCTTTGGCAGGCCCAACATGATGAGGGGATTGCTCACGAATGTGTCCTTTGCGTTTGGCCGCCGAAGCGTGCCTAAAAAAATGGTGCGGGCAGACAGAATCGAACTGTCACAATCTGCTTGGAAAACAGAGGTTCTACCACTAAACTATGCCCGCCTAAGTTTCAAACAACTTAAAGCCCACAAATCATCCACACTTCACCGGATTCGTCAAGATTTTTTTGCGAAGAAAAACGGCAGCCAATATATACGCCGCACAGGCCGCCGGAAACCAGTCGCCAAAGCGCATGTAGAAAGTTTGCACGCCGTCGAAATTGGAGTATGTGGGCACGTCCGCGTAGCCGGCCCCCCTGAAATATATGGAGCCGCTATCGTCCGCAAGCGGGCCGCCGCGCGCGCGCCTCAGGGTGGACTCCGAAACCGGCATCCCCTCGGGGTCCGTCAAGTCCAGCACTTCGCGCGCCTCGCCCGAGCCGTCGAAAATCCCCCCCCCGGCGTTGCGCAGCGCGAAAGCGGGCACGAGCCTGCCGTACTGGTCGAACACGCCGCTTAATCCGTTTATAGAAGAGCGGAGGACCGGCCTGCGGGTTGAGACTGCCATGAATGCCGAATGGGCCGCGTGCTGCCACGCCCCGCCCTCGCGGCCGTACCATGAGTCGTTCGTGCAAACAAACAGCATGTCGGCCCCCGCGTTCGCCGCCGCCCGGCCTATCTGCGGGAACACGTCCTCATAGCATATTACGGGGGCTATCTTCCATTTCCTTCCGGCGATTTCCCCCTCCAGGACAACCGGCCCCGCCCCCGGCGTCATACCACCGACGGGCACCACCCCCGAATCGAGGAAGAAGCACCACGCCGGCTTGTATTCGCCGAAGGGGACGAGCTTTTGCTTTGCGTAAAACTTTTCGCAAAGCCCCGTTTTTTCCGACACGAAAAACGCCGCATTGTAGCGCGTGGAGCCTTCCCAGCCCCCTCCGGGGCCGGGATAGTACGCCCCGTTTCCCATGAGGATGGGCGCCCCTGCGTCCCTTGCGGCAGCCTCAACCCATTCCCTCACCCCGGGCGTTCCAATCACGGGCCACTGCGGCGGAGTGGACGACTCCGGCCATAGCACGACATCCACGCGCGCCTTTTTGAGCGCCATGGTGAGGCGCCTGAGCGTGTCGAGGTTGCGCATGCCGAGTTCCGAGCTCCAGTTGAGGATTCCGGCGAAGTCGGTCTGCACCATTCCGGCGCGAAATTCGCGGCGCATTGCGCCGACCCTCGGCATGTTTGAAATGTACATGAAAAGGCACGCCATGACCATTCCAGCCCCGATGTAGAATTCCGGCGAAAACCTGCCCGCCCCCGAAGCGCGCGCGCCTCCGGAGACCCTCGACTTGTGCCACGCCCACGTCCTGCACACGAATTCGCCCAGGCCCATGTTGAAAAATATCAGGACGAAGGATATTATGTACGGCCCCCCTATTTCCGCAGGCTGTATGACGGCCGGGCGGAGCCACTGGCTGTGCGCCAGAAGCATCCACGGAAACCCCGTGAAGAGAAACGACCTGACCCACTCGAGGACGACCCACGCCGACGCCAGGAAAAGAATCCTCGCCATGCGCGACGCAAAGGGGCTGCCGTCGCGCGGGGCGAACTTGAAAAGCATCCACATCCACGCGAGCATGAAAAGCCCGAGCACGGCCGAAAGGCCTGCGAGAAAGACCGCGCCCGCCGGGGGGTACACGAACCTGAGCCACGCGAGAATCGCGCACCACGCGCACCACGAGCCAGCCGCCGAAACCGCGAGCCACGCTTTGGAAGAAAGCCCGCCGCGCCTGGCCGCCACGTAAAAAAGCGCGGCAAAGACGTACGCGAATTCGGCCACGCCGAAAGGCTCGAACGAGGCCGCGTAAAGCGCGAACCCCGCAACGGTCGCCGCTATCGCGGCAATTTTTGCAAGTGGCGGCATTTTTTTCAGACCAGCATAAAGGCCCCGCCGGGCGGGCGCAGATGCGCCCCAAGGCCCGAAGGCAGGGCCGAAAGCGCGGAAAATCAGAACTCCCTGACGCGCCAGCCCTCGTCGCGGATGAGCGGCTCGGCCTTCTTGAACTTCATAGTGCGCGTCTCGCCGTTTTTAAAAATCGTCACGGTTTCATTGCGGCCGATGCGCGGCATCTCCGGGGGCGCCAGGCGCACGTCGGGGAGGGTTATGTCGTCCTTGACGGGCTTTCCAGAAAGGGCGCCTTCAGCGGCGGGCCGCCCGGCGGACTCACCGTCTGCGGCGGGGGAGGCGTCTGCGGAAGAATCGGCGTCCGCCCCGGCGGGGGCGTTTATTTCAAGGTGGTGGGCGCGCGCTATCATTGCCTGGAGCACCTCAAGGCTGGATGCGCTGCGGAATATGCCGATGCAGACGTCGTTTCTGATTTTTGAAAGCAGGCTTTCAAAGAACTTGTACGCCTCGCTCTTATACTCGTTGAGCGGATCCTTCTGCCCGTAGGAGCGGAGGCCGACGCTCTTGCGCAAATCCTCCATCTCTGTCAGGTGGTCCTGCCAGTTCTTGTCGAAGGCGCGCATGAGGACGAACCTTTCGATGAGCTTGAGGGCCTGCGGGTTTTCAACGTCCTCGCGGATTTTGTAGAGGTCGGAAATCTTGCCGATTATGACGGCCTTCATTTCGGCGTCGTCCTTTCCGGAGAGGTCGGAGGCGGAAAGCTCTATCGGGAAGCGGCTCGTCACCCAGCTTGCGAGGGTTTCGAGGTCGGAGGAGTCGCCGTCGGGCTTGCCGCTGTAAAAAGAGGCTATGCGCTCGTCGATTTCGTCGCCGATAAGCTCCATCACTATCTTGCGCGGCTCGTCAGTCGTTATCGTGTCGTTTCTCAGGCCATAGATAACCTCGCGCTGCTTGTTGAGCACGTCGTCATACTGGAGAAGGCGCTTTCTCATCGAGTAGTTCTGGCCCTCCACAGTCTTCTGGGCCCTCTCGATGGAACGGTTTATGATGGGGTGTTCGAGCGGCTCGCCCTCCTGGAAGGTCTTGTCGAGAATCTTGGCCATGGGCGAGCTTGCAAACAGGCGCATCAGGTCGTCCTCAAGCGATATGAGGAACTTTGAGGCGCCGTTGTCGCCCTGGCGTGCGCACCTGCCCCTGAGCTGGCGGTCGATTCTGCGCGACTCGTGGCGCTCGGTGCCAAGCACGTACAGGCCCCCGAGCTCGTCCACGCCCTCGCCGAGCTTGATGTCGGTGCCGCGGCCCGCCATGTTGGTGGCGATGGTGACGGCCCCGCGCTGCCCGGCCTGCGCCACTATCTCGGCCTCCTGGGCGTGGTTTTTTGCGTTCAGGACGTTGTGCGGGATGCCCGTGCGGCGCAGCATGCGGCTCAGAAGCTCGCTGGCTTCCACCGAGGCCGTACCCACCAGAACCGGCTGGCCGCGCTTGTGCGCCGCCTCGATTTCGGCGATGGCCGCGTTATATTTTTCGCGGCGCGTCTTGTAGAAGATGTCGTTGAAATCCTTGCGGCGGCACGGCTTGTTCGTGGGGATTGCCATGACGTTCAGGGAGTAGATGTCGTGGAACTCCTGCGCCTCGGTTTCGGCGGTGCCGGTCATGCCCGCGAGCTTGGAGTAGAGCCTGAAATAGTTCTGGATGGTTATCGTCGCGTAGGTCTTGGTCTCCTTTTCGATTTCCACGCCCTCCTTGGCCTCGACGGCCTGGTGCAGGCCCTCGCTCCAGCGCCTGCCGTACATTATGCGGCCGGTGTTGGGGTCTACGATATGGACCTTGCCGTCCTGCACCACATACTCGACGTCCTTTTCGTAAATGGAATAGGCCCTGACGAGCTGGCTTATGCAGTGGATTTCCTCGGAGACGCGCACGAGGTCGTTTTCGGCGGCGAGCTTCAGCTCCTGCTTTTTCTGCGGGTCGATGTCCTTGCGCGCGTCGATGTCCACAAACATCGTGGCAAGATCCGGAAGTACGAAGGCGTCGGGGTTCGAGGGCGAGACGGCGTTGCGGCCCAGTTCGGTGAGGTCCGACTGGTGCTGCTTTTCGTCTATTACAAAGTAGAGCTGCTCCTTGAAGCGGAAGCGGTCCTCCTTCCGGAAGTCGGATGCCATTTCCATGTCGAACTTGTCGAGCTTCTTGCGGACCGCACCGTGCTCCATGAGCTGGCGCAGCGTCCGGTTCTTGGGCATGCCCATTTTCACCTGCCAGAGCTTGAGTACGGCGTCCTCGGAGAGGTCCCCGCTTTTTTCAAACTCGTCGCGCGCCTCCGCCGCGAGCCTGTTGCAAAGCTTCGTCTGGAGCTTCACAACCTGCTCTATGACGGGCTTGAAGCGCACGAACGGGGCCTCGTGGTCCTCCTGGACGGGTCCGGAAATGATGAGGGGCGTGCGGGCCTCGTCTATCAGCACGGAGTCCACTTCGTCGACGATGCAGTAAAAGTGGCCGTTTTGCACCTGGCTTTCGGCGTCGGAAGCCATCCCGTTGTCGCGCAGATAGTCGAAGCCGAACTCGCTTGCGGTTCCGTAAGTTATGTTGGCGCGGTAGGCGTTCTTCTTTGACTGGGAATCCTGCATGTTGTATATCCAGTCAACCGTGAGGCCCAGGAAGTTGTAGAGGTAGCCCATCCATTCGGAGTCTCGGCGCGCCAGGTATTCGTTGACCGTCACGAGGTGGCAGTTCCTGCCGGTGAGGGCGTTGAGGTAGAGGGGGAGGGTCGCGACAAGGGTCTTGCCTTCGCCGGTTGCCATTTCGGCTATCATGTTCTGGTGGAGGGCCATGCCGCCGATTAGCTGGACGTCGTAGTGGACCATGTCCCAGGTCAGCTCGTGGTCGCAGACGGTTATCTTTTTCCCGCAGAGCCTGCGGGCGGCGTTTTTCACGGCGGCGAACGCCTCCGGAAGGATGCTGTCGGTGGTTTCCCCCTCGCTTATGCGCCGCATGAATTCGGCCGTCTTGGCCTTAAGCTGGTCGTCGGAAAGCGACTGGTAGGATTTTTCAATCTCGTTTATCTTGGCGACTACCGGACGCGCCTTCTTGTAAAAGCGCTTGTAATGGTTGCCCGCAAAAAGCTTGAAGATTTTACTTAGCATGCTCTGATGAAATTAATATATTCCGTCAGATTCTGGAGAAAACGCCCCCCGGGGCAACACTTTTATTGCACAAAATCCCCCGCGCCTCACGGCCGGAAGACTATCCGCTCCAGCTCGGCGCGCGCCGACCCGCCCGACGGGGACTCCGCCGCAACCCTCACGCGGGCCAGGGCGTTCCGGAGCCCCTTTTCGGGAATCTCGACGCGCGCGGGGACGTAGTTTGAGAGGTACCCGGGGTAAACCCCTCCCGGCCCCGGCTTTTCCAGCAGCATGTCGTCTTCCGCCCCCTCGAGCGATGCGATGAAGCGCGAAAGCAGCGCGCGGCCCTCGCGCCTCAGCCTGTCCGCCCTGGCCTTCCGCACGGAGAGCGTCTCGGGCTTTTCGCGGGCCGCCGCAGTGCCGGGCCTCGGGGAATAGGTGAAGACGTGGAGGAAGGAAAGCCCGGAGGAGGATATGTTGCGCAAAGTCTCGCCGAACTCGGCCTCCCCCTCACCCGGGAAGCCGCATATGATGTCGGTCCCGATTCCGATTCCGGCGTCCGCGCCCTTGGCGAAATCCACTGCGGAAAAGAAGTCCGAAACCGAATACCTGCGCCTCATGCGCCTAAGGACAGTGTCCGACGCGCTCTGAAGCGATATGTGAAAGTGCCTCGCGAGCTTGTGCGACGGGTCCGCCATGCGCTCAACCAGAGCCTCGAATTCCGGCACGGGAGGTTCGAGGCTCCCCAGGCTCACGCGGTAGAGGCCGTCAATTCCGTCGAGGGCGTCGGCAAGCGCGGCGAGCGAGCCGTCGAACTTCGACATGTTTATCCCCGTAAGGGTTATCTCGCGGACCCCGCGCGAAACGAGGTTTTCGGCGTCGCGCATGATTTCGGAGAACGTCCGCGAGCGCGGGCCGCCGCGGGCGCGCGGTATTATGCAATAGGCGCAGGCGTTGTCGCAGCCGTCCTGGATTTTGAGCCCCATCCTGTCGAGAACGGGAAATCCGGCCGAAAAGCCCGGATCCGGCTCCACGCCCCCCCCGGCCCGGAAGGCGCCCAAAGCCCCCCCGCAGGCGGGCTCCGGCACGAAGCGGGAAACGTCCCGGCCCTCCATCATGTCCAGGGCGATGCGCACCGCCGCGGCCTTTTCGGTGTTGGGCACCACTATGTCCGCCCCCGCAGCCGCCAGCGCGCCGGGGGAAGTCTGGGCGTAGCACCCTGCGGCGCACACGCGGGCCCCGGGGTTCCGCCTCTTGAATGCCTTTATGGCCCTGCGCGTCTTTGCCTCCGCAAACTCGGTCAGGGCGCACGAATTAAGGATGAGGAGCGGGGCGGAGTCGGAAAACGAAACCGGCCGCCATCCGGCGCGCTCCAGCTCGTCCGCCATCATGGCGGCCTCCGAGTGGTTGACGCGGCAGCCGAGCGCGAACACCGCCGCCCGGCGCGCCCCTGCAAAATCCGCGCTCACAGGCCTGAAAACGCGACGGTTTCAAGTATCGCGTTCTGGATTTCCGAGATGGAGTCAGCCACGGCCTGGGCGATGAAGTCCATTTTGGAAATGGTGTCGATGCGGTCCCTGTACCTCTCGGCCTCGTCGGCGTCGAACACCGTAAAATTCAGCTCGCAGGCGTTCATGAGCGCAATTATGACCACGTCCCGCGGCGACGGTATCGCGTCGGGGTTCATCACCACGGCCCTTATGCGCTCGCGGACCTCCCGGAGCGGCTTTTCGTCGGCGACAGGATACGTGCGCTCGCGCATGACCCAGAGGAAGCGGTCCTCGCGCTTCATGAGCACCCCCTTTTCGACCAGGCCGTCCAGGGTCTTGCGCTCCCAGCGGTCGCCCTTTTTGGCGATGCGCGCCAGGGCGTTTTCGATTGCGACGCCCGGACCGTCCGGGATGAGCATCATGGCCTCGTCCAGGAGGCGGTCGCCCGTGGGCTCGCGGCTCAGGACGGCGACGAAGGTCTCGTCCGTGTCTATCCGCCCCATGAAGGCCAGCTCAAGCATGAGGCTTCCGGCGAGCGCGAAATCGAGGGAGCGTTCCGGCAGGCGCATGAGCTCGCCCGTCTTGTCGTCCAACGCAAGCAGGGTTATTTCTTCCGCAAATGTAAGCATGGTCTTTATTCTTCTTAAAAAATAAAGCTTAGCGGTCCTGCGGCGTTTTGCAAGACTTTATCGCCTTGCGGCGCAAAAAACGCCCCTGCGGCGCATGACATGCATATGCATATATTTGCAAAACGTGTTGACATCGCAGGAATGCGGGTTTTATTCTTTTTACTGAAAGAAAAATCCGCGTATTGTTCAAACGATTGCGGAGCATAAACATCCCCCACCAATACCGTCATGAAAAACAAAATCAACCGCACAGGAATGCTTCCCGTCCTGCTGGGAATGGCCGCGATGCCGGCGTTTGCCGAGACCTACTCCGAGGACGCCACAATAGAAAAGTTCGCAAGCGACTCCACCGTGACAAACAACGCCACAATCACGGTCTCCTCCGAAAACCGCACCAACTACGGCTTCACCATCGACGCCGGAAGCAAAGTGGTGGCGGGTTCCAGATATTTCATAATGGGTACTGGCAGCGGCCCGAAAGAGTCGGAGGTAAACATCGCAGGAACCTTTGAGATGGGCTCCGGCGGCGAATTCCGCCTCGGGGACGACTCCGCCGGATGGTCGGCCACGGTAAACATTTTGGACGGGGGCCGTCTGACAGCGGCGGAAGGAACCGTCTTCAACCTCGCAAATTACAGGGGCGCCCGCAGCGTCATAAACGTCGAAAAAGGCGGCGAAATCTCCGGCCTGAACGATATAAACATGTTCGACCGCGGAAACGAGAGCACCCAGAACCCAGTGTCCGAGCTCAACATCATGGGCAAGGTGACCTACTTCGGAACCCTTTCAATGGGCAAGGCCGCGCGCGACGAGGCAAAGGGGGACGTGCAGAACTCTTTCGTGACGGTTTCAGACGGCGGAACGCTCTCTGGCAGGAACCTCAACGTGGCCTCCGGGGCCCTCCGCAACAACGCCGTACTGACAGTCAAGGGCGCGGGCTCAAGCGCAAGCTTTTCGGGCAGCATATTTGTCGGCGGGGCGGACGCAAGCCAGACCGGGACGCTGGCAATCCATTCAGGCGCCTCGTTCAAGTCCTCCAGCACCGTAACGCTCAACAAATACGGAAAGATTGAAATAGCGCTGGACTCCAACCTCGGCCAGGCGCAGGGGGCAATCTTCACCGCCCCCTCAATCACGATAACCACGCTCGAAGGCTCCAAGAGCATCTCCCTTTCCATGAGCTCCTCATCCGAGCCCGGCTACGTCGAGGGCCTGTCGGCGGGCGACACCATAGACGTAATCCTGTTTGACAACCTCACGGCAATCATAGTGGACGGCGTATCAAACGACATAACAGCCGATATGTCCGACGCCGATTTGCAGGCCCTGCTCTCAACCGTAATGGATGTAAATTTTGCCGGCAACTCCTACTGGGAGGCGGCCGGCATGGAAGACGTGCACATGAAAGACGGCGACATATCGCTTTCCCTCACCTACGTGCCGGAACCTGCGGCGCTGGCGGCGGTGTTCGGGGCTCTCGCCCTGGCGATGCTTGCCATGCGCAAAAGGGCCTGACGCCTTCCGCACTAGAAAGATTACCGCGCACAAGCCTCCGGAGAATTCCGGGGGCTTTTCCGTCCCCCGCCGAAGAGGCCGGCCGCCCCCAATCTGAAATGCCCGCCTAAGCATATGTGAGAGGCTCCGCGCCCCGGCGTGCAAAGCGGGATTCCACATCTAATGCCCTGCATGAAGGAAAAGCCGCCGCGCCAAAATGCGCAAGCCCCCCATGCACGCCGGGCGGACGCACTGGCGTTCAAACCAAACAATTCTTGAAAAGTCCCGGCCGCCAGCATATCAATTTGAAAAATACATTAAAAATACGGTAATAAAAAATGAAAATTGTCATAATTGGCGGAGTGGCCGCCGGGGCGAGCGCGGCAGCAAGGCTCAGGCGTCTGGACGAATCGGCTGAAATTGTAATCCTTGAGCGCGGGGAATTCATATCATATGCAAACTGCGGCCTCCCCTACCATGTGGGCGGAGCCATAGAATCCCGGGACAGCCTTTTGGTAATGCCCGCCGCAAAGTTCGCCTCCTGGTTCAACGTTGACGTCAGGACTTCCAGCGAGGCCTGCGCCATAAACAGGGGCAGAAAAACCGTTTCCGTACGCGGCGTCGGCGGCGAATACGAAGAGCCTTACGACAAGCTGATAATAGCCACGGGCTCCTCCCCCGCCGAAGACCCGACGCCCGGAGCAAAGGCGCCGAGAATTAAAAACCTCTGGACGATAGCCGACATGGATTCGGTCCTGGAAACCATCCGCTCCGGCGCAAAAAACGCGATTATAGTTGGGGGCGGCTTCGTGGGGCTTGAGACTGCGGAGAACCTTGCAAAACGCGGCCTCGGAGCAATCCTCGTCCAGCGCGGGAACCACCTGCTCCCCTCGCTTGACTTTGAAATGGCGCGGCCAATCGCAGACGAGCTGGCGTCTATGGGGGTCGGCCTGCGCCTCGGCAGGAAAGTATCCGGGTACGAAGCTTCCGAAGATTCCGCCGCCGCAATTCTGGACGACGGGGAGAGGCTTGAGGCGGGGCTTGTAATCGTATCCACGGGGGTGCGCCCCAACTCGGAGCTGGCCGCCGCAGCCGGCCTCGAATGCGGAAAGCGGGGGCACATCCGCGTAAACGAAAACATGCGAACCTCGGACCCCGACATCTATGCGGCCGGAGACGCGGTCGAAGTCCGCGACCCCCTGTTCGGCGGGAGCGCCGCGATTCCGCTCGCGGGCCCGGCAAACAGGCAGGGGCGAATCGCGGCCGACAATATCGCCGGGATTGCGAGCGCATACGCCGGAACGTACGGGGCCAGCGTGATAAAGGTCGGGCGCATCTGCGCCGGGAGCGTAGGCTATACGGAAGCCAGGCTGAAGGCGGCGGGAAAGCCTTTCAAAAAGGCGTACCTGCACCCCTCCTCCAACGCCTCCTACTACCCGGGCGCCGCGCGCATGGATATGAAGATTATGTTTGACTGCGGCGGCAAAATCCTCGGCGCCCAAATCGTTGGGGAGAAGGGTGTTGACAAGCGCATAGACACCATAGCCCAGGCCATGCGAAACGGGACGGATGTCCGCGGCCTCGGCGAGCTGGAGCTGGCCTACGCCCCGCCCTTCAGCTCCGCAAAAGATCCCGTAAACTTCGCGGGGTTTGTCGCCTCAAACATCCTCTCCGGGCTTTCCACCCCCGCATACGCAGAGTCAATCCCGGAGGGCGCTTTGGTTCTGGACGTGCGCGAAGCCCGCGAGCGCGAAGGCGGATACATCCCGGGTTCGGTCAACATTCCCCTCGGCCAGCTCCGCGCAAGGCTCGGAGAACTCGACAAAAACCGCGCGATAGTGGCCTCGTGCCAGGTTGGCCTGCGCGGATACCTCGCCGAAAGGATACTGAAACAGCACGGCTTCAGCGCCTCCAACCTGTCCGGCGGATACCTCACATGGAAGGCGGTAAACTCAAAATAAGACGAATCATGCAAGACGGACTATACAAAAACCGGACGGAGTATTCCGAACTCCCGGCCGACGCCCTCATCCTCGACGTCCGAAACGGCGGCGAACATTCCGAAATGGCGCTCCGGCGCAAACACTATTTTGTCGAACTCCCGCGCTTCGACGCGAAGGATTTCATAGCCCAACACCGCCTTTCTGGCGAGACGGTTTATATTCTATGCAAAAGCGGCATGCGCGCAAGCGCGGCGGCCAGAAAATTTGAAGAGGCCGGATACGGCAGCGTATCAATCATAAGCGGCGGCATATCCGCACTTTCAGGCGACCCCTCCATAGTCTGCAAAAGCGCTGCAATATCGATGGAAAGGCAGGTCAGAATTGCGGCGGGGCTGCTGGTTTTGGCAGGAAGCGCCGCCGCACTCGCATGGAGCCCGCTATTTGCGCTCCTGCCGCTTTTCGTGGGCTGCGGGCTTATCTTTGCGGGAGTTTCAAATACGTGCGCAATGGCGGCGCTGCTGGCAAAGCTTCCGTGGAACAGATAGCGGCCTAACCTCACAGAAAAGGCATTCCCGATCCCGTCCAGGACATTGCCCGAAATCCCCCGCATTACTGGATATTCCGGATTTGCGGGCGGATTTCGGATTCGGTTCCGCCGCAATTTTTGCGCTAAAGAATGCCATTTCCCAAGCCCCCGAATCCGCATGGGCGTTCGGATTAAAATACCCCAAAGCAAATGAAAAAGCGCATGATGCCGCTTTACCGATAGAGGCGGCGGGAACTGTTTTTTCCATAGGCAAATTCCGCTATAAAATCCGCCTTTTTCAGCAATCCGCGCCCACTGCCTTAACGCATTTGAGAACGGGGCAAGCGGCAACTGCAATGCGCAAAAAAACCCCTTCACCCCGGTTTTATAAAAAAACTCGCGCGTAAAATTTCCGGCACTTCTTCCGCAATCCGCTCCCCCGATTCGCGCCATATGAATCCGGCCCGCAATCCAAGCGGCGGGCTAAAACCAACCCCGGGCGGGGGATTCCCCCCCCAAAAATGCCGCCCCGCGCACTCCCGGGAAACCGCTAGAACCCGCCCCCCCTCAGACGTGCGCCGTCCCCCCGTTGCCAGCCCTGCGGAAACGGCACGCGCACCACATCTGCCCGTTCCGCTCCGCCATAAAAAGAGCTATCCGACTTGCGTCAGTTCCGCCTGCGCAATGCGGCAAACACCAAAGCCGCCGCCCCAAAGAGGACTGCGCAGGAAGATGGCTCAGGAACGGCGGAGAGGTTCCAGGCTATCGCGTAGGTTTCCTCGGGAGAGTCCCCGTAAACCATGCCGTCAAAAACCACTTCCAGCCGATATTCGCCCCCGGAGGAAAGCTCCAGGAAAATATGCTCCACATTGTTGTATTCGGAAACCGACTGGGCGACCAGCATCTCGCCGTCGCTTCCGACATGCCAAAGCCTCAAATCGAGGTTTGAAAAATGCGAAAAATCCGCGTCTATCGCCGATACGTCCCCGCTTTCGTCATATGAGACCCCGCTTACGTCGCTCCCGACCATCCAGCACAGGGTCGCCGCAAACTCCATGCCAGCCCCGTCGGCGCGGAATGCGTACGAATAGGAGCCGCCTTCCCCAACGCTTCCCAGAAACGACGTATTTCCGAAATTGTCATATTGGGCGAGGGCTTCCGCCGCATTGAGGGCCCCGGCCCCGGAACGGTAGTCAAGGGACTGCGAGGTGCTTAACACCCCGCTATGGACTTTTCCGTCCGCCCCCACGAAGTCGCGGAGTTCCGCGCCGTTATCCCATCCGGCGATTTTGTCTGCCGAATTCAGCAAAACGGCCCTTATGAGGCGCGCGTCCCGGCTGTCTTCGGGCATGGAGGCGAACCTTGAATGCGAAATCATGAGCGCGGCGGCCGAAGAGACGACCGGGGCGGCAAAGCTCGTCCCGCGGCTGTTTCCAAGCGTTCCGTCCCGCAGCACGGTATATACGGTCCCGGGCGCCGCGATGTCAACGGCGCTCACGACACCCTTTACAGTCTCTCCCGTAACCGGATTGTAAAAATCGTTGGGGCCGTAAGAGCTTGTCTTTGCGACGCTCCCAAAATTCGACGCGTCGTCCAGCGCGCCGACGCTTATCACATTCATGTTTTTATACGGCGACGACACATGCCCCGGCCCCGCTTCCCCTTCGTTTGCGGCCGCAGCCACAAACACAGTATGGGGATTTTTAGCGGCGTATGAATCCAAAACCGCCCCCGTCATAAAAGAGTTGCCTGCGGAAGTTTTCCACGACGACGATATGACATCCGTCCCGTTTGTGAAAAATTCCCCATATGTTGAAAGGACGCACCTGTCCGAGATAAACATGCTGTTTTCGCCCACCTGGCCGCTCACATATTCAGCCTGGTGCGCGAGGCCCGTGGAAACGGCCTGGTTTTCAAAGTCCACATTGTATCCGGCCATGACAGAGAGGGTCTGGTAGGGATGTGGCAAACCGAAACGCTCCGTCGTACCTTCCGGGCAGTAAGTCGTGTATGCGGCGTCCTTCAAAAAAGCTACATACCCCGAGTCATCCTCCTCCTTGGAGGCCACATACAGTTCAAGGTTTGCGACCTTGACGCCCTGCCCGTAAACGCCCCTCGCATAAAACGCGTCGGTTCCGACAAACTCCCCCAAATTCAAAAAGGACGAGTCCGGCATTTCGCACACAACGGCGGACATTTCGCCGCAGGCAAGGAGCGGGATGGCGAGCATGAGCCGCTTTGCGCATCCGCCCGTCAAATAAGATTTAAACGGTACCATAAAACCAATATTGAAAGTTAGAACGCCCCTGAAAACAATCTCACATAAGCCAATGGAGGCAAGGCGCGGATTGCAACGCAAATTGTCCTGAAAAACCGCAATACGCGCGCGGGCGAATTGGCGCGTTTGCAGACGCAGCCGGTTAGGCCGCAAAGATGGGCTGAAACCTGCGCGGAATCCCTTTGCGGGGATGAACACCCCTCAGCAGCCGCCATCATGGAAGAGTTATCCGCTTTCCGCGCCCTTTGGCAAATCCCCGTCCGGGCCGGCAGCCTGCAAAAACCGCATGGCCGCCCTTTAGCCCTCAATAAAACAAAGACGCGAACCCCTGCGGACTTTTC
The DNA here is from genome assembly GCA_900548185.1 of uncultured Opitutales bacterium. Lineage (GTDB taxonomy): Bacteria > Verrucomicrobiota > Verrucomicrobiia > Opitutales > Intestinicryptomonadaceae > Intestinicryptomonas. Next base: position 36,652 of record URJJ01000015.1, read on the forward strand.
AGGCGTCCATCGGGATTCGCGTCAAATGGCGGAGAGGATGAGATTCGAACTCACGGTAGGGGTATTAGCCCCTACACCGGTTTAGCAAACCAGCGCAATCGACCACTCTGCCACCTCTCCAAAAGGCGCATTCGGCGGAACGGAAAAACCGGGCGAAAGCCCCGAACCATGCCGCCTCCCCCAGGCCGAAGCGGGGGATTTTCAAACAAATTCAAACCCGCCCTGCGCGCCCGGAAGCATTGCGCCAAAAAGGCCCGCGCGCGGATTTTCCGCATTTGTTAAAGTTTAAAGTAAAAACCAAACGCCCCGTCCGAGGCAAGAAAAATATTCATAAAAAACTCCCCCGCCAGACCTCACACATGGTTGGCCCACTCCCCGCGCCCCAGCCTCAAAAGCGCCCGGCGCATCAGGAATCCTGAAACTGCGAGAGTCGAAAACTCCGCGCACGGAACGCTCAGCCAAATCCCGTCCGTGCCGAACGCAAAGCCAAGAGCTGCCAGGAAAATCCCCAAAAACACAAACCCCTTCAAAAGCGATATGGCAATGGACGTGCGCGCGTCGCCTATCGCGGTGAAGTAGGACGAGGCGAGGATGTTCAGGCCCTGGGCGAGAAACGCCGCAGAAAATAGAGCGGCCCCGCGGGATGCCAGCGCGCAGGCCTTAGCGTCGGCCTCCGAAAAGAAGGCGGAAGCAAGCAGCTCCGGAAAGGCGAGGGCCGCAGAAAACAGGGCAAAGCCCGCCAAAAGCAGCACGCATGCCGAAAGCTTCAGCGTCGCCACTATCCTGTCGCGGCTGCGCCTGCCGTAGTTGAAGCTGATTATCGCCCTGCCCCCGTCGGTGAGGCCGATGAAAAACGCCACTGCGGCAAACGACATCGAACTGACTGCCGTGAGGGCCGCCACGCCGTCTGAACCGGCGCTGCGCAGCATCATCCAGTTGAATGCGAAGGCGGCGCAGGCTGACGAAAGCTCGGAAAGCCCCTCGGAGGAGCCGTTAAATAGCATCTGGGCGCACATGCGCGGCCTGAACCTCCCGCGCAAGACAGAGAGCGGCGCGCCGCGCCTGAAAAACGGCGGAAGGCAGACCGCAAGGCCGGCCAGCGAAGCCGCGAGGGCCGCGTATCCCGCCCCGGCCGCCCCCATGCCCATTGCGCCGACAAACGCCGCCGCGCACGACACGTTTACAAGCGCCGCAACGGCCATGGCGGAAAAGGCGAATACCGGCCTCCCCTGCGCGCGCAGCCCCCCGTTTGCCAAAAACAAAAGCGAGGTCGCCGGGAAGGAAAGCGCGAGTATTTCAAGGTATGCCGCGCTCTTTTCCAGCACTCCTCCAGAAGCGCCGAGGAATGCGGCGAACGATTCCGGGAAAAACCCGAGCAGGCCGCCCCAGAGGCACGATATTGCAAGCGTCGCGGCAAAGGCGGTAAACATGGCGTCGTCGGCCTCGCCGCCCTTCCCCGCGCCCAGCTTGATGCCCGCCACGCACTGGCAGCCCACATTCAAAACGATGCAAAGCGACACCATCGCCCCGGTTGCCGGCACGGTCAGGTTTACCGCAGCCAGCGTCTCAGCGCCTGCGAAACGCCCGAGAAGCATCCCGTTTACCATGAGCTGGAGGGAAAAGAATGCCAAAGACGCGATGCCGGGCACCGCAAAACGCGCAAAAAGCGGGGCTATGGCTCCGTCGCCAAGCCCCCTTTCCGCCGCATTTTCGCCTGCATTCGCCATGATTAAAAGGGTGAAAAAACAAAAGGGATTGCAGGGCGGTCGCGTTCAAGTCAAGCAAAATGCCGGTGGACGGAAATGGGGTGCGGATTCCATACGCGCTGCAAACCCCGCGCCTTTTTTGTTGCAAAGCGCAAAATTTTGGGAAAAAATAAAGCCGTTTGCCGAATGCCGGCATTTCATCCTGCCAACATACCAACACCCCGGAATCAACATGAACGCATACCTAAAGCACATCAGCCTGCTGGGAACAATAATTCTGGCCGCCGCAAGCCCGGCAGCCGGAGCACCGGAAGAACCGCAGCCAAGCCACGCGGCGCCGCAGGCGAAAGCCGTGAAAAAGCTGTCATTTTCCAGCACGATTGCGAGAGCCGGGGACATGTACGAAATCTCAATAAGGGAATTTCCCGCAGGGGGTGAGGCTGCGAAGATTTTCGGGAAGGACGGCGAATGGGCGAACGCCGTCATCCTCTCCCCAACCCTAAGCAGGCAGGTGTCAATTTACAGGCTTGAAGGGGCGCAGGCCGATGCGCTCAGGGACGGGGCAGGCGCAGGGGCAGAACAGGCGGCTGGCGGGCCGACGCTGAAAATCCTCCTTCAGGGCGCCGTCATAGCCGACGCAAAACACGTATCCTCAGTGCTCCGCGCGCGCCTTGCCGTCCGCGCGGCATTCTTCGGCATAAAAGAGGCACACGGCATGCCGATGGAGGAGCTTCTCGCGGAGGCCGACGCGGGCGTCCCGGAGGCAAGGCTTGTGGCAGTCTTAAAATCTTCCTCCATACCTCGGCAGCAAGACGCCCCGGACGCGGCAAGGGCCGCGGGCTATCTGAAAGACCTCCTGGAAGGAGACGCGGCGTTTGCCTCAATCACGCTCGCATTGCTGCCCGACATATTCGCCCCGGACGCTCCGGAAAGCCCGGCCCTCGAAGCCTCGGCCTTGAAGGCGCTTGAAAGGCTCGCCGAAAGCGGGGACTTCACAATGGCCCCGAAGATTCTCTTAAACGCCGACGCGATTGCCGGGCTTGGAAACCGCATGACAGGGGCGCTTGAAAAATATCTTCTCTCCGCGATGCGCTCCGACCCGATTGTCGGTGAAGGCGCGGCCTTTAGCGCAATGGAACTCATTTCAACGGAGATATCCGACCCGGACTTTTCAACAGAACCCCATAGCAGCGCCCTCGCACGGAAGGTTCTCGACGCCTACATGGAAGCCAACGCGAAAAAGCCCGCTGCACCCATAGCGGCATTTTTCGCCCTTGTGCAGCTAGAAGACGGCGCCCCGCCCGAAAACGCCAAAAAGGCCGCCGAAGCCGTGAGAAATTCCGAAATAAAGAGCCTCTACACCGACATGCTCCTTGCCTTCGCACTTTCAAAGACGGGGACCGATGCGGAGGAGGCCGAAGCCATGAGCGCGGATTTGGCGCGCCGTTTCGCGGCGGCCGGCGCCACACAGCCGAAGGCCGCAATCGAGTTCGCAGCCCGGCACATGCGGGCGGAGCTTGCGCTGTTTGCGGCCTCGCTGTGGCCCACTAAGGAATCAGCGGAAATTGTGCTGCCGCTTGCGGGCGCGCAGCCCGAGAAGTTCGCAAAGTTCGCGGAAAAGCTGCTTAAAAACGGGGTCTCCATGAAAGACATCGCCGCCGCCCGGGAGGGTCAAAACGGTGCGCCGTACGAGAAGTGCCTGTCTGCAAAGACCGACGCTGAAAAGGCTGAGGCGCTCAGCGACATGCTCCGCTACCTCTCCTCGCCACGGGGGAAGACGGACTACGAGACCCAGGCCTACGCAATATTCTGCCTTTCAACCGGTGCGCTTTCGGAAAAAAATCCGGAGAAGGCCCTCCGGCTTGCCGAACAGGCGGCAAAGACGCTCGGAGAATGGGAGCTGAAACAGCTTGAAGAATACCTGACCGGCGAACTCAGCATAACTGGCGAACTCAGCCTGAGCAATGCGAGAAAGATAAAAATATCGGACGAAAAAATACTGTCGCTTTTGCGCAAAGCCATAGAGGCAAACCCGAGCTTCGATTACCTCATGGAATCCGCCGCCGAAAAGGCCGCCTCGGGCGACGCCGCAGGGGCCCGCAAATGCGCAGAGCGCGCGCTTGAAAAGCTTAATGAAAGAACCCCGGGGAAAATTATACTCTCCGGATTTGGGGAAGGCGCGCAAACCGCAAAGGTCTTCTTTGAAAACTCGATGGATGAAGACGCCCGCAAGCTGCTTTTCGGAATACTTGAATCAAGAAAGACCTCCGCCGTGCCAATGTCGCCGGGCGCCTGGGAGGTGCTTGAGGTGGCTGCGGCCTTCGACGCGGCGGGCGACTATGCGGGCCTCGCCAAATTCATGAACGAAGCCCAAAAGCTTGCGGACGGGGAAGCCGCGGGCGAAATGCTGGTTGCCATGCGCATTAAAGGCGTGGCGGGGGCGCCAGACGAGGGCCGCGCGGCGGAACTGGCCGCCGCGACGGAATCGCAGAAATCCGCCTATTCAATCTCGCAAATTGCAGAAGTTATGTACGCCCCCGAGGGCAATGGAAGGCCGTCGTTTCTAAAAGACGGGGATTCCGAACGCTACATGAAGCTAAAAACCATAGCCGCCAAAGCCGACCCCACGACCGCAATAGACCTCGCCCTAAAGCTTGCAAAAGACAGGAAAGACCCCGAAAAGCTCCGCCGGGCCGACGAGCTGATTTCCGCCGCCATCTCCTCCCCGAGCTACATGGGAGAAAGCTTCAGAGAAATATACAAGCTCTACGCCCTGCCCGGACCGATGTACGACGAAGCCAAGGCGTTCAAGGCGGCCAAGGCGGCCTCCACCAGGCGTATCGACGCCGAAGAGGCGCTCGAGCGCATGGCGCGCCACTACATCACCGGCAAGGGGGTTCAAAAGGACGAAAAGACCGCAGTCGGCATACTCAAGTCGGTTGCAATGCGCAAGCCCGACAGCGTGGCGAGCCTCGTCCTTGTCTACTGCATCGACAAAAATATCGGGGGCATCGCCGAAGAGGAAGGCGCCCAGGCCATGCGCGAACGCCTGCTAAAATCGGCGGGGAAAAGGACCATCGACGACGCGGCCCACTCATTCTGCCAGCGCCATTCCTGGACAAAAAACCGCGCGCCCGAGGACAAGGAGTACGCATTCAGGCTGCTGGAAGAGCTTGCCGAAAAGGGAATCCGCAAAAAGGACGCCCTATGGATGGCCTACTGGTTCCGAGTCGAAAACAAGCAGTACGCCGACCCGGAATTCAGAAACCCCGAAGCCGCGTTCGGGATTCTCGAAAGGATAAGGGCCGAGTTCGACTCCGACGAGGCGCGGTTCCAGTATGCCGCGCACCTCATTGCAGGCTGCGGCACGGAGGCGGCTCCGGAAAAGGCCGTCAAGATGCTTGAGGAGGCCGTATCCGAAAATTCGAGTTATGCCGCCGAATCGGCCTCGCTATTGGCGTACGCCTACTCGAAGGGGCTCGGGGTGGCCGCCGACCCCGCCCTTGCGGACAAATGGCTGCAAGAGTACCTTTCGCTGGGCCACAACCCGTGCATAAACCCCTACCGCTACGGCGAAGTGCTGCCGCAGGACAGGGAGTGGTTCAAGAATCTCGGGCGGCTTTCTGCGGAGTTTGAGTCGAAAAAAGGCGGCAAAGCCAAAGGGCGGTAAATATCGCCTTGCAAACCGCGCTGCAATTTCCGAAACCTCCTGAAGTTCCAAAAATTTTCGGAGGTTGCAGATGAGAGTCCAGATTCTAAAAATTGCGGCTGTGGCCGCCCTGGCCGCCGCATTCGGGGCGGCCTTCGGCTGGCAGAGGGCGTTCGCCGCGCTGGAGGAGTTCGCAAAATCCAACGCGAACCCCGCAGCCTTCCTTCTCGTAATGGGCGTATGCTGCGCGTTTGCGTTTCCCGTATCCTGGTGCTACGCGTTCGCGGGGGCGGCCTTCGGGGTTTTCGGGGGATGGTGCCTTTGCCTTGCGGGCATCGCGGCAAGCTCCGCGATAGGCTTTGCCGCAGCGAGATGGCTGATACCCGCAGAGTGGGCCGAACGGGCGGCGGAAAAGGCGCGCCTGAAGGGCGCAATAAGAAGGAGGCTGGCCGACGCCAATTTCTTCATAAGGGCCGTCCCCGGCGTGCCGTACTTCATGCAGAACATAATACTTGCATCGATAGGCACGGAATTTCCAAAATACATGCTCGCGTCCCTTGCAACCCAGGGCCCCATTGCGCTGGCAGTCGCATTTTTTTCAAACGGGATTCTAGAGGGGTCCGCATCCAAAATTGCGGCCGGGATGGCCCTTGTGGCCGCCCTAGCGGCGGTCAGGAGGCTTCTTGCCTCCGCATTCGGAATACGCGCTGAAAACGGCTCGGAGGACGGAGGCGGCGCGGGCGCAGGGGCGAAATAGCCGCATTTGCGCCCGCGCATCCAAATGCAGGACAGGCCCGGGGGCTGGGGCGCATATGCTGCGCCGCAAGCCTGTTGCCGGCAAAAAATGCCGGCTCTACGCCCCGGAAGCCTTCGCGGCGGCCGCAGCGTTTTTCCTGACAGACTTCATCAGGAAATCAATATAGCGCATGGGGACATATGGGGTTCCGGATATTTTTGACCCCTTAGTCTCTATTGAAACGACTCCATCTTTTACGTCTATCGCAGCGACGGCCGTCTGCTCGCCCCTTTCAATGCGGGCCTTTATCGTCCCCGAAGCCTCAGAAACAATCCAGTGGCGCTCCGCGAGGGCGGCAAGCACGCATTCGCGCAGTTTGGCGTCGGGAATGAAAAACCCCGAGTATTCCAGGCGCGTATGTCCGCGCTCGGCCATCTCGTAGCTCTGGTCGGTCGTTGAGGTGTTGCACGCGGGAAGGGCGATGAGGAGGCCCGACGCGGCGACGGCGTATGCTATGAGTCTTGATGCTTTCATTTTTGTATGGTATTTTCGGTGTTTTTAAAAAGGGAGCGCGCATATTCGGAAATCGGGGCGCGGATGAGGTCGGCCGGGCGCACAGAGGAGAACGAAGCGTCGGTGCCCACGGCCTCTATCACGGCGCAGTCCAGCACTTTTCCGGTGGAAACCTCCACGGCGGACACCTTCACCTCGGCCCTGTCCGGCACGCCCGAAAACCCGCTTGCGCGGTCTTCCCAATGCAGGATTTCGCACATGAAAAGGATTTTGAAGCCGCCTTCGCGCGCCTCCTTCAGGGCCGCGTCCAGACTCTTTATCCCGACGCTTTTCCCGACCCTTGAGCTAAGCCCGCTCAGGGCCGAATACGCGGCCGAAGCCGTTTCAAACCCGCTGAACGGATACTCGGTTTCCGAATATATGCCGTTATTGGCGCTCGCCACATAAAAGGAGTCGCCCCGCGAAAACGCAGCCCCCGAATCGAGCGGGCGCGATATCCGGTGGTGGCCCGGCGTGGAGCACGCAAAAAGCGAGGCGCACAAGGCGGCGGCCGCCGCGAATCTCATAATAAAGCCCGATGCATTCATTTAACGTTGAAATGCTAGCACCGTTTTTTAACGCTTGTCAAACAATGAAGGCAAAAGAAGTGGCAGCGGCAGCGGCGCACAAGGCGAGATTCGCGCTTGGGTACGGCGGCTACGTCGCAACAAACCTAATCTTCATACCAATCGCGCTCGCGGTGGGCGCGGCAACCCTGCCCTGGCCCGGGCTGAGAAGGCGGGCGCTCTCATCGCTATTGAGGGCGGTGCTGCGCGCATTCGTGTTCGGATACCTCGACATGCTCGGGATATGTTCGGTCAGGGTCATAGGGGAGGCTCCGAAGCCGGGAAGGCCGGCTGTCATAATATCGAACCACAGGTCGTTTCTGGACCCGCTGATACTCCTTGCGACCTGCCCCGGAGCGGGGATACTCGTAAAGAGCCGCTACTCGTCGTGGCTTGCGATATGGGTGCTTATAAGGATGTTCGACTTTGCCAGCATCGACCGCTCCTCACTCGCCTCCCTGGCAGGAGCAGCGGAAAAGTGCCGCGAAATAATGGCGGGCGGAAGGTCCGTAATCATATTCCCAGAGGGCACCCGAAGCCCCTCCGCGCGCATGGGCGAATTCAAGAGCCTAGCATTCCGGCTCGCGCGCGAAACGGGGGCGCCGGTAGCGCCTGCGGCGATATGCTCCGACGCGCCGTTTATGGCAAAAACCCCGGGCTCTTTTGCGCCCCGCAGCAAAATAGGCTTCACTTTGGAATTTTTGGCTCCATTATACCCTGAAAAATTCAAGGACGCCGGGGCGCTTTCTAACGCCTCATACAGAACGATAGCCTCGGCCCTGTCGCGGGCCGGCCGGCGCAGCGCGGGGGAGGCTTCAGAAAAATGACTCTTGACAAAAAACAGATACTGGAATTCCTGCCCCAGCGCAGCCCGTTTCTAATGGTGGACGGGGTAACCGCCTGCGAGCCCGGACGCAGCATTGAATCGCGCCTCTTTCTGGACCCTTCGCTGCCGTTTTTTGCCGGGCACTTCCCGGGAAACCCGATAATGCCGGGCGTGCTCATAGTGGAGTCCATGGCCCAGACCTGCGGGCTGCTGACAGCCCTCACCGCCCTGGAGCGCGGGGGGGGGCCACGCTCGAGGCTCTTTTACCTTGCCTCAAACAACGTGAAGTTCACAAGCGTCGTGCGCGCCGGCGCGGAGCTGAGGGTGCGGGCGCAGCTTGTGAAGGAGTTCCAGGGGCTCGCCCAGTTTTCGGCGGAGGCATTCTCAGGCCGCGAATCCGCGGCGAGGGGGACCGTCGTCCTGGCGGCCGCGGAGAACGCCCGGCAATGAAAGTTCTGGTAGTCAGGGGCAACAGGCGCAAAAACGGCATAACGGAGGCCGTGACAGACCTGTTTGTGCGCGGGCTCAAGTCCGGGGGGGCCGAGGTTTGCGACTTCAATGCGGCGCACTCCGGCATACGCCCGTGCGACGGCTGCCTGGCCTGCGCCTCCGGCGAGCGCAAGTGCGTTCACGCCGACGCCATGGGCCCGCTCATGGAAAAGCTCTCAAAGGCCGAGCTGCTGGTCTGCGCAACCCCCGTCTATTTCTACTCGATGACTTCCCACATGAAGGCGTTTTGGGACAGGTGCATTCCGTTCGTCGACGGCTACGAAAAAAGCGGCGACGGCTGGCGCAACAAGACGTCGTTTGAATTCAGGCGCAAGAAGTTCGTTACGATAAACGTCGGCTCCGGGAAGTTCCCCGAATCCTACGCCCCCCTTGAAGCCACATGGGACACGATAGCCTCCGCAATGGGCTTTGAAAAGCCATTCCACATAACCCGCAGCGAATCCCTCTACTTCCGCCACCCGAACCAGAAGCTCGAGCGCGTGCGCCGCATAAAGGACGCCATAGAGGACGCGGGCAGGCAAATCGCGGAGACCGGCTCGATACGCGAGTCCACGCTCGCCGCAATCCGCCAGGACCTCTCGGAAAGCGACGAGGTTTTCGTCTACAATTCAAACATATACTGGGAGAGGCTCAAGAGCTCCCGCGCGCGCTTTTCCGAAATAGCCTCCTCCGACAGCCCCAACGACGCCCAAATCCTCCTCGGGCAGATGTGCCGCCATTTCGACCCGCGCAGGGCCCCCGAAAAAGCCACAATAGCATTCCGCTTCGGCGACTCAAAGGCGTCGTACCGGCTCGACATAGCAGGCGGCAAATGCACGCTCGCCGAAGGCGAAGGCGCGGGCGCGGACCTCACGATAGAGACGACCCAGTCGTCCTGGGCCGACTTTATAAACGGGGGCGCGAAAATCATAGAGCAGCTCCACCGAGGCGACATAGTCCTGCACGGGAACCCCCACCTTTTCACGCGCATAAAGCGCTTCTTCGACTTCTCAAAAAACGCCCGGCCGCAAGCTTTGCCGCCTCCATCCGGAAGCTCCGCCGGCCTGCCGCCTGATACGGCAAAGACGAAATAAGGCCGCGCAGCCGTCTGGGAAAAACCCGCACGCGGCGGCAAAAATCAGCGCCATCCCCCTCGCGATAAAAGGCGCCCGAAGCCCCGCTAAGCCCTACCGCGCGGCCTCCGCAACAAATGGCGGAAACATCCGTAAAAATAGCGGGCCGCACGCCCCCCGCTGCGGCGCAGGAAGCCGGAGCCGCCCCGCGCGCTAGGACAGCCCCCCGTCAACCACAATGGTCTGGGCTGTTATATAGCTCGACGCGTCGCTTGCGAGAAACAGGGCAGCCTCCGCCACTTCGCCGGGGCGTCCGAAGCGTTTCAAGATGGCGCTTTCGCGCGCCGCCTTGGCTATGTCGCGCGGGATTTTTGCGGTCATGTCCGTCTCGATAAAGCCCGGGCAGACTGAGTTTACCCGGACGCCCTTGGGGCCGAGTTCGGCCGCAAGCGAGCGGGCCATGGCGCATATGGCCGCCTTCGAGGCCCCGTAGTTGGCCTGGCCTGCCACGCCCTTGAAGGCGCTGACGCTCGATATGAAAACAATGCTTCCCGAACGCTGGGAATACATTTTGCGGGCGGCGCACTTGGACCAGTAAAAGGCTCCCCCGAGGTTTGCGTCGATTACGGCGTCGAAATCCCCCTTGGACATCATCATCATATAGCCGTCGCGGGTGATTCCGGCGTTGTTTACGAGGATGTCGAGGCGGCCGTTTTCGGCCCACACCCTGTCAACCGCCGCCGCTATCGCCCCGCCGTCCCCCTGGTCGCAGCAGACGGCCTCGGCCCCGGTCGCGCGCGCGACCTCCCCGGCCGCCTCGGCCGACGATTTGAACGAGAAATAAACCCTGGCCCCGGCCGCCGAAAACCTCTCAACTATCGCCCGCCCTATTCCGCGCGAGCCCCCGGTGACTATTGCGACTTTTCCATCAAGTTTCATATGCGCCTATTTTAAAGATTCGTAGCGCGCGAGTATCTCCGGCGAAAAGCCGCGCGCGAGCCTGCCGGTTGAAATGTCTATTATAGAGCACGCGCAGAATCCCTCGGCGCAGACGGTGCGCGCGGCGGGATTGATGAGCTCGTGCCTGAATTCCAGCCTGCCCGAATACGGCAGGGCGACCTTGTGGGTCGTAACTAGTTTCAGAACGTCGCCGTAGCGGGCGGGCCGCAGGTAGGAGCACCTGTTTTCCACCACGACCACGCCGATGTTTAGCCCCAGAGCCTCGGCCATCGGGATTGCGTCGTCCAGAATCTGGAGCCTGCCGCGCTCGAACCAGAGGAAGTAGACGCTGTTGTGGACGAAGCCGAGGGCGTCGACATCCCTGAATTCGGGACGGATTTCGCAAACCCGCTTTATCCGGCGCGGCTGCATCAGGCGTCGAGCCCGTTTTGCAGGCTGAGCGGGATTATGGGCGGCATCGACACCGTGGCCGTGTCGAGGGGCCCGTTTTCAGACGACGAAAATTCAAAGCCCGCAAGGCCGTACTTGCGGCTGAAGAGCGCGAGCGCGACTGGGGATTCAAGCATTTTGGAAACTCCGCATGCCACTACCTCCCCGACCCTCTCGGAGCCTGCGTATATCCCCTGGCCCACCGCGAAAGGCTCCCCGGAGCCCCGGCGCACGACGCCCGCAAGGGCCGTCGGGCATCCCCCGGCGCGGCGGCTGAAAATCGCGTCTGAGCCGGGGAAGGACTCCTTTTCAAAGTCTATCATCCACTGCAACCCGAGGGCGATGGGGTCGCGCACGACGGAGCCTTCGGCGTAGATATTGAAAAAGTTCCCCTCCAGCCTCGCGTTGAAGTGGGCGGAAGCGCCGCACAGCCCGCCGCCCATTTCGGCGAGCTTTTCGGAAATCGCCGAAAAAAGCCTCTCCGCAACCGATACCGGCGCCATGAACTGGTAGCCGAATTCGCCCGTCTTGCCGTTTCGCATGAGTATTATGCGCTCGCCCTCAAAGTCGTACTTTTCAATCGCAAGATACGGAAGGTTCAGAATGTCAGGCCCGCATATTTCCTTTGCGACCTTCCATGCCTCCGGCCCGTCAACGCTCAAAAGCACGTGGGACTCGGTGAGGTCCCTGCCCCCTCCGGAAGGATCCAGCAAGGCGGCGTCGATTTCCGCGTCCGGCGCGACGGATTCGGCCACGACGTAAACCGTGTCGTCTATGTTTGCGACGAAGCACTCCGCCGCCACGCTCCCGTCCCGGGAGGCGAGGAAAGTGTCCATTATCCTGCCGTAGCGGAGCTTCAGGACGTTGTCGGCAAGCACAGTGTCGAGAAAGTCGAGCCCGGTGGCCTCGTCGAATTCAAAGCGGCGGACGAAAGAGAAGTCCGAGAGAGCCGCGCGCGAGCGCAGAAACCCGTACTCGGCGTCGAAGCCCGACGCGGAGACGACGCACTCGGCGCCGTTTATCTCCCCGAAGGACGCCCCGGCGGCCTCCCACATCTTGCGGAGTTTGAGGCTACGCATTGGCGGCCCCCTTTTCAAGCTCTGCCATTATGAAGTCCACGACGGTGTTGAACGAGCGCAGTATGTGGACGCTGAGCTCGGGTATCTTCACGCCGAAATTGTTTTCCACGCACAACACGACCTCCAGAATGTCGAGCGAGTCCAGCCCGAGGCCGGAGCCGATTAGCGAAATGTCGTCGCGCAAATCCGCGGGTTCGTAGGGGATATCGAGGCTCTCGATGAGGCGCGCCTTGAGCTTTTCGGCGACCTCCCTCCGCCGGGCGAGGTTTTCTTCTGTGGGCAGCATTGAATGTCTGTGGTTTGAATTAAAAAAAATGCGAAAGAGGCGCGCTGACGCGGGCGTTTCGCAGGCAAAAAATCGGCCGCATGGGGCTTTAAATAATGCGGTACAATAGAATTGCCGCAAAATGTGTTGTCAATTTAAAATTCCGCCCTAAATTGTGGCCGAATATAAAAAAGCCCACCGCATCCGCATGAAATTCTGCGCCATAATCCCCTGCTACAACCATTCAGACACCCTCGGCGCCGTGCTGGGCGGCCTCCCGCCGGGCATGGACGCCCTGGTAGTCGACGACGGCTCCGACGAGCCGGTCGCGGCGCGGGGCGCGGAAGTGCTGAGGCTGCCCCAAAACTCGGGCAAGGCCGCGGCCCTGAAGGCGGGCTTTGCGGAGGCCGCGCGGCGCGGATTCACCCACGCCATAACCCTCGACGCGGACGGCCAGCACGACCCCGCGCTCGCGGCGGAATTCGCGGCGGCCGCAGCCCGCAGCCCGCAGGCCGCCATAGTCGGGGTCCGCGACTTTTCAAGCCCCGGAATCCCCCGGGCGCGGCGCTTCATGAACAGGTTCTCAAACTTCTGGTTCCGCGCCGAAACCGGAACTCCGCTGCGCGACACCCAGTGCGGCTTCAGGTGCTACCCCCTGCGCCTCGTATCGATGGCAAAGACCGGGTTCGGCGGATACGCCTACGAGGCTGAGCTGCTGGTTAAGCTCCGGTGGATGGGGGCTGAAATCGTCCAGCTTGAAATACCCACGATATATACGC
>URJJ01000016.1 GCA_900548185.1 uncultured Opitutales bacterium
CGGCAGCGTCAGATGTGTATAAGAGACAGCCGCCCCCGCGCCCAGTCCCGCAGCCTCCCGCCGAAAGGCCAGCGCCCCAGGCGCCGTTTGCCCGCGAAAGCGCATCGGCTGCCAGAAATTTTGACGTAACCGAGATAACGCCGCCAAAAAGCGGGCAGGAATCGCCCGCATGGCTCCCCGCACGCCGCCCGGCGCAGGCTCCGGCCGAGCCGCTTGACGTTGTCCGGGCAGCCGCCAAGGCGGCGCAGGCCCAGTTTTCCCGCGCCCAGCGCCAGCCGCAGGACACCCGCCCCAGCTCGTCGCTCGGCTGGAGGTACCTGCGCCACCTGTCAAAGAGGTACGCCCTCTTTGAAACGCAGTCCGGTTCGCTTGTAATCCTCTCCGTGGCCTCCGCCCTGAAGCGCATAAACTACGACAGGATAGTGCGCAATTTCGCAGGCGAAAAGCCCGCATCCCAGAGCCTCCTGATACCCGTCAACATCGAGTTCGACAGGGCCGACGACGAGATTTTCAGGCGCAGCCTGAAGGGTTTCGAGGTCTGCGGATTTTCCATAGAGGAATTCGGCGAACGCTTTTACAGGGTCTGCGCGGTGCCGCTTTGGATTGAATTCGGGGACATCGAAAGGTTCATAAAGGACTTCGTGGAGCTGGCGCGCGAAGAGGGCGTTGCGATAGGCAAAAAGGCCCTGACCGACCGCGTATTCGCGGAACTTGCGGTAAAGATGGCCCGCGGCTCGCGCACGGTAGAGACCGAGTACGCGGCAAACGCCCTCCTGGACGAGCTGTTCGCCTGCAAAAGCCCGATGTTTTCGCCCGACGGCAGGCGCACTTGCAAAGAGATAACCGCAGCCGAGCTCAGGGCGTTTTTCGGCGAATAGCCCGCGCATCCGGCGCATTTTGCGCCGTCCGGAGGGCATGGGGCGCCCCGGCTCCGGGTTTAAATGCCAAACTTTCCGTTTTAAAAATTTCCGATTTTATTTGACTGCGCTCCCCTTATGAAATAAGATGCGCCACGGCTAAAAAAGATAAACCCGTACGCGAAAGGAAACAGTATGATCGGAGCAAGAGACAGATTCAAGGGCGCATGGTGGGGAGCGTTTGTCGCCGACGCGCTGGCGATGCCGACACACGGCTATCCGAAAAGGGAGCTCGTGGAGCTCGACTACGGGTTCGTGTCCGAAATGATGCAGCCCAGGGAGCCGTACCGGGACTTCGTGCTGGCCTCCCACCAGATTCCCCAGCTTCCGCCAGAATTCGACTATGTAGGAAAGAGGCGCGACGACTGGAAGCGCATCACGACCCACCCCCACCGCAACCTCAAGGCTGGCGAAAACACGCTGCCGCTCGTGCTCGCCCTCCACATGGCGGCCTCCATGGCCGAATCCGGGGGCTTCAGCATCGACTCATGGATGGAAAGGTACAGGGCCGTCATGGTATCCGACGGCGGGCACAACGACACCTTCATCCCGTCCATACACCGCCGCTACTTTGAAAATCTCGCAAAAAAGACGGATCCCGAAGCGAACGGCTGCCCCGACGCCCACATATCCGACATCATGATTTTCATGCCCATAATCCTCGCCGCATACGCGGACCCGAAGAAGGCCCAGGGAGACCTCATAAGGGCCGTCAAAAAATTCACCATAGGCGAGGGCACGTTCAGCACCGCGATATTCATCATGGAAATCATGTGCTACATAATGGGCGGCCTGAAGCTTGAGGACATACTGTTCGGCAAGATGAACCCGGACAGGCACTTCGCCCTGGCCTACCCCTACCGCCGCTGGATAAAGGCCGCAAACGACGACGAGACCATGGCAGACCAGATAGGGCGCACTGCGGAGCTGGACAAGTCGGTAGTGCTGTCGCTCTACCTTGCATTGAAGTACGGGAGCGACTACGAGAGCGCCCAGATTGCAAACGTAAATATCGGCGGGGAGACGACCGGGCGGGGGGCCTTCATCGGCATGCTCATCGCCGGCCAGTACGGCTCGCAGACGATACCCGCCCGCTGGGGCGACAAGATGGTCTATTCGGGCGAAATCGCAGCCTGCGTGCATTCGATGTCCGGAATGGTTTTCAAGCAATAACACCTATTCGCATACCATATTGTTTCCTTCGAGTCCGCCCGCAAGGCGGACTTTTTTTAGGGGTTGCCGCAGATTGGAACACTCCGAAGAGACGAAAGGGCATGCGGCGTTTGGCGGCGGGCCGGGCGGATTTTTCACATGCGTAAAAACTTATCCCAAAATCCGCAATCCGCTCTCTGACTGTCCCGCCCCCCAAAAAAAATCCCCCGGAGCATTCCGGGGGATTTCATCCCGTGCGCTAAAAGCCGCGCAGGCGGGGCCGCTAGCGCCCCTCCGGCATCTCCGTCCTGGAGAACTTCATGAGAAGCTCGCCGCCCCCGTCCTCTTCGTCGTAAAACATCAGGGTGTCGCCATCGCGCACGATGATGTCGGTGGAGTCGATAGCCTTGAGGAACCTGGACTCGTACTCCGGATACGGCCCCATGCGCATGGTGACCGCCATCGGCGTAAACTCCACTTCGCCATCGGATTCAAAATTGAGGCCGCCGTTAAAGAGGTTGTTGCCCGACATGCCGTGGACGCGCATGCCCTTTTCGGACTCCTTAAAGCTTATGAAAACCTTCCCGAAACCGGAACCGTCCGCAGGCGGAACGGCAATGTTTTCCTGCCCCTTGACATAGACGGGCGCCCACGCGGTGCCGTTCAAGTCGGCGGGGGAGGATGAGGCGAGCTTGCCGGAACCGGACTGGCATCCGGCGAGGGCCAGTGCGGCCGCAGCCGCAAGGATGAATGATTTTGCTGGTTTCATGAGATTTCTTATATGTTGGATCATGTTGAAATGAAGCGGGAACAGGGCCCTCAAGAGCGGTTATCGGCCAAACGCAAACGCCAGTTAAGCCCCGGGGGAAACCGCAGCGAAAACGCGCGGCGCGGCGGCAGGCCGGGCAATGCAAAAAACGCCTCCGTCCGGCACCCCTAAGGGGTGCGCAGCAGGGGGGAGTTTTTGAAGCTTTCAAATATCTGGCCCGGGGAGAGCGGGCGGCCGTTCAGAAACTGCCCCGCAGGAAGCATCCTCGCGCACGGCGCCTGGAGCGAGACCGCCCGCAAGACGCCGTCCCCGCAGGATATGCGCACCCCGCCCGAATCTGCGGAAATGATTTCGCCGGGAACCCCCGGCGCGCGGGATGGCTCCGCGAAAGCCTCCCCTATCCTTATCTCTTCGCCACCAGTTTTTGCAATGCCGCCCCCGAATGCGCGCATGCGCCTGTCAAGCTCCGGCGCCGACATGGAAAAATCCAGGCGGGCGTCGTCTTTTGAAAGCTTTCTGGAGTACGTTGCAAGCGACTCGTCCTGCGGCTCAAAGCGAAGCGAGGCGGACGAAATGCCCCCAAGGCTGCCTGAGAGCAGATCCGCCGCGGCGCGCGCGATTTTTACGCGCAGGGAGGCTCCCGTCTCGCGCGGGGCAACCGGAGTTTCAACTGTGCCGCAGACGTCGCCCGCATCCATTTTGGGCGCGATGCGCATCAGGGTGACCCCCGTCTTTTCCATTCCCAGGGCCAGGGCCGTCTCAATCGGGGATGCGCCGCGCAGGGATGGGAGCAGCGAACCGTGCAGGTTGAGGCATCCGAGCTTCGGGAAATCCAGAATTTCGCGCCTTAAAATCCTGCCGTAGGCCATCACGATTACGCAGTCCACGCCGAATGACGCCATCCACTCGACGCACTCCGCGCGCGGGGTTTCCTCCGGCCGCAAAAGCGGCACCCCGTTTTCAAGGGCCCACGCGGCGGCGGGGTTCGGCGAGAGCCTCCTGCCCCTGCCCTTCGGCCTGTCGGGGTTGGAGACCACGCACCTGAGAAGCCCGGCGGAGCGCAAAACCTCCATCGCGGGAAGCGCGACGGCGTCGGAGGCCATGAAGGCTGCGTTCATTTACCCTTGCGAAGCGCCTTCAGCTTCTGGCGCATCGCCTCCTTTTTGGCTATGAGCTTCTTGAGGGAGTGCTTGCGGCGCGGGTCGGAGCCTTCCTTTTTGGCGGCCGCGCGGCGCGCGGGCTTCCTGGCGGGCTTGTCCGGCTTCGGCCCCAGTCTGGCATTTTTTGCGGCCAGCCGCTCGTCGGCGCTGAGCTGCGTCTTGCCCACCGGGTCGAGCCTTAGGGGTACGCCCCCCAGGCCGAAAGCTTCGCGGAGGCTCTTTTCGAGGAAGCGCTTGTAGGCGTCGCTTAAAATGTCGGCGCGGTTGCAATAGAGGCGCAGGGTCACAGGCCGCTTGGAGGTCTGCACCGCGTAGTAAACCTTGAACCTGCGCCCGTTTACGTATTTGGGCGGGTTCTCCTCGATGAGCCGATTCAAAAGCAGGTTGATTTTCGGGGTCGGAAGGTCCTTTGCCATCTTGCGCTGAAGCTTGGCGCAGCCGATGAGCAGGCCCTCCATGCCCTTGCCCGCCTTGGCGGAGACGAAATGTATGGGGGCGTCCCCGAGGAAGAACAGGCGGTCGCGCACGGCCTCCTCGAATTTCTCGCGGAACTGGGAGGCGGAGGCGTAGCCGCGGACGCCGTCCTTTTTGAAGGCGTCGACGGCGTAGTCCCACTTGTTTACAACCAGCATCACTGCGGCGCCCGACTCGATGATTTCCCCCGCGAGCTTCTGGTCGGCCTCGCCCACGCCCTCCATGGCGTCCAGCACCAGCATCACCACGTCGCACTGCGCTATCGCAGACTTGGTCCGCTGGGTCGAAAAGAAGTCGAGGGACGTGTTCACCTTGCGGCGCGCGCGCACGCCGGCGGTGTCGAAAAATTCAAATTTGAGGACGCTTCCCCGGTCGTTTTCAAAGTCGATGTCGCATCTCACGCAGTCGCGCGTGGTGCCCGCCACGTCGCTTACGATGAGCCTGTTTGAGCCGAGCAGCCTGTTGCCTATCGAGCTCTTGCCCACGTTCGGCCTCCCGGCCACGCAGATTTTGACGCGGGCGTCCCCGGACGGCGCCTCCGCTGGGAGGTCCGGCAGAGGCCCCAGCTCGTCCTCGACGGCCTCCCACAGGGAGGCGACTCCACGCCCGTGCTCGGCGGAGACCGGGCACACATGCCTGAAGCCCAACTTGTAAAAGTCGTGGACCCTGTCGTCGTGCCCGGGAACGTCGGCCTTGTTCGCGGCAAGGACGGCCCTGGCCCCGCTTTTCCTTATCTTGTCTGCTATCTTTTCGTCGAGCGGCGTCAGGCCCTCGCTGGAATCGACCACGAAAATGATGAGGTCGGCTGCGGAAATTGCGAATTCCGCCTGCTCGTCGGTCGCCTCGGCAATCACCTTCTGCGTCATTTCGGCCGTCGCGCCGATGCCGCCGGTATCCATTAGGGTCGCGCCGCAGCGCATCCTTTCGGCCACGATGTCGCGGGTCACCCCCGGCATGTCGTGGACGATTGAGACGCGCCGCCCCAGAAGCCTGTTGAAGAGCCTGCTTTTGCCAACGTTTGGCCGCCCCACAAGGGCTATCGTCATGTCGGAAGGGTTCATTTTTTCCTGTCAGCGGTTGCGCAGCCTCGGGAGGATTTTTTCAATCCTGTCGGCCGCCTTTATCAGATTTTCGTAGCTCGTGGAAAAGCTCGCGCGCAGATAGCCCTCGCCGGACTCCCCGAAAGCGGAGCCAGGAACCATCGCCACCTTCGCCTCGCCCAGTATGAGCCTGGCTGCATCCATCGAACTCATACCGAAATTCTTAATGCTCGGGAAGGCGTAGAATGTGCCGCGCGGCAGGCGGCATTCAAAGCCCAGCTCGTTGAAGCGCCTGACGATGAAGTCGCGCCTCTCGCGGTATTTGTCGCGCATGAACTCCATGTCGCCTCGGCCGTTGCGGAGCGCCTCAAGCGCGGCCTCCTGCGAGATTATGGAGGCGCACATTATCGCATACTGGTGGGTCTTCATCATGGCGTCTATGATTTCCCTCGGGCCGCAGGCGTAGCCCATCCTGAAGCCCGTCATGGCGAAAGCCTTTGAAAAGCCGTGGATGAATATCGTGCGGTCGCGCATGCCGGGGATGGAGGCAATCGACGTGTGGGCGCCCTCGTAGGTGAGCTCCGAATAGATTTCGTCGCTTATTATTATGATGTCCTTTTCGGCGGCGAACTTCGCAAGCTCCTCGAGCTGCCCGCGGGTGGCGGTTCCGCCCGTCGGGTTTGTCGGGAAATTTATGATGAACGCCTTGACGCCCGGCTGCCAGGCCCTGCGGACCTCGCCCATGTCGAGCGCGAAGCCGTTTTCCCCGGATGTCCTGACGGGGACGGCCTGCGCGTGGCAGAGGGCGACGCTGGGGCTGTACGAGACGAAGCACGGCTCGTGGTACATCACCTTGTCGCCGGGGTCGAGTATGGCGCGCAGGGCGACATCTATGGCCTCCGAGGCCCCGACGCTCACGAGAATTTCGTTGTCGGGGCAGTACTGTACCCCGAAATTTTCCGCCACATAGTCGGCTATCGCCGCCCTGAGCGACTTCATGCCGAGGTTGTCGGTGTACGACGTCTTGCCCTTTTCAAGCGCGAAAATCGCCGCCTCGCGTATGTGCCACGGCGTCACGAAGTCGGGCTCGCCTATGCCGAGGGACACGGCGTCCTTCATGGTCGAGGCGATTGCGAAAAAGTCGCGTATGCCCGACTTGGGGAGCACCGAAACGTGCTTTGCTATGAAATCCGAAACTTTTCTGCCCATGGTGTTTCCCGTGGAGTGTTTTTGGAGGGGGCGAAGCCTACGGCGAGACCGAAGGCCTGTCCTCGTTCGTGTTTTCGGCGTTCAGCATGAAGCCGTGGTACTTGTAGGCGCGCAAAAAGAAGTGCGTGGCGGTGGACACGACGCCGTGGATGCTCGCGAGGCGCTCGTACACGAAGCTTGCCACCTCCCTCAGCGAGCCCGCCTTTATGAAAATCAAAAGGTCGTAGGCGCCGCTCATAAGGTAGCAGGATTCGACCTGCTCGAACTTGCTCACGCGCTCGGCGAGCCTGTCGAAGCCGCCCTCGCGCTCGGGGCTTATCTTCAGCTCTATCGCCGCCCGAACCACGCTCTTGCCCTCGAAGTCCGGGTTGAAAACCGGAATCCAGCCGAGGAGTATGTTCTCGTCGGCGAGCTTCTTGAACTCGGCCTCGACCTCCTCCCTGGGCATGCTGAGAATTTTTCCGATTTGCCCGGCGTCGAGAGCCTCGCCGTCGAGCAGCAGTTTTAGGATTTTGTTCATAATCCCCACATATCTTGCACATCGCCCCCCGTTTTTAAACTATTTTTTTCAACAATCGCCATGCCTGCCGGGCCCCTGCGGAAAGCGGCCCCTTCCCGCCCCCGGCGCGCGAAATGCCTTGTGCTTTTCAAAAAAAACAGTCAATAATCCGCCCCGTATGATGAAAAAATCCGAAATCGCAAGGTTCCTCGCGCCGGCCCTGCTCTCCGCCGCGATGTCCGCCTCCTGCACGGGCCTCACGCAGTCCGAAACGGCCGCCGCCGTGACAAACCCGATAGACATAAACTACCGCTTCTCGATGATAAAAAACGAGCCGCCGCGCCGCGAGGCCGCCGACCCCGAAATAGTGCTGTATAAGGACAGGTACTACCTGTTCGCATCCAAGTCGGGCGGATACTGGAGCTCCCCGGACCTCAAAAGCTGGCGCTACATAAAATTCCCGGAGGGCTTCCCGACGGAAAACTACGCCCCGACTGCGGAAGTCATAGACGGCGACCTCGTGTTTTTCACCTCGGGCCACGACACATTCTGGAAGTCCTCCGACCCCGAGGGCGGAAAATGGGAGCGCATCCCCACAAAATACCCGCGCCGCGACACCGACCCGGACCTCTTCAGGGACGACGACGGCCGCGTTTACATCTACTGGGGATGCTCGCCCAAAGACCCGATAATGGGGGCGGAAATAGACCCCAAAGACGGCTTCAAAATCATCGGTGAGCCGGTAGAGCTGATAGGCCACGGCTTCAAGACAAACGGCTGGGAAAAGCCGGGCGCAAACAACGAGGAGGACAAGGCCGGCTGGAACGAGGGCGCAAACATGATAAAGCACGGGGGCAAATACTACCTCCAGTTTGCGGCCCCCGGAACGCAGTGGCGCAGCTACGGCGACGGCTACTACGTCTCAGACAGGCCGCTCGGCCCCTTCAAATACGCGCCGAACAGCCCGTTTTCAATAAAGCCCGGCGGATTCGTCGGCTCGGCGGGGCACGGGGCGACTTTCAGGGACAGGCACGGCAACTACTGGCACGTCGCCTCAATGCTCGTGGGCGTGCGCCACGGCTTTGAACGCCGCCTCGGACTCTTCCCGACATTCTTCGACCGCGAAGGGCGCATGTATTCCGTGACCGAAATGACCGACCGTCCATTCGCAATCCCCGACAGAAAGATGGACTTTTCGCGCGACAGCCTCTCAACCGGCCTCGTCCTCCTGTCCTTTAAAAAGCCCGTCTCCGCCTCCTCCCAAAAGGGCGCCCTCGCCCCGGAAAACGCGGTTGACGAAAAGATAGAAACCTGGTGGAGCGCCGAAACCGGGCGCAAGGGCGAACGCCTCCAGATAGACCTCGGCCGCCCCGCCTCCGTGCACTCCGTTCATGTGAACTTCGCAGACGAGGGCTTTGATGTGTACGGCGACGCACCCGCGCCCGTGTACCGCTACAAAATTCTGGCCTCCCAAGACGGGAAAAGCTGGCAGACCGTCGCGGACAAGTCGCAGAATTCCTCCGACGCCCCGCACACCCTCGTAAACCTGAAAAGGCCCGCAAAGGCGCGCTACATAGCGATAGAAAACGCGGCCGACCTGGACGGCGGCCAGTTCTCGCTGTCGGGCCTGCGCGTGTTCGGAAAGTCCGACATCCCCGCCCCGAAACAGGTCTCCGGACTAAGGGCGGCGCGCGGAACGGACGACAGGCGGAACATTGAAATCTCCTGGAACCCTTCGGAGGGCGCCGAGGGATACGTGCTGCGCTGGGGCGTGGAAAAGGACAGGCTGCACAATGCCCGCACCCTGCGCGAAACGTCCGTCAAAGGCTCGTTTTTAAATGTCGGCCAGCCGTACTTTTTCACGGTCGAGCCGTTCAATGCCGGGGGGTTCGGGAAGCCCTCGCAGGCGGTACACGTGGCCCCCTAGCCGCAACAGCCGCGCAGGAGCGGGGCCTTCCCCCCACCTGCCGCAAAGCTCCTCAACACCCTGAATGCGGGCAAAAGCCGGCGCAAAAATAGCGCCGGTTTTTTTTATTTTCCGAACTGGCGGTTCATCCGGGCAAAGACCGCCGCAGAAGCGAAAACACCCACACAGCCTTCCCGCAAAAAACGCCTGTCCCCCATCCTCCGGCAAATATTGGAGATTAACTGGCAATTTCCGCCATATCCCAACACCCATATTTTTTACAATCAATCCATCCAAATCCGGCAATAAAACATCATATCAAAAATATTAAGCCAATATTATTGACATTTTGCTTAATATCCCCTCTAAGATTATAATAATATGAAAATGGGAAAAGCAATAACGGCATCATTCGTCCTCGCGCTATCGGCATCGGCCCTTTTTGCGCGCATGGATTTCAACACCGACGGGGAAGTGATTTCTTCGGACATAACAAAGGCCCAGGAGTCTTGGGGTATATATGTTGCAGACAAGCAAAGCAACATACACGTAAGCGTGGCCGAAGGCGTTTCCATTGAAACGGGTTTGATCAGCGTGCGCGGTGAAAATTCTTCAATGACGTTCCTGGGGAACAACAATATAGTATTGGAGGAGCTGATTACATATTCCGACGGCTCTACCTTCAATATAAAGGATTCCACGCTTACGCTCAGCAGTGGCATAAATATGTTTCCCAACGGCTCCATAAACCTTGTGAACACGCATACGACAGTCTCTGCGGGGACTATCCACATGTACGATGGTTCGGAAATCACGGTTGACGGCGGCACGTTCAATTCCGCAGAAAAAATCGACTACGAAGGGTCGTTTGTTTTGAAAAACGGGGCGTCTGCAACATTTGCGAAGGAAGATGAGTATTCCTATAATGCAAAATTTGACCTCACTGTTGGCGCCGGCTGCGAATTCAATTCGGGTGAATCCCTGAAAATGAACGGCAGCATCACATTGGCTGCCGGCGGGAAAATAAACCTCGGGGCGAGCTCGCGAATACTCGATACCATAACGCTCGTCATGGACGAATCCCTCGCTGCCGGATCTGCCCTGGACCTATCCGGATTTGAGAACTCAATAAAGTTCGGCGACGAGACGATAACCCTCAGCTCATATGTAAACGACATGTTCGTAGTCGATTCAAACATGAACCGCTACAACGTAACCTACGACGACGCAACCGGGGCCTACTACGCCGGAAGCCAGATTCCGGAACCTTCAACCTGCGCGGCCGCATTCGGCGCCCTCGCCCTAGGGCTTGCGGCATACGCCAGAAAGAGGCGGTAGGCGCGCATGGCGGGGGCTTTTCCAATGGGAAGGCCCCCTTTTTTTATGCGCACTTCCGGCGGCGCGCGGCATTGTTCCCCCAAATGGCCGCCAAGAGCGCATTTGCGCTGGCGCGGGATATGGTGCAGGCATGGGAGATTTTTTGCGGGCCGACTTCACGCCGCCCCTCCTGCGGCGCCAGCCTGCAAAAAGACAAAAAGAGTCTGGCATAGATTAGAATGCCCCGGAAGAAACGAAGTCGGCGTTTCGCGGCAGCCCAGGCGGGCGTTCTCGCTCTGTACAATTTTCATCCCCCGTCCCCGCGTTCCCTTCCCTTACCCATGCCAGACCCAACAAAAAAGTCTTTCAGGCATCCTAAGCGCGTTCCGGAGCGGAAAGACGGTTTCATCGTTAGGTTTCAGGAAGCCCCATCCCCGATGCGGCGTCGCATGAGAAAGCCGGGGCTTTAATATGTTTTTAGCCCGATTTTGCGGACCTGCCTTCCCCGTGCGCCTCTTTGAAGCTAATTGCCTTCCAACGCTTGCCGCATCTCAAATCCGAAGCTTTGCAAACGGCTTCCGTTCCCGCCTTCAGGCGCAAATAAGCCGCGAAAATCTCCGCCGGACAAAATCCCCCCTGCGCCCGGGCCGCAAAAGGCGCGCCCTTCCCCGGGGCGCCCATTCCAGGCATTTATTTCGGAATAAAAAAACGCCGCATGGCAGAACCCATGCGGCGAAATTCTAAACCCAAAAGCGCTAGAGCACGCGCACCGCGCCGTCTGCCGCGCTCGCCACGTTTCTGGCGTAGAACAGAAGCGACTTCGACACCTTGCGGTCGCGCACCGGCACATAGCCGCGCTCCTTCATCTCGGCGCGCCTGGCATCCATTTCGCCCTCGGAAACAACGAGGGATATGGAGCGGCCGGGGATGTCTATATCTATGGTGTCGCCGTCCCTTATGAGGGCGATGTCGCCGCCGTCTGCGGCCTCCGGCGAGGCGTGACCGATTGAAAGGCCGCTTGTCCCGCCCGAGAACCTGCCGTCGGTCAGAAGCGCGCAGAGCTTGCCAAGCCCCATGCTCTTGAGGAAGGTCGTGGGGTAGAGCATCTCCTGCATGCCCGGCCCCCCGCGCGGCCCCTCGTAAAGGATTACAACAACGTCGCCCGGCTCTATCTTCCCGCCGAGAATCGCCTTGCTGGCGTCCCCTTCGGAATGGAAAACCTTGGCGGTGCCGCGGAACCTGTGGATGCTCTTATCAACCCCGGCGGTCTTTACGATGCAGCCGTCGCGGGCGATGTTCCCGAAAAGGACGGCCAGGCCGCCGTCGAGCGAGAAGGCGTGGGAGGCGTCGCGTATCACGCCGGAGACGCGGTCGGCGTCGTTTTTATCGGCGTAAAAGTCCTGCGAGAATGCCTTTATGCTGAACTTTCCGGCGCCGTAGGCGCGGTAGAACTTTTTCGTCTCCTCGGAGCAGGCGGGGCTCATGATGTCGTAGCGGTCCAGGGCCTCACCAAGCGTGGAGCCCATGACGGAACGCACCGAGAGGTCCAGGAGGCCGGCGCGGGCTAGCTCGCCCAGAATGCCGTAAACGCCCCCGGCCAGATGGACGTCCTGCACGTGCACGTTCGGGACGCTCGGGGAAACCTTGCACAGGTTCGGCGTCACGCGCGACAGGGCGTCGATGTCGCGCATAGAAAAGTCGACCCCGCCCTCGCGCGCGATGGCGAGCAGGTGAAGCACGGTGTTGGTGCTTCCGCCCATGGCGATGTCGAGCTTCATGGCGTTTAAAAACGCGGCGCGGGTCGCCACGGAGCGCGGGAGCAGGGACGCGTTTTCATTGTCGTAATAGTCGAGGGCCATCTCGACGATGCGCTTTGCGGCGCGCTCAAAAAGCGACCTGCGCGCCGCGTGGGTGGCCACCAGGGTGCCGTTGCCCGGGAGGGCGAAGCCGATGGCCTCGGCGAGGCAGTTCATCGAGTTTGCAGTGAACATGCCTGCGCACGAGCCGCACGTGGGGCATGCGGCGCGCTCGATTTCAAGGGAGGCGGCGTCGGAGACCCCGGGGTTCGCCCCCGCCACCATGGAGTCAATCATGTCTATATATTTCTCCCCGCCGCCGTCGGACACCTTTGCCGCCTCCATCGGGCCGCCGCTTACGAATATGGCGGGGATGTTGAGGCGCATGGCGGCCATCATCATGCCGGGGGTTATCTTGTCGCAGTTTGAAATGCATATGAGCGCGTCGGCGCAGTGGGCGTTCACCATGTACTCGACGGAGTCCGCAATGAGCTCGCGCGACGGCAGCGAATATAGCATCCCGCCGTGGCCCATTGCGATGCCGTCGTCGATTGCTATCGTGTTGAACTCCTTGGCGATGCCGCCGAATTCCTCTATTTTTTTGCAGACGAACTTCCCCACCTCGTCCAGATGCACGTGCCCGGGCACGAACTGGGTAAACGAGTTCGCCACCGCGATTACGGGCTTTTTGAAGTCGCCTTCCTTCACGCCCGTAGCGCGCCAAAGCGAGCGCGCCCCGGCCATGTTTCTGCCCTCAAAGCTTTTTGTCGAATTGCGTGTGAACATAAATTTTTTTGTTGTGGGGAAATGAAATGACTTTAGAAGTGTAAGGTAAAGTTTTTTTTATGCAATTCAACCTGAAGAAGATTCTGAAGGCCCTGCTCTTTTCGACAGGCGAATGGCTGTCGATAAAGGACATACAGGCCGTCATTTCGCGCTACCACGAGGAAAACGACGCGGCCCCCGCGCCCTCCGCCCCGGACGCGCCCGAAGGGTCGCAAAGCGAGATGGACGAGCTGATGGCGCAAGTGCCCACGCTTCTTACGGCGACGCAGATAAGGGAGGCAATGGACGCCATTTCGGGCGAGCTGGAGGAGTCCGGGGAGGTGTGGAAGATACTCCGCGGGCCGAACGGCTTCAGGCTCTCCGTAGCGCCCGACTACGCCGACTGGGTGAGGCTTTTAAGAAACGACCCCCGCCCGCAGAGGCTCTCGCAGGCCGCGCTCGAAACGCTCGCCATAATCGCCTACCGCCAGCCAGTGACCCGCGCCGAAATAGAGGCCATAAGGGGCGTTGCGGCGGACTCCGCCATAGCCCGCCTCGCCGACAGGGAGCTCGTGCGCATAACCGGCCGGGCCGACCTCCCCGGACGCCCGCTCCAGTACGGGACAACGGACGCCTTCCTGGAATTCATAGGGGTCTCGTCAATAGACGAGCTCCCGTCGTCCGACGTGCTCAGCCCGGGCCAGATATCGGAGTGGATACGCCGCGCGAGCAACCCGCAGCCCGTCAGGGACGGCGACGTCGGCCTGCCGTCCGAGCCGGGCGCGAACGCATCCGGCGCGCAGCCCGGGCAGGAGGGGGCGGAGGCCGAATAGCATTTCCGCCGGACGGGCGGCGGTTTCTGATTTTGCTTTAAAAAACGCCGAAGCCCGCTTTAATCGCCAATTTTTTACAATCATGAACAAGGACAAAATAAGAGAGGAAATCGACAGCCTCGACTCGGAAATCCTGAACCTGCTCGAAAGGCGCATATGCTGCGCGAAGGAAATAGGCAGGATAAAGCTCGAAAAGGGCGAGGATATTTACGCCCCCGGGCGCGAGAGC
Organism: uncultured Opitutales bacterium; assembly: GCA_900548185.1. Taxonomy (GTDB): domain Bacteria; phylum Verrucomicrobiota; class Verrucomicrobiia; order Opitutales; family Intestinicryptomonadaceae; genus Intestinicryptomonas. The sequence continues at coordinate 14,067 of URJJ01000016.1, forward strand.
AAGGTGTTTGAAAACCTCGCCGCAAAAAACGCGGGCCGCATCAGCGAGACAGCCCTAAAGGCGATTTTCCGCGAGATAATATCGGCCTCGATTTCAGCGGAGAAAAAGCTCCAGGTGGCCTACCTCGGCCCCGTGGCGACATTCACGCAGCAGGCCGCGATGAAAAGCTTCGGCTCGAGCGTCGAGTACCGCGCCATGCATTCCATTCCGGACATATTCGCCTCGGTGGAGCTGGGCGAGAGCGACTACGGCGTCCTTCCCATTGAAAACTCCATAGAGGGCGCGGTATTCCACTCCATGGACATGCTCGCAGACAGCTCCCTCAAGATAGTCGGGCAGATATACCTCCCGATAGAGCAGTGCATAATCTCCCGCGGCAGCCTCGACGAAATCCGCAAGGTGTGCTCCAAGGACCAGGCCATAGGGCAATGCCGCAACTGGCTGCGCCGCAACCTCGCCCATGCCGACATAGAATACGTCGAAAGCACGAGCCTGGCGGTTAAATACGCCCACGAAAACCCCGAAGTCGCCGCAATAGCAAGCGACATCGCGGCCAAGTATTACGACGTCCCGATACTCGAACGCGGAATCCAGGACAAGAAGGACAACGTCACGCGCTTCCTCGTCATCGGCAAGCACGACACCCCGAGGGCGGAAGGCGTGGAGTACAAGACCAGCGTCGTCCTCTCGCTAAACGACCGCCCCGGCGCCCTGTGCGACATGATAATGCCGTTCAACCGTTACAACATAAACCTCACCCGCATCGAATCCCGCCCCTCCCGCAAGAAGGCGTGGGACTACATATTCTTCATCGACTTCAAGGGGCACTGGGAGGACGAAGCGACGCGCAAGGTCTTTGAAGACCTTACCCCGACCCTCCCGATGGTGAAGTGGCTGGGCTCCTACCCCGTAAAATAAGCGCCGGGCGAAAAGGCCCCGCACGCATAACGCCCGCCAGTAAACTGCGGCGCATGCCTTGCGCATGCGCCTCAAACGGCGGCTGAGCGGCGGCGGCCTCCGCGCCGGAAGTTTCCAAATTGCGTTGCAGGCGGGAGGCTTCGCCGCTTGTTTTGAATAAAAGACGTCAAATAGCGCACAGCGCCGTTTCACAGGGGGAGGCGGCGGGGAAAACGTTGCAACGCGCATAATCCATAAAACGGCGCTGTGCGGTTTTCGCCCCGCCCGGGGCATTCCAGCCCGTGTAAGCGCCGGGGTTTTTTGCCTTTTTGAGATATTCCAATCCATGCGAGTCCACAATTTGCATCCGGCTCGGACCCGCGCACGCATTTGCAATGGCTGAAATGTTTCACCGCGCACCAGAAAGCGGAGGCAAAAAAAATCCCGCCTGAAACGGGCGGGACAGACCGGCTGCAAAGCGCATGGAGGCGACTATTCGAGGGGGTTCCCCGCGCCATCCGTTGTGACGTTTATAATGTCAAAAATAGCCCAAACCCAGGATATAATCCCCAGCATACCGAAGGAGAGCACTGTTATTAGAAGCTGTATGAGCCCCTGCTTATTGCGCCCCGCATAGAAGTTGTGAATGCCTAACGCCCCGAGAAAAATCGCAAGGACTATATAAATCAGGCGTGTGTGGCGCGCAGCGGCATTTTTGTTCAAGCTGTCATTTTCCATACAAAAAGAAAAGTGCAAAATTCGCGGAAAGGCAAGTTAAAACCGCCCAGTTCCCACATGCAAACAGCGTGCGAACCGAGCAGGCCGTTTGCCGCGGCGTGAGATTTAAAAGCATGGCTACATCTTGCCATTTAATAGAAGGCCGCCGCCCGCCCGGAAGTTCCGCCGGGCTCCCCCCTTTTGCCGGAATGAACCGCCCTGCAAACCCGTTATTTTCCAGAAAAGTTAATGGCGGCATTTGCAGGCGGGCGCGCCACACTGAACCTTCAAATCCGGCAGGCGGCCCCCCATGCCGCAGCGCCGTCCGGCTCCGCCTGCGGGCCTTGCAGCGGGCGCAAAAAATCCCGGGAAGGCATCCCGGGATCTGAATTCAGGCCATTTGGAAGGCGGCCGCGTCACTTGAACCAGGTCTTGTCTATCGCGTGCAGCGCGAAGGCGTACGCCCCCACTGCAACCGCCTCGCTCGTCCCGAGCTTCGTCACGCCAACGCCAATGCGCTTTACCGGGTCAAACACCACTTCGCGGTCCGTACCGTAAACCTTTATGGTCTTTTCGGAGCCTTTCACAAACTCCTCCATCTGCGCCGGATCCTCAAGGTTGTACGCCTTCTGCGCAAGCCTCGGAATTTCCTTGCCGTCGTATTTTTTGATGGTCCCGTTCATCTTTTTAAGCACGGCGTTCATAAACAGCCTGTGGCCGTAGGAAAGCCCCCCGCCTATGACGATGAGCGAGTCAAAGAGGGTCGCGACTGTCGAGAACGCGTCCCCCAGGACTTCGCCCATTTCCTCGTAGGCTTCCTCCGCCGCGCGTTTGTCGCCCTCGCGCCTGCCGAGTGCGATGTCCTCAATGTCCTTCGGTGAAAGCGACGCGTAATCCTCCAGCCCCGCCCTGCGCGCGTAGGCCTTCTGGACGGCGCGGATGCACGCCCCCTCCTCCGCAAAGCATTCGGGATAGACGCCGTTTCTGAGGAGCCATACCTCCGTAGCGTTGGAATTGTCGCCGATGTAAAGCTCGCCGTTTGCGACGAGCCCGCCGCCGAACCCCGTGCCCAGGGTGACGCCGAACAGCTTGCTGTACCGCTTGGAGCTGCCGGCGTCCGCCAGCATGCGGTTCACGTAGGGCAGAAATCCCGCAATGGCCTCGCCGTACACAAAGAGGTCGCCGTCGTTATTTATAAACACCGGAACGCCGAACTCCTCCTTGAGTATTTCCGCAAGCGCCACGCCCCCGGCAAACGCGGGGAGGTTGCCGACGTTGTAGATTATGCCGTTCGGGTAGTCCGCAGGGCCCGGAAAGGCGAAGCTTATGGCAACGGGCTTCTCGCCCAGGTTTTCGATGAGCCTGGCGAAACCCGCCTTGATGTTCGCTATGGACTTGTCGAGGTCGCGCGCCTCGGAAGGCAGGCGGACGCTTTCGCCTATCTGCTTGCCGCCCTTCATCGCCGCGAACACGAAATTCGTGCCTCCGGCGTCGAGGGTTAGCACTATTCTGTTGTCGTTTTCGTAACTCATAAAAGCCTCCTTTTGCTATTTTGCGCCTTTGGGATTCACGACGAGCGCAACGGCGAGTATATAAACCATGGCGGCGAGGGGGACGGAGAACCCGTAAAAGAGGTCGCCCGCCGCGTCTCCAATCTTGGTCATTACGGGAAACAGGAACGCCCCGCCGCATATCGCCGACACCATGAGGCCGGAAAGCTCGTTTGACTTCGACGGCATCCTGTCGATTGCGATGGAAAATATGAGCGGGAATATGTTGGCGTAGCCCAGGGCGAGGATGATGAGCGACGCGGTCGTTATCGCCTCGCGCCAGTCGCGCAGAAAATCAAGGCCGAGTTCCGACGATACCGCAGAGCTGCCGAGGGCCAGCACGCCGAAGCCGAAAATCGCAAGCGCGCTTGTGAGGGCCAGAAACTTCTTCGGGGCGATTTTTGTAAGCATCACCGCGCCGAGGAAGCGCCCGGCCATTATGGTTATGAAAAAGTACATGACATACTTCGTGGCCTCGGCCTCGGGTATGGCAAACTGCTGGCTGAAATAGACCGGCATGCCCGAGCCTATGCACACCTCCGCGCCCACATACACGAATATGCCGAGCACCATCATCGCGACGAACGGATTTGCCAGAAGCATTATGCACGACCCGACCGAAGCCGTCCGCGCCTCGGAGGCCCTCTCGCTTATATTCAGCATTGCAACAGACACTATCGTTATGGCGATTGCCGCCGCAAATATCGGGAACAGCACGCTCCAGCTCTGGCTTTCCGTATAGCCCATCTTGGCGGCCGCATAGAACACGACGGGGGCGGTGAAAGAGCCGATAGCCTTCACGAACTGCCCCATGGAAAGGTTGCTCGAATAGCGGCCCTCGTCGGATACGTCGCGCATTATCGGGTTTCCGGACACCTGCAAAATCGTGGCGCCCGCTCCGAGAAGGAGTATCGAAAGCAGGAACACCCAGTACCTGTCAAGCCCCAGAAACATCACGGCGAGAATGCCCACGAGGGCGACGCCAAGGCCCATTAGCAGGGTGGTCTTGCGCCCCTTCCTGTCCTGGAATATGCCCATCGGGACCGACAGCAGTCCGAACATTATAAACCCCGCCGAGGCGATGAAGCTGGCCTCGAAGGCGGAGAGGCTGAAGTGAGATTTTGCGACGCCCACGAAGGTGTTCACCGCGTCGCCGAACCCCATGCAGAGGAAGGCGAGAAATATAGGCAGTGTCTTTAATTTCATACAGGTTTTTGGAATAAGGTTCTAAACAAAATGAACCCTTTGCCCGCGCCTTTCAAGAACAACATGATTTTAAACCTTATTTTAAGCGGCGGCGGCAAAATGAATCCGGAAAACTCCTTAAAAAAACGCCTTTGAAATCCAGGGGCGGAACGCCGGGCGGGCGCGTCCGAAAAAACGGCCCTACGGATGCCGCACGCGGCGGAATTTCCGGGAGATTTGCGCGGGAGCGGATGCAAAAAGGGCGGGGAAAAATCCCCCGCCCTTCCGGATAAAAAATCCCGCCCTCAAAGCTGGGTGGCCCAGACGTTCTTCACTTTTATCTCGCCCTTCGTGCAGACAAACCCGGCTTCGCCTTCGGCAGCGACGGGAGAGCCGCCCTTCTCGGCGATTTCGGAGAAGGTGTAGGTGAGGAAGCGGCGGTCGGCGTAGTGGCGGCAGATTTTGTCGCCGGGGGAAACGCGGAGGTTGTCGCCCTCCACGAACACCCAGACGCGCGACCACCTGCCGTCTTTTGTCTCCTCAAACTTTTCCCTGGGGGCGAGCGCGCCGTTTATTGAGCCGATGGAATCCACGGGCTTTCCATTCGCGCAGCATAGCTTTATGCGCACCGCCTTGGAGACGTCGCCCTTCGGCGCGCGCACAAAGAAGCTCCCCTCGGCGTCCTCTGACGCCTGAAACTCGAAGCACACGGAATACTGCCCCTTGAGCCCCGAAATATAGAGGGGCTTGTCGGACTTCGACTTCAGCTCGCCGCCCTCGACGGCCCATGCCCCGGAGGAAGTTTTGCCGCCGGACAGGTCCTTTTCAAAGAGCCTGGAAGACGACGGCCACTGCTTTGACTTCCCGGGCTTTTCAGCCTTCATTATCTGGGACTGCGGGACGAACGCGTCCTTGGCGTGCGACGCGGAAACCGCGGCGGCCAGGGCGCACATGAAAATCACGATTTTTTTCATATCAATATTCCTCCCGAATTAGAACATCCTGTACTGCTTGTGTATGAACTTGTCCGCTTCCGGCAGGCCCACGCACACGCCCTTTTTGTCGTCCCATTCAAAGGACTTGTTGCCGAGCCTCAGCGACAGCACGCCGAGGAGGCCGAGCTGCGTGAGGTCCATGGAGTGCTCCGCGAAATTCGACCCCGGAGTCGGCCCGCCCTGGCAGGCGCGGATAAATTCGCGGCGGGCGTTCTGGTCGGGGACGCGCGCATACTTCGCCGGCGGGCGGCGCTTCATGAATTCATCGTTGCGCTCCTTGGGCAGGAGCCTCGGCTGGGTTCCGTAGTCGTCCGTGTCCATTATCGCGCCCTTCGTGCCGATGTAGAGCATGCCCGTGTGGGGGACGTCCTTCTGGGACTTGAAATATTCGGACGGGAGATCCTTGTAGTCCGGCTTCCAGTTGCCCTCGTACCAGTAGAACGTGATTGGCTTCGGGCGGGTGGCCGTCTTCGGGAACTCGTACTTCACGCGCGCCTTTCTCGGGCAGGAGAAGGAGTTTGCGCCTTCAGACTCAGACGACACCTTGACGTTGCCTCGGAGGTCTATGGATGTGAAAATCGGGTCCATCATGTGGCAGGCCATGTCGCCGACGGCCCCGGTGCCCCAGTCCCACATGCCGCGCCAGTCGAAGGGCACGTAGTCGGGGTTGTAGCCCACAACGGGGGAGACGCCCAGCCAAAGGTTCCAGTCGAGCGATGCCGGGACTTCAAACTTTGCGGACGGATCCGGCTCGGGGACGCCCTGCGGCCAGACAGGACGGTTCGTCCAGACGTGCACCTCGGTGATGTCGCCGATTTCGCCGGACTCAATCCATTCGCGCAGCATGCGGCAGCCGTTGTAGGCGTGGCCGTGGTTGCCCATCTGCGTGACAAGACCCGTCTTCTTGGCGAGGGCCTTCAGCGCGCGGGCCTCCCCTATCGTGTGCGTCGCGGGCTTTTCGACATAGACGTGCTTGCCCATGCTCATCGCAAGCACCGCCGCAGGGTAGTGCATGTGGTCGGGGGTCGCAATGAGCACGGCGTCGATGTTGTCGCCCTGCTCGTCGAGCATCTTGCGGTAGTCCCTGTACCTCGGCACGTCGGGATTGCGCAAAAAGCGCGCGGCAGCCCTGTCGAAATCGACGTCGGCAAACGCGGTGAAATCCGCCACGGACGCCATCTGGTCGGCGTCAACCATGCCCTGGCTCCCGCACCCTATAACAGCGAGGCGCACCCTCTTTGAGGGGTCCACGAGGTTCTTGTGCGGGGATACCCAGTTCTTGTCAATCTTCGGCCCTTCCTTGCCGAAAAGCGAAGAGCTCAGCGCAATGCCTGCGCCGGCCATTGCCGCCCTTTGAATGAAGTCGCGGCGGGATATTATATTCATAATTTTCCTCTCCATTTGCAGTGTGTGTAGGTTCCGCCGCCCCCCGGACCCCGCAAAACGCGCGCGGCCCCCATATATAAAAGACGGGCGGAAAAGTTAAAAAAGTCGTACTACCCGCGCCCCGCGCAGTCAAACAAAATTTCCCGGAATCGGCGGAAGCGCCCCGCAGCGCCGCCCCGGAGGGGACGCCCCCGCCCATGCGCAAAAAAACCGCGCCCCCCTTTTCCGGGCGGGGCGCGGCAAAATTGGCGACGAGCCTAGAACTTGCGGTAGGACTTGTTTATGAAGCGGTCAGCCTCCGGCAGGCCAGAGCATGCGCCCTTTTGGACGTCCCATGCGAACTCCGCCCCGCCCAGCCTGAGCGACAGCGAGCCCAGCAGCGCAAGTTCGGTGAGATCCATGGAGTGCTCCGCGAAATTCGACCCCGGAGTCGGCCCGCCCTGACAGGCGCGGACAAACTCAAGGCGCGCATTCTGGTCGGGAACGCGGGCTATCCGCTGCGCGGGGGGGTTCTTTGCAAGATCCTTCATGCGCTCGCGCGGCAGGAGATGCGCGCGCATGCCGTAGTCGTCCGTGTCTAGAATCGCGCCCTTCGTGCCGACGTAAAGCATGCCGGTCCGCGGAATGTCCTCGTTTCTTTTGAAGTATTCCTCGGGAAGCTCGCCCGCCTGCGGACGCCGCTTGCCCTCGTACCAGTAAAAGTCTATCGGCTGGGGGCGCGTGGCGGACTTGGCAAAGCTGTACTTGATGCGCGCCCCGAGCGGGCAGGAGAACGAATTTGAACCGAACGATTCGGACGAAACCCTGACGTCGCCGCGCAAATCCACGCACGAGAAAATCGGGTCCATCATGTGGCAGGCCATGTCGCCGATGGCGCCCGTGCCCCACTCCCACATGCCGCGCCAGTTGAAAGGCGCGTAGTCCTTGTTGTACGGGACAACCGGCGACACGCCGAGCCAAAGGTTCCAGTCAATATTTGGCGGGGGCGTCACCTTCGCCGACATGTCGGGCTCGGGAACGCCCTGCGGCCAGACCGGACGGTTCGTCCAGATATGCACCTCGCGCACATCCCCTATCCAGCCGTCGTCAATCCACTCCTTCATCTTGCGCCAGCCGTCGTAGGCGTGACCGTGGTTGCCCATCTGCGTGACAAGACCCGTCTTCTTCGCGAGAGCCTTCAGCGCGCGGGCCTCCCCTATCGTGTGCGTCGCGGGCTTTTCGACATAGACATGCTTGCCCATACTCATCGCAAGCACCGCCGCAGGGTAGTGCATGTGGTCGGGGGTCGCGACAATCACAGCGTCAATGTTGTCGCCCTGCTCGTCGAGCATCTTGCGGTAATCCTTGTACCTCGGCACATTCGGGTACTTCTCAAACATCCCTCCGGCGCGGGCCGAATCGACATCGGCAAAGGCCGTAAAATCCACCATCGGCGCCATCATCCTGGCGTCCGTGGAACCCTGGCCGCCAGTCCCTATGGTCGCAACCCTCAACCTGCGGGAAGGGTCCACGATATTTTTGTGCGGAGATTCCGCCGCACCCCCAAAGAGCCTGGACGAAGCCAAAACGGCGCCCGCCCCCGCCATTGCTCCGCGCATCAGAAAATCGCGGCGCGATATTATATTCAACATCTCAATGTCCTCCAAACAATATAAATTCGGGAATCACCCCTGTGTGAAACAATCTGTCATGCACAAATATACACATGCAAAACTTTAAATGATTAACCTATAAAACACCATCCCCCATGTCAAACATAAACGCCAACGTTCCGTTGGATCTAAGATGCTTGCGCATCTTGGTACGACGTGCGCCGCCCGAGTCCGGGCGGCTATGAGTTCATCTTACGCATTGCCTGAAGGCAATTGCTGGGTGGGGACAATCAGGAGTGTATTCGGTAGTCTTTTTTTAATAAGTAAAAGAGTGTGCCGTTTAATCTAAGATGCTGCGCATCTTGGTGCGGCGCGCGCCGCCCGGGTTCGGGCGGCTGTGAGTTCGTCTTGCGCATTGCCTGAAGGCAATCACTGTGAAAAACAAATGCTTATGGAGTCCGGCAAATATGGTGCGCGGAAACAAGCGGAGGGCAGTTCCATCAATTCCGAACGAGCCGTCCCGGCCCGCCATTAAAGGCAAGCGTTTCGGGATGCGGTTTACGGCGCATTTGAAAGCAGTACCTGGCGATTCATCCGGCATTCCTCCGGCCGGGCGCGGAGCATGTGTAAAAACGCCGCCTTTGGGAAGGGGTGTGGGGAAATTCCGCAGACTTTGCAACGCCCCCCGCAATATCGCGAAAAACCTCCGCAAAAAACATGCGGGATTTCCCTAAAAGCCCCGAGACGCGCAGCCTGGCGCACCTCGCATTCGCGGAGGCGGGCATGGAGGGTTGCTCCAAATATGCCCGAGGCCGGTTTAAGACGAGCGCGGCTCGTTCAGCGGAAGCATCTGGCCGCGCCTGAATAGTGTAAGCTGTCCCGTGCTTGAGGATACGACGAACGCCAGGCAGTCGACCGCGATTGAAATCGAATATCCCGCAGCGTGACGCGCGCCCAGGCCGCCAGGAAGCTTCAGGTTGAAGTCCGGGGTATGGACCAGGACGCCTGCGGCCTCCAGCACGCCGCTTCCGTCTATCACGAACGCGCCGTCTATGAGGGAAAACTCCTTCACAGTCTCGTCCATGAACGGGCTTAGCACGTTGCGATCCTCGGGTTTGTACCCGTAGAACGGGTTGAGGACAAGCTGCTTTATGTAGGGTTTTATATCCTCTATCTCGCCCACGATAAACAGGCTCCCAACGGGCTTGCCCTCGCGCCCCTCGACCGCAAGCTCTGTGGCGATGTCAACCACGCGCTCGACGACCTCCGGCTTCACCCCCTTGGGGAGCGACCCCTTGTCGCTAAGGTAAAGCTGGGAAAATTCCTTGCCGACATCGAATACGACAATCGTGTCTATCCTGTCCGACGAGCGGACGCCGCCGATGCAGCACACCTTGTCGTCGCCCCTTATTATGCCCTTTGTGAGCCCCACCAGAATCGCGCTTTTAAGCTGGCCCATGCGGACGGACGAAAACGAGCGAACGTTCACCACATCGTCCACCATTTCCCCGGACGCGTCGGCGGGGCGCTCGCTGACAAGCACAACCCTGAGGCCCTTGAAGTATCCGGAAAGCGACACGCCGTTTGCGAAAGTGTCCCCGAGCACCACGACAGCGGTGCAAGACGTCCCCCGCGCAATCCTGTCGGCCTCCGACAAAAACACGCGGTTTGCCCTGCGGACCCGCTCGCGCTTGCCCTCGGGCCCCGTAAAAACCTCCATCACGCGCTCGCGGAAAATCCGCATGTTGGGCGACGAAACGACCTTCGCAATCATCTCGTCCCCCGAAAAAATCCTCGCGAGGGCTGCCAGAACGTTCAGGTAGGACTCCTCGCCGGCCCCCGCCAGAAGCAGGAACACAAAGCGGGCGTTCATATACTGCTCGTTGCCTTCGAGGTGCAGCCCCTGGCGGCACCTGCCCACGGCGAAAACATACTTCTGCCTGAGCGTCGGAACCTTGGTGTGCGGCATGCACACGCAGTTGCCAAGATAGGTTGAAATCCCCCTTTCCCTGTCCACCAAATCGTCAAGGACAGCCTTGCGGGAGGTCCCCGGGCCGAGAACTGAATCCGGAACCGTATTCAAAAGCTCCTTCAACGCCCCCTCGAAATCGGCGCTTTTAAGGTCGATTATCCGGGATTTGGCGAGGAACTTCTCTAGTCGCATTGCTAGCGGTTGGTTTTCGGGATGTTCCAGTCAAGCGCGCCCTTCCGTATCTCGTAGAAGAGCCCGGCAGCCATCAGGGCAATGAAGAACATGGCGGGGAGGAGTATGGCGATGTTCTGGGCTATGAAGTCGCGATAGACGAGCGCAAGCGGGATTATGAACACCGCCTCTATGTCAAACACGACAAAGAGCATCGCCACCACGTAAAACTTTACGCCGAAACGCGGGTGCGGCTTTGCCAGGGGCTTCATGCCGCACTCGTAGGCGGAGTCCTTGACGGCGTTGCGCCGGGCGCGCTGGCCGAAAATATGGCTTGCGGCTATTATGCCGAACCCCACGGCAAGCGCGAGGACCGCCTGGACGAGGACGGGGATGTAATCGCTCATTTCCATTGTCTGAAACTCTTTCCGAAAGCCGCGGGAAGGCAAGCAAAAAAGCTATTTGGCGCGCGGCCGGGCGGTGTCGAGCATCACGCCGGCGTACCTGTTCAAAAGCCACATGAAGCGTTCCGCAATCCCGCCTATCCTGAGGAGCGCCCCCTTTTCCACCACGCCGCACGAAGGGTCGGCCAGGATGCCCGCCTGTATTTCCGCGCCGCGCGCGTCAAGCTCGGGCGCGCGCGCAAGAAACGCCTCGACGCCCTCAAGCGACTGGTCGGACAAAAGCGCCCCGAAGCGCTCCAGATACGCGTCGCAATCGTCCAGCACCTTTGAAAGGTTCGCGCGCCCCGGGGGCGAAAGGCGGGCGTGTGCCGCCTTCCCCGCGAGCTTTCTCATGCATTTTGCTATCAGCTCCGAAGTGTCGTCGCGGTTTTTCAAGTGGACGGCCCCCTCCATCACGCCCGCGCTCGACGCCCTCCGGACTATCTCGTCCAGAAATGCCCGGAGCCTTTCGCGCACCGAAAAGAACGCGTCCAGCTCCCCCTCAAGCTCGTCGAAATTGCCGTAGCGAAGCAGGCGCATGTAGCGCGGAAAGCGCGAGACGAGGCGCATGTGCTCGCGCGAGGCCAAGTCCAGCGCAAGCGTCGGGTTTTCAAGCGCGGAAAGGTCTATGTACTTGGCCCGGCCCGAATGCTCCCCTTCAAGCTCCGGCGAAAGCCGGGCCAGAAAGCGCGCATAGCGGCTCCTGAACGCGCTCAGCACGACCGCCGCCGCAAGGTTTGCCGAAACTATGCCGAAAACCGCCGCAAGTTCCGGAGACGGCGCCGCGCGCGTAAAAAATTCCCCGAAGCTCCCCGGCGACACAGCCGCGCACACGCCCCACGCCGCGTAAAACAGGGCAGCCGCCACAATGTAATAGTAATAGACGGAAAGCATGCACTGCCGCGCCCTGCCCCGGAACCCGAACCCCAGAAAGTAGGCGTTGAAAGAGGAGCCTATGTGCGCCCCCATTGCGATGTTCATGGCGGCGTCCCAATGCAGCGCCCCGCCTGTCATTGAGACTGCAAGCAGCATCATGGCAGGATACGACTGCGTGGCAAGCACCAGGACGACCCCGGCGATAAACGCGGCGGCGGGGCTTGTGTTCGCCAGCTCGAAGACCCTCCCCGCCTGTGGGAACCCCACAGCCTCCCCCGCGTACTCCGAAACCACGCTCAGGCCGTACAGCGTGAGGGAAAGGCCTATCATTATGAGGTAGGCCCGCTCAAAGTTCCTCGGCTTTCCTATGGAATAAAGCAGTCCTGAAACGCCCATGAATACGAAGGCCGCATCCCTGACCGGAAACACCGCCGCCGCAAGGATAAAAAGGCACCCGATATTCGACCAGACAAGGAACGTGAAAGTTTCAGACGGCGCGAGAATCCCCCCGCGGACGAGGGAGGCAAAGAGCACCGAAAGCGTGCGGGAGCTCTGCGTCAAAAACCCGGCGAGGCTCCCCCAGAAGGCGGATGCCGCCACGCCGCCGGTGATGGAGCGGGCGAATTTCTGGAATGAAAAGCCGAGGGCCCTGTTTACGTTTACCGAAAGCACGCGGACGCCGAGCAGGAAAAGCCCTATGCCCGCTATGACAGCAGTGAGTATTTCAAAAAAACCGTCCTTCATCGCACCTTCCCATTATCGGACGTGCGCACGATAACATTACGCCAGGGCGAAGTCAAGCGCAGGGCCTCCCAAAATACGCCCGCGCCCTCCCGCGCGCGGGGCGCATTCATGGGCGCAAAAAAAGCCGGCGGCAAAAAGCCCCGGCCCGAAATAAAAAGCGGATACGCCCCTCTATGCGACGACCACGGAAACGCGGCGGTGCGCGCCGTCCCACTTGACGTTGCCGTCAGCGAGCGCGTAAAGGGTGTAGTCGCGGCCCATGCCGACGTTCGCACCCGGATGGATTTTGGTGCCGCACTGGCGGAGGATTATGTTGCCGGCAACGACGTATTCGCCGCCGAATTTCTTGACGCCGCGGCGCTGAGCGCGCGAGTCCCTGCCGTTCTTGGCTGATCCCTGTCCCTTTTTGTGTGCCATGACGATTCCTTTCGATTACGCCTTGATTGATTCGACCTTCAGAACCGAGAGCTCCTGGCGGTGGCCCTGCCTGCGCTCGTAGCCCTGGCGGCGCTTCTTCTTGATGATGACAACCTTGTCGCCGCGCTTGTTTTCAAGGATCTTGGCCTTGACAACGGCGCCTTCGAGCACCGGAGCGCCGAACTTCACATCCGCGCCTTCGCCAACCATGAGAACGTCTTTAATATCAACAACGTCGCCCGCGTTGGAACCCTTGAAGCGGTTGACGAACACGATGTCGCCCTCAGCCACGGTGAGCTGTTTGCCCTGTACTTTTATTGTCGCTTTCATTTCTTAAATCTATGGAAAAGCACACGACTAAATAGCAATTTTTTGGACGCGCAAGCTTTTTTTCTCAAATTCTGCAAACTTTGCCCGCAAAAATCCGTTTTGCGGAGCCTGCGCCATGCGGCCGCAGCTTTTCCCTGAAAAATAATTCAATCTGCCGCAAATTTTTCAAATTGCGAGACTTTTTTTCGGAAGGCGGCATTTCCGCCGCGCCCGCAGGCCCCCGGCGGCGGCAGCCTCCGCCCCCCCTCCGTAAAAGGTAGGGGCGCGGGCCGCGCCGAAAGCCTCCCGCCAAAATCCCCCGGGGAAAGGGCAAAACCCCGCGCGGGCCGGCCCGGGGGCGGGCTTCATTTGCCGGATTCGCCGCCACGCCATTGCGTTTCGGAAAAATCCCCGCCCCGGTCTTCCAAAACCACCACGCGCTGCGAGGCAACAACGCCGTTTTCGTCGAGGTATAGCGTCTGTATATAGGAATTGCCGCCGCGCCTCTTGGGATTCGCCTCCATAACCCTCCCGTCGCGGCTGACCGACACGACAGTTCCGGTAGCCTCCGCCTCGGCGCGCGTCATCCCCACAAACTCCAGCTCGCCGCCGGGATACCCGAAAACCATCCTCCCGAGCAGAAGCGTCCACACGACGCACAGCGCGACAACCGCAAGCGACACGCAAAGCACCGCAGCGCAGCCCCGCCAGACGCCGCGCGCCGAAAACTTCTCCCCATCCCCGCATTCAAACCCAGGCATTGCCGCGCGCCCCTCCCCCGGCTAGAAATTCCATCCCGCATTCAGCGAGAACACCGGGGCGGCGTCCGCATCCGCCTCCTCCGCCGACGCGCCGCCGCTTCTGAACTTCAGCGTGCGGTCGAAGTCAGCCCCCACAAACGCGGAGACGTAGGCGCGGGCAAACGGCCTGTAAGTCGCGCCCACGGAAAACTGGAAGAAACTGTCGGAGACCGACCTCCGCACCGAAGCCCCCGAGGCCCCGGCTGCCGGCGCCAGGCGGTAATAGTCGTTTTTATACTCGAATGCGGCGGAGAGGACGAGGGAGTCGTCGCCGAACAGGTCGTAGAGCAGGACGGCCCCGGAGAAGGTGCGCAGGGTGAGGCGCCCGGTTATCTTCCAATCCACAAACGCGACCGGAATGCCTATCCAGGTGTTGTCGACGCGGGAATACGCAGCGCCCCCGAAACCCGCCGTAAGGCTTTCGCCGAAACGGTAAGAGGCCCCGATTCCCCCCATGAACGAACGCCCTCCCCACAGGGAGCCGTCCGAGGAGGCCCCGAAGGAGAAGTTTGAAAACGCAACCACGCTCCACGGCCCCGAAACCTTCCCCGTGTAAAAAAGAAAGGCCGAGACCCTGTCGGCATTTTCAAACGGGCCGCCTTCCGAAAAGTCGAAATGCCGCCAGCCGTAATTGAAGGATGCCGTGACGAAATGGCGCATGTCGTAGGCGCCCTGAAATTTCACGCTCGCATCGGCCCCATAAACGCCGAGGCTGCCCGCCATGTCGCGCCCGAGGTCCGATTTGAGCGACGCGGTTGCCGAAGCCTCCGCCGTCACGCCCAAATGCCACTTCGGGGCCACCTCCCCCAGCATCGACGCCCCACCGGGCCCCACCTGGCAAAAGCATGAAGCGGCCGCGGACGCCAACAGGCCGGAAAACAAAAAAATGCGAGTTTTAAAAGGCATGGCGGACATTTCACAAAACCTGCGCCGCTTTACAAGCAATAACCGAACCTCCCCCAGCCCGGAGGGGAAAAACCCTCCCAATATAAACTTGCGCATCCCCGCTTTTCATGCCAATAATTGCCGCATAAGATGTCCATGGCGTCGCAAAGGCGCTAAAAATTCAAAATTACGAAACAACAAAGACGAATTACAAATCCATGAGAAGAATCGCCGCACTCCTGTCGCTCGCAACCGCAACGCTCCTGCCCGCAGCATTCGCGGCGGACGCCGAGCCAGGGAACGCAAAACGCCTCACATCCGGCGAGCGCAAGGAGGCCCTAAAGACGCTGGTCGAAACAAAGCCGAACGGGGACGTTCTCATAAGGCGCAATCCCGCAGCGGACTTCGGGCGCAAGTCGAAAGCCCCGAAGCTTCCCGACGCCGTCACGGAAATGATGCTGCACATATATCCAGACATGGATTTTGAAAAGTTCAGCCAAAAGATAGAGAGAAACGCCCACAGATCGGGCGACGTCCGTATAAAGGAAACCATGCACGGGTGCGACGACTACCTCTCGGAAATCGGCTTTTCCATAAAGCGCATAAAGTTCGCGCCGGGCACGATGAGGGGGCGGATAAATTCCGGAATCCCGTTTTTCATCGCCCTTTACAACAAGGACGGCTGGGACGAAAAGATTTACGAGCGCACCAAGAGGCGCCCCGCCGACACCAAGGACTGGGACGAATGGAAGCAGACACTGCGAAAGGACACCATCAGGGAAAAGGATGTCGTGGGAAAACTCTTCTGGTGCCTTATATGGGGCCACAACAAGGCAAGCGGGGAATTTTTTGTCGAGATAAACGGCAGGGGCATATGGATGTCCGAAGCCGAAATCAAGCTGCTGCAACACAGTTTTTACGAGATTCGATAGGCCGGCCAATGCGGCGCGCCTCGCCCTCCCCCAAACCGGCGGGCGCGCAAAATGCGCCCCTAACCTCTGCGACGCCCGCCAGCCAGACACCCCGCATCCGGCAATCCAACCGGCCGCGCGGCGTTTGACTTTTCGGAAAACTTGGCCAGGTTTTCTTTGACGCAATTCAATGCCGCTTCTAAACTTGCGCCAACGCGTTCGCATTCCGCCCTGATTTGGGCGAAAATAAGACGCTCCGATAAGGCAAATTGCATGGCATCCGGCAGTTTTTCATCTTCAGGCTCCTCAACTGCAATTGAAAAAGGAGCGCTTCGCCTTTGTCTGCAAAAAATCTCGATGTTCTTTTTCCGTTTTCGAGGTAAAAGCTTATCTTGTGGGGCTTGGGGCGATTTTTTATAAACTTATAGCGGGCTTGTTTCATGGCAGTTGCAAATGCTTGCAAAAACGGCCAAAAATATAAAGCCACTTTAAACTTGAACTTTACGCCGCTTTATTTTGCCCTGCGAGGCTACTGCCCGCGAAGGCAATAAAATAGCGGCTTCCGAAGTGGAAGCCGCTTATTTAAACTGGCTGCTCAGGTTGGGATCGAACCAACGACCAAGTGATTAACAGTCACCTGCTCTACCGCTGAGCTACTGAGCACCGTTAAAAAATGAAGTTTCCATTAACGCTTTTTATTGGAAAACTGTCAATATATTTTTCACTTTTTTCAAAGTTTTTTAAGCGCGGTTCGCAAAAATCGCCCCTCTCCCATCCTCCATCCAGAGAAAACGGCAGGAAAAACCGGGCCATACGTCCGCCGACTGAGCTTCGGGCGCGCAAAAATCGTTAAAAACGCCTCCGGCAAGCGAAGCGGAATACGCATTCCGCCGCCGCGCCGCGCCCCCCATCCCCGCGCATATAAAAACCTTCAAAAACGGCTGCAAAACGGGCAAAAACAGTTCCCCCAAAAAACTTACGGCGGGGCATTCGGAAAGCGGCTTAGCGTTGAAAGCGGGTTCCGGCGCAGTGGCATTCACCCCGTCCAGTCCGCGCCGCATGCGAAATCAAATTTCCGACACGTCGAAGTCAGACGAGACCAAAAACCTGTCCGAGCACGCTATCTTCAGGGGATTTTCCGAAACGACGCTCCCCGGAGCGGCGCCTTCAGACGGCCCTCCCACCTCTGCACGCCAAACGGTGAAGCGGCGGTTTCCGGAGTCGAAAAAGGCGCCCGGAAACGGCCTGCTTACGCCGCGCACCAAGTTGTACGCCTCGCGGGCGGTTTTGGAAAAGTCGAGGCGCCCGTCCTCCGGAGTGCGCTTTCCAAAATAAGTCGCGAGAGATTCGTCCTGCCGCTCAAGCGCGGGATTCCCGGCCAAAAGGGAGTCCAGCGAGCGCGAAAGGACGGCGACAGCCGCCTTCGTGACGCGCGGGGCTATATCGCCTACATATTCGTCGGGGCCAATCTCAACCTTTTCCCTGTCGACAATGTCGCCGGTGTCGAACCCCTCCTCCATCACGTGCAGGGTCGCCCCGCAGTAGCTTTCCCCGTTTATTATAGACCAGTTTAGCGGGGCGCGGCCGCGGTAGCGCGGGAGGTACGAACCGTGCATGTTGTAGGCTCCAAGCCGGGCCTGGGAGAAAATCGAGGGCGGGATGAAGCTGCGGTAATAGAGCGACAGTATGAGGTCGGGGGACAGGTCGCGCACGGTTTCGGCCCACTCCGGACTCCTGAGGGACTTCGGCTTAAATACGGGAATGCCCGCACCGGCCGCAAGGGTCTCCGGGGCTTCAAACCACTTGCTCTCGTGCGGGTCGGTGTCGTGGGTGAAAACCCCGACAACATTGCACCCGCGCCCCAGCAGAAGCTCCAGCGAGCGGTACCCCACGTCGCTGAAGCCGAAAAACAGAATCCTTGGCCCGGATTTCATGGAGTTATCATTCCTCCCCGAAGCCGAAGGACTTTTTCACGACATATTTCGGGCGGGCCTGCACTATCTGGTATATGCGCCCGACGTATTCGCCGATTAGCCCCACCCCTATCATGAGTATGCTTATAAGAAAGAAAGTAACAGCAAACGGGGCGTAGAAGAAAGTGCCCTCGTTCAGCACAAAGCGCTTGAAAAGCAGGTATATGACAAGGAAGAAACTCGCAAACGCCGAGAAGAAGCCGAAGATTGTAAACATCTGAAGCGGCATCAGCGTAAATCCCGTCACGAGGTCGAAGTTGAGGCGTATGAGCTTGTAGTAGCTGTACTTCGACTCCCCCGCCTGGCGGGCGCAATGCTCGACTTCAACGTCCGTCGGGTTGGAGGCGAAGCGGTATGCGAGCGCCGGAATGAAAGTGGAGCGCTCGTCGCTTCCGATTATCGCGTCCACGACGGGCCGGGTGTAGGCGCGCAGCATGCACCCCTGGTCGAGCATCCTTATGTCGGTCATCTTCTCGCGGGCGAAATTGACTATCTTAGACGCCCACCGGCGGCAGAACGTGTCCTCGCGCTCCTTGCGGTAGCCGCCGACTGCGTCGCTTCCGGCGTCGATTTTTGCGATGAGCTTTGCAATCTCCTCGGGGGGATTCTGGAGGTCGGCGTCGATAGTCACCACCACGTCGCCCTTCGCGCGCTGCATGGCCGCGATTATCGCCATGTGCTGGCCGAAATTGCCGTTGAAATCGATTACGCGCACAATGTCGCCGTGCTCCCTGTAAAACGATTCGAGAATGCTTCCGGAGGAATCGGAGCTGCCGTCGTTTGTGAAAATCACCTCCCAGGGCCTTCCGATGGCCTCCATGGAAGCCTTGAGACGCCTGAACAGGTCGGGGAGGTTGGCCTCCTCGTTATAAACGGGGACTACTACCGATATAAACATGATTTCAGCAAAATGAACGCCGCACTTTTCTTTGTCAAATTCAAAGCGGGAACAGGGGGCGTTAAAAAACGATGAAGAGGGCTATCCCCCCGAACACGGCCGCCCTGACCCACCTCTCAACTCTCCAGAAGCCCGCCCGGGCCATGGCGGGGCGCAGCGCCCCTCCGGCAAGCGCAACCATCCCGAATACGATTACGGTCACTGCCATGAAAATCCCGCCGAACACGAACATCTGCGCGGATTCGGAGATTCCTCCCGGGCTGACAAACTGCGGCAGAAACGCGATAAAGGAAATCGCGACCTTGGGGTTTAGCACGTTCATCAAAAACCCCTGGGCGTAAAGGGCGGGCAGCGGGCAGACCCGCGCGGGGGCTCCCGGAGCGGAAAGGCCGGGGGGCGGAGACGGGCGCTCCATGAGGGCGCGGAGGCACAGCCACCCCAGATAGGCCGCCCCCGCAATTTTAACGCACCCAAAAAGCGACGGGGAATTCGCCACCACAATGGAAAGGCCCGTCGCGCACAGGGCGGTGTGGACTATCACCCCTGAGGCGAATCCGAGCGACACCACAAACCCGCGCAGCCGCCCCCGGGTCGCGCTCTCGGTGAGGACGAAGATGTTGTCCGGCCCCGGCATGAGCGCAAGGGCCGTCGCGGCGAGCGCAAAATTTGCGATTGAGGAAAATTCCATATGGAAATTCCGTGTTTCTACATCCCCCGCGTGCGGAAGTTCAAGAAATAAAACATCCCGCGCCACGGCATCTCCCGCCTTCCGCGCCACCAAGGCCGGGCAAAAAAACTACGGCGGCTGGCGGCCCATCAGACAAACGTCAGGATGGAAGCATCAGCAAACTGCAATGCCGAAAAAGAGGATAAACGGGGAACAGACAATAAGAAGGCACACGGCGGGAGAAACGGCATGGGTCTGGGCTTCCGAATGGAAACGCCTGTAAACGCCCCGGGTGCGGCAGAACAAAAACCAATAAAGCGGAAATGCCACCATGTAAATGAGGTAAATTAAACGCCAGACCTTTTCCCCGCAGAAGCCCCCGAGCAGGAAAGCGGCGAAAGAAAATACAAAAATATGCACAACCGGAAGGATTGCAAGGCCGAGCGCCAGTGCTGAAATGCGCCCCAGCCTGAGAAAGCTCCAATCCGATAAGAGCACGAACGAGCATACCAAATCCGCAATGAACATACACTCAACAAACGGGACAAACCCGATAAACTTAGATTCTGCGTGCCACGCTTCCATAAAGCATGCAAATCCCAAATATGCCGCAGGCAAGAAGGCGGCCGCAAACACCAGCGGACGAAACAGGCTCCCATCGCAGGGAAAGCCTTTAAAGGATGCGCCCCTCCCCCTCGCAAACCGCCACGCAAAAACGGCCGGGGCCGCAAACGGCAAAAGCAGGTTCGCAGCAAACCACGCGGCCTTCGCGCCCCGAGGCAGGGCGGTTTCAAAAGCTGCGGCGGCCGATACGGCAGACCAGAAAATCGCAATGAACGCGTAAAATAACGCCCGGTTCAGTGCGGAACCGTCGCCTGAAAAGTAAACCGCAGAGAGGAATGACGCAGCGGGAGCAAAAACCGCCGCAGCCCAAATCACCTTGGCCGCCCCCGCCCGCATCTCGGCAGAAGCTTTTCCGGATACGCATGCATGCCCGCTTTCCATGTTTCACCTCCCGCAGTTATTGGCAGGCAGTGCGCTCACTCCCGCGAAATCCCCGCACAATGCCACATCCCGGGTAAAGCGGGAAGATGAACGCCAAATCAAAATTTCCATAAGAGTATTTTGAGGAGAGGCAGCCGTGAAGTCAACCGTTTACCGCGCGCCAAAATGCCGCAGAATCCGGCGCAGAATCCGCCCCCTCCGGCGATGTTTGAAAGGTTTGATTGAAAGCGGAAAATGCCGGGAATTTAAAGGCTTTGCGGCGGAGTTTTGCCCGGATTTGAGTTTGGAAACTTTTTGCGCAGACAGGGATGTATGCGGGCGATGGCCCCAAGGCGCGGCACGGGGTCTGCGGAATTAAAAACGCCTCCTCTTTGGGCAAGCGGGCGCGCGAGAGAGCGCAAGGCCAAAATTTATCATTGGCTTTTGCGGGCGATGGTGCGATATTCGGCGGAAAATCATGGACAAGGAAAGCGTTTTAAAAGTTCTATCGAAAATAAAATACCCGCCGTACGAAAAGGACATAGTGTCCTTCGGCATGGTAAAGGAAGTGCGCATAGACGGGCAGACGGTCGCAGTCGGCATATATACCGGCGTGAAAAAGGAAAACGACCCGGCGATTTCGGCTGCGGCAAAATCCGCCATTGAGTCGGCGTTCCCCGGGGCCCATGCGGAAATCGCAATGCTCGAATCGGACCCGGCGCAGAAGGCCGCAGTGACCCCGTCCGCAGAAACGCTGAAGGGGGCCAAGTTCAAAATCGCCGTGGCCTCCGGCAAGGGCGGCGTGGGCAAGAGCACCGTGGCGGCGAACCTCGCCCGCGCGTTCGCAAAAATCTTCTCCACGGAAGGCCGGGCCAAAGTCGGCCTGATGGACTGCGACATACACGGCCCGAGCGCAACGATACTCTTCGGCAAAATCCCCGCCCCGATGACGGACGGCGAAAAGATATTCCCCCCCGAGGCAGGCGGCGTAAAAACCATATCCATGGGCATGCTCGTCGAGGACTCCCAGCCGCTCATCTGGCGCGGCCCGATGATAACAAGCGCAATAAAGCAGTTCGCAGGCGACGTGGACTGGGGGGAGCTTGAAATCATGATACTTGACCTTCCGCCCGGAACCGGGGACGCCGTTATAAGCGCAACCCAGATAATCCCGCTCGACGGCGCGCTAATTGTCACAACCGCAAACGCCCTCGCGGAAAAGACTGCGACGCGCGGCGCGAAAATATTTCAAAAGACCGGAGTGCCAATCCTCGGCGTAGTAGAAAACATGGCCCACCTCGAACTTCCCGACGGCTCAAAGATGAGGCTTTTCGGCGAAGGCGGCGCAGAACTCTGCGCGGAGGAACTCTCAACCGAAGTCATAGCCCGCATTGCAGTCGATACTTCGCTTCAGACCGCCGAACCCTCCCCCCGGAGCGAGGAGGCATTCGGCGCGCTCGCAAGGGCCATTTTGGAAAAGCTTGAAAAATCCCGCGCCTGAAGCGTCCCGTAGCCTTCCCCCGCGGACGCAATCCGCCGCCTCGATGCGGCGGATTTTTTGCATCCGGCGCCGGGGACGGACGCGCTATCGGGCACGCATGCGCCTTGTCCCCGCCAGGCGGCGGGCGGGCGCGGCGCACATTTCCCGCCGGGCTGGATTCTGACGTACGTTATCCCGGAAACTCCCCACTGAGGTTGGCGCGGTCGCCCAGGCCGTCCGGGGCTTCATACCGGGAAAAATCCCCCGCCGCAATGCCCGCATGCCCCTGTGCGGCCCCCGCGCGACCATTACGGGGAAAGTGCGAGCGATTTTTTGGGCGAAGCTCCGCCCTCTCTGCCGGAGCGCCCATGCCCGGACGGCGGGCGAACCTCCCGCCGCAGCCGGGGCGGACTCACCGGGCAAAACGGGACTTTAGCTCGTCCAGAAAAACCTTTGACGCCGCCGAAAACTGCCGGTCCTTTTTCCACACCACGCTCAACCCGGCCTCCACCTTCGGAAAGAGCGGCCGGAAGCAAAGTGGGCTGTCCGGCCCCGTGTCCGCAAGCTTGTCCAGGGCGAGGGCGCAGCCGACCCCCTCCTTTACCATTATCCCGGCATTGTATATGAGGTTGTAGGTCGCGGCTATTTCGAGCTTTTCCAAATCCTCCCCGAACCATTTCAAAAGCCCGCTTCCGGACGGGGCGCGGTGCGACATCTGGCGGGAGACGAGAAGCGGAACGCCCAGCAAATCCCCCCTGCGGATTTTTTTCCTCGCCGCAAGGGGGCTGTCCTTGCGCATCAAAACGCCCCATGTGTCAGTGTCGGGAAGGCTCACGCAGTCATATTTTGAAAGGTCCGCCGGCTGGATTAAAAGGCCGAAGTCCAGAAGGCCCTTGTCCAGCTTTTCAGTCACGTCGTCGGCGTTCCCGCTGAAAAGGTGGTAGCGGATGCGCGGGGCGGACTCCCGCAGGCCCCGCACGACGGACGCGATGCGGGCCATGCCGCAGGTTTCGCCGCCGCCTATGTACACGTCCCCGCACATCCCGGCGCCCTTCCCCGCCGAGAGTTCGGCCTCCGCGCGCTCGACCATGTCGAGAATTTCCTCCGCGCGCTTTTTAAGAAGGATGCCGTCGTCAGTGAGGGCCAGGCTTCGGCCCCCGCGCTCAAAAAGCCTGCACCCGAGTTCGCTCTCCAGGTCTATGAGCTGCCTGGAAAGAGTCGGCTGGGTGACGTGCAGGACGTTTGCCGCCTTCGTAATGCCGCCCTCCCGGGCCGCCGCAAGAAAATACTTCAAAACCCTCAACTCCATAAAGCGTCCTCCTTTTGCGCGGATTCTGCCAGGGAGACAATGCCTGTCAAGCATATCAAAGCATTCGATATAAGTATTTGCTATTTCTTTTGAATGTGCGATAATGGGGCGGGAAAGGAAACCGGAAACAATGAAGAAAAAAATACTCGTAATATCCACGAGCCCCCGCAAAGGCGGAAACTCCGAGACCCTCGCAGGCGAATTCGCGAGGGGGGCCTCCGAAAGCGGCGCGGAAGTTGAAGAAATCACGCTCCGCAACAAGAGCATCGCCTTCTGCCGGGGATGCCTGGCATGCCAGAAGACAAAGCGGTGCGCAATCCGCGACGACGCCGAAGAAATTGTCCGGAAAATAGGCGGCGCGGACGCCGTGGCGTTTGCAACCCCAGTTTACTTTTACGGAATGAGCGGCCAGATGAAAACCCTGCTGGACCGGACGAACCCCCTCTTTGACTCCGATTACGCATTCAGGGACGTCTATCTGCTGGCCGCCGCCGCAGACGGGCAGGAGAGCGCAATCGACGGAACGGTGGAGGGCCTGCGCGGATGGCTATCGTGCTTTGAGAAGGCAGAGCTGAAAGGCGTCGTCCGCGGGACCGGAGCCACGGATGTCGGCGACATTTCAAAGCTCCGAGGCGCGATGGAATCGGCCCTCGAAATGGGAAGGGGCGCATGACGCGCCAAGCCCGGGGCGCAACCGAAAAGATATAAATTTCAAAATATAAACCCGTATGGATATAAATATAAAAACGGCAGCGGCCGCAGCCATCCTGGCCCTCGGGACGGCGCACATGCAGGCGGCGGAAGAATTAAACGCAGGCGAAGGAAAGGCAGAAAACATGGAAAAATTGGAATTGACAGGCGAATGGGACAAGGTGTTTCCGAAAAGCCCCGACGTAAGCCACAGAAAAGCTACGTTCAAAAACCGATACGGCATTACGCTCGCAGCCGACATTTACACGCCCAAGGGCGCGAGCGGAAAGCTTCCGGCCATAGCGGTGTCCGGCCCGTTCGGAGCCGTCAAGGAGCAGTCATCGGGCCTCTACGCGCAGAAAATGGCCGAGCGGGGCTTTCTCACGGTTGCTTTCGACCCGTCGTACACGGGCGAAAGCGGCGGGCTTCCGCGCAGCGTGGCCTCCCCCGACATCAATACGGAGGATTTCTGCGCCGCAGTCGACTTCCTTTCAAGCCTTGAAGACGCCGACCCCGACCGCATAGGCGTCATCGGGATATGCGGGTGGGGCGGGCTTGCGATAAACGCCGCGGCAATCGACACCCGCATAAAAGCGGCCGTCGCCTCAACGATGTACGACATGAGCCGCGTAAGTGCGAACGGCTACTTTGACTCTATGGACGCTGACGGGCGCCTAAAGCTTAAAGAGAAGCTCAATTTGCAGCGCACCGCCGACTTCAAAAGCGGCTCGTACAAGCTCGCCGGGGGCGTTCCCGACCCCCTTCCGGAGGATGCGCCGCAATTTCTGAAGGACTACCACGCCTATTACAAGACAGAGCGCGGCTACCACAAGCGCTCGCTCAACTCAAACGGCGGCTGGAACGCCACCTCCGCCCTTTCATTCATAAACGCGCCCATCCTCGCATACAGCGGCGAAATCCAGAGCGCGGTGCTGCTCGTGCACGGGGAAAAGGCGCATTCGCGCTATTTCAGCGAGGACGCCTTCAAAAAGCTAAAAGGCGCCAACAAGGAGCTTATGATAATTCCCGGCGCAAGCCACGTCGACCTGTACGACACAGACGCAATTCCGTTTGACAAGCTGGAGGCCTTCTTCCGCGAAAACCTGAAATAGGCAGACAATGGCAAACACAGACCTTTCAAAGGCAAAAAGCGAGCGCGAGAAGATGCTCTGCGGCGAAGAATACGACAGCCGGGACGCCGAGCTCTATGAAATGCGCAGGCGCACAAGGGCCGCAATCGCAAAGTACAACGCAGACCCGTCCCCCGAAAACATGAGGGAAATTTTCGGGAGGCCCGCCGAAAACCTGACCATCATCCCGCCCTTCCAATGCGAATACGGGGAAAACATCAGGTTCGGAAAAGGGGTTTTCGTAAATTTCAACTTCAGCGCCCTGTCGGGCGCTGCAATAGAGATAGGCGACAACTGCTACATAGGCCCGAACGTCGGCATCTATACGGCCATGCACCCCGTGGACCCTGAAAGGAGGAACATGGGCATAAATTTCGCCCGCCCCGTAAAAATCGGCGCAAACTGCTGGCTCGGCGCGGGCGTGACAGTTCTTGCGGGGGTTGAAATCGGGGAGGGCTGCACGATAGGGGCAGGGAGCGTCGTTACAAAAAGCATTCCGCCAAGATGCGTCGCATACGGCAATCCGTGCAGGGTGGCAAGGGGGCTGAATCCGGCGGGGAAGGCGGAGGCTTCGGAGAGATTCCCCGCATTGGCCGGGCGCGCCTGACGGGTTTCACTCCGGGCAGGCCCGCATCCTCCGCGCCCGGGGAAACATGAAGCCCTGCGGAGCGCGGGCGGCCCCCGAGGGTGGCGGGAGTCAGAGCTTAACGCCGCCCACAAGCCCGGCCGAAAGGGGCGTCCCGGCCGCGATGTCGCACGCGGCAAAGCCGCAAAGCACGGTCTCGTAATGGCGCGTGTGGAGGCCGTCCGACGGGCGGATTGAGCGGACGTTTTCCGGGGTGAACCTGTCTCCTGCCTTCATGTCGCAGACGACGAACAGCGAGCGGGCGAAGCGGCGGTTCCCCTCGTTTACGGCATACCCCGGGGCCCCCATAGCCTTCTCGGCGTCCCTGACGGAGCGCACCAGGGCGGCGAACTCTGCGGGATTCAGCGAAAATGCGGAGTCTGCGGACGGCATCGAGCGGTCGAGGGTGAAGTGCTTTTCAATGGCCGAGCATCCGAGCGCCACCGCCGCCACGGCTGGCTCCGGCCCCATGGAATGGTCGGAAAGGCCGACTTTCACGCCCAGCGGGCCGAAGCGCGAAAGCATGTCCGAAACGGTCGCAAGGTTCATGTCCTCCAGCTTGGCCGGATACGCCGAGGTGCACTTCATCAAAGTCAGGTCGGGGCAGCCCTCGGACAGGCAGATGTCCACCGCCTCGCAGATTTCGCCGAGGCTCGATATGCCGGTTGAAACTATCATTGGCCGCCCCTTCCTTGCGACGTGGCGCAGGAGGGGGTAGTCAACCGCCTCAAAGCTCGCTATCTTGAAGCGCGGAACGCCGATTGATTCGAGAAAGTCGGCGGACGAGGCGTCAAAGGGGGTGGAAAAGAACTCGATGGAAAGCGAGTCGGCAAAGTCCTTCAGGGGCTTCTGCCACTCCCACGGCATGCCCGCCCCGGAATAGAGGTCGTACAGGTAGGAGCCGTCCCAGAGCGTGCCGCCGGAGACCTTGAAGCATTCGCTGCGGCAGTCGATTGTGAGGGTGTCGGCGGTGTAGGTCTGGACTTTCACGGCGTCGGCGCCGCAGTCCTTTGCGGCGGCGATGACGCGCTTTGCCACTTCAAGGTCGCCGCAATGGTTTGCCGACATTTCGGCTATTATCTGGCACTTTTCATTTTTCATGCTCGAACAAAAGGCAGGTTTCGCCGCCGAAGGCCGCAGTCCCGGCCGGGCGGTATCCGGCGCGCTCGAACGCGCGCGCGGAAGGCTTGTTTGACTTCTTTACGACGGCCCTCACAATTTTGGCAGGGCATGCCGCCGTGGCCATCCTTATGATTTCGGAAGCCAGGCCCATGCCCCGGAATTCCCGGCGGATGCTGAGGCTTATCTCGGGATGGGGGCCTCCCCTGTCCTCGACGCGCGCCTGGGCCGCAAAGCGTCCGGAGGCGTCCTCAAAGACAAAGAACAGGCACGACGCGTCCGCTATACGGGCCCCGAACCACGCGAGGTGGCCCTCCCAGCATATGGGCTTTGAATTTATTGAATTGCGGCGCACCTCCGGATCGTTGGAAAGCTCGAAAACGGCCTTCGCATCGCGGGGCCCGGCCGGCCTCATTCGCAGGAGCGTAGCCATTCCACGTCCCTTTCAAACGCATTGAGGTCGCAGGGCGACGGCTTTTCGGTTTCTATCGAGACCCTGGAGCCGTCGGGGACCAGCTCCAGCATGCGGGCGATGTCGAGCTCGCCGCGCCCCAGATTCACGTGCGTATCTACGGTCCCCCCGATTTTTTCCACATCGGACAGGTGGAACATCGACGGGGACAGGCGCGCAAATTCGGCCGCGTATGCGTACGGGTCAATCCCCTGCGAGTTTGCCGCGCAAAGGGCGTGGCCGAAGTCAAGGCAGAAGCCGCAGCCGGCCTCTTCCATTATGAAGCCGACCTCCTCCGGGCTGAAGCCGCGGCAGATTTCGGCAGCCGCCCTCCCGGGTATCGGGCGCATCGGCTTGTTTTCGACGAGGGCGCGGGGCTCGCCGAAGCTTTTAAGCTGTCTGGCAGCCTCCTCGGCGGAGCCGCCCATGCCGCCGTGGAATATTATGCTTTCCGCTGAAAGCGCGTCCGCCAGCTCGCGCGTCTGGCGGTACAGCTCCAGGTTGGAGGCCGCCATGCCGCGCTCGGCAAGGTTGAAGCCGTTGGCGGAGTGCGGGGCGTGGATTACAAACGGCATCCCGGCCGTCTTCCACTTGGAGGCGGTTTCCGCGCTTCCCGGAACCGCGTAAAGCTCCAGATAGTCGAAAACTCCCTTCCGATAGAGGCGGACGGCCTCGTCGAAATAGGCGCCGGTATTGACGCTCCAAAGCTTAAGGCCTATCCTTCTCATTTCCGAATATCAGGGAATATTTGAGCTCCGCAAGCCTCCAGTCGTCGTGCGTGTCGATATCCTGGCACTCCTCGTCCGCTATGACAAACGCCTTCGACTGAGGCGGAAACATCGTTTTGTGCGCCTTAAAGACGCCCGTTTCTATGAAGTAGAACATGCCCACGTCGTAATAGCAGGGTTCGAGGTCCTGCGTGCGCGTATTCATCATGGCCCGGTTTACCGGCTCGATGAAGCCCCCCCTTATGCGCAGCGCATGCTCTACGGGCATGTGGAAGCGGCAGACCGGAGACAGCGCCCCGCAGCCCGCAAACTCCGCCGCAGCCGCCCTGAGGGTCTCTGGGCGCAGCAGGGGAACGCATGGGTACACGCAGCATATTGAGGAAAACGCCTCGCCCCGGGCGGCGTAGGCTTCGAGCACCTCGGAAATCACGTCGGCCGTCGTGGCGAAGTCGTTCGAGGTCTCTTCGGAGCGCATGAAGGGAACCTCTGCGCCAAACGCCCTGGCCGTCTCCGCAATCTCGGCGTCGTCGGTTGAAACCATCACCCTTTCAAACACGCCGGAATTAAGGCAGGCGTCGATGGCGTATGAAATCATGGGTTTTCCCATGAAAGGCTTCACGTTTTTGCGCGGTATGCGCTTGCTGCCGCCGCGCGCCGTGATTATTGCTATGTCAGTCTTTCGCATCATTCCGGCCTCCGTTTTGCATCAATATGGCATTGTCATCTCACCTTGAAAAGGGGTTTCAGCGGCCTGCATCCGAGCATGCCGGCCAGCCTGTTTTCGCGCACGCCCTTTTTTATAATCGGGACGACCTCCGAATAGGCGTCCAAAAGCGCGTCTATGTCGCGGTCGGAGTGCGCGTAGGTGGTCTCGTGGGCGCCGAGGGTGATTATGCCGCGCTTCATCATCTCCTGGAGGTACAGGGTCTTTATCGTCCACGAACCGTACTTCGGGGTGTCCTTTATCGAGAGAATCGTCCACGCGGGGTGCCCGCTTATCTCAAGCACGTCCCCCATGTCGTGCTCCTCGATGAGCGCCTTCACGTGCCCGAGTATGCGCGCGCCGTTTTTCTTCATAGTCTCCACAACGGGGCGTTCGCGGTACTTGGCCATCGTGGCAAGGGACGCCGCAAGCGACAGCGCCTCGCCGCCGAACGTAAACGAAAAGAAGCACTCCTCCATGAGCTTCATCACGTCCCTGCGCCCCACGACGGCGGAAATCGGGTATCCGTTTGCCATTCCCTTTCCGAACGTGGCAAGGTCGGGCTTGACTTTGAAAAACTCCTGCGCGCCGCCGTTTGAATAGCGGAACCCCGTGACCATCTCGTCCATGACAAATAGCGCGCCGTTTTCGCGGCAGAGCCTCTTTACCTCCCTGAGAAACCCCGGCGCAGGCCACTCAAAGTTCATGGCCTCCATCACCACGCAGGCGATTTTTCCGGAGTGCCTCTTGAAGAGCGAAGCCAGGCTTTCGGGGTCGTTATACGCGAACTTCAGGGTCATTTTGCGGGTCGATTCGGGGACGCCCAGATTGCGCGGGGTGGAGCCGATGTACCAGTCCTGCCAGCCGTGGTATCCGCACACCGCCACATAGTCGCGCCCCGTGTAGGCCCTTGCGACGCGCACGGCCCCCGCGGTGGCGTCGGAGCCGTTTTTGCCGAAGCGCACCATGTCGGCGCACGGAATCATGTCCCTCATCGCTTCGGCGACATAAACTTCAAGCGGGCACGGGAGGGTGAAAATAGTGCCTAGGGAGAGCTGCTTTTTTACGGCGGAGACGACATCGGGGTCGTTGTAGCCCAGCGACACGGAGCCAAGCGCGCACACGAAGTCAATATAGCGGTTCCCGTCGACGTCCCATATCTTCGAGCCCCTGGCCTTCGCCGCGTAAAACGGGGAGACGCCCAGCGGGTACTGCGTCCGGCTCTTTGAAAACGTCTGCGTCCCAAGCGGTATGGTTTTGAGGGCCCTGGCGAGCATCTCCTCGGATTTTTTATAGCCTCTTTTCATCTTTTAAAATCCCATGCGGACGGGTTTATCACGGACTCGTCGTCAACCCTGAACGCCGGCCAGTCCGCCTGCGGCGCCACAGCCCCGTACATCGAAACAATCTCAGAAAGCTCCCTTTCCGAGCACACGCCCACCACTATGCGGTCGATGCCCTCGCACCCCTTAAGAAACGACAGCGCCGACGCCAAGCGGGGCTCCGGTATCGAATCCAGGATTTTGCGCACCCTGTCAAAGTATGCGGGCGGCTCGCCCATAAGCAGGAGCCCCTGCAAAAACGCAGAGCGCGAATGCACCTCAACGCCGCGCGCCTTCAGCTCCGGGAGCATCGGCAAAAACCGCTGGTCCAGAATGTTGACTGGAACCTGGACTATGCCGACTTCAAACTTTTCCAGCACAAGCTCGAGCGAGGCGGGGTCGTACACCGATACGCCCACCCTTTCCGCAAGCCCGCTCCCCGCAAGCTCCATTGCCGCGCCCCACAGCCTCGGCCCGCACGGGGAGAGGAGGTCGCGCGCCTCGTGGAACATGAGGGCGTGGCACGACGCTATCCCCATCTTTTCAAGCGATGCGGCAAATGCCGCGCGCAGGCGGGCCTCGTTTTCGGCGTCGGAAAGTCCGGAGTCGCGCTTGACGGTCTTTGTGACAATCCTGAATCCGGAAATTCCCGCAAGCCCCAGGGCCGATTCGCTTCCGCCGTACAGAGGCGCGGTGTCTATGGTGTCGATTCCGGCGGCGCGCGCCGCGGAGAGTATCCGCGCGACCTCGTCCGCCGGGGTCCGCCCCGAAGCGTTCGATATGCCGTAGTCGCAGCCGAACTGGACGGAACCCAAGCCTATTTTCATAGAGAGTCTTTCACGCGGCGGACAATCTCGCGAAGGTCGAAATCTTTAAGCGACGGGTAGAGCGGGAGCGACACGCACCTGGAATAGTACGCCTCCGCGTTCGGAAAGTCGCCGACACGGAAGCCCAGCTCCCTGTAATACGGCTGGGTGTGCACGGGGATATAGTGAACCTGGAGGTTGAGGCCCCGCTTTCGGGCGCGCAGGTAGAAGCCCTCGCGGTCGTCAACCAGAACCGGATAGAGGTGGAAGCAGGCGTCGGACCACTCCCTCTCGGCAAGGTGGGGAAGGCCGAGGGAGGAGTTGTAGAATTCCACGATTTCGCGGCGCCTGGCCTTGAATTTTTCGAGCTTTCCGAGCTGGGAGACGCCGAGGGCCGCCTGTATGTCGGTAAGGCGGTAGTTGAAGCCCATGCGGCGCATTTCGTACTCCCAGTTTTTGGTGTGCTCCATGCCGTGCGAGCGCAGGAGCTTCAGCCTTTCATAGAGCTCGGGGTCGTTGGTGGTGACCGCCCCGCCCTCGCCCGTGGTTATGTTCTTCACGGGGTGGAAGGAAAATACGGCCATGTCGGAATACTCGCAGGAGCCGACTTTCGAGCCCCGGTAGTCCGAGCCGATGGCGTGGGCGGCGTCCTCTATGACGCGGAGCCCGCGCGCCCGGGCGAGCCTCGAAATCGCCTCCATGTCGCAAGACTGGCCCGCAAAATGGACGGGGATGAGAAGGCGCGTCCGTTCGGTCAGCCCCCTTTCGATTTCGGCGGCCGAAATGTTGGCGGTGTCCGGCTCCACGTCGGCAAAGCGGACGGAGGCGCCGGTGTAGCGCACGCAGTTTGCGGAAGCGAGGAACGTTATGGGGCTTGTGACGGCCTCGTCGCCCGGGCCTATGCCGCACGCCGCCGCAGCGATGTGCAGCCCCGCCGTCGCGCTGGAGACGGCCACGCAGTATTTCGCGCCCGTGTAGGCGCATATGGCGTCCTCAAACTCCCGCACTTTCGGGCCGCACGTCAGAAAGTCCGAGCGCAGAACCCCGAGGACCGCAAGGATGTCGGAGAGGCCGAGGGTCTGCCTGCCGTATCCGTAGGTTTTCATTTCCCGATTCCGTCTATCAGTTCGCGCATGTCGTCAACGCTCAGCCAGCGGTCGTTGTTGCCGGAATGGTACTCGAAGTCCTGCGGTACGGGGCGCGAGCCGGGATAGTCGTAGCCGTGGAGGGCTATCTGGGGGAGGATTATGTAGAAATCCTTGAACTCTATCGTGTTGGGGGCGTCGGCCGCCGTTATCATCTGCTCATGTATCTTCTCCCCCGGGCGGATGCCGACTTCCCTTATGGGAAGCTCCGGAGCCATGGCGCGGGCGAGGTCCGTTATTTTCATGGACGGTATCTTCTTTACGTAAAGCTCGCCGCCCTGCATGTGCCTGGCCGCTTCAAGGACCATTTCGACAGCCTGCTCAAGCCTGAGCCAGAAGCGCGTCATGCGCGTGTCGGTCACCGGAAGCTCGGAGGCTCCCTCCGCTATGAGCTTTTTGAAAAACGGTATGACGGAGCCCCTAGAGCCCGCCACGTTGCCGTAGCGCACGACGGAAAAGCGGGTGTCCTTGGAGCCGCAGTACGAGTTGCCCGCAATGAAGAGCTTGTCGGAGCAGAGCTTTGTTGCCCCGTACAGGTTTATCGGGGCGCAGGCCTTGTCGGTGGAAAGGGCGACGACCCGGCGCACACCGCGGTCGATTGCCGCGTCTATTATGTTCTGGGCGCCTATGACGTTGGTCTTGATGGCCTCGAAAGGGTTGTATTCGCAAGCGGGAACCTGCTTGAGGGCCGCGGCGTGGATTACAACGTCTATCCCCTCGAAGGCCCTGAATAGCCTGTCCCTGTCGCGCACGTCGCCGAGGAAGAAGCGCAGCTTCTTTTCGTGGCCCCGAAACTCGGGCATGTTCTGCATCTCGAACTGCTTGAATTCGTCCCTGGAAAACACCACGATTTTCCCGACGCCGGGGTAGTCCCTCAAGATTGTCTTTATAAATTTCTTGCCGAAGCTGCCCGTGCCGCCGGTGACCAATATAGATTTCGCATTTTCCATAACTTAAAAATCCCCCAAAGTTTGCTTGTGGGGGGCGGCTTTTTCAAGTACATAATCCGCCCATGAAAAAAGTATTCTTGTGGGGGTTCACCTCGCGCGCGGAGCTGGGAATAGTGGAGGGCCTCAAAAAGAGGGGGCGCTGCGAGGTCGTGTTCCATTCCGCCCGCAGCTCGAAGGACGCGTCGGAAATCGGCAACATAAACCACTGCCGCCTCTCCCCCTGGACGCACATCCCCTACGACAAGTCCGTGTACGACGAGGTGAGCCGCGGGTTTCTCACATACTTTTACTGCCACAACCGCCAGAAGCAGGTGTTCCTGTGGCCCGAGAAATACTACGACTTCATCGACTTTTTCAACATCTACTTCCAGTTGTTTTACAGGCTCTTAAAGGAGAGGAAGCCCGACGTCGTGCTGTTTTCAAACGTCCCGCACCTGGGGGCGGACTACGTGCTATACCTGACGGCCAGGGCGATGGGCTTCAAGGTCAGGATGTTCTACCAGACGATTTTCCCCAACAAGTTCATAATGCTCGACTCCATCGAAAGCCTCGGGGACTTCTCCGGAATGCCGGCCCTCAACGACGAGACTTTCGAGATAAAAAACGCCTTTGAAAAGGAGCTTTTCTACATGAAAAAGCGCCATTCGGGCGTGCTGGCCCACCTCGGCAAGATGAGCAGGCTCTACATGGTGCTGATAGACATCTACAAGTGGCGCTATTCGGTGCCCTACCGGCGCCGCCTCAAAAAAGCCGCCGTCAAGGAGGCGGACTTTTCAAAAAAATACGTGTATTTTGCGATGCACCTCCAGCCGGAAATGACGACCACGCCGCTTGCGAAGGGCTACGACGACCAGGCGCTCGCCATAGAGCACCTGAGCGACATGCTCCCGCCGGACTGGCTCGTGTACGTGAAGGAAAACCCCTACCAGGACGAGTTCAGGCGCGGGCGCGGCTTCTTCGACAGGATGCGGGCCCTTAAAAACGTGCGGATAGTCCCGCCGGACACGAACACCTACACGCTCATGCGCAATTCGCAGTTCGTCTCGACAATAACGGGCACCGTGGGCTGGGAGAGCATTTCAGGCGGCAAGAGCGTGCTCGTGTTCGGGCCGGCGTGGTACCGCTCGCTGCCCGGGGTGTTCGAGTATTCGCACAGCCTCAAGGCGGAGAACATCGCCGCCTTCAGGATAGACCACGCCGAACTTCAGGACAGGTTCAACGAAATGTACCGGAAGCTGCGCGACGGCATAACGGACTTCGACTACATACGAAACTATCCGGACTACGACGAGGGCAGGAATATAGAGCTTGTCTGCCGCACGATAGAGGAATGCTAGGGGGCGCGAAACGCCGCAGCCCGCCGGCCCCTTGGCGGGATAGGCCCCTCAGACGGCCCCCGCCTCCCGGCGGGCGTCGAGTTCGGCCCACCTCTCAAAAAGCCCGGCGTCCTCCCTTTCAATCTCGGCGAGGCGCGCCTCTATTGCCGGGATTTCCCCGGGATTGGCGATTATGAACGCCGCGTCCTGAAGCTTGGCGGCAAGCGCCGCCTGCTCCTCCTCAAGCTCCGCGATTCTGACAGGAATCTCCTCGAGCTCGCGCCTCTCCCTGTTTGTGAACTTCCCCTGTCTCTTATACACATCTGACGCTGCCGACGA